>JANXEU010000031.1 GCA_025058055.1 Candidatus Calditenuaceae archaeon
ATTTGGACATGTCGAACGTTACCTTGCTCCTCGCTGTGGTTCCGGGCACGACCCTCCTCCACGCACCGGCATCGGCGTTCCAAGTGAAGGCATCCGGCGGCACGGTAAGCGTTCCCGCAGGACCTGCAGTCTCGACCCTGAACTCGGACCTGAACGGGACCGTCCTCCCCGAGACGGGATCGCGGACCAGCGGCGAGTCTACCAGATACCTCCAGATGTCGACGCTGTAGACGTCCCCGAACCCGCCCACGGGATTCCACGTGGTCCTCTCCGTGTCGACCCAGAGGTGCCCGACTCTGATGACGTTCCTCCCCTCGATGGAGGCTTCCCTGAGGCTGAAGACGGACCTAACGCCCGCCACTAGGTCTGTGATGAGGTTCCTCACGGCCGGTGCCACAGGATAGGAGTTCATCACGGTGACGACCCAGACCCGTATGGACTCGTCGAGGCAGAGGTCGGTCGCGCTCCGGTAGAGCTCGTTCCGGTCGTTGAAGTCCCTGAACTCTCCCCTGAAGATCTTCTGGCCGAGCTCGTCGAGCCTCGGGTTCTCGTACTGCCAGAAGCCCACCTCCCTCCACCCGGGCATGTTGCCCAGCCACGGAGCGCAGAACTGGTTGATCCCCGTAGAGTCGTACCGCTCCACAGCACCTCTCCCCCATCCCTCGGTGTAGGCGTGCCACGCGAACGTCCTCGGATCAGTCGAGTAAACTCTCTGAATCGCCAGCCCGAACTCGAGCAGGATCTCCTCGACGTTGAACCCGAGCCTCTTCAGCTCCGCGACGAACGCCAGCCCTATCTCCCTCCTCTCGTCCTCAGGCCTGATGATGACCCTGACCGTGACGGGCTTTCCGCCGAAGTACCAGACGCCGTCCCTCAGCTCAGCACCGGCCCTCCTCATCGCCTCACTTACGACCTGCCTCGCGTACTCAGGATCGTACCTTATGCCGCGCCTAGATATGACGTCCTCGACCGTCAGTTGGTCGAGATCCATCGGCGAGACGTGCGTGTACATCGGGATTGCCATGCCGCCGTAGAACCTGGAGGCGATCGTCTCCCTGTCGACGAGGAACTGCATCGCGTACCTCACCTCCTTGATGGAGAACGGGTTAAGCTCACCCGATGGCGCGGGTGCCGGGTTGAGGATGATCGCGACAGTCGACGAAGGCACCTCCACCAGCCTGATGTCTCCCCTTGCCCTGAGGGCCCTCGCAGCTTCAGTCTTGAGGTTGTAGAAGAAGAGGTCGATGTTGCCGGCCCTCATCTCCAACTCCGCGATGTCCTGCGACCCCAGGCCCCTGAAGATCACTTTGTCGACCGCGGGCCCTCTCACCTCCTGCGCGAGGGATGGCATCGGTGCTAACAGCAGGACGATGAACGCGAGGACCAATAGCGCAACTGGGAACCTGATCTTCCATCACCTCCCGCGTGATCTCAATACGAACACTGAGAGCAACACCAAGTTAACCGCCACTAAGGCCGTGACTATCAGCACGAGCATCGTCAACCAGCCGTTCTGGTCGACCCTAGGAACTTCGATCACGCTGGGGTTCGTGGAGGTCCGGTTGAGGACCTTGATGGAGTCGAAGATCTGGCCGGAGAGGGACCTCAGCTGCTCGAAGCCCTTCCAGAGCGTGTCGATTCCGACCTGAGTGTAGAAGGACGCTGACGCGAAGTTCCCCGTCTGATCGTAGACGACGACCGTCTGGGTGCCCTCAGTCGTGACGGGCATGAAGAGCCTGACGCTGAAGCTCCCGTCGGGCCCAGACTTCGTCGTTGCGATCACCGACCCAGAGACCTCGATGTAGATGTTGGAGTCTGGCTGGAAGTTGGTCCCTCTGACCGTTACGCTCTGGCCGCTCGTGCCGACCGCGGGTCCGATGAAGACACTCGGTGACCGCATGGGCCTGATCCTCGCGAACCCGATCTTCTGGTTCAGTCCGAGGAACTCCCCTAGCCTGCAGTCGGCCCAGACCGCGTAGACGTCGTTCTCGGTCGCCTTGATCGCGAAGTAGTCACCGATGAAGGCGCCCCGTGGGAAGCAGAAGTTGGGGTTGGAGTAGGCGTCGGTGACCCTCGTGTTGACGAGCCTCTGGCCGATCTCCCTGATCTCGAAGCCCCAGGTCCTGCCACCGTCGTCGCTCCGAGTGTAGTAGATGTGATAACGAGTCTCGCTGGGGTCATCCCTGAAGTCTCCCCAGATGACGTGTATGACGCCTTTCGGATCCGCGGATATCGCGGGGAAGAACTGGAGTCTGTTGGTGTCGTCGTCGTTAAGCCTCAAGGGCCTCGACCAAGTGGCGCCACCGTCGGTGCTTGCGACGAAGTAAACGTCTCCGTCGTCAAGGGACCTGTCTCCCGGCCTTCCGACGAATACTACGTAGACCTCGCCCCTAGGGCCCACCGCGACCTGCGGGAAGGCGGAGCCCCAGTACCTGAAGTTGGCGTTCCTAGGCGTGAACGGGATCTCGTTGAAGATCGCTGCGGTCACGGGCCTGCTCCAGGTCCTTCCGCCGTCGGTGCTCTTGACCAGCCTGATCTCCGCCAACCCTTCCATCTCTCCGTCGTCTAGGGTGTCGAGGTAGGCGACATAGACGGTTCCGTCCGGGGCCACTGCGACGTTGGAGCCCTGAAGGACCCTCTTCGGCCCTCCCGGCCCGAACCATCTGATCACGGTCGGACTAACGCTGATCGGCGCGCTCCAAGTCCTACCCTCGTTGGTGCCCTTCACGAGCTTTATCGTGGTTTCGAGAACAGGATTAGCAAGGAACACCAATTCTCCGACATAGAGCAGGTCGTAGACCGTCGCGAACTCGGTGTACGTGACGTAGATCGCGTCCCGCCGCGGGTCGTCCCTGTCGGGTCCCACGGCCATCCAGGGCTTGTCGATGAACCCGAAGGCCAGCTGACCTCTGAGCCTGCCGACCTCGTCGACGTACTCGTTCCGGAGCGTTATCCTGCTCCTCGCAGACGAGACAGGCTCCGACCAAGAGAAGCCACCGTCAGGGCTGACCGCTACGGCAGCACTGGATATCACGTCCTCGATGACGAACGGACCTATCCTGACGTCCTCGATCCCCAGCGAGAGCATCAAGTAGTAGGCCACGCCGTTCCTGTCGAACCCGACTACTGGATCACCACCCGTTGCTAGGTCCCTTCCTAGGTACTTGACGATCTTCGGGCCCTCCCATGTCTCGCCGCCGTCGATGGAGACGTATGCCGATACGCTGGGGAAGTTGTAGTCTATCACGCCCACCAAGATGTGGTCTGGGTTCCTAGGGTTAACCGCGATGTGTGGTTCCGTCTGGTAGGGGAAGGGGCTGAAATCCCGAGTTAGGAGTACGTTCCTCGAGAACGCGGGTGCGGGGCTCCTGAAGGGTATCAGGACTCCTGCTGCTCCGGGAGCCTGAAGCGCAGGAGTGGGGAAGAGGCTCGGTCGCTCGGTCCCACCGTTCTCGGGGGCTCTCTTCTCCCGCTCGACCTCACCGGTTGGAAGGCTGGTGACTGGGTCTATGCCCTCTGCGATCAGAGGAGACCTGCCTGTGAGCAAGGGCGCGATCAGCTTGAACGCGTTGAACTTGTGGGGTAGCGGTGGCGGCATCGGGTTCGCGGACTCTACCTCTCCGGATAGCGCGGGGGATAGTAGCGACACTAGAAAGGCTATGGCCAACATGCAAGAGACCAACTCGGAAGGCTTCACGGCCTAGCGAGCTGTTCCCTGCTATTAAGCGATCTGGGTCACACCGGTATGCCCTGAGCAGTCTGAACCTTACGCCTCTCGAGGACCCGCTTGACGTGCTTGAGCTTGACGAAGTAGTCCCTGTCGGCCTCCTCTAGCGACATCGCGATCTCCCTTATGGCATTCCTGTACTTGGGCATGATGACGTACTCGAGGGCGTTGAGTAGTCGCTGCGTCCTCTTCAGCTCCTCCGCGATCCGGAAGATAGCGTTCTCGACGGCGGCGGCCTTGCAGACATCGACTATTACCGACCTGAGCTTTCGAGAGGCCTCGTCGAGGTGGACCGTGGTCTCGAGGAAACCGTAGGGCAACGGGAACGAAGCCTCCTGAAGCTCAACCGTGGGCACCTGTATCCCCATCATCGTGTAGGAGCCGACCTTTACCTTCAACGTCTCCGGGAGAGTGGAGGTTATGGTCTGTATGGTGATTGGTCCGGACTTCAGGTAGGCGGTGATCAGCTCCTGATAGGCCTCCGCGAGCTTCACGGTTAAGGCCTCTCTGAGCTCCTGGGCCTCATCGATGAGCTCGTTGATCCTCCTAACCAATACGTCACGCTTGTCCTCGAGTATCCTGTAGACCCTCTCTGCGGTCCTGAGGGACCTCCTTAGCCTCAGCAGCTCCAGCCTCGTCCTTAGGTAGCCGCCGCCGAAAGACACCGACATCCTGCATCTCCACTGATGGCCATCTTATGAAACTTAGCTGCGGTTCAGCTCTTCCTCAACATCACAACGCTCTCCCTGGACTCGCCGATCCTCTTCACCCTCTCGTAGGTCGCGACCCTCTTACCCATCGCCAAGACCCGCTCGACATCGAACCCCAACCGTTTAGCGATCCTAGCGAGTATCAGGTCTACATCAACGACGATGCTCGGGTAGACTCCTCCTGAGACCACGAAGGCCGCTCTACCTCCTCTCCTCAGGACTCTCAAGACCTCAAGGAGCGACTGCTCGAGGTCGACGAAATAGGCCACAGCGGAGTCCGGTAGGCCCTGAGCCTCCTGCGGGACGCGATTGGACTTCGGAAAGAGCCCGATGTAGGACCTCATGAGGTTGGGCCTCGACCTGCCGAGGAAGAGTTCCATCTCGATCTCGTACACTTTTGTGTACTCGATCTTGTTCAGGTAAGGAGGAGAGGTGATGACCGCGTCTACCGCTTCGTCTCCGACGAACTTCATCTCTCTCGCATCACCCATGTAAATCTCTGCTGGACCCGAGCGCAGCTCTATCTTCCTCACGTCGTCTATCATCTGCCTCACTTTAGACCAAAACGTCCTTAAGAGCTCCGGGACCGGGCGCTTCACGACCTTGACGATCGACCCTTCCTTCACCACGTAGGAGCACCTCATGGCGGCAGACATCAGGGCAAGTGTGAAGAAGGCGCTAACGTCGCGGTCCTCGATGCCCCTCACTTCGTCCCTGAGGGAGAGGAGCTGTTGGAGCGTCGCCGGCTTGAAGGCCCTTCTCACAAAAGCGCTGACGTTCGACAGGTCATGTGTCCTGAACCTCACCGACTTGAGACGTTCCGACTCCGCGATCAACTTCTCAGCGTCGTAAAGCCTTGTCTTTGCGAAGCTGATCAGGGCCATCAGCGGAGAGGCGTCGACGCCTATCGCGTCGAGCCCTAACTCCATGCAGGTGAGCGGAGTCGTGCCCGACCCGACGAAGGGGTCTAGGACTACGTTGCCTTCCTCGAGGCCCATCCTTTTGATCAAGAACTCGACTAGGTCCCTCGAGAAGCCTTCCTTGAAGTGGAACCATCGGTGCACAGGATACGTTAGGTTAGGTTCGAAGGTGGGGAGCCTCCAGAGGTCGTAGCGGAGCTCGAAGACGAACTCGCTCATTCCGAGAACCCAGCCATTCTTCAGCACCAATCACGAGGGCTTCTGAGACACCAGCTTCTTGTAAAGGTAAAGGATCGCGTACTCTCTAGGAACTTGCTCGTCCTGAACGACACGCGCTATGGCGTGCTGCAGTTTAGATTCGTCCAGAGGCTTCAACTCCTTCAACTTCTTCAGGTATTCTGGCGCGAGGTCACCATAAGTGGTGAACTTGTAGATCGAGTTTGGGAGGTTCCGGAGGACCTCGAGCTTCTGTGCGAGGTCGCTCCTTAACGACATGATGCGCGCTATCGCATCTCTGATCCTGTTACACTCTGTCTCGAGCTCTGCTATAGGTCCTTGCCCTTCACCCTTCCCCGAGGATTTAGCCTCGTAGAGGTACTCGAGGTCAACGGACTTATCGAAGAGGACCTGCTCCAGCTCCGAGATAACGGAGTCGAGCTCGTTGATCGCCTGCTGAATAGAGGACTCTGTCTCGCCGGCACCGGCGAGGATCCTGCTCCTCGCGGCCTCGAGCTCGCTGAGCTTCTTCTTCACCACAGTAAGGTTCGGCGTAGGGTACTTTTCCACGAAGACCCTTTGAATAGACTTGTCTCGCATGCGTAGGTCCTCCAGCTTAACGAGAAGATCGTCGTAGCGAACCTTTGCCCTCCTGCACTCCTCTTCAGCCCTCCTGATCAGCTCTTCCGCCTCGGGACTTAACGGCCCAGGCTGTGCTGCTTCGAGAACCTGCGAGCTCTGTTGGGGCTCCTTAGGTGGCTCTTTCTCCTGTGGGCCTGACGGAGCTAGCGGGTTGCCCTGCGTCTGAGTCGAAGACTCCTGTGACTGTTCGAGGGGCTTTCTCCTGATTACGATCCTGCGGCGCTGATCGAAGGTCACTGTCTCCACCAGGATATCCTACTGATGATCTCATTTATATAATACAGCAGCCCTCTGTTAGAGCGTTCCTCCAGCACCTCTCGGAAGGACGCGTAGCCTTCATCATCCTTCGAGTTCGAAGGAGGTGGCTCCTGAGGTAGAGAGAAGACCTTCATGCTGCCCTCTACCAGTGTGGGGACCTCGACCACCAACCCGCTGTCCTCCATAACTCTGAAGAACTTAAAGCAAGAAGGCGACAGCCCATTGGATCTGACGTACTCCCACGGGTCAACCACTAGCGCCACCGCGCGCGGGTATAGTTTCTGATAGTTGAGCTGCGTCGCGTAATCAACGGCCGACAAGAAGACGCCCATACCGGGATGAGTGTGATACCACCCCACCACGTAGAGCCGTATCTTCTGACCCTCCAGCAGCGCCGAGAGCGTAGCCATCAACGAGTCGTCGAGGGTCACGTGCCCCGCAGAGCCCTTCTGACGCCCGGTGACCGCGTCCGTGACAAGAAGCTCCTCCTTCCTCTCTCTGCCCACCAGCAACCCAGCAACCTCTCTCCTAGGGTGGCTGATCGCGTGCCTCATGACCTTCGTCAGGGCCTCGCCCGAGACCCTTATCACGACCTATCCGATTATGAAGCACAGGGGAGATATATATGCGGATTCCTCGAACGAGCTCAGATCGTATTTCTTGGCGAATCACACGGGATGACGGACAAGAGCCTCAAGTAGACCATGCCTCAGGGCCCCTTGGCGCCTTGCTTAATACGGAGGCTTCCCCTTCGCTTCCGGATGGACCGAGAACCTGTGAGGATCGCGGTCATCGGCGCGGGTTTCTGGGGGAGGAATCACGTGAGGGTGCTCTCGGAGTTACAGGGCTGTGAGGTGGTCGCGATCTGCGACGTTGACCTAGCAAGGGCCAAGGAGGTCTCGAGGAGGTTCAAGGTCGAGAGGTACCTGACCGATTACAGGGACCTAGTGAACGACGACGTGGACGCCGTGACCGTCTGCACACCGTCGACCTCTCACGCCAGAATCACGATTGATTTCCTTTTGTCCGGGAAGCACGTGCTGATAGAGAAGCCAATGGCCTCAAACCTCGGCGAGGCCCTAGACGTTGTGGACGCCTCCAAGTCCTCGAAGGGTAAGGTCATGGTGGGACACATCGAGAGGTTCAACCCCGCGGTCGCTAGGGCGTTGACGGAGCTCGAGGCAGGGGCGATCGGAGACCCTCTGCTCATTTACGGAAGGAGGATAGGGCCGTGGCCGGAGAGGATAGGCGACGTGGGAGTTGTCCACGACACCACCATTCACGACATAGACTTGGCATACTGCGTCTTCGGTTCTCCTCCGGAAAGCATTTACGCGGTCGGTGGGTCTCTCATTCACACCAAGGAGGACCACGTGCAAGTTACACTCACCTTCAACTCCGGCAGGTCTGCTGTGCTGGAATCGAACTGGCTGACACCGAGGAAGAAGAGGGAGATGTACGTCACGGGCACACAGGGAGTCATACGCCTCGAGTTCCTCACGAGGGAGGTGGTCATCGAGAAGAGCGGTGGGTCTTACTCGCCGATGGTGGAGCAGAGGGAACCGCTGAGGGTCGAGCTGGAGGAGTTCGTGAAGTCAATCTCTGAGGGCAAAGAGCTGACACCGAACCAAATCGACGGGTTGATTTCAGTTGCGGTAGCAGATGCGGTCCTTCTCTCCCTGAGGACTAAACGAGTCGTCCGATTCGAGAGTTTCCTGAACGAGCACGGTGTTCAACTCCCGACGTGACTCTTTACACCAACATCATCGATAATTTCCCCGAGATTTTTCTAACATACGTTTGATATAAGATTTAGTGACGACTAAATCATCATACAGTTCTAAAGGGTCGCCGTAATTTCATGGAGTTCTGCCTAGTAAGGAGACAGGTGCTGTGAATCGGATGTCGTGTTTAGCGAAGACGCTAGATCAAGGTAGACGGACTCTTGTCGAGAGAACCATCTGAGAAGGCCTCTGTAACGCTGATATCGCACCAGTAGCCGTGAGTTCCCGTGAAGGAGTTACGGACGCTCTACTGGAAGGCTTCAAAGCTGTACGTCTTGGACCAGAGGGTCCTGCCTCACAGGGTTAGGTACGTCGTGGCGGTGGACTACAGAGGGGTAGCTAGGGCCATTAAGGACATGACGGTGAGAGGTGCACCAGCAATCGGTGTCGCCGCGGCTTACGGGCTGGCACTAGCTGCTGTGAGGACAAAAGGGCTGAACCCTCAAAGGGCCCTTGAAAGGCTTCAGAGGGCGGCCGATGTCCTGAGGTCGACGAGGCCGACTGCGGTCAACCTCTTCTGGGCGATCGACAGGGTGCTGAGCAGGGCTGAGAGGGCTGTGACGAACGGTGAGAATCTGGCCGATGCGGTCTTGGAGGAGGCCCACAGGATGGCTGAAGAAGACGTCGAGGTCAACAGGACCATCGGAAGGAACGGCGCGCAGCTCGTCAGGGACGGCGCGAGGGTGATGACCTACTGCAACGCAGGTGCTTTGGCAACCGTGGGATACGGCACGGCCTTAGGGGTGATAAGGGCCGCGGTCGAGCAGGGGAAGAGGGTCTTCGTCTACGTCCCCGAGACTAGGCCGAAGCTGCAGGGCGCGAGGCTGACCTCCTTCGAGCTGAAGACTGCGGGGATCGAGCACAAGGTGATCTCAGACAACACGGCACCGTTCCTGATGAGCAGGGGAGAGGTGGACCTCGTGGTGGTGGGGGCCGACAGAATCCTCGCGACATCCGGTCACGTGATCAACAAGATAGGAACGCTCTCGCTCGCCCTCGCGGCGAACTACTTCGGCGTGCCCTTTTACGTCGCGGCGCCGGTCAGCACGATCGACTTCGTCAGGAGCCTCCCGCAGGTGAAGATAGAGGAGAGGGACGAGAGGGAGGTGCTCGAGGTCTCCGGAAAGAGGATCGCTCCGAGAGGAGTCAGGGCCATCAACTACGCCTTCGACGTCACGCCCCCGGAGCTCGTGAGGGGGATCATCACCGAGAGGGGGGTCATCAGGCCTGACGAGCTGATGGCCCTCAGGGAGCGCGCCGGGGTCTGAGGGGGGAGGAGTTGGGCTACGACCTCGCGGTGATAGGCGCAGGACCAGCGGGATACGTGGCCGCGATCAGGGCCGCTCAGCTCGGCTTAAGGGTCGCGGTCGTCGAGAGGGAGTCAGTTGGAGGAGAGTGCCTGAACTGGGGCTGCATACCCTCGAAGGCGATCATCGGCGTCGCGGAGGCGGTCCATAGGGCCGAGGGGCTGAAGGAGGTCGGGGTCGAGTTCGGCAGGCCGAGTGTCGACATGGCCATGCTGATCGGGTGGAAGGACTCGGTCGTGAGGAGGCTCGTCACCGGGATCGAGTCGCTCTTCAGGGGCCACGGGGTAGAGCTCGTGAGAGGAGAGGGGAGGGTCGTCTCGAGGGGCACCGTCAAGGTGCAGACCGGCTCCGGGACCCAGACGCTCGAGGCCAGGAACGTCTTGATCGCGACAGGGTCGGCGCCGGTCGAGCTCCCCCAGATCCCCTTCGACGGCGAGAGGGTCCTCAGCTTCAAGCAAGTCTTCTCGATCAGGGAGCTTCCCGAGAGGCTGCTCGTGGTAGGAGGAGGCGCGGTGGGCCTCGAGATGGCGACCGCGTTCAGGAAGCTTGGCTCTGAGGTGACCGTGGTCGAGCTGATGGACAGGGTCCTCCCCGCGATGGACAGGTCCCTCGCCGCAGCGGTGCAGAGGAGGCTCTCGGAGCTCGGCGTGAGGGTGATGCTCAACTCGACGGTCGTCGGGCACGAGAAGCTCAACGGCTCGGTCAGGGCGAGGGTGAAGGGGCCTGTAGGCGAGGAGGTCGTCGAGGCCGACAGGGTGCTCGTCTCAGTCGGGAAGCGGGGGACGGGGGCACCGGTCGCGGAAGGCCTTGGAGTGAGGATCGACCCGAAGGGTTTCGTCGTGGTCGACGAGGATTGCAGGACCGGAGCCGGATGGAT
>JANXEU010000026.1 GCA_025058055.1 Candidatus Calditenuaceae archaeon
ACGCTCCTTCTTCGGCATACGACCGGTGAGGCTGACCGGCTGGAAGTTCACCGCCCTGACGACGTCGATGTTCGCGAACCCGAACCTTATGATGTCGCCGAGCTCGTGGTCGTTGACGCTCTTGATCACGGTCGGGACGAGCACTATGCCCACGCCTAGCTTTCTGGCGTTCTCGAGTACACCCGGCACCTCCCAGTGGTTCTTCGGGTTGGTCCTCGGCGTTACACCGTCGAAGCTCATGTAGAGGTTGCTAACCCCGGCCTCCTTCAACCTCTTGAAGTACTCAAACTCCCTGCCGAGCCTGATGCCGTTGGTGTTGAGCTGAATGTGATCAACTCCGACCTCCTTGAGGATCCTAACGATCTCTGGAAGATCGTCCCTGAGCGTGGGCTCGCCACCGGTGATCTGGATCGAGTTGCCCGGCACCGGTCGCTCGGCCCTCAGGTTGAGTGCCATCTCCCTTATCTGGTCAAGGGTCGGCTCGTAAATGTAACCCGCTTTCTCGGCGTAGAAGAAGCAGTACCAGCAGTGTAGGTCGCAGCGATTCGTAATGACCAAATTGGCGAGGCCCGTGTGGCTGAGGTGACTGCTGCAGAGGCCGCAGTTGGCCGGACACGCACACTTGGGCATCTCGACGTCGGGGTTCCCCGTGCCCTTACCGTCCTTCAGCCACTTCGCGAACTTGTAGTACATCTGGGCGTCTCCGAAGTAGAGCTCGTCGAACTCGCCGTGGACCGGGCAGACCTTCCTGATGTAAATCCTGTTGTTCTCCTCGAAGACCTCGGCTGGGAGGATCCTGTTGCACTCCGGGCAGATGCTCCTTGTAGTGGTCACCAGCTTTTGCTTCAGCTCCGTTTTTATGGTCTCCACTGTTACAGCCATGCCGGCAGGCCGCGCTCTACTAATGATTTAAGGGTTTTCACACGTGACATACGATGAAACTTCGCAGTGCTCCTAAATGGGTTGGGTAAGAGTTTCAAGAGGGCTTTTCGCGCAACCTATCGGGGGCACACCCGGCTCGGTGACGGCTGGCACTGCTGATTCAAGGTTAACATACGAACAGGTATTAACAGCACAGTAAACCGAAGATCCCGCACTCAAAGGCCAGAGAGCTGACTCCCTTACGTCAAAGTTCGTAGGAGGGAATTGGAATAATTGATCATTCACGTTCATTTTGCGGATGTCCACGGAATGGCATGCCCTCGAAAAGACGTGTGCTTTCGGACCCTCTGAAGTGGAGAGCCCAGACGTGAAATCAACCGCTTGGATAACGGTAGTAAAGGTCCTGAATGTCCACTAGGAGTAGGTGAGCAGAGCGGTCACTCTCAGGTTGCCGATATTGCCCGCGTCAACGTTTCTTGAGGAGTGAGTCGCAGAGGAACTCGTTAGCCCGAAAGCCTCTTCCATAGAGCAGAAGTCTCACTCCCGCGAGTGTGAAGAAGAGGAAAGACTTCAACAGAAGAACGCGTCAAGCTTTATAACGCTGTCGATAGAGGTTAGGTAACGATATGAAACTGATCTCTTTTTCAGTGTCAGAAATAGTCAAGGTGGGTCTTCTGACTGACAGAGGTGTTCTAGATCTGGCTGCATGTTATAAGATGTTTTACGATGACGAGGTCCCGGTCTGGCTCTATTCGATGAGGAGTTTCCTCGCCGCTGGTGAAGACGCCTTCGATCTCGCATCGAGGTTGGAGAGAAAAGCAGCTAGTTATGGGTCTGGAAAACCGCTCTATCATAAGCCCTCAGAGATAACCTACAGAGCTCCGGTTCCCGACGCTAGGAAAATTCTCTGCGTAGCGGCGAATTACGTATCACATGGACAGGAGATGAACATAAGAATTCCGGATAGGCCGTACTTCTTCGGGAAATACTCGAACAGCTTGACAGGCCACGAGGAGAACGTGATCATTCCCAAGACATCGACCAAAGTTGACTACGAGGTCGAACTAGCGGTAATTATCGGTAAGAGGGGGAAATACATCCCCAAGGAGAAGGCCCATGAGTACGTCGTGGGCTACACGGTTTTCAACGACGTGAGCTTCAGGGACAAACAGTTCCCGCTAGGATGGCCTCATCAGCTCAACCCGTACGGACAGAACTGGATACTCGGAAAAAGCCTTGACACGGCAGCACCATGCGGACCCTATCTGGTCACTAAGGACGAAGTCGGTTCACCTTACCCCCTACGGCTCCTCCTTAGGGTAAACGGTGAAGTGAGACAGGAAGGTTCGACCGACGAAATGTACTACAAAATCGGGGATTTAATAGAATACATCTCTGATGGACTGACATTGGAACCCGGCGACATAATAGCTACTGGAACGCCTGCAGGCGTCGCGGCAGCGGGCAGACCGTTCCTAAAGGAGAGCGACGTCATGGAGGCGGAGATTGAGAAGATAGGACTTCTCCGAAACAGGCTTGTCAAAGAGACTTAAGTGAATCGCCTGTTGTGGGGGAGTAAGGTCATCTTTTCGGATGTCCGAAGGACGCTGACGACTAGCCATCGTGAAGTTCGTTTACGGAATTCGACTCGACGTGGCCGATGAACGGGACAGGAGTCGGTAAATAGAAGGAGGAGTGGCGGTTGTGGGTAATTGAGAGCGTCAATAGTTCTGTCCAGGAGTGACCACTCTTCGATGATGGTGAGAGAATACCTGGTGGAGGTGCTGGGGTTCGAGGCCCTTAGGGGAGGAGAGGTTGAGGTCCTCGCTAAAGGCGGATTGACGGCGGTTGTCCTGAGAGGGCTGCACCTCTACACCTCTGTAGATGAGCTGACATCGCTTCAGTCGGACCTACTCGTGGTCGCCTCTACTCACCGCTCGGAGCACGGCGTCAAGGCCCTGACGGTGCACTCAACCGGGAACTGGACCTCCGAGGCGACACACGGAGGCATCCCGAGGAGGGTCTCAGCGACGCACGCAGGCGCGATGAGGGTGGCCTTCGACGCGCTACTGGAGGAGGCCCAGTCGAACAGAGAGCTCCACGGATGGTGGGTCGGACTGGAGGTGACGCATCACGGCCCCTACTCGCCAGTGCCCCTGATCTACGTGGAGTTCGGGGGACCGGAGGACGCCAGGAGGGACCCCGCGGCTGCTGAGGCCGTCGCCGAGTCGTGCCTTCGGGTACTGAAGTCCTGTGAGCGGTCGAACAAGGGATCGATAGGCGTAGGAGGGGGACACTACGCGCCGACATTCACGCGGGCTATGAGGGGGCGGCTCTACGACGTCACGCATGTCCTGCCGAAGTACTGCATGCCTGAGGGTCTCGAGCTTTTAAAGGAGGCTGCGGCCAGTGTCCACGACGGTTGTAGGTACCTGATTATAGACTGGAAGGGCACGCCCAGCCATCATAGGTCGGTGGTGGCGAGGATCGCAGAGGAGCTCAGGGTGGAGCTCGTCAGACTGTGAGTCGGATGGCCGTAGTTAGTCGGGAACAACAGCGTTAACCACGGGAATCACACAGTTTCCGAACGAGATCATGGCGAGACGGCTGCTGATGCCGCAGCCGGAGTCGGCTTTCTCTAAATCTTTCCAGACCCAGAAGTCAGTTTGGACTTCTGCTCCTCGGCAACAACCCCAAACGATTTTATACTGAAGCCCGTAGTTTGAATAAATTGAGTCATGATGTGACATGCGAACACTTGGGCTTTCCCGGGTTGCACTCGTTGCGATGGTAGTGGTAGCGATAGTGGCTGTGTCCGGCCTATCGGTGTTCATACTGGCCCCTGGTGCTAGGACTTTAAGGCTCGAGGCTTTTGAGTTCGGCTTCGACGGCCATTTCGGTGGACCCACACTGAGAGTCAAGGTCGGCGAGACGCTTAGAATAACTCTGGTCAATAGAGGTGGCATAGAGCACGAATTCATGGTGGTTAGAGACGTGAACGAGTTCCTTGAGCAGATCCAGCTGAAAGTAAGGGAGCTCCAGGCCAAGGGCTTGAAAGAAGAACAAATAAAGACCTCAGAGGAGATCGAAGAGATACACGAAAATTTCGTAGCGGTCAAGCTCATGGTTGGAGGTAAGGAGAGCATGGAAGTCGAGGTAGACCGCGGAGAAACTGCCCAGTTCGAAGTTACCTTCAGAGCACCGGGGACGTTCTACTACGTATGCGCCGAGTTTGAGGCGACGTTTCCGTCGACCCACGCAGACAGAGGCATGTACGGCACGATCATAGTGGAGGCATAATACAGCAACGAAGGGATTTTTATAAATGGACTCAAAGACCGAAGCCCAAGTCTTAAAAGTCGCTCCGATGATGCCTTCTCTTGAGTCAACCAGTTAGATGTCAAGAGGAAAACCACTGGTTAAGTGGTGTGGCCTAAGCCTGCCTTTAGGGTCTCAGAGGTCGGTGAACCGTCAAGCGAGAGATCGATCGATGTCGGAGGAAGCCATGCGCTTGGGCCTTCACGAGGTCGATGAGGGCGGGGCTTACAACTCCACACATCCAGCCGGAGTACCGTGTTCCCGAGGGAAGGGGCTCCGTCCAGCACCTCCGACGGCTTTAGGTACGTGCTTATAGCGTGGAGGGGCCGGCCAGACCACCACAGGGCAACCGTGCCTAGAACCTGCAAGGAGCTCGGGTTAATGCTAACATGGCTCTGAAAGGCTGAATCTGTGTTGAGCCGACACTGAAATATACGGGTATAACAGCGTTAAGATAGGAGAATCATGCTGTTGCCGAGTGAGATAGAAGCGAAGTGGCTGCTCCCCACGCTGAGGGCCCTAGTCGTCAAGAGGTTGGTGACGGAGTACGGACTTACTCAGGAGAGGACCGCATACCTGCTCGGGATAACGCAGGCCTCGGTCAGCAACTACCTAAGGGAGGTCAGGGGAAAGTGCTGTTACACCAGTCTCAGGTTGCCGGCCTTGGAGCAGCACGCGGATGCGATCGCATCGGTCGCCTATGACAGCCAAGACCCCCACAAAGTCGTTAAGGCGATTCAGGAGGCGATAGGCCGGATCAGGCAGGACAGGACGCTCTGCGAGATCCACAAGTACCTCGAGCCGGAGCTGGACGTAGAGAACTGCGACATCTGCGGCACTTTTCACTGACGACCGGACAGATGCTTCTATAGTTACGCTCAGTTACCCCATGGCCGATCATCGGCTCACTGGAGAGTCCTTCATCATCGCGTCACGGAGCCGGCACTTCGTTGAAATAAACATGAAATCGATCGACACAGCTAAAAATGACTGCGGAACCACAGGGAAGGGATGAGGGCCGGAGAAGGAACGACCAGAAGGTTCGGGGCGAGGTACGGTGCGAGGCTGAGGAAGAGGCTCGAGGAGCTAGAGAAGACGCAGTACGCCACCTATCGCTGCGAGCGGTGTGGCAGGGTCGCCGTCAGGAGGGTCGCCATCGGGATATGGGAGTGCGGCAAGTGCGGCAACAGGTTCGCCGGAGGAGCTTGGGCCCCTAGTCCCACCTGAGCGATGCACCGCTGTAAGCTCACGGTACTGCTCAAGAGCCCGGACGCGTCATTCATCTGTGCCGCCCTCCTTCCTGAGGCTGGCGTCCTTCCCGGGGGCAGGTCGGTGGCCTCGGTCGAGTGTTCGGACAGCAGCATGAGGCTGATGATCAAGGCCGAGGACACCGTCGCGATGAGGGCCGCAGCGAACTCGTTCCTGAGGTGGATCTCCGCGGTAGAGATGTCCCTCGACGAGATCGAGGGGCTCACACCGAGAAGGTGAGCGCTTCGATACCGCGCGATGCGTTCAGGACAGCTGTTGTATCCTCAAGCCTTCCAGACTAGGGCCAGCAGCCCACCCACGATGCCTAGCAGCGCACCGATCAGTAACCCTCCCATTCCCAAGAGGCTGACGGCGGAGAAGACCAGAATGACTGTTCCCCAGCTTTGGGCCTGCTCCGGACGGCTGTACAGCAGAAGGGAAGCTACGAGGACCACCGCACCCGAAACGAGGCCTATCGAGGAGAAGACCAGCCACAGCGACCCCATCATCCCCCACATCGGCATCATCCAGCCCCCCATGGGCATCCAGCGCCACCACGTCCACGCCGCGATCCCCATTACGCCTCCAGCGAGCATGAGGGCTCCAGCAACGAGGGATATGACAAAGGCCGCGACGGGCTTCTGGACGGACACCCCACCCGCACCAAATCTTTCTCGGAGTGGGTAAAGAAAAGGACTTCCTGAAACGCGTTGAAACGGAGCTCAGAAGACCACGAAGGGCGGGCCGATGTCGAGCAAGACCCGCCTCATGTCCATCAGCTCGCTCTCCTTCGGATCGCCTTCGTAGGGCTGACCGTCAACGTAAACACGCAACCTCAGCCCCGAGGCCCTCAGGTCGACGTCGAGCACCCTCTCCTCGGTCAGCGGCTGGCCTCAAATGTTGAAGAACTGACCCAGCTTGGCCCTGATCTTCCTCGGCGCCTCGACGTGTATCAGACCTGTCGTGTCGTGGGTGTGGATCAAGTACATGCACCTGTTGGGGATGATGCCAACGTTAGCCGGGACCGTCCTCTTCTCTCCCCTGACGTAGACCTCGAGGAGCGCGTGGACGTGGTATGCCACCTGCTCCATCGACCAGCACTCTATGCCCGAAATGGGCTCTCCGACCACTCTCGGTGATGGTTCCCTGCTCAGCATCTAATACCCGCTGACCAGCACAACGGTTACCAGAACGGAAATGTAACCGAGCCTCGGCATGTAGTAGGTGAAGGGGTGCTTAATCCTCACGTGAGCCCTGAGACCAGCCTCGGTCACGAACGTCGCACCACATCTCTTACAGCGGTGTTCATCTGGTCCCTAACGACGCTCTACCCGTATTTATGGCGTCACGAATACGCAGGTGAAACGGACTGAATCGCTCCGTGACGCTGCGAAGACACCTCGAAGCAACCGAATGGTCGCTTGGAGCTGAAGGGGGATACATTTGGTATCGAAGTGTTTCGTCACGTTTCACCAACTACTAATTGCCTACCCGGTGAGGTAATAGGTCAGGTGAGCTAGAGTGAAGTGGTGGCACGTCCCAGCAGTCGCCGCTGTCGCAGCTCTGGCTTTGGCCTTGACCCTCGCGTTGTCGGCCAGCGCGTTCATGACGCGACAACAGCCCGCGCCCCAGTCCCAGTACTGGGGGCAGGGAACAGGCCCGATGAAACCGACGGGTTGGATGGGCCGCATGATGGGTGTCTGTCCGTGCATGGGGTGGATGTGGGGAGCTCCGCAACAACCTCAACCACAGCAACAGGCACCTACGTCGGAGCCCGACGTGGAGGTCGTGGTCTTCGCGGGTGACTTCGGTTTCGGCAGGAGCAGGGACTCCATCACCTCACCGGGACCTGAAATCAGAGTGAAGAGGGGATCTCTGGTCAAGCTGACCCTAGTGAACGTCGGAAAAGCGGTCCACGTCCTCACGGTCGTCGGGGTCTTGAGGGGGGACTCAGGGGCCTCTCCGGTATTCCCCGGTGCACAGGCCGGGACGCCCGCGAACCCACTAACGCCGGGTCAGAGCCTCACGGTCTACTTCGTGGCCGACAGACCTGGAACATATTACTACGTCTGCAACGTCCCAGGTCACGTGACGGCCGGGATGTGGGGGAGGTTCGTGGTCGAGTGATCAGCCTGCAACGAGACTGACTGACCAGTCGTAGAGCCTCCTCCAGAGAGTCCTATTGAGTGCAACTATGAAGAGCGTCATGACACAGACGTACACCGTGAGGGCGAAAACATCACCTGAAAGTGCTGCACCTGTTATCTCTTTCCCCAACCCCGGCAGCGCGGTCTCATAGAGGACTCCTCCGACCTCAACCGCCTCTGCGACCACGGTGGCGTTCCATGCACCTCCTGCTGTCGTGATGGCACCGGTGATCAGGGAAGGGAGGGCGTGGGGCAGGTAGATGGCTGCGAGGGAATACCCAAACCCGAGCCCGTAGAGGCCGGAGAGCTCACTGTATGCTCGATCGACTCTCATGAAACCCTGGAGAACAGAGTAGAAGACGTAATACTGAGAACCGATCAGCATCATTAGGATCGCGGCGCTCTCCACCCCCAACGGTCCGGTGGACGCCAGCGCAGGCGTCAGCACCGGGAACAGAAGCGGGGCGGGGAAGGAGGCTACCACCTGAACGACCGGTAACAGGGCCCTTCGCAGATTCTCTTTTACGCTGAAGTAATACGCTACGGGTATCGACCAGCAGGCAGCGATCGCTAATACCGCGAGGACCCGCATCATGGAGAAGGCAAGGGCCGCAGACACCTCAATCCAGTTGACTTCCACGAGTCTCGTTAAGCCGGTGACTACGGACTCGTAAAGGTCACCGCCGTACTCGTCGATCAGCGAAATCGCGACCGCAGCCAAAACGATCACCGTTATTGCCGTGATCCCCGGTGCGAGCCAGTGTCTCGACTGAACGATGTGGATTATCTGCAGAGGCACCCTGATCTGCCTCATCCTTGCTATCCTACCGAGGCCGGCATCTCCGAAGGTCCTGAAGCCCGACGTTATGGCCGATATTCCGCTCACAATGGCCCTTGGCGGTGCGAGTCTCGACTCGTGGTCGGAGACGCCCTCAATAGCCCTAGAGACGAGCGGTGCGTAGATCACGAACTGCACTAACCCTATAGTGAGGAGGGTTAGCGAGAGCAGCAGGGCCAGGGATGAGAGGTCCCCTTGTGCAGCGAACTTCTCGACGAGATAACCGACGCCGTGAACCCGGAGCTCCTCCCTTCCCAAGACCATGACCTCACTGGCGGAGAGGAAGAACCAGGCGTTTGCAGTGGAAGGCTGAAGGTTCGAGAGGATCCTAGGCATGGACGCAGGGATGTAGACCTTGGTGAGCCTCTCACCCAAAGGCACGTTCCACAACTTCAGGCCCTCCCTCAGCTCAACCGGGATGCTCCTCACGGACTCGTAGACACCGAACGCGAAGTTCCAGAACGTGCAGGTGAAGATCAGGAATATTGACGCTAGCTCAATTCCGAAGACAGGAGAGAGCCTCGACAACGTGATCACAGCGACCGGAAAGAAGCCGAGTATCGGCACGCTCTGAAGTACATCGAGAACTGGAACCGCGAACCATTCGAACCTTCGATTGAGGGCAGAGCCAATTCCGATAGGGATCGCTGCAGTTACTGAGAGGGCAAGCGCGATGAGTATCCTGAGCCACGAGGCACCGACAGCCGTGATTATCTCCACGATATCCAAACTTCCACCTCAGTGAAGACACACCTCACCGTTTTTGCCAGACTCGACCTCGTAACAGCGCTCACAGAGAAGCCTTCCCTTAAGGACGTTGATCCTCTGCAGCTCAGTGCCACAGGACTCGCAACGAGGAGACATCAACGCCGCCCTCCTTCAGCATCTCTCTCACGCAATACCGAGGAAAGGATTTGAGAAGTACCTTTCTGTCGTTCTCCAGCGGCATCGACTCGACGAGGAGGTCTATCTCGACGAGCTTCGATTCGAGCAGTGATGTGAAGAAGGTGATGGTCTTACCTCTTACTTTTGCTATGTTAAGGAGGGCCCCTAAAGACCGAGTCTTCGCGGCAAGGGCGAACTTAACGAACGCGTCCTCCAACCTAGTCAGGGCGAGCATCACGCTCAACCTCAGGGGCCTCTTTTTCAGCTCAACTATGTCGTCGGCGATCTGGTAGGCTGTTCCCACGAGGAGGCCGTACTGTTTGGCCGCCTCCCTCAGTGATTTGTCAACGCCTGCACAGACGGCAGCCGACTCGGCTGCAGCCGCGAAGAGGCTACCAGTCTTATGTTCTATGACTCTCTGATAGAAGATCTCCGAAGGTGGCTTCGTCGCGGCGATCTCTTCGAGGACACCTAGCGACGCTCTGTCCCACGCCTCAACGAATATTCTCGCAATCTCTTGGCCCTTCTCGAGTGTGGTAGAGAAGGCTATGTTGATGATCCTGTGACCCTCTACTACGGCCCTGCCTATACCGATCCTCCTCCAGAGTGACGGCCTACCTCTCCTCGTGAAGTCTAAGTCGATGATGTCGTCGTGAACGAGGGACGCATTGTGAGCCAACTCAAGCGCATAAGCGACGTCGAGGGCCATCTCCCTGTCCTTGCCGCCTAGACATTCAAAGACCAACAGCAGGAACGCAGGCCTTAGCCTCTTCCCACCCTCAACGACCTCAGAGATCAAAGGGCCGCTGGGTGAGGAGCTGAGCTTCTTCCGGAGGTGATCTTCGAATTCCGACCTCAGCCTCTCGATGATCGATTCAACTCCTTCAGCACGTACCTCCATCCGGACCGGTTTTAAAAGTTCTGAGGTGTTGATAAGCCCATCGCGCAGTCGCTAAGAGTGCTCAAGTTAAATGGAGGAGAGCTAGATCGGTGACAGATGGTTGCCAAGAGGGTTATCCCCTGTCTCGACGTGGACAAGGGCAGAGTCGTGAAGGGAGTGTCCTTCAGGGATCTGAGGGGTGCGGGAGACCCGGTCGAGCTAGCGGCCAGGTACGTCCAGGAGGGGGCCGACGAGCTCGTCTTCTTGGACGTCTCGGCATCGGTCGAGGGAAGAAGGGCGATCGTCGAGGTGGTCAGGAGGGTGGCTGAGGAGATCGACATACCCTTTACCGTTGGCGGGGGAGTGAGAACCCTCGAGGACGCAGAGGCACTGCTCAGGAACGGCGCCGACAAGGTCTCCGTGAACACGATGGCGGTCGAGAAGCCCGAGCTCATCAGCAAGATCGCTAGGAGGTATGGAGATCAGTGCGTTGTTGTCGCGATCGACGCCGCGAGGGAGCACTCGAGCGGTGATTCTCTCTTCAGGGTCTACACGCACTCGGGTACCAGACCGACAAAGCTGGACGCGGTGGAATGGGCGAGGAGGGCCGCGGAGTTGGGAGCTGGGGAGCTGCTGGTGACCTCGATCGATCGAGATGGCAGGCAACAGGGTTACGACGTTGAGCTGTTGAGTCGCATCTCAAAATCGGTGAGTGTACCGGTGATCGCAAGTGGCGGCGCCGGAGCTCTGGAGGATTTCTACGCAGCGATCTCGGCCGGAGGTGCGGATGCAGTCCTTGCTGCCTCAGTATTCCACTATCGAACGTTCTCCATAAAACAGGTGAAGGAGCATCTTATGTCGAGAGGTATAGAGGTGAGACTTTGAACGGCGTTACGATCGGTGAGATCGACTTCTCGAAGATGAACGGACTTGTTACGGTGGTCGCGCAGGACTCTGATACAGGGGAGGTCCTCATGGTAGCGTTCGCAAACAGAGAGGCTCTCGAGACAACGCTTAAAGAGGGGAGGGCCTACTTCTGGAGCAGGTCGAGGAACAAGCTCTGGATGAAGGGAGAGGAGTCGGGAAACGTCATGGAGGTGGTGGAGGTTAGAGTTGACTGCGACGGCGACGCGGTCCTCTACCGCGTGAAGCCCCGAGGGCCGGTTTGCCACACCGGCAACAGGAGCTGCTTCTACAGGCACCTCGTCCGATAACGGTGTCAAATTTTTACCAAGGTCACCGCGTTCGTATGCGTGCTCACCATATCCGATGTTCAGAGGATGATGAGAGAGCTGTACGGCCATAGGGACGTAAGGAGGAGTCCGGAGAGGACGCTTCTATGGCTGATATCTGAGGTAGGAGAGGTCGCGGACGCGGTGATAAAGAACCGAGGGCACGGCATTGAGGAGGAGCTGGCAGACGTGCTTGCATGGCTCGCGAGCTTCGCCAACGTCCTCAACGTCGACCTCGAAGCGGCCTTCAGCTCCAAGTACGGCGATCGGTGCCCACGCTGCGCGTCGAAGCCCTGCGACTGTCCAGAGAGTTGAGCTTACGAAATCGAAAGCACGACCTCGTTGATGAACTCCCTCATCTTCACCAACAGCTCGTCCTGCTCCAGATCGCCCAAGTAGACGACTGGATACTGAAGGCCCAGCCTAATGAGCCTCGAGAGCTCGTCGGCAACCGAGCTGGCCTTGCCTCCGAGGACGTACCTCCTCTCTCCCGAGCCGGCCCTTACCTCTTCGCTCTTGAACTGGGGCCCTAACCTCACGGTTATCCTTCCAGAGACCACGAAGCCATCTCTAGCGCGAGACCTGACGAGTGTCATCCGCTCGGTCAGCTCGTCGGCAGGTATGCCCGTGAAATGCCATCCGTCTGCGAGCTCCAACGCTCTCCTCACTGCCCTCTCGGAGTTACCTCCTACCCAAACAGGCGGCCCATTAGAAGTGTGGGGAGCAGGACTGAAGAGAACGCCCACGACTTTGTGAAACTCGCCGACGAAGTCAGGGGCCTTGCCAGACCACAAGGCCTTGATCAACTTGAGCTGCTCGTCGAGAAGCCTCCCGCGACTCCGGAAGTCAGCACCCATAGCTCTGAATTCCGTAGGTTCCCAACCCGCGCCGATGCCAACGATCAGCCGGCCCTCGGTGAGGACATCCAGTGTCGCAATCTGTTTCGCGACCAGCACAGCGTTCCTCAGCGGTGTGACTATCACCGACGTCCCGAGCTTGATCGACTCGGTCTTCCCAGCCAGATACGACAGTGTAGTCAAAGCCTCGTAGGTCCTGCCGTAGGGGTAGGGATGCGAAGCGCCTATCGCGACGTGATCCGTAACCCATATCGAGTCGTATCCTAAGCGCTCCGCCTCAAGCGCAGACGATAGAACGCCCTCCCTGCTGAGGTTCTTCCCGAAGTTGGGGATACACAGTCCAACTCTCACGTCGATCTTGGCGAATCAGAGGCGTAAAAACGTCACTCGATGACCTCGGCCCCACCTCCTAGTCCGGACACCAATGTGAAGTACCCAGCACGCCTTATCTCCTCATCCACTTCGTCCACGTGCTCGGGGAGCGTGTCGACGTAGACGGTCGGGCCCGTCTGCATCGAGTAGTAGACCGGAACCCCTCTTCTCCTAAGGGCCTTCACGATGCTAATGACCCTGAGGGAATCGTGCGTGACGAGTATGATGCCCGAATCTCCGGTCATGGTGACCGCGAGGAGCTCCATCGCGTCCCTCTCCACCAGCTTGCCGAAGGTCTCGAAGTCGCCGTCTCTGATCGCCTTCTCCACTTGATCGCACCGTTCGTTGGCAGTCTTTATCCTCTGAGGGAAGAAGGGAGAGGACTCGGCCTCCCGATGCGCATCCTCGGTCGATAAGTCAGCGGACAGAGGTATCACGACGAACCTCAGGTCGAGGTCGCGTTCATCACCGATCCTATCCGCGTAGCTGTCCTCATCGGATGAACCCGAGTACCACCTAGCGTACTTGCCAACGGCCGACCTGCAGGCGGAACCTGCCAACAACCTAGCGACTCTTGAGAGGTAACGAGTGTCCTCTGCAAGCTCCCTCAGACCCGCTGCGTACAGAGCTGCCTTAGCGATTGATGCACCTGCCGCGGCCGAATAACCCATGCCCTTCGCGCGGACCTTCGGATGGTTCTCGGTTACCACCCTCACCTTGAGGTCGATCTCAGCAGCAGCCCTAACCCTGTCTATCACCTTTATCACCCGTTCCAGGGACCTCCCCGAAGCGACTTGACCGTTTATGATAACCACGTCGGAGTCGAAGTCGCCGAACTCGACCTGCGCGTCCACGTAGGCGACGTCCGTGTTCACAGAGACGCTGTCGTGATACGGTATCCTGAGCTCCCAATCCCTCATACCGTGATACTTAACAAGCGCCTGCATCGTGAAGGCCCTTGCCTTGCTCCTCATCTCAGCCCGGGGCCTCGAAATCGATATATAAAATGCGGGCATTCAGGCCGGAAGAACCACAGGTCGGTGAAGCGATGATTACGTTAAGGGAGAGGATCGAGCTGATGAGGCAGGGGATATTGCGGGGTGGGGTGATACCGAAGCTGGAGGAGAGGGGGTTCATCGTCTCCAACTGGAAGAGACCGGTATCCCTCGAGGACATGGAGCTAAGAGACGACAGATGGTCGGCCTTTTACTCGAGGTTCACCTCTTGGGAGACCTATTACCGGTCAGAACCGCTCTATCTTTACTTCAACACCTTCTACGGCGACGTTCACGAGAAGGCCCATAGGTTCTGCTTCGTTGAGTACCTGCTCCCTTTCAAGTCGAAGAGGATACCGCTTAAACTGGTCGGAACCTTCAGCAGGCTCAACCTTATGGGAGGAGGTTACATCTGGAAGCGTAGGGAGGTCTTAGACCTCTCCGAACCAGATGGCACGGTGGTCGAGATTGAGCTCAAGTACGCCGAGCTTCACAGCCTCGTGACGGCTGAGGGGCTTGTGTTGGTGGGCGAGGACGGAAAAAAAGATACCTGATCACCTAGCGACGACCTGTCCGAGATCTTCTGAAGCCTCGGTCGGCGACCAGCCTTCATGAACGACGCGCCGGAGAGCTTTTATCATCCCGACCGGGTTAGAGGATTGGAAGACGTTCCTTCCGAAGTCCACACCTGCTGCTCCGGCGTTAATCGCCTCATGGGCCAGTTTCAGAGCATCGAGCTCCGTCTCTAGCTTCGGACCTCCTGCGATCACCAGAGGAACCGGTGCCGAGTCAACGACCTTCTCGAACTCCGGAGTGTAATAGGTCTTGATGAAGTGAGCTCCCAGCTCGGCCGCGACCCTGCATGCCAGAGCGATGTACTTGGTCTCCCTCTTCTCCAGCTCCCTTCCCACTGCTGTAACGGCTAACACCGGAATGCCGTAAGTCTCGCCGAGATCAACGAGTTGTGCTAGGGCCTTCAAAGTTTGATGCTCGTGCTCCGTACCCACGTATATCGAGAAGGCGAGCGCTGCTGCGTTGAGCCTTATCGCGTCCTCGATTGAGGTGACGATCTCCTCGTCGCCAAGGACGGGCCCTGCTATCGTGTTGCCACCGGAGACCCTAAGGACTATCGGGACGTCGGTGGCCGGGTCGATGCTGGTCCTGAGAACCCCTCTGGTCAACATCAAAGCGTCGGCGTAGGGTAGGAGAGGCGTGATTGTCCTTCTCGGGTTCTCGAGCCCCTTGATCGGTCCTAGGAAATAGCCGTGATCGACAGCGAGCATGACGGTCCTCCTCGTCGAGGGCTTGATTATTCTGGAGAGTCTGTTCTGGAGGCCCCAGCTCATGACCTCCTCAACCCGAACGCCTGTTATAAGTTTGATCGAAGCCGGCGCCAAGCCTCGAACGTACGTATCCGGTCGTCGAAGATGTACAGCACCTCAACTTTTTGCACTACGCGTAATCCAGTCTTGAGGCATGAGAGTGGAGCTGAGGAAGGGACAGTCACTACTGCTGAAGGGCCCCGCATCGGCCTCGCTGGAGTCGGGTTCAGCAGAGGTCTTCGGACACCGACTTAAGAGGGGAGAGAACGTGGTCGTGAAGCCTTGGAAAACCCTCCCTTTGACGTCTCTAGAGGACTCTTCTTTCGAGCTGAACCTAGGGACCGGAAGTGCTTACGAGCTCCTGGACTTCGACCCCGTTCCGGACTCTTGGAAGCGGTTGGCCGATTCGCTGGGGGAGAGGTTCAGAGTGATGGTGATGGGAAGGGTCGACGCGGGGAAGACCTCGATCCTCCTTACGCTCCTCAACCGAACCATTTCGAGCTGTGAGGTGTTCTTCGTCGACCTAGATGTCGGTCAGGGGGAGATCTGTCCGCCTACAACGATGGGGTATGCACGGGCTAGGTCAAGCACTTACACTCTGTACTCTCTCAGAGCAGAGGCGATATACGCGTTCGGTTTCACCTCGCCCTCCTGGTACGTCGGGAGGTCCATCGAAGTCGCTGAGCAAGTCCTACGGAACCTCCAGAGTGCAGAGAGAGTTCTGATAGACGTAGACGGTTGGATCGAAGGGGATGACGCCCTCGAACATAAGCTGAACTTAATTCAAAAGGTCAGACCGACTCACGTGCTGCTCCTAGGGGTTGGGCCGGCTCAGGAGCTAGAAGGACTGCTCACCTCTGTAGGAGCCGAGTTGATAGTCCTCGAAAGGCCCGAGACGGTCGCTGTAAGGAGCCGGGAGGAGAGGAGAAGAGCGAGAGAGATGAGGATATCCTCGGTCTTCAGGGACAGCTCGGTCAGACAGCTCGTCAAGAACTGGTTGCGCTACTCAACTGTGTACTCCGACCTCTACATCGATGACCCTGAATCCTACTTCGATGAGGCCCTGCTGGATGCCGAGAGACACGGCATAGACGCCGCCATCGCCACACACGACGAACTGGATGTCAGTCCGAACCTGCGGAGAGCTGAAGTGGGTCTACTTTCCTACGTCCTCGACGACGAGTTCAGGGTTCAAGCGCTTGCGTTGCTGAAAGGCGTAGCTAGGTTCGGAAACACCATCAGGGTCCTCACGAGTCACAAGGAGACCATCAAACACTTGAAGTTGGGAGCGGTTATCCTCTCTAGCGATTACCAGGAGCTCCACGTCTTCAGGTCTTCGGAGAGGTGGCGCTCGCGTTGAGCGGGGCTGCTACTCGACGGACATGTCCTCGATCTCGAATTGCCTCACGACCTCGTTGAGCCTCCATGCAGATATGCCCTTCACCTCTCTCCCGGATATCGAGACTATCACGTACGTGAACTCTGGGACAGCGTGTTCAAGGTCGTAACTGCTGGGAACCGCTGGGTAGTCAGGGTGACTGTGATATACTCCGAGTACGACCTCACCGAGCCTCATCGCCTCGCTCTCGACTTTGACGTACTCCAGAGGGTCGATTGAGTACCTGTTCCTACGTGACCCGTTAAAGACGTTTCTCATCGGGACTATTCGACCTACCTCCCTAACACCGTTCACCACTCTACCCACGAGCAGGCCGCACCCCTCTTCAGGATAAGCAGATGAGAGGTGTGACCTCATCTCATCTAGGTGCTCCCGCTTCAGCCTGATCATCCGTGCGAAGTGATATCCGTCCATCTATGAACCTTAACGTTCCCCCTTCGATGAAGGCGCTAGATCGCCGCGTATAGTTTATCTTGAGAACTTGTGCGAATGATATGGGCAGAAATGGCAAGGATGCACTCGAGAAGGCGTAGCAGGTCGGGGTCAAAACGGCCCATCTCGAGGTCTCCCCCGTCCTGGGTAACCGCAACACCAGAGGAGGTTGAGGAGCTGATCGTGAGCTACGCGAGGCAAGGCATGCCGCCTAGCGCGATCGGGATGACGTTGAGGGATCAGCACGGGATTCCGTTGGTGAGGACGATTACGGGCAAGAGCGTGTCGCAGATCCTTAGGGAGCGCGGCCTCTCACAGGAGATCCCCGAGGACCTGATGAACCTGATCGAGCGGGCCAGGAGGATGCATGTCCATCTCCAGAACAACAGGTCAGACAGGTACAACAAGCACAGACTGCAACTCGTTGAAGCGAAGATTCACAGGCTAGTGAAGTATTACAAGAGGGTCGGCAGGATTCCGAAGGACTTCCAGTTCAGGACGTTGTACACTTACGCGTAGGTGGATAGGTTGCCTATCACAGAGGAGTCTACTGGCGTCATCTACGTCGTCTTAGGTCTTATCCTGCTGATCTTGGGGATCGCGGTAAGCTGGAGGCTCATCATCGAGCTGATCGGGGTCCTCGTCGCGGCTCTGGGCGTGATGCTTTTCGTAAGCGGCCTTCGGCGGCTCAACGTGATCCGGTGAGGGCACTCTTTGGCGATCGCTCAGCTACCATTCGGGGCCCTCGACCTCACACTCGTCCTCCTAGGTCTGTTGCTGGTCCTCTTGGGTAGGAAGGTCCTGAAGTTGGCGGCGTTCTTGGCAACTGGTGCGCTCGGGGCCCTCCTGATACGGAACCTGCTACTTGGCAGGCTCTCACCGTTCCTGCTCGATGTGGCCACACTCCTGTCGTTCGTCGGCTTAGGACTGGTCGGACTTCTGATTCTGAGAGTAGGAGCGGGCCTTGCGACCGCCCTCATCGCCTACTTCATCACGACCTCCGTTGGTGCAGGCTTCGCGATAGCGCTGCTCGTTGCTTTGATGGCGTTCGTCGTCGGCTTTACCTTCCACGACCTCCTTCTGGCGATAGCCTCTGCCTCGGTCGGCGGCTACCTAGTCTACGTCGGATTGTTGGGGTTGGGTGCGGCCTCTCAGACAGCAGTCCTCATAGCTGGAGCTCTCATCGCAGGAGGCATCCTGCTCCAGTCTCGAAGGTGAAGTCATGACCTTAACACGCGGGTGTGCGCCAGATGTAACCTCGGCACGTCTAACGGGTCACGGGCTAGACTCATGGTTAAATCCTTGAGGGAGAGATAACGATCGCGGCTCTTGAGGACCTTATTCGTCATAGGGACGGCCTCCTCGGGCAAATCGACCCTCACGTCGGCGCTTGTCGACTGGTTGAGGGAGAACGAGCAGACCGTGGCCACCGTCAACCTAGACCCTGCGGCTATAACACTGCCCTACGAACCCGACGTCGACATCAGAGAGATGGTCGACTACGAGCGGATAATGGCGGTCAGAGGTGTTGGCCCAAACTCAGCCCTGATCTATTCGGTGAGGGAGGTTGCGCGTAACGTGGACGTCTTGGTGGAGGAGATAAAGGACCTGAACGTGGATTACCTTATCGTCGATACACCGGGTCAGATGGAGATCTTCGCGTTCAGGAAGGAGGGCGTGGTCATAACTAGAGCCCTCACGACAGAGAGGGGAGCCATCCTCTACCTGCTGGACCCGATCCTCTCGTACACGCCGAGGACCTTCGCGTCTTCCATGTTCCTAGCTGCCTCAGTGTACCTGAGGTTCGTGATGCCGATGATCATCATCGTGACCAAGACCGACGTGGTGCCGCGAAAGTACCTTTTGAGAATCTCGAGGTGGCTCAGCTCTCAGGAGGCTTATGAGATCGATCTCGATCGAAGGGGTGGAGGTGTGACGCTTCTGATGGCGAAGGAGGTCGCGAAGGCGGTCAGCGAGATTAGGGCGTTCGTTCCGCACGTCCTAGTCTCCTCGAAGGCCATGGAGGGACTTTCTGCCCTGCATATGGCTATAACTAGGACCTTCGGGGAAGGGGAGGACGAGCTGAGATGAGCTACACAGAGTACAACGCGGAGGAGGAGCTCTACGAGGTGAGGGAGAGGATCAAGGAGCTTCAGGAGAAGGTGAGCGAGGTCAAGGAGGAGGCCCTCAAGCACTACAAGGCCAAGAACGCGATCTGGGAAGAGATGGGTAAGATAAGGGATCAGGTGGCCAACCTAAAGGCCGAGAAGATCTCGTTGGTCGATGCGACCAGAAAGCTCAGAGTGGAGGTGAGGAAGCTAAGGGAGGAGCTGCTCAACCAAGTCTTCGAGATCAGGAGCAAACGCGGTGAGATCAAGGGCCTGATGAAGAGGGTCGACGTCGAGAAGATACGGAAGAGGCTCGACGAGATCGATCTTTACCTTGCAGCCCACAGGGTCAGGAGGGAGGAGGAGAGGAGACTGTTCGAGGAAGCCTCGAGGCTCGAAGCGATGCTCACGGAGTACGAGAAGGCCCTCAAGATCAACGAGGAGCTCCTCAAGCTGTATCCTGATGTCGAGCAGAAGAAGAGGGAGCTTGACGCTAAGCGTGGTGAGCTCGACAACCTCAACGGTCGACTTTCTGCGATCAACAACGAGCTGAAGGTGCTGAACGCCAAGTACGACGAGCTCAAGGCCAAGTACGAGGACGTCAAACAGAAGTACCTCCAGCTCAAGAACGCATGGGACAGGTACGAGGCCGAGAGTATACTTCTGATTTCCAAGGTGTACGACCTCAGGAAACTCCTCAGGGCCGAGAAGGAGGAGCTTTGGAAGCGCAGGGTCTCTACTGTGAAGGAGAAGAAGAAGAAAGAGGCCCTCGAGAAGCTGGAGAAGGGAGAGAAGGTAGATTTCGACGAGCTCAAGCTTCTGGTAGAGGACGAGGACTTCTTCGTCTACTTCGGAAGTTCAGAGTCGTCCTAAAGGATCACTTTATCCCGAGAAGCTCGGCGCTGTTAACGTAGAACAACCTCTCCAACGTTTCACGTTTGAGACCGGCAGACCTGAACTGCTCCAAGCACTTCGCTGGGTTTATCATGGGGTAATCGCTCCCGAAGAGAGCCTTGTGACGGAGCAAGGTGTCGACGTATCTCATCACGGTCTGAGGAATGTACTTCGGAAGCCAGCCCGAGAGCTCGATGTAGACGTTCTTCTTGTGAAGCGCTATCGCAAGTGCCTCCTCGTACCATGGCCAGCCGAAGTGAGCCATAATGATTTTGAGCTTGGGGAAGGTAGCGGCGACCTCATCGACGTAGATCGGCCTCCCGTAGTCGAGGCGCATCGACCCTCCTCCTGGCATCCCTGCACCGATCCCTGAGGTGCCCGTGTGGAACAGAACCGGGACCCCGTGCTGCGAGGCGACAGCGTAAACCGGATAGAGTCTTGAGTCGTTCGGTCTGAAGTCCTGGAGCTGTGGGTGTAATTTGAGTCCTTTTAGTCCGAGCCGAGTCAGAGCGTCCTCCAAGACCTCCTCGGCCCTCGGGTCATACGGATCTACGGTAGCGAAACAGACGAAGAAGTCGCCGTGCTCGTCCTGAACCTTAGACATCAGCTCGTTGGTATCGCCTCTGGTGCCCGTAAGTCTGTACGCGTCTATCGGTAGAAGGACTGCCCGAGTCACACCTTGCTGTTTCAGGTCGTCGATGACCTCTCCGATGCTACGCTCTGTGACCGTTGTCCTGAAGTACGCGCTGACCGATTCGATGAACGGTTTGAGAGTCGAGATGAACGAGCTGGACGGTAGGTGTACGTGAAAATCGAGTACGAGCTCCACGAGTTCTATCTCTCCCAACGCAGGAATAAACCTGTCTGAATTTCAGCCTCTGTGGCTAGCGGCCTCCTCGAGCTTTCTGAACCTAGGTTTCAGACGCTCCAAGATCTGAGGCAGAGTGGTGTACTCCATCTCTTCGTGGCCCAGCCTCGCGGGTTCGAACTCACCCATCGTCCTGAGGTAAACGGCCATCTCAGCAGCCACTCGTCTACTGTAGTCGAAGAACGGGTCGTCGAAGAGGTCAGCCGGTTCCTTACGATCCACCCCAACGAGACGTCCATTCGAGATTTGCCAACCCATCGCGATCACCCTCGGAGGTCCGTCGAAGAAGGTGACAACGTTGTGACCCTTCCTGAAGGAGACCGGCATCAGAGGGCCTCTGTGTGAACCCCTCATCCACCCGCTGACTACAGGTGGGATCGCGAAGGCGCTGAGGATCTCTCCAACGGCTGGGAACCCAGCTTGAGCCCTAACAGCCAAGACGGGGTCGTCCTTCCCGACGTACCTTCCGGCGATCAGGCTCAGCCTCGTAGTGCTGGCGGCCGCTGCAGGCTCGTCATCGATAGCCCTGTAGACCATCGAGACCGCGTATCTGCCCGGAGTTCCCAGCAGGCCTACAAGGTCGTAGAGCTCCTCGGGTGCCTTGAGTATCACGGACTCAGACTCGATGAGGTCGAGCACCTCGAACTTGAAGCCCGTGTGGAGCTTCGGGTCGATCACCAGCCCCGCCGTGTTGTCAGGCGATGCGAACATCCTGTACAGAGGTACGTTCCAGGCGCCGGGCTCGGTCTTGTCGGCAGCGAAGACCACGATCGGTTCTGATGGCCGCTCCTCGAACTCAAGCTCTGCAACGCCTGGCCCTAAACCTCTGATGTTGCCGCTGAAGGCATCGCTGAGGAGGTCCTGTCCTGCGCCGTAGAGTTTCAAGGGCTTCGCTACCTTTTCCGTGATCTCCCTGAACGTGCTCCACGCCAGTCCGTGAACCTCTGGGTCGTTGACTCCACGAGTGTGCGTCATGACGAGCACTATGTCGTCGCCGGCGTGAGTGACGTAGCCGCTCAGAATCAGACCCGACTTCTCCGCCTCCTCGATCTTCCTGACCGCGTATGAGAGCATCTCAGCGTGAGGCCTGTGATGGCCCGCGACGCTTCCGACGTCTGCTTTTATGACCGAGACGGTTACCCTCATCAAGGCTCTGGTTCATCAGCCAGATATAAGCGTCTCCTGCAGGCCTTCTCTCCGATTAGCGCGGTTAGATTAATAAAATCTAGTGTGGGACGGCTGTGATGACCAATCAAGAGGACTGGAGGTCGAAGAGGGGTCTGGTCCTCGCGTCGCTGTTGCAAGGCCCGCTCACCTCCTCGGAGATCACAAATCTCACAGGCCTTGAAAGGTCAGAGGTTGAAGCCATACTTCTCTCCCTCGCTGCAACTCGAATGGTCGAAGAGCGTGAAATGAAGGGCCTTCTCAGGAAAAAGACCGTATACTCCTTGACCGAGCTCGGTCGACAGGAGGCCGAGGCCGCGAAAAGGGAGCTCGAGAGGGTCGCGACGGAGATCAGAAGGAGAGCTGAGATCGGTGATGACGGGGGCCTTCAAGGTCTCCTGACCCAGTATCAGCTGTTGGTACCCATGCTGCTCAACCTTCACTTGATCGATTTGATGCTGCTTCAGGGCCTAGGATACGCCCTCGCTGGCGATCAGGGGCTCGACTTCGGCGAGGGCGGAGAAGAGGGTGGAGATGACGTAGACTACGAGTTCTGAGCCGCATTCTGCAACGAGCCCCCCGCTGCAGAGAACCCATTAATCGGTCTGGCCTGTTATCGTAAGAATGGACGAGGGTCTGATCTGGAGGCTGTTATCGGCGCTCGCCTACGTCCTACCGGCCTACGTCGCAAACGGTGCCCCTGTGGTAGCGGTTAGGCTCGTGACGGCCACGCACCCGCTGGACTTCGGGAAGAAGTTCGTCGACGGTCGCAGGCTGTTAGGCGACGGCAAGACGCTCGAGGGTCTCGTGACAGGACTCGCGGCTGGCAGCTCGATCGGAGCTTTGATGTTCCTAGTGAACCCGGCAGCCTTCAGGCACTTCACGGAACCGCTCCTGCTCTCGGCCGGTGCGATGCTCGGCGACGTGATGGGATCCTTCGTGAAGCGGCGCGCCGGAATGGAGAGGGGAGCAGCGGTGCCGATAATGGATCAGCTCGGATTCCTCGTGACCTCTCTGCTACTCTGCTGGGCCCTCTTCGGAACGCCGCGTTGGGCCGATCCCCTCACCATCGCGCTCCTCATGGCTGTCACCGGAGTCCTACACGTCGCGACCAACGCCGGCGCTTACCTTATGGGCCTGAAGGACAGGTGGTACTGATGTATCGTGTGACGTCGGTACGGACTAGGGCCATCTGCTCGGCGACCGAGTCGGAGGAGAAGGTTCTCAGGGCGGTATCGAACGCGCTTGGGAGAGAACTGAGTGAGGCAGCCCGATGGACCAAGACCACCGGGATCTTCGGGGAGCCACTCTCGGTTCTAGAGGTTGAGCTGAAGGGCAAGGACGCGGAGGCTGCTGCGGAAAGGTTGCTCTCTGCGCTGCCAGCGGGATACGCAAATGAGAGGTCTGAGGTCTCAGGGGGACACGAAGTGGTGCACATCAGGCTCGACAAGCAGGCGGCCTACTTGGGCGAGCTGGTCCTCTCGGAGAGGGACGCGATCAAGGTGGAGATCCGGAGGACGAGGACTTGAGGAGGTATTACGACTTGGGCCTCGCACCTGGTACACGATCCGACGCGACTCAGATGCTTCGCACAGCAAGGGAGCTGGGGTTTCACGGCGTCACCGTCGAGGTCGAGGACTCGGCGCTGGACGAGCTGCGTGCGTCGGCTGAAGGCATCGAGCTGTACAGCAGGACAACCCTAACCCCTAAATCACCCAACGATCTCTATCGCGAACTGCGCCGCGTCAGGTGGAGGCATCACGTGATAGCGGTCAGAGTCTTCAGCAGAGAGCTACTGATGGCTGCCCTCAGGGATTCAAGGGTGGACCTAGTGGTGGCGCCGGTGAACCAAATGATCACGATCGATCATCACGTAGCCGAGGTCTCTCGTAACGCAATAGAGCTGCAGTTCTCGAGTTTTCTGAAGAACCCAGAGGCCTTCGCAGCTTGGCTCCTCAGGTCCTCGAGGTGGATTGAGAGGAGACGGGTGACTGTCGTGGTGACCTCAGGAGCATCGAGGGAGCTCGAGATGCGGAGACCGATCCAGCTCGCCTCCCTGCTCGCAGGTATGGGGTTCAGAGTCGATCTCGCTCTCGACTCGGTCTCTAACGTTCCCTCAGCGATCGCGGTTGAGAACGCGAGGAGGCTACTCGGCCTGTCGGACTCCAGGGGCGTGTGGGTCCTTGAAGGTGAAGAGGAGGTACCTAGGAGTTAGGGTCAGGTCAGCTGGTGAGGGCCCTTCTCTGAGGTATGTTCACGGCGAGATATTGAGGGCACTCGCTCAGCTCTTCGGTCAGGTCGGGACTGCCAGAGCAGCGATCAAGCTGATGTGGTCAGACGAGTCCCTCGGAGTGCTGATCATCAGGTGCTCGCTCGGTTCGCTCTGGAAGGTCTTGCTCGCGATATCTACCGTCTCGACCGTCGAAGACCGTGCGGTTGCCCTCGATGTGGTGACAACCTCCGGTTCGGTACGGAAGGTGAAGGAGAGGTTGAGCGCGGCTCCTAATCACTCCTGAGCCCTTCCACACCTCTGACAGAAGACCCCTTCCTCAAGCATCCTGAAACCGCAGAACCTACAATACTTCATCGACGGCCCCTCTAATTCCATTTCCCTCCTCCTCTCGAACCTCTTCGCGATCAGTACGGCAGTCTCGGTCAGCGCGATCATCGGCAGAAAAAGCACAGTGTTCGCGACCAACCATCCGTCAGGTGTAATGAGGGCGATCGCGATGTAGAGCAGCCCGTACACGTAGAGCCTGTTTTTGGTGACGATCGAGGTGTTGACGATGCCGAGCCTCACCAGCAGCACGAAGATCGCGGGGACCGTGAAGAGGAAACCCATGAGCGCAACGGTCGCGAAGACCATGAAGTAATAATCGACCGCGGTGATGACGAACTCCGCACCTACGATCTCCGCGAAAATGTACATGAACCTGATCACGAGGGGCATGACGATGAAGTAACAGAACGTAGCGCCCAGGGTGAAAAGCGCGACGAAGGACGTCATGAAACCCCAGATCAGTCTTCTCTCGTGAGGGTAAAGGGCAGGGTCTACGTACATGTAAACTTCGTAGGCGATGACGGGAGACACGGTGATGAGGGCCATCAGCGCCGAAGCGACGAAGTATACCTCCAGCGGTGAGGTTACCGTCCCTGCGATGATCCTGACACGGCCTTCGGCCAGCTGAAGCGTCCTCTCCAGTACCAAGTTGATGACGGGCACGTAGGTTCCGCTGAGGAAGCCCTCAGGATTGAGCTGAAACGTCAGCAGATCCCTTGGAAAGACCAGCCAGAATACGAGGGCTATCAGGAACGATAAGATGACTACCTTGACCCTGTTCCTCAGCTCTATCAGGTGCTCAAGGAACGTCATCTCGCGCTGGTTCTTCATCCACCTCTGCCGGTAGAGTTGCGCTAAAAGGTGTAACCCCTCCGGAACGGAGGCTTTTTCTCGTGAAGGTCTGGCCTGAATGACTTGAGTTGAGTCGGAGATCAGGCTGGACCGAGTCGACCGAGGTGCTATACTCGATGCTCTACGAGGCTGTTAGGTCGAACCCGAACTATCAGCAGCTGAAGACGAAGGCGGCGGAGCTCGTGACGGCCAATCCGAGAATAGACTCGATGAGGCTCTCCGAGATCCTGAGGATCCCGAGGGGCGTGGCGTTGGTCTTGCTGAGGGCAGTTAGGCTCTGGTATCACGAGGTCTCTGATGAGGTGAGGCTGTGCAGACACGTGATCCCTAGGTACAGGAAGGCGGGCGTCGGAGGGACGTTCGACAGGCTTCACGTCGGACACGTAGCGCTGCTCAACGCCGCGTTCAGGGAGGCCGAGAGGGTGTTCATAGGTCTAGTTTCGGATGAGTTCGCGCGGAGCGCGGGGAAGAAGGACACGCTCAACTACGAAGAGAGGAAGGATGTGCTCGAGGGGGAGCTGCGGAGATGGGGTTGGATCGAGAGGGCTGAGATCGCAGAGCTCGATGACCCATACGGCCCTCCCCTGACAGACGAGAGTTTCGACGTAGTGATCGGTAGCCCCTTCACGTTAGCGAACTGTCTGAAGATCGCGGTTGAAAGGATAGCCGCGAGCAGGCAGCCTATCGCGGTGGAGGTGGGCCCGATAGTTTTAGCGGAGGACGGCTCACCGGTCTCGAGCACCCGGATCAGAGCCGGCGAGATAGACAGACATGGCAGACTCACAGGATCCCGAGTAACATCATCACGGCACACACAACAACGACCGCCCCTAAGGCCCAAGGTCTCCCCGCCCTCACCCTGACCTTGAGGGACCAACAGGAGTGAACGATCATCGACACCCATCCCACGACCGTGAGGATCGCCGAGACTGGCTCCCGATTGGCTACCGGTACCACATCAAAGGACTCGAGCGACTCATAGGACATCAACTCATAGCTTATAGAGGACAGTTGAAGGTCTCCCAGCTCTATGATGGTCCTATTCACCCGGACGGTCACGTTTTTCAGCAGCAACCTCTCGAGGTACGAGCCGTTCTTGAGGGATTCGATGTCAGAGGGGTCTGCCTTCATCTCGAGCCTCTCTGCCCTCGTGATCAGAGCACTTCCGCTGATAGGTTCACCGCTGGGAAGGAGTATGCCGGAGTACGTCACGTTCTCGGCCTTGAACCCCTCGACCGCGACTCCGACGACATAGAAGGTACGTTGTTCCGAGACGAGCCCGTAACCAAGGACAACGGCAGACGCTATAGCCATGAAGACCGTTGCGTGAAGCACGGTGGACACCAGCTCCGCCGAGAAACCCCTCCTACCCGTTGCGTAAGTAATCGCCGCGAGCGTGAACATCACAACGACCGTGCCTATTACGAGGTATCCTATCGATGCGAATGCAACGTCCCTCGGAGAGGTAAAGGGGAGACTGATCTCCTTGAAGGTCGAGAAGGGGTAGACCCAGTTGGTCAGGAAGACAGTATTGACGACACCCGCTGTCGCAACGAGAGCCGTGGAGAAGACGAAGATCGCGAAGGCCCTCTTGAACCTCGGCCCAGAGGTGAAAGATTGCGCGAGTGCCACGGGGTCTAAGATCTCTCTGAGTTTCATCTCTAAAGCTGCACCCTCCTTATGGAGGACGGTCCCAGCTCAAGGGCCGCAGGAGATATTCCGTAGTGCCTACAGGAGAAGACGGTGATCACCGACCCGTTGAAGTGGTACCTCAGTCCGTCTGGTTGCGGTTCATGGGCCCTTACGACTCTCCTGAGACCAGAAGCTTCTAGGAAACGCTTTGCTGTCCTTCTACCGAAAACGTAAACGCCAGACCCTCGCCAGCTCGGTGCGAAGTCTTCCACCGACTCGTCGGGGTCGTTCCAGAGCAACTGTAACACGGTTCCGTCCTCGATGTCCTCGCCCTGTTTGCGGACACCCGACAGTTCTCTCACAGAACCCACCCCTATAGGTATGCCGCCATGCACGACCATGGTCTCACCGTTCAGGGTCGCGAATATCGGAAGCTCCGCGAAGAACGAAGCCACAAGTCCGTAAGCACCAGCCCCGAACCTCCTAGTTACGACGTCGTAGAAACCGTAGGCATAGTTCATTTGAGCTGTCTCGTGGTTGCCTCTTATCACTCGAACCTTGCTGAGGTTTTCCAGCTTCGCCCTCAACAGACCCACCAGCACCTCCAGCTGATGCGGCCCTCTATCCACTACGTCTCCGAGGAAGATCAGTAAGTCGTATCTGTCCATCAACTCGAGCGATGACTTCAGCGACTCTAAGTCTCCGTGAAGGTCGCCGATGAGGAGGGCCCGATCCGCGTTGAGGCTCAAGACGGCAGGCTCCCTCGACAGAGCTGCTCTCCCGTCCTCCAACAGGTCCTTGAAATCCCTTAGCGTTAGGCTCGTTGTCAACTCCGTGCCGGTACCAACACATACGTTAGGTAACTGTCGAGCTGCCTTCTCTCGACTTCGAGCTTCACCGGCATACCGATCTTCAGCTCGGAGACATCACCTGCCCTCACCCACGCGAGGACGTTGAACCCCTCCTTCATTCTGGCTATCCCTATGATGTAGTCGTCGTAGTGCATGAAGCTGGTCGGCTTGACGAAGATCTTCGTGTAAGTGAGGAGAGTCCCCTCGCCCTCGACCTTCTTCCACTCGATGTCACCCGAGCCGCACCTTGAGCAGTCCGACTGAGGAGGGAAGTACTTCGCGTTACACGTCTTGCACTCCGTGTAGAGGACTTCGTTCCTCTTCAGCCCCTCGAAGAACTGAGAGATCCTTTTGACCGGAATGAGGTACCTGAGCCTGAGCTCCCTCTGATCAACGAACAGGGGGTCGCCGGTCTTTTCGTCGCTCACGATCGGAAGCCCCGACCTCCCCTTCTCAGCCTCCACATAGGAGAGCCAACCCTTCACGAACGCTTCGATCTGCTCCTTAGTTATCCTAGTGCTCACATCCACTCATCCGTCAGGTTCTATTTTCGGATTTCCTGATTCCCCTATGACGGACGATCACCGCTACAACGACCGCGGCGGTTGCCAAAGAGGGCAGTCCTATCAGCGTGAAGGTCCCAACAGGCAGGTGAAGGCCAGCCAGCAGCGCCGACGTCAGCGATCCCAACACGACCCCCAGCAGACCCATGCCCTGCGATATGCCGGACGCCGTTCCGCGAATTGTAGCGGGCAAAGAGACCGAGATGTAAGAAGACGTCAAGAAGACGAAGCTCAACGCCACACCGAACGTGACAGCGCTGAGGTACCAGAGATGTCTCGCGCCGAACCCTGTGTCCAATAGATAGGAGGAGGCCGATGCCGCGACCAGACCGATCACGACGCCGACGTAAGGTGAGACTCTGGAGGCGACCCGCTCCGCGGCGAAGAAGAACGGTATCGCGGTTCCGGTTGATAGAGCCATGAAGACTCCAACCATCGCAGCCGCTCCCCTCTCGTCGAGACCAGCCCTCTCAATGAGCATCGAAGGCGCGGTCCCAATTACTCCTCCCACCATCAAGTACATCGAGAGCATAGCAGCAGAAGCGACAGCGATGGGTACCACGTTCGTGAAGATCGCGAATCTCGCTGGGTTTCGGCCTCGGAGGCCATTCTCCCTCAGCGAGTACCCACCGAACCTCAGGAGACCTATCGTAGCGGTTATTGCTCCGGCGACGACCAGATAGACTCCAGAATGTCCGAACCTGAGGACGAGGGCGCTAGCGCTGCCCGAACCGGCGATGATCGCGACCGCGACGAAGGTCCAGTAAATAGCCAGCGATCTACCTAGGTTCCTCTGGAAGAGGTCACCGATCGAGGCCAAGGCAGAAGGCACGACGAAGGAGTCTGCGACGGCGTGTGTAACCCTCACAACGAACAATTGAATTGGGTTGACCGAGAATGCGTATCCGAGCATGAGGAAGAGGTCCGCGAGGAGCCCGAAGGCCAGTAGCCTCCGCCTTCCGAGCTTGTCCACCAAGTAGCCGGCGACCATGGTCGTGAAGATCGCAACGAGGGAGTAGGAGCCCGCTATCGTGGCAGCGAGCACCCTGTCGGCGCCCAGCAGCAGCGCCTGAGACGCTATGATCGGTGAGATCATCGAGGTGTCCAAGAGAGCCACGAAACCCAGCGATCCGAGCGGCCACATCCTGGGCGCCTCGGTGCTCAGAACTTGAGATTCCTCGGTATGCAAGACGTTGGTTCCACCAGTTTTCACCTAATAACTTTGTGGTTAGAACAATAATTCAGCTAATCGATTGTTGAAACAACAAACCCAAGGGCTCTTTAGGTCGTGTCGATGTTAGGGGGCTGCGTGTTTCGGTGTCGAACGTTGACTCTCTGGACAGCCTCATCTGTCCTACGACCTCACATTAGGACCTTTGGGCTCACAAACACGTTATCTAGGAGGTGAAGACTTTATGGGTGTGGAGAGGAAAGGAGAGAACAGACTGGCAACAGCTAAGAGCCAGTACCTGCTTCGGCACGCCCACAACCCCGTAGATTGGTACATGTGGGGGGAAGAGGCCTTCGAGAGGGCGAGGGCGGAGGACAAACCGATCTTCCTCAGCATCGGGTACCTCGCCTGTCACTGGTGCTCGGTGATGGAGAGGGAGTCCTTCGAGGACGAAGAGACCGCGAAGCTCCTGAACAGGCACTTCGTTGCTGTGAAGGTCGATCGAGAAGAGCACCCGCACGTCGATGAGTATTACATGCGCGCTGTTCAGCTGATGACCGGTACCGGAGGATGGCCGCTGACCGTCTTCCTCACGCCCGACCTCAAGCCCTTCTACGGGGGCACTTACTTCCCGAAGGAGCCGAGATACGGTCTGCCTAGCTTCAAGCAGGTCCTTCAGGCAGTTTTGAACGCTTGGAAGAGCAGAAGGGAAGAAATCGAAACGGAGGCCGAGCGGGTCGACAGGCTTGTCAGAGAGACCTTCGCTCTTCCGAGACCGAGAGGGGTCGTAGCCTCTGCGAACGAGGCGCTGACCGCAGCCTTCGACCAGCTAGTGATGCTCTTCGATGAGGACTACGGTGGTTTCGGCACCGCTCCCAAGTTCCCCCAGGTCGGTCTTCTGTTGGTCGCCGCGAGGCACAGCCTCCTCACCGGCAACTCGGTTTCGATGGGCATTCTGACCAGAACCCTTAACTCTATGATGAGAGGAGGAATCATGGATCAAGTCGGCGGAGGCTTTCACAGGTACGCCGTCGACAGAGCGTGGAGAGTTCCACATTTCGAGAAGATGCTCTATGACAACGCCCTGCTCTTGCTCGCCTACTCCGAGGGATACTTGCTGACCGGAAAGAGGGATTACGCTCGAGTCGTGAGGATGACGATCGAGTTCCTGATGAGAGAGTTGCGATCCGAGTCGGGAGGCTTCTGTTCTTCCCTCGACGCCGAATCAGAGGGTGAGGAGGGCCGGTACTACACTTGGAGTTACTCGGAGCTCCTCGAGACGTTTGGGGAAGAGCAGGGCAAAAAGATAGCTAGGTTCTTCGGCGCAACGGAGCCTGGGAACTTCGAGGCCGGGAGGAACGTACTCTTTGCAGCCGGTGACTTCTCGGAGCTCGCAGCGGAGCTCAACGTGGGAGTCGACGAGGCCTTGAGCCTCATCAGGGATAGGCTGATGAAGGCCCGATCGCTGAGGGTAAAGCCTGAGAGGGACGAAAAGGTGATTGCATGCTGGAACGGATTAGCCGTCTCGGGGCTCTCCCTCGCCTCGGTGGCCCTCGAAGAGCCTCGCTATCTCAATGAGGCCCAGAGCGTCATGGACTCCTTGACCGGGCTTCTGATCGACGGCCGTCACCTTTGGAGGTACTGGATGGAGGGAAGGGGAGAGGTTGAGGGCAGGTCCGAGGACTACGCCGCTATCGGAAGGGCTGCGTTCGACCTCTGGTCCCTCACGGGCGAGGAGAAGTACCTTGAGCTGGCTGCGACCATGATGGACGTGCTCTTAGATAGGTTCGTGCTTGATGATGGCGTCGTTCTTTACTCGCCTAGGGAGGAGCGTGGCCCTCAGTCGAACTTCGGCGAGAACTACGAGGGAGTTCTACCGACTGGTGCGTCCTTGTCCTTCTCGCTCGCGGCAAAGCTCTTTCACTGCACGGGTTCGAAGAGGTACGGAGACGCTGCGGAATCGATAGCCAAGAGGTTGAGCGGCCGCATTGCAGAAGACCCTCTGAGCTTTCCGTACTTTGTAGCGGAGCTTCCGCTGATGAGCAGAAACGCTAGAGAGCTCTTCGTGGTAGGAAGAGGTCCACCTGACAGAGAGCTCCTCCTCAAGCTTTACAGGAGCTGTCACCCATACTCGGTCTTGACGCCCATGAGGGAGGGGCGCACCCCTCTGTTGTTGAGGGACGTGGCCTCTGACAAGAAGGTCATTGGGGACGGACCTACATTTTACCTCTGCGAAGGTTTCGCGTGTAGGCTTCCAACAAACGAAGTCCAGCAAGTGCTCAAGAGTCTGCAACCGACTGGGTAGTCAATCAACGGTTGTTTCGAAACTCATCATCACTTTGGGGATCAGGGGGAGCAGATCTGTGGGGAGCAGGTGATGTCCGAGCTCGCGTTCTGCCATCTCACCGCAGATCCCGTTGACGTATGCTGCTGCAACAGCGGCCTCAAGCGTCCCGACTCCCTTGGCCAAAAGGCCCGCAACTATCCCCGTCAGGACGTCGCCGGTACCTCCTACTGTCATGTTAGGTGAGCCGTGTCTGTTGAGGAAAAGCTCTTCGCCGTCGGTTATGACGTCCACGGGGCCTTTGAGCAGGACCGTCAGGTCGTACCTAGAAGCCTCCTCAAGTGCTGCCTTGGCTCTCTCCTCGACCGATGAACCGGGGGACCTTCCGAAGAGCCTCTTGAACTCTCCAGCATGAGGTGTGAGAACGACCTTCTTACCAGCGACCGTCTCCAAGACCTCTGGCACGAGAGCGCCCGCGTCTAGCACAACCGGTGCACCCATCGACGTGAGCTGCCCGACCAAATATTGAAGTGCAGTTGTCTTCGCTATCGAGAGTCCCGGCCCGACAGCAGCCGATGTCGGAAGACTAGGTAACCACTTGAGTACCTGATCGGCCACCCTCTTCGTCAACTTGAGATCTGTCATCGGGATCACGATCAGCGAGGGGCTGGTGGACCTCGCGGCAACCTCGTGGACTCTGGGCACAGCGAGGTAAACCAAGTCCACACCGGTTCTATAAGCGGCGAGGGCCATCAGGATCGGCGCACCGTGATAGAGTCTGCTGCCACCGACGCACAGGACGACGCCGTTCTCGCCCTTCCTCGAGTTCCTCCTGCGAGGGGGGATCACCTTTGCAACGAAGGACGCGTCGACCTCCTTTAACACGTGACGAGTTGTCAGCAGTTGCTTATAGAGACGTCCGACACCGTTATCTCTTACCATCTGCGGTGGATCCTTGGAATGTACAGGAGGCGCAGGTCGGTCTTCGACGTCATCAGGGAGATCGAGGAGGAGATCGAGAAGGACATCGAGCGGTTCCTCACGGAACTAAGGTACGACGAGTGGGCCGGCCAGTGTCTGCAGCCCCTCCACGACTTGAGGGAGACCGAGGAGGAGTACGTCCTGAGCGTCGACATGCCGGGCGTCAGGAAGGAGGAGATCGACCTGAAGGTCTCCGAGTACGGCCTCAGCATCTACGCTCCCATTAGATACGGTGTGAGAGTCAGTAGGGGTTACGAGAGGACCGCCCAGTGCTACAGGCTTATAGTGGAGCTCCCTGAACCTGTGGACGCCGACTCGGTCACTGGAGTTTACAGAAACGGCATCCTCGAGGTGAAGATGAGGAAGAAGGGTGCTGGCAAACGCATCCCGATAGAATGAGAACTTATCCGTCTGCTGAACCTCAAAAGATCAGAACTGGTAAGGCAAGGACTGCAGCGCCAGGAGCACGTTGAGGAGAGACTCCATGGACTTCGTTTGCGTGATTCGACCTATCACCTTCCCTTCCTCGACGACGTAGAGCCTCCTGATGTTCTTCTCGGCCATCAGTTGCAGCGCCCTGCCGATCGGTTCGTCGGGATCGATGGTGATGATGGGTGACGACATGATCTCCTCGATCTTCGTGTTGAGACTATGGCCCTTGGATATGCACCTCCTGAGTATGTCCCTCTCGGTCACGACACCAACGGGGAGGCCTTTCTTCGTCACGAGGAACGACCAGACGTTCTCCGCGACCATCCTCTTGACCGCCTCTGCGACGGTGGCTCCAGCGTCGATAGTCGGAACTGGGCTCTCCATAACGTCCCTAACGCGAACGGTTATGGGCATACCTCTTCGTTCATAGAATCTTTTAAGAAGTTTATTAAGGCATGGGTCGATCGAATAGGGTTGGTAGATGAGCGTCTCTGGTTACAAGGGCAAGCTCGGGGAGATCTTGGAGTCCATCGGCGCCGAAGTGGGAGACGAGATCGAAGTCCTTACTGGTGACGGTCGGAGGTACGTGGGATACCTGATGTCGCGTACCGAATACGCCGCGGAGGGATTAATCACGCTTAAGCTCCGCAACGGTTACAACGTGGGCGTCGCTCTCGACGACCGGGCCGTCGTAAGGAAGGTGTCTAAGGGAAGAGCACCCTCCTTCACGAGGGAAGAGCTGCCGCCTGTCAACCCAAACCTTCCGAGGATCGCTCTTCTGGGAACGGGCGGAACCATCGCCTCTAGAGTGGACTACAGGACTGGGGCGGTTAGACCCGCTATGACAACCGAAGACTTGCTCTCAACGGTGAGGGAGGTTGCGGAGGTCGCTAACGTCGAGAGCGAAGTCCTCTTCTCCGTTTACAGCGAGAACATGACCAGCCGCGAGTGGGATGCGATAGGTGGAGCTGTTCATGACCGCATCACGAAAGGCTACGAGGGCGTGGTGATAGCTCACGGCACCGACACTATGGGCTACACCGCAGCAGCTCTCAGTTTCGTCCTACAGAGGCCTCCGGTACCGGTGGTTCTAGTCGGGGCTCAGAGGAGCAGCGACAGACCTTCCAGCGATGCCGCCACCAACTTATTGGGTGCTCTCTCGGTGGCGGGTAAGGCTCCGTTCGCGGAGGTGGTCGTTGCGATGCACGCGTGGCATTCTGACGACGTAATCGCCGTTCACAGGGGTACTAGAGTCGTGAAGCTTCACACGAGCAGTCGCGACGCCTTTCAGAGCGTTAACTCAAGACCGATAGCATACGTCAAGGAAGGAAGGGTGATCGTTAAAGCGGAGAAGCTGAACCCGCGTGGGGCGATCGGATACTCTTACCAGCCTGGCTTTGATGAACGGGTGATTCTTTTGAAGTTCTTCCCCGGAATGAAGGGCAGCGTACTCCAGCTGCTGGCGGAGCGAGGTTACAGAGGATTCGTCCTCGAAGGGACGGGTCTCGGACACGTTGCTTCCAGCTGGATACCGGTGATCAGACAACTGACGAGCGATGGAGCCTTCATCGGGATGTGCTCACAGTGTAGGTACGGTCGCGTGAACATGAACGTCTACTACAACGGTCGTGACCTTTTGGCAGCGGGCGTGACTCCGCTGGGTGACATGCTCCCAGAGGTGGCATATGTCAAGCTCTCTTGGGCCCTCCATCGCACGAGCGATCCGGATGACCTTAGGGAGATTATGCTCACCGCTCTCGCCGGTGAGATAGGTGAGAGAAGCATGCCTCTGAGAACGAGTTGGAGTGATGAGCCGTGGGCCTGAGTTACCGAGACATCGGGCTGAAGGTTGGGCTTGAGGTTCACAGACAGCTTAACACGTCTCACAAACTCTTCTGCGACTGTCCCACGGACCCCATCGAGAGCGGAGAAAAGGTCGAGTACGTGAGGAGGTTGAGGGAGGCTCAGAGCGAGCTCGGTGAGGTCGATCCCGCAGCGCGGTTCGAGGCTCGTCGCGCTAGAGCCGTCGTTTACAGGGCCGACACGGGTAACGTCTGCCTAGTCGAGATGGACGAGGAACCACCGCACCAGTTGAACGAGGAGGCTCTTAGAATCGCATTGACGTTTGCGAGGATGGTCGGCGCCCATCCAGTAGACGAGGTTCACGTAATGAGGAAGATCGTGATCGACGGCTCCAACACGACTGGTTTCCAGAGGACCTGCATCGTCGCAACAGGCGGGTCGGTGAGTATTAGGGGGAAGGAGGTTCCCATACAGACGATCACACTAGAGGAGGACGCGGCGAGGATCCTCGAGGTCCGCGAGGACTCCGTCGTCTACGACCTCTCGAGGCTGGGGGTGCCTCTCATCGAGGTATCGACTGCCCCGGTCATCGAGTCACCAGAAGAGGCTCTCGACGCAGCCGCGAGCATAGGCAGGCTTCTCAGGGCCACACAGGGAGTCAAGAGAGGGATAGGCTCTGTGAGACAGGACCTCAACATCTCGATCTCAGGAGGAGGTTTAATCGAGGTGAAGGGCGTTCAGGAGCTCGAAGAGGTGCCGAAGGTCGTCGAATACGAGGTAAGGAGGCTATTGCACCTCGATAAAGTCAGGTCTGAGCTGAAGGCCAGGGGCGTGAGGGCCGCTGATGTGCTCGGTGAAACTGAACGAGACCTAACGGACCTATTGTCCTCCAGCAGAAGCCGGCTGATCTCCTCGTGGGTAGTCAAAGGCGGGAGGGTAATGGGCGTAAGGCTTCCAGGCTTCGGAGGGCTCTTGGGAGGAGGGGACGTGAGGCTGGGGAAGGAGCTCTCTGATTACGCGAAAGCTTGGACAGGCATCGAAGGGATCATCCACTCAGACGAGTTACCAGGTTACGGATTGACCTCGGAGGAGGTCGTAGCGATTAGGACGGCCCTCGGGGCAGGAGAGCGCGATGGGTTCGCGATCGCGGTGGGGCCGGAGAGACGGTGCAGGGAGGCGCTGGAGTCAGTCATCGAGCGGGCCGCTGTGGCTACCGAAGAGCTACCTGAGGAGACAAGGGGCGCGAAAACAGGAGGCGTAACGATCTACTTGAGGCCCCGTCCAGGTGCAGCGAGGATGTATCCTGAGACCGATGTGCCTCCAACTAGGGTGACACGAGAGTTGTTGGAAAGAGTTGAACGCGAGATGCCGCCGACGCTGGAGGAACTGGCCGCCGATCTGGGGAAGAGATACGGCCTCTCCTCGCAACTGGCCTGGGAACTGATTGACACCGAGGCCTTGGAAGACTTTCGCAAGCTCTTGGGGACAGGCGTTCAGCCGAGCTTCGTGGCGTCGCTTCTAACCGAGACGATGAAGGACCTGAAGAGGTCTGGAGTTAGGGTTGAGTTGATCGACCTGCAACGGCTAAATGATTATCTGAGGCTGATCGCAGAGGGCAGGACTGCTAAGGAGTCGGCAAGGGAAGTCCTAGGCTACCTCGCGAACAACCCAAATTCGTCGCCGTTAGAGGCCGTTCAGAAACTGGGGCTGCTTGCTCCACGCCTCGAGGACGTGGAGAGGGAGGTTGAGGAGCTGGTGACGAGACTTGCTCCCAAGTTCCAGGACAAGGACCCTTTCGGCCCTTTGATGGGTGAGCTTATGAGGCTGTATAGGGGAAAGGTCGATGGCGCGGTTCTCAGCAGGATCCTGCGAGAGAAACTGAAGGAGAGAGGGGTAGCGAGATGAAGCGGCTCGGTGCTTGGGAACGCAATAGGTTAATCCGTCGCCGACCTCGAACCGTACCGTGCCTGAACCGATCAGCGTGGTGGTGGGGAAGGCTGCACCGCTCGATGCGGATGACGTCGACACAGATCAGATAATCCCCGCGGAGTTCTTGAAGGTCCTTCAGCGCAAAGGCCTTGGAAGGTACCTCTTCTACAGGTGGAGGTACGAAGGAGGGCAGTTGACCGGAAGGTTCGTCCTCGACAGCCCAGAGTTCAGGGACGCGAAGGTGCTCATCGCCGGGAGAAACTTCGGCATCGGATCGAGCAGGGAGAACGCCGTTTGGGCGCTTACGGACTTCGGAATAAGGTGCGTGATCGCGACATCCTTCGGCGACATCTTTTACGGCAACGCGTCGAAGAACGGCCTGGTGTGCGTCAGGCTTCCCGAGAAAGACGTTTTAGAGCTCAGGGAGAGGGCCAGGTCTGGAGGTTTGATGCTCCGTGTCGATGTGGAGAAAGGCCTCGTCGAGACTCCATACGGCGCGACTTACAATTTCGAAATGGAACCTCACGTTAGGGAGAGGCTTCTGAAGGGTCTTGACGACATTCAGCTCACCCTCGAGAGGTACGGGGACGCCATCAGAAGGTATGAGGAGCGGGTACCGAAGTTCGTGATACCTAAGCGCGACAGGGTCTACCCTTACTGAGGACGCGATCGCCTGCGTGGCATTCATGACATCAGTCTTCGTCGCACCATGGGTTAACTCTAATTGCCGGAACCGAACAGTTGTGAGGGTTGAGCATCCAGTCCACTCGCGTAAGGGTGGAGATCGAGGGAGTAGGCGTCCTGAGAGCGGAGCTCAAGAGGTTCATGGCTCCGATGACCTACGATGAGATAGTCAGGAAGCTACCGCTCAGCGGCCCAGCCGCCAAGTGGGACTACGCGGTCTACGTACCGGTCGAAGTTAAGAGAGGTGCTGAGAAGACGATTTACTCGATGTCTCCGGGCGACGTGCTTTACTGGGCTACGAACGGTTCGATAGTCTTCGTCTTCAAGAAGGCCCCGCCACCGACGCACTCTGTGAGGATCGGTGTTCTGCTCGACGACCCCTCTCTGCTGGAGAGAGTGAAGCCCGGATCTAGGGTGATGGTGGCGCCCGACTGATCGAACCGCCAAGCGCAGGGGCATTCATCGGATGGGAGAACTAAATTTATATGGAACAGGGGGGAAAACAACAATTGGTATGCCCTCACACGGTTCGGTTACCAAGGCAGGTAAGGTGAGGAGCGGGACCCCGAAGATAGAGCCCAAGCCGAAGGACTTCCCTCCCCCTAGAATACGGAACAGGCTCAATTATTATAAGCGCATATTGAACGCTCAGGTAGAGGAGAAGGCCGCAACCGGTAGAAAGAACTTCTGAAAACTTAGGACAAAATTTCGTGGTATTTCGGGTCGCTCAGCTCTTGTTAGAAGGGGTGCGCGTACTTCGGGAATATGAACCCAAAGGCTATGTAGAACCCCAAGAACGCGAGCACTATCAACAGCACTCCCGCGCCTCTGAGAGCCGCAGCGTTCCCGTGTGTAGCAGGCCAAAGCATCAGGAAGACCACCACTAGGACTACCAGTAGCAGTACTAAGCTCCAGAGATTAAGACTCATAGCACCCGCGATGAACCAGATGGAGACTATGGCGTATGCAATTGACAGTTGTCCGATTGGCCTCAAATCGAGGCCCTTCACTAGCGAGTTCCCGAGGGCTATCCAATAAAAGCCGTAGTAGGTTAGGGCTATACCACCGTAACCGGAGACGGCTGCGTTCCCCAAGGCGTTCGTTACGTAAGTTGAAACTCCCACAATTATCATCATGGCTCCCGTCAATATGTGTCCCCATCCCCATCCAGGAACCAGCTTCTCGCCCTCCTTCTCCCGCGTCAATATATTGAGGAGCGCTAGCACGCAGTTCGTAGAGAACCCGACGAGTCCTATACCCAAAAGCTCAGGGGTCGGCATCGTCTCACCCTATTCGGCCGTTGGTAACTGCGGACGATGCCAATTCGCGCACCTCGAGCCGCGTTTGTACGTGTGGTAACCGGTTAGGATTGTCGCGCATCTCATATCCGTGGAATATTTCACGATCATCATTGTGCTGTTTCTTCATATATGGTTCTATTTAAACTTGACTTAGAATCTAAATGCAACTGCAGCAGAGGGGGAGGGACGCATTTCGGGTACCTCGTAAACTTTCACACGCCTCCCATAAGGCGCCTTTTAGTAAGGCCTACGACCCGGAAGTGTTCGTATCGGCAAAGACAGGCGTAAAGGCCCTCGAGGCAGCAGGCTGCAACTCCATACCGTTCCCGGGAACGGGCAACGAGGTCGTCGAGCTCAACCCCCAGCCGAAGGGTGGGAAACGGGCAAGGCGATCCTAGGCTCTGCTCCTTCCGGACGAAGACCAAGTCTTCACACCTTCGTTCTTGACAGCTTATACGATGGACTGATCAGGAGGGTGAAGTAGGTTGAGACGCGAGGAGTACGAAGTATCGGTTGACGATGAGGTCCGATCATCGCTGCAGATACCGATGAGGGCCATTCTGCTGAGAGGGGCGGACATAGGTTCGAGGCCTGAGGTGAGCGAAGGCTTCGTCTCGAAGGTAAGAGAAGAGGTAAGACGCAGACACACCCTCGAGTCGATCAAATCGGATCGGATCTTCAGGGCGTACAGGGATTTTTACTGGCGAATTGGAATAGACCCAACCAAGGTCAGGCCATCGTCTGAAGCTCTGGTGAGGAGGATGCTTCAGAACAAACCCATCCCAAGGATCAATCCGTTCGTTGACGTCTGCAACCTAGTTTCTGCCCTGACCAGCATAACGTTCTCGGTTTTAGACTTTCGGAAGCTGTGGGGTAGCTTGAGGCTCACTTGGTCTAAGGAGGGTGAGCCATTCTTAGGAATAGGTTTCACCAAGACCGAAACTCTCACTGGAAGAAAGCTGGTGATGCGGGACAACTATGGCGTCGTATCGATTTATCCCTACAGAGACTCCGAGCGAACCAAGGTTGATCGCTCTACTAGGGACGTTCTGATCGTGCTCTGTGGCGTCACCGGAATAAGACCAGACGATCTCCTAGAGGCCGAGATCAAACTCTTGGAAGCGATTGAGACCGAACTTTTCAGGTGATATCAGATAACAGACTAAGTTCGAAATTTTATAATTATCATTTCATCATACGAAATATCTGCAGGGCAATACTCTATTTTATCGAATTAATCGTGTTAACCATACTGGTTCTCAGGATCTGCTCAGTCGGTTGTTCAACGACAATTGTGAACGGAATGCGTTTAGCTTTACATATCACGTTGAAGAAAATAAAGCGTGACGTTGAAGTCACATGACTCGATTTTGGACGCGATAGGCAATACGCCTTTAGTGAAGTTGCAGAGAATCCCTAGATCAGTGGGCTTAGAAGAGGACTTGGAGGTCTTGGTGAAGCTGGAAAACCTCAACCCCTCGGGCTCTCTAAAAGACAGGATTTACAGGGAGATGTTAACGAAGGCCATCGAGTCGGGCGACCTCAGGGAGGGGATGGAGATTTTGGAGGTCTCCACAGGTAACGCGGGGATCGCCTGCAGCTTCGTGGGAACGGTCTTGGGATTCAAGGTGAAGATCGTCATCCCGGAGGGGGTCAGCGTTGAGAGAAGACAGTTAATACGTGCTTACGGAGGAGAAGTGTTGCTCACTCCCGGTGGTGAGAGCGACGTCGATATCTCGATGGCTAAGGTCAGACAGATGTTGACATCTGAGCCCAACCGTTACTGGTTCCCCAACCAGTTCGACAACCCCAACAACCCACGTGCTCACTACAAGACTACTGCTCCAGAGATATGGGAGCAGAGCGGCAAGAGGATCGACGCCTACGTGGTCTCCTATGGTACAGGAGGCCTCGTCTCCGGTGTTGGACGATACCTCCGAGAGAAGGACAATAGGGTGAGAGTTTACGCAGTAGAACCCTCAGAGTGTGCTGTCATCGCTGAAGGGAGATGGGGCCGTCATAAGATCGAGGGCGTTGGTGATGGGTTCGTCCCTAAGAACTTAGAACCAGACTTACTCTCGGGCATCGTTTTGGTGAGCTCCGAGGAGGCCATAGAGATGGCGGCCAGACTCGTCAGGGAAGAGGGGGTGTTCTGTGGGATATCCTCGGGTGCGAACGTCGCTGCGGCCCTTAAGCTCGCTAAGGCCAATCCCGATTTGAGAAGAATCGTGACGGTGATCTGCGACTCCGGCGACAGATATCTCTCGACAGAAGTCTTTGGTCATCAGAGAGGGTTACCTGTGGTGGAGAGAACTGTCAGACTGGACGACTATAGCAGACAGGTCCATGAAAGGCTTCGCGACAGAATTGATGTAATTCGATGAACTCATTTTGTGCGTCCTGTTGGTCGACCTGAGCTTAATTAAATCGCCCGAATCATATTTGGCGAAATGCCCGACTCCGGTTCATCGCGTAGGAGGGCTCTCAAGGCTATGCTTACGGTCGCCGTGCTGGCAGTCATAGCACCCTTCACCAACTTGGTCAGGTTCTTCTATCGAGAGGATACCGGGTCGGCTCCTAGGCAGAGAATAGCTAACACCAGTGAGCTGAAGCCTGGGTCTTCGCTCTTCTTCTCTTATCCGAGGACAGGTGACCCCAAGATCGATGGCGACCCCTTCAGGCAGTGGATTCTGATAATGACGCGCGACGGAAAACTCAGGGCCTACAGCAGAGTCTGTGTTCACCTCTGGTGTCTTCCGATCTACGTGCCAGAAAGAGGCGAGCTGATTTGCCCCTGTCACGGAAGCATCTACAAAGAAGAGGACGGCGTTGCGATAGCTGGACCGGCGGCCTTTCAACCGTATCCGACCAACGCGTTGCCGATGATGTCGATAGAGGTCGATGAGAAGGGAGACATTTACGCGACCGGCGTCGTGGACGGTAGGGTCGGCCTCGGACGAGAGTGGAAGCTGAGAAGCCCAGACACCAACCTCAAAAGGGTGTGAGAGTTGAGCGCACCTCGTTACAAGACCTTCAGAGAAGCCGTTGACGCACTGATAAAGTGGACCGTCGAGAGGCTTGAGAGGACTCCCTTCGCCGCGTTCAAGTTCACATTCCCTAAGCAGTACATCAGCCCCTACGGCTATTTGGGCACCCTGACGACGATAGTGTTCCTCGTGCTCGGATTATCCGGAGCGATACTGATGTTCTACTATACGCCATCGGTAGACTTGGCCTACGCGAGTGTGAAGGAGATCGAAGAGAGTGTTCCCTTCGGGTTCGTGATGAGGCAAGTTCACTATCACGCCTCTAACTTTATGGTACTGCTCGCGGTCTTCCACCTCTACTACCAGTACTTTTCTGGTAGGTACAAGATCAAGAACGAGGTGTTATGGGTTACGGGGATAATACTGGGCATACTGACCGTCTTGGAGGCTTACACAGGATACAACCTAATCTTGAATCAGAGGGCCATGCTCGCAATAAACATCGGCATGGGGCTCACTTTCGCGGCTCCAGTTCTGGGGCCATCGGTAGCGCCTATCCTCATGGGAGGTGGATACTTCGACCTCATCGTGAGGTTCTACGCGCTACACGTCTTCATAATTCCGCTGCTGATGTTGCTGCTGCTGACGGTTCACATCCCAAGAGCGCTGATAATAGACTTGCCCATGATCGTCGGAGTGATCGGGGCCATTTTCGTGGTCGGTGGCATGTTCCCCGCGGAGATCGGCATTCGTTTTGATCCATCGAAGGGGTTAGTGGAGGTTCCCGAGTGGTACCTCACATCGATCTATGCCTTCCTGAGAACCGGATCGGAGCGGTTTTGGGCAGGCGCCTTGTTGCCGTTGCTCTTTGCGATCTTCTTCCTCATCGTGCCCTTCGTCGACAAGTCCAAGAAGCTGTCTTGGCGTGACAGGCCCTTCTTCACGGCGATGGGCATCGCAAGCATACTGATGATCGTAGTTACCACCGTCTGGGGCTTCTACGTCGATTTCTCTCAGAGAAACGTATTCGATCAGCTCTACATCGAGCCTATCATCTACTACTCGTCATTCGGGCTAATGACATGGGCTTGCTTCTTCGTGACCTACAGGTATTTGATAAAGCCAAGGGGGAAGCCCACACCCGCGAAACCGGTGGTCCTCTCTCCGGCCTCTGGAGCGGTAGCGGTAGCCGTGACATTGGCAATGGTTATCGCGTTTGGATATCTTGCCCTGATGACTTACGCTCAGGACTTGCCCAACGTATCGATGTTCAACATGGGTATGGCTCTGATACTCTTCGGGCTGATGCTGCATTTCTACAGACACACCAGTCTTACCGCTGCTAAGCCTCGCTGAGTTATTTCCCGTAGAGGGACGTAAGCTCGACCTTCACGTCTTTGTTTTCTAGCGTTATCAGGGCAATATAGCCAGATCTAGCAGGTCCTGCGTTGACCACGTATGACCTTCCGAGCTTCGAGACGCTTCTGCTCTCATGGATGTGTCCGCAGGCCACCAATATGGGGGAATTCTTCTCGCAATAGCTCCGAACTGCATGACTGCCCACGTGCACGCCCCCGACGACATCAGCATCCGTTCCGTAAGGAGGTGTGTGCGATACTAAGATGTCCACCCTGCCCAGAGAGCTCACAGCTCTCTCAATCTCCTCCTCTGAGAGCTCGATCCAAGTAGTTCCGCTCGCGATCAATCCACCGCCAACACCACCGATATTGATGTCGTGTATTTTCGCAGTTCTCGCGTGAAGGTTGAAAACCCCTTCTACCCCTAGGTCTAACTCCAGTAGTTCGGGAGGGTCACAGTTGCCCGGGACATATACGACCCTAGCCCCCGTGGAAGCGAAGTCCTCCACGAAACTCCTAGACTCGGATACAGATCCAAACGTCGTTATGTCACCAGCCAAGATTATCAGATCGATTTCGAGGGAGTTGACCAGACCCTTAGCTGCCGAGACGGCCCTCCTGCTGCCGTGGAGGTCGCTCAGCTGCAGAACCTTCATCCCGTGCTGTGGGTCCAAGTCCACATTTTAGCCTTCGCGTTAGGTCGGGAGTCCAAACGACTTCAGGATCGTCACGTGAAGGTCGGATTTCACCGGGTAGTAAACGAAGAACCAGAAGAGGGTAACGACAACGGTCGTCGCCAAGACAGACCTCTCGAACCTCCCGCGGGAGAGGAGGCTCACAAGGCCGATGCTCAACAACGGAACGACTTGATAGAAGTAAAACGGATAGACCCATCTGTGCATTAAGTGTGCAACAGGTATGAAGACCAAGTAGTTGAAGGCGAGCCAGGCTATCAGCAGCACATATAGGTGGTCACCCGGGTACTCCATCCTCTCTCCACGTACTATAGCCCTCCAAGCGGCTCGAATGCCGAAGAGCGCCGAGAAGGCTAGCACGACCCATGTGGTCCACCAGAGAGGTGAGGCCATGCCGTAGTAAGCGACCGGCTTATAGGTGTAGCCGTCGACGCTGACCGACACGACGTAGAACCCCATTGGAGCATATGTCACCGCAGGTAACGTCCAGCTCAAGGGCAAGTCCACCACAACAACGGATCCGTCGTCGTTGACATGAAAGCAGCTGAAGGGCGTACCACCGCCTTTGCAGTTGAAGGTCAATGACGAGTGGTATGAGAGTATGAAGTCGAGGTGTGCGAGAGGGTGAGGGAAAGCTCCGTAGTAATAGTCGTAAACCGCAAGACCCGCGACCATCACCGCCGCAGACAACCCCAGCACCACGTATGTCGGTACGATCCCTTTGGCGACCCTATCGAGGGGAGTGCCGCGACCTGATGAGCTCCGAATCGCCCAGTAAACCAGTATCGCAAGGACGCCGAGCACCGAAGAGGCTTTTGTGAGGAGCCCCAGGCCGGCTGAGAGCCCCGTGAGCAGCCTTTTCCCCTTAACGCTGAAGTAGGCCGAGGTGAGGAGCAGTAGGGTCGCGGGAGGGTCGAGGACGCCGATTCCGCTCAGGTTGAACGAGGTGACGTCGAATGCGAATAGAACAGTCGCGGCTAGCCCCAGCCAAGGTGAACCTAGGAGTAGTGAGGCGAGCCTGAAGAGGACGTAGACGCTAGCCGTTCCGGTCAGGACTGACGCGATCCTCCATCCGACGGGGTTGTCGCCGAACGCCCCCATTCCCAGCATCATCAGGAATTTGGACAGAGGAGGGTGCTCGTTGTTAGCGGCCTCACCGGCAAGCATCTTCCTCACGGCCGGAACGTAATGGGCTTCATCGAAAACGAAGGCGCATTTTGTGGTGTCACTCCTGCAGGCCTCCGGGTCCTCGGGCGAGGGCGTCGTCATTACGGAGAGGTGCAAGACGAGTATGAACAGAGTCAGGGCTATCGCAGTGAGATGGGGGTCGATCCGCCGAAGTGCCTTGACTAGCCTCGATGCGAAACCCAACACCCTCACTCCCCCGGTCCGCGAGAGTTAGATATCAGCATGGACTTTCAACCTCTAATTGGAATTGTCAGTATGTAAGCTCTACATCGACGGCTCGTCCCTCGGAAACCCAGGGCCCGCAGGATATGGCTTCGTGATCGAGGCGATGGGTACCGTCACGACCGGTAGCGGTCATATAGGGCGTGCCACCAACAACGTCGCCGAGTATGAGGCCCTTCTTCAAGGGTTGAGGAGGTGCCTAGAGCTACGTTGCAAGAGGGTCACGGTCTTCACGGACAGCGAACTTCTTGCCAAGCAGCTCAAGGGCGAATACAGGGTGAGAAGCCCCACCCTCCAGAGGCTCCACGGGGAGGTGAGGGCCCTAATCGAGAGGTTCGAGGCTTTCGAGGTCCGTCACGTCAGAAGGCACGAGAACGAATTGGCCAACAGACTCGCACAGGAAGCAGCCAAAGTAGGTAAGCAGGATACCGATTAGGAAGTCGCGGCGCGCCAGATCCGCTCGAACTCCGACGTATACTGTGATGCCACTCTCGCGCTCACTATGACTATGAGGTTCTCGTCGTTCCTGTCCTCAGCGGCACCGGAGAAGTTGTAGCTTCCGGTTATCACGATTTGTCCATCGATTACAATGAACTTGTGGTGCATGAGGTCCGGGTTCCCGTCGAGCCTCACGTTGACTCCGTTGTTTTTCAACCTCAGGTACTCAGAACCCGATTCGTTGATGCGAGTCCTCTCGATGATGACTCGGACGTCAATGCCTCTGTTGTGGGCACGAACGAGCGCATTCGCTATGTCGTCGCGCGTGAATGAGAAAATGGCAACGAGGACGCTGCTGTTAGCCCTGTCAATTGAGTCGACTATAATTGATGCGCAGTTCATGGTCTTTGAGAAGCAGATCGTTCGGACAGAGACCTCGGGTTCTGCCAATACATCAATAGTGACCGTAGTCAACCTCACGACGTGTGTAGTGGTGGTTGCGGTCGTCGGGCTGATCCGCGTCTCGGTGATCGTCATCGTTTGACGTCCTGCTCCACTAATCGCCACACCTATGATGACCCCTAAGAAGACTAACGAGACCGCTAGGACCGCAAAGATCCTAGGCATGTCTACACGTCACTTCTTCAATTAAAAAACGGTGAACTTGAGTTTACTTGAACGTCTCTACCCTTGAACCACGTAGAGCACCGACTCCGCTATGGCAGTAGCGTGGTCTCCGATCCGCTCGAGGTATCGCAAAATCAGGAGCCTAGCTATGTCGCACCTTCTGTCCCCTTCGGAGTAGATTATCTGCCTTAGGTAGGACCTGTACAGCTCATCGACTTCGTCGTCCATCTCGATCACCTTCTTCGCTAGTTCTATGTCTCGTTTCTCGAAGGCCTCCATGCCCAACGACATCATCTCCCTTACCTTGTTGCCTGCTTTGTCTATAAGGCCCCAGTCGCAGCCCGGCACGCTCCCGAAGACTCCGATGACTGCGGTTATGTCGAACGCGTATCTGCCGTACCTGTAGAACCCATATGAGACCTCCCCGCACGCCCTGATGTACCTGAGGTCCGAGGCAACGGGTTGGAAACGAGCAATTATCTCCGTCATCAGAGAGGAGACATCAAGATGGTGGAGCTTGAGCAGCTCTGCGAGCCTGTAGACCTCCGAAGTCATGTCCCTCTGTGTCCTGAAGGCCTCGATCGCGAGCGTGTAGGCCTTCTCGCTGAGCGGATACATCTCCTTCAGCTTCCCAGTTAAGGACTGAATGGCCACATCGATGAGCCTCATCAGCCTTACCGGTCGCAACGACGATTTAGCCTAGATCCTACCCGCATGAGATTAGAACCGGCATGGGCCCGGTGGGATTCGAACCCACGACCTACCGGTTATGAGCCGGCCGCTCCGCCAGGCTGAGCTACGGGCCCTAAGTCTTCACCAGCCAGCTCTCTATTTAGTGTCTTTTCGGAACTAACGTTAACCGATGTCACGCGTCTCCGGACCTTATCTAATCGCAGGAGAGGCCCCAGCCCTTAATGTTCCTCAGGATCCTCCACATGACCCCCGCGAGTTCGGAGGTGAGACGTGGGCCGGATGGACTGCGCGTCCGTGAGGACAGAGTAGATGACGTGAAACCCCAGACCGAATCGAGTGATAGGGTTTTGTAGGGATTGGGGTAGGAGTTGTTGAGTTGGTCGGAGTGCTTAGGGCCGTAGCACCGGTCGTTTCGGTGATCGCGATGAACAGCATAGGAAGCTACGTCTCAGCGAGGGGGGCGGGGCTCGCGTGCCCCGACTGGCCGCTCTGCCCACTCGTAATGGACGAGCTGGTCCTCCTAGAGTTCGCTCACAGGGCCTTCGCCTTGGTCGTGTTGGTGGCGGTGGTCGCCGTGCTAATACCCTCGATGCGGATCGGCGGAACTGCGAGGAAGCTAGCGGTGACTGGGGTGATCCTATTGGTCGTTCAGATCGCGATCGGTGGCGCGATGGTTCTCTCCGCGCTCAGGCCGGAGCTAGTAGCTCTCCACATGGCATCCGCCAGTTCGGTGCTCGCGGTCTTCGCGATGCTCGCAGCGCATCTGATCTTCGGTGGAAGAGGGTGAAGGTCGCTGTTCTCGGTGGAACGGCGGGATTGGGTAAGAGCCTAGCCCTACGGTTCTGTGCATCGGGCTTCGAGGTCGTAATCGGGTCAAGGGTGAAAGAGAGGGCCGAGGCCGTCGCGGAGGAGCTCAGCTCCTCTGTGGCGAGTTCGAGGGTTTCGGGAGCATTGAACTCAGTCGCAGTCGTTCAAGCGAAGTTCGTCTTCTTCGCGGTGCCTTACAGTGGTCTCTATGAGGTAGCCAGATCGGTGCGCAACAACTTAGCTGAAGAGTCGATCGCGGTCTCGACGGTGGTTCCTCTCGAGTCGGACATCGGCGGTTCGCCGCGATATTTGGAGCCGTCCGCAGGTTCGGCAGCAGAGGCATTGCAGCAGCTCCTCAAGAGTGTCCCCGTGGTCTCTGCGTTCAACTGCGTTCCGGCGGACGCATTGGCTGACCTCAACCGAGAGCTGGACGTGATCGTCTGCGGGGAGCGGCAGCCGTCCGACGAGCTGATCGGTATGCTGAGAAGAGTGAGGGGAACTAGGCCCATCTACGGAGGGCCGCTGCTCAACTCAAGGGTAACGGAGAGGTTGACGCAACTCCTGATCGAGATCAACAGAGCCTACGGCGTCAAGGACGCCTCGGTTCGTATTGAGGGAGTTTAGCCATTATATTCAGGTTTCAGAAGGGAGCTCCGTGGACCCAGCTATCTTTAGGGCCTACGACGCGAGGGGAGTTTACCCGAGGCAGATAAACGAGCGCGTAGCTTACGCGTTGGGAAGGGCCTTCTCTAGAATGACGGGAGCTAGAAGAGTACTAGTTGGGCGGGACGTCAGGCTCAGCGGCCCCTCTCTGATCAGAGCGGTTGCTCTGGGACTGGAAGATGAGGGCTCCGAAGTCTGCACAGCCGGAATGGTGCCGACACCCACCCTCTATCTCGGGGTCGTGGAGGGCAGGTTCGATGCTGGCGTTCAGGTCACCGCTTCCCATAACCCACCCGAATGGAACGGCTTCAAGTTCGTCCTCGGCAACGGCGAAACTGTCTCTGAAGGCCAAGGCATGGAGAGGCTGAAGGAGATTGCGATGTCGATCGGCGAGACGGAGCCTCCGAGACGCGACCCCGCATTCAGCCAGTTCGACGCGAAGGCGCTCTACCTCGAGAGGGTTAAGTCGCTGGTGAGGTTGAAGAGGAGAGTTCGGATGGTCGTGGATTTCTCGAACGGAGCAGGTTGCGAGGTTGGCAAACAGTTCTTCGAGGGGATAGGAATAGACCTTATACCGATGAACGACGTCCCGGACGGAACTTTTCCAGCCCACCTCCCTGAACCGACGACTGAGACGATGAGAGAATTGGTTGAGGCCGTGAAGGAGCATGGCGCGGAAGTCGGTGCGGGTATAGACGGCGATGCTGACAGGGCCGTCTTCGTCGACGATCGTGGCAGGCTTCTTGAAGGAGACGTGACGCTCGCGTTCCTGGTGCAGAACTCAGACGTGAAGGGCAAGGTCGTCTACGACGTAAGCTCGAGCTCTATCGTGGAGGAGGTGATCAGAGGAAGAGGATGTGAGCCGGTGATCTGCAGGGTCGGCAGGGCCTTCATGTTGAGGAAGGTTAGAGAGGTGAGAGCGGTGTTGGGGGCGGAGAAGAGCAACCACGTCTACTTCTCGGAACTTTACGGGTTCGACGACGGCATCTTCGCCGTAGCGAAGGTCGCGGAGGCCCTTTCGAGGTCTGAGTCGAAGCTCTCGGACTTCGTTGACAGGTTGCCCAAGGTCCACGCCTCGACGATTTACACGGTGGACGTTGGAACCGACGACGTCAAGTGGCGAGCCATGGAGCTCATAGCCAAGAGGATGACCTCCTCATATGAGAGGGTGCTGACGATAGACGGTGTCAAGGCCTACCTCCCCGAAGGTTGGGTTCTCATACGGCCTTCCAACACGATGCCGCAGATCAAGTACGTCGCGGAGGCCAGAACGGAGGAGACCCTCAACTCCTATCTCAGGATGGCGAAGACCGTCATCGACGAGGCGGTCCGCGGGGTTAGGGCGTAACCTATTTTGTCAACGGCGAGTAAGGGCCGTCGGTGAGAGGTACTGGATGTAGTTGAGCTGATGCGAGAGGTCGCCGAGTCCTACGGCTACCTCGGGGTCTTCGGGATCTCCCTTCTCGGAAGCCTCATACCCTTTCTCCCGCTTCCATACCTCTTCGTCGTGGTGATCTTGAGCAGAACCTTGGACCCGCTAACGCTGGGCCTAGCCTCGGGTATAGGCGGGGCGGTTGGAAAGCTGACCTCCTACGCCCTAGGAAGACTCGGGAACAAACTACTCGGCATCGAGAGGAAGAGGAAGATGGAGTCCTTGAGGGAGTTCATCGGAAAGTACGGTGACCTAGCGGTCTTCCTCTTCGCACTCACGCCGCTTCCCGACGACATCTATTACATTCCTGCAGGGCTGATCAGGATGCCACTTTGGAGGTTCATGCTGGCTAACGCTGCAGGAAAGGTCGCTCTGGCTACCTTCGTTGCTTACTTGGGTGGCGTCTACATGACCGTCATAGAGTCGACGCTCGGCAACACCTATGGCTTCGTCGTGGCCGTTGCGGCGCTCGCGGTGATCACATACGTCATCTTCAGGGTTGACTGGGAGGCCTTCGTGAGCCACTACAGGACTGGTGGTTTGAGGGGTGTCCTGAGGAACCTCAACGAGGTCCTAGGCAACAAAAGGAGATAGGTAAACTGACAAGACAACGCATGGTGTGCGAGTTGAGGCGCTACAGGTCCGTCGATATAGAGGTAGTTGACCTGAACTCAGAGTACCTCGGCGTGGGAAGGAGGACCCTCATGGAGAACGCTGGTAGCGCGATCGCCAGATACGTAGTCGAGCAGGAGGGAAGCCTGAGCGGGAAGAGAGTGGTCGTGATAGCGGGACCCGGCAACAACGGAGGTGACGCGCTCGTCGCGGCCCGTCACATGGCAGGACTTTGCGGATCGCTAAGCGTCGTGTTGGTATCGAGGGACGGTGTGCCAAAGACCTCCGAGGCCCTCGATGCTCTCAGACCGCTGACTAACATGTACCTTTCGGTCAGACTGCTGAGAGTAACAGGAGAAAGGCTTGAGGAGGAAGTGCGCAGTACCATCGCGGAGTCAGACGTGGTGATAGACGGCCTCTTCGGCACCGGAGTCAGAGGGAGCGTCAGGGAACCATACAGAAGCGTCATCGTGGCCGTAAACTCCTCAAACGCAAGGGTCTATGCGATCGACGTTCCGTCCGGACTCAACCCGGACACAGGTGAAGGGGAGCTATACGTGAGAGCTGACCACACGATCTGCCTCCACGGCCTCAAACCCTTCGCGGGAAGGGTGAGGGCTGGCTCGATCGTGGTGAGGCCAATAGGCGCACCACCCGAGGCTGAGACGGTCGCAGGTCCGGGAGACGCGGCAGTTTCGTTACGTCGGCTGAAGGGAGAGGTGAAGGTGAGGGTATCGAGGGAAGGCGGAGCGCTCTCTGAGGGCGCGCAGGCCGCTGCGAGTTCCCTAGGCGCACAAGTGGTAGCCATCGACTCCTCGAGCTTCAGGACGGAGGCCCCAAGTGTGAGCTTCGCGTTCGATCGCACCGGCTCGGGCTCTGAGGTCTTGCTGGAGAGGTCGTCGGGCAGGCAAGAGACACTTGGGGAGTCACTGGAGCTCGTTCGGAGTAGGTATAGTGAAATCGGTGGGCCAGTATGGAGAATCGGAGGGGCCGACGCCTTCACCGACGGTAAGCTGAGTAAAGCCAACTGGATCGAGCCGATACACTCGAGCGACTTCAGCGTCGGAGCCATGATCGGAACCGCGGCGGTCCTAGCGAGCTGCTGTGATGACCTGCACTACGTGATAGGCGCGGCGATCTATCTCACCAGACGCGCTCTTCGAGTGACATCTGCAGAGGAACGGGCCGAGTACGTGAACGCGTTGCTTAAGGAGGTCAGTAGAACCAGAGAATCAGCAGTATGACGGCCGAGAGGGCCAGCGGGATCGTGAGCCCTGGTACTTGCTCCCACCTCTTCAGCATCGCGATCGTCAGGTAGTAACCGACCACCACAGCGAAGTTGACCGCCGCCGCGGCGAGGGGCCCGAGATACCTGTGTGCGACAGCTACCGCTATCGAGTAGAACAGAAGATCGCCGAGACCTACCGTCGCACCGTCAAGCTCCACGACCATCCCTCTAAGCCCTTTGACTCTGTCGCCGAACTCGGGCCTCCTCAACGCCGAAAGGTAGCCACGCCAGACCATGAGGGCATCGAAGGCCGCGAAGGAACCGAGGAGTACGATCGCGGTCAGAGGCGGAAGGACAGACCCGACGACTATGCCTCCGAGCGCTCCAGTAAAGGAGGCCGAGATAGCGGCCGCCAGTCCCGTGGTCCTCCTAACGGCGAAGGTCGCAGCCCCCGAGAGGCCGAAGATCAGAGCCAGCACGGCCGAGTCCGGTAGCAGTAGCAGAACCCCTGATGAAGCGACTAGGTAAAGGGCCGAGAACGCGGTCACTAGGAAGTAAGCGATTAACGCCAGATATCCGACGGTCCTCGGGAAGCGGAACAGCAGGAGGACCAACAGAGTCCCTGAGGCGGCGACGAAGCCCATGAGCACGACGGCGTTGAGGTAGGGAGCGGGTGAGGACTCAGGCATGACCTCGGGCTCCTCTACTGTGACCAGAGGAGGGATCGCATCTATGGGCGGCTCGAAGGGAGGGGTCAGTACGTAGAGCGTTGTCCACAGGACGGCCGTCAGTATCAGTGGCAGTAGCAGGACGACGCGCAACTCCGCACTCAGTGCCGATGCGAGCTATATCACCGCTACCTCTCCGCTCGTATCGTTAACCTCTGCCACTGGAAGACTTCAAGCGCTCTACGAGATGCCTCATCGCGATGAAGGCGAAGGTGCAGGCAGGACCCAGCGTAGACCCTGGGCCGGGATAGGTCCCTCCGAAGACGGATGCTGAGGCGTTTCCTGCTGCGTAGAGGCCCTCGATGGGGTAGCCGTCCACGTGGAGGACGCGGCCGTACTCATCGGTCAGCAATCCCCCGAGCGTTCCGAGGTCACCCGGGTAGATGGCGGTCGCATAGAAAGGAGGCCTCTCGATCGGACCGAGGTTCGGGTTCGGCTTGACTCGTGGGTCGCTGTAGTACCGGTCATAGGCGCTGTCGCCCCGTCCAAAGTCCTCGTCCTTACCTGCGCGTGCCATCGCGTTGAACCTCCGCACGGTCGATTCGAGTCCCGTTGGATCGACGCCGGTTTTGTCGGCGAGCTCCTTCAGCGTGTTGGCGCGCATCAGGAAAGCGGGACCGGTCTGAGACTCAGGCGTCCTGCCGGGTGGCAGCGTCCCGAAGAGGTAGTTGGACCTGTGTCTGGAGTCGATGACGAGCCACGCCGGTATCGCGTTGACCTTCCTGTGCCTCTCGTACTGGGCCTTCCAGCAGTCGACGTAGGAAGCGGACTCGTTCATGAACCGCTCGCCGGTGGAGTCCACGATTATCCCGAACGGCAGCGACCTCTCCGCTAGCACGAACGCCGTTTCGCCCTTCGGCGTGATCATCACAGGCCCTCCCCATGCCTTGTCCATTAGAGACACTTGAGCTCCGTGCCTCTGGGCCACTTCTATCAGGTCTCCCGTGTTCCCGGGTGACCCGACGGTCCACCTTGCGTCCGTGGGCTTCGGAAGGTAGCGCTCCCTCATCTTCTGGTTCCGCTCGAACCCTCCGCTGGCGACGAGCACACCCCCTCTAGCACCCACCCTGATCGACCGTCCCTCTCTGTTGACGACCGCGCCGACTATCCTGCCGTCGGATTCGATGAGGTCGACGACTTGGCTCTCCAACCAAATCTCCACGCCCCTCTGAAGGCAGAGCCAGAGTAGTTGGCCGACCAGAGACGCGCCGAGCGTCAGCGGCACCCTCCCGAGGGCCCTGTATCCCGCCGTCATCAGGCCGAGCTTCAGGGCGGTCGCTAGCCCCGACGCGGTCCGCCTCATGAGGTAGAGCTTTGCGGCGTCGGTGATGTATATCGGTAGTGGCGGCGCACCCGGGTACCTCCGAAGCCTCCCCAACCAATCGCCGAGCTTCTTGCCGTCGAAGACCGCGCCCTCGATGCTCCTCCCGGTCGCTGAGCCGCCCGGCTTCTCCGGGTAGTAGTCTGGGTAGCCGGTCGCGGCCCTCCACCTGAAACCCAGGTCCCTGAGGAAGCTCACCATCGCGGGACCGTTCTCGAGAAAAGCCCTGATCCGCTCGGGCGAGGTCGCCATTCCAGCCTCCGGCACGACGTTGGTTAGGTAGGTTAAAGCCGCCTCGAAAGAGTCGACGTAGCCCATCTCCTTAATGACGGGGTTGTTGGGGATCCACAGCCCCCCACCCGACATCGCGCTCGACCCGCCGATAAGATCGGTCTTCTCGACCACGAGCGGTTCGAAGCCTGCGATCTTGACCACCAGAGCGCCTACGAGGGCAGCCGCGCCGCTGCCCACGATCAGCGCGTCACACTTTCGCTCTAAACCGGACATCACATATTAAATAGACGGCGTACAATAATAGTTTTAACGCCTTGAAAGGTCATCTTGGTAGGACTTCAGGACACTGTCGATCAGCTGGACGCTCACACCGATGTCCTCCTCCGTGATCACGTAAGGCGGCAGCAACCTGAGGACCGTGGTACCTGCCCTAAGCGTCAAAAGCCCCTTCGACTGAAGCTCCTTGATGACCTGCGACGGACTGAACCTTAAGTCGAGCCCGAGCATCAGGCCCTTCCCTTTCACCCCCCTCACCACCTTCGGGTTCTGAGACGCTACCTCCTTCAGACCGTCAGCGAGCAGCGACCCCGCGTAACCCGCCCTCTCCGGGACGTTGTCTCCGCGAAGCGCTTCCACTCCACCCATTAAAGCTGCTAGGGCCAAGGGATTGCCACCGTGGGTGCTCCCGTGCTCACCGTCCTCAACCCTCGACGCGACCTCGTCGGTGACCGCGACGAAGCTGACAGGAAAGCCTCCGCCAATTGACTTTCCCGCTACGAGCATGTCGGCCCTCACACCTGACTCTGAGTGGGCCCAGACGGAGCCTGTGCGCCCGAAACCTGACTGGACCTCGTCGATCACGAGGAACGCGCCGACATCCCTGCACCTCTTCTCCACCTCCCGCAGGAACTCCGGACGCGCAACCGTCAACCCACCCTCTCCCTGCACGGGCTCTAGTATCACGGCCGCAACGTCCTCCCCGATCTTCTCAATCTGGTCGACCTCGTTGAAGGGCAGGAACTCCACCTCGAACGGGAACGGGTCGTATCCCTCGCGATAGGTCTTGTTGAACGTCGCGGAGAGCGCTCCGAAGGTCCTGCCGTGAAAGGAGCCCGTGAACGCGACCAGCTTCCTCCTCTTGGTCCTCTTCCTAGCCAACTTGAGGGCTAGCTCCACTGCCTCGCTTCCGGAGTTCTGGAAGAAGACGTTCCCCAGGTGATCGGGCAGAACACGGTCGAGCGCGTCGAGGGTTTCGTCGAGGACGTCGCTGTCGTAAAGGGGTGGCAGCACCATCACCTGCCCAAGCTGTTCTCTAAGCCTCCTGACGACGTAGGGGTTCAGGTGTCCGAGGAGAGCTGCGCCGTTGCCGGTATGGTAGTCCAAGTATCTCTTGCCGGATTGGTCCCAGACGTACTGACCCTCGGCCCTCTTGACCCTCAGCCCCCTCGGTGCGAAGAACCTGATCAGCTTCACCAATTCTCGGCCTCGACTAATGCACTGAACCTCCCAATAAGTGTCTGCCCTCTCGACCTCTACGGCGAGCAGCACATCGTCACCTCTAAGACGCGGACGTCAGCACCTCGATGACTGGGTGTGGTTTCACCGTTTCAGTCGAGTATCGGTCAAGTCGCTGGTCATAGGATGCAACCCATCGCTTGAGTACGAGGACCGCAATTTGGCAGACGACATCTCCGAGAAGCGCTAAAGGTGTGCGAGGTGCAGAGTAGCAGTCCTTGAGTGAATTTCACGATCAGGAGTTCGAATGAATGGGTGCGAGTTTTCATTGACATTTTTAATCAACGCGACAGCGAAATTAGCAGGTGAAAGAGAGATGCACGAAGACACAACCGACGCGAGCTCTATCGCTCTCATGTGCGGGGTGAGCTCGACATGGGTTTGCCTGAGGTAGTCGGCTTCAGCATAGTCGCCATGGGTGTGATAGCTAACGTATACTTACTGAACTACGTTTACCTCGCTCTCCTCTCTTTCAGGAAGCGAAATGATCTCACGAAGGTCAACGTTCAGGAATGGCCCTTGGTCTCAATTCACATACCGGTCTATAATGAAAGATACGTAATAGGGAGGTTAATAGAGGCTGTCTCAAATCTGGATTATCCTCGTGCCAAGCTTCAAGTGATCATCGTTGACGACTCCACCGATGACACATCCGAGATCATTGAGAAAATCATCAACGAAAAGTCTCGAGAGGGCATCGAGTTCATCCACCTCAAGCGACCGAATAGGGAGGGTTTCAAGGCCGGGGCTCTACAAGCAGCGCTTGATATTACCCGAGGTGAATTCGTGGCGATATTCGACGCGGACTTCGTCCCACCACGAGACTTCCTTAAGCAGGCGCTTGAACACCTTCTCGCAAATGAGAGGATAGGAGTTGTGCAGGTGAGATGGGAGCACATCAACCGTCGTCACTCGACGCTCACCAGAGGTCAGGCTCTAAGCTTAGACCTTCACTTCGAAGTGGAGCAAAGGGCCAGATCTGCAGCTTCCCTCTTCCTCAACTTCAACGGCACCGCCGGTGTCTGGCGAAAGGACTGCGTGGTCAAGGCTGGTGGGTGGCGAAGTTTCCTCGCAGAGGACCTTGAACTCAGCGTGAGAGCACAGCTGATGGGGTGGAAAGTTGTCTACATCGGTGAGCCCGCGTGTCCAGGCGAAGTCCCCCCTCAGATCCAAGCTGCTAAGAGGCAGCAATACAGGTGGGCGTACGGGGCGATAGAGGTCGCCAAAGAGCACCTCCTATCGATACTGAAGTCCGACGTGGTTGCAGCCGTGAAGCTTCAAGCTCTCCTTCACCTAACGAGGCATGTCCCTCAGTTGTTGTTCCTCGCAGTTCTCGCTCTCACACCTATAGCTCTGCTGCTCAACGTGTACACGGTTGCCGCCCCCTTAGCCGCGGCCTGGGCCCTCGTGAGCGCGGCACTCGTCGCGGTCAAGTTCAGAGCATCCGGTCTTCACGATTTCCCCCACATGCTGCTCTTCGTAACCTCCATGACAGTTAACAACTCGCTCGCGGTCATCGACGCCCTCTTGGGGAGGAAGAGGACGTTTCAGAGGACCCCGAAGTTCGGTGAAGGAGAGTGGAGAGGTAAGAACTACGTGCTGCCCTTCGACGCGCAGTCGTACCTCGAGCTGACCATGGGAGTGGTTCTCCTGATAGCGGCGCTGATATCGGTGCTCAAGCTAATGTACGGTTACACCTTCTATCTGACCATCGCTGGTGCATCCCTGATATACGCTGGGTACCTTTCCATAACCCACGCACCAACTCCTAGGAGAAGGTCAAGAGGCAGGGTG
>JANXEU010000008.1 GCA_025058055.1 Candidatus Calditenuaceae archaeon
CTCCCCTTGTTCTTCCGGTTAGCCGGGTTAAAAGGAGTGCGTGGAGAGCTCCGAGGTCGCTCGGTTCGCTGGTCAGCTGCTCACTCCGACACTGCCGGGTTCAGCACCCTTAGGCCCTTAGCCACCGCCGCCTCGTTTATCGCGATCGCCTTCCTCCTTCCAACGTTCCCCGCGATCCTCACCGCGTGCACCTTGGGGTCAAGGCCCTCGAGCTCTCCGACGTTGTGGACAAGGACCTCCACGAACCCCGATGGATGGAGGCCCCTGTACCTCCTCTGCGACCTGTAGCCCACCTTCACCAAGTGCGGCCACCCCCTCACCTGAAGCCTCATCTTGCTGTCCTTCCCCCTCGGCCTCCTCCATCCCGACTCAAGCCTCCTGTACCTCCAGGACTCCTGCCTCACGAACTCCGGCCTCTCCTTCCTAGTCCTCAGCACCTTCTTCGGGACCTTCACCGCCGCCTTCGGCTTGACCTCGCGCTGCTCCTCCTCCGACATCGACGCAGTTTCTCTCCAGACGCCTATTATACCGTTCTCGTCTCCTTTGGGCTCTGCCCCCTCGACCCTCTCCGTAAACCTCTATTAGTCGAAGGAAGCGCTAAACGCGGTGGGTCCTTGGCATCGAGGCTTCAGTCGCTGATCGTGAGGTTGATCGCGAAGGCCGCCGGCGCCGTTGCGATTTACATAGGGTTGAGCCTCCTGACCGGACTGATCTCGCTGACCTATGCCGTCGAGCCTATTATCCCCTCGTTCACCGCGTTCGTCGGCACCGCGCTGATCCTCGCAGGAGTCCTTGCGCTTCTGAGCTAGGGTAGGGAATGTGAGACGCCTCAGTGTGATCTGCATCGAATGTTCTGAAGATCACGGACTCGAGATGAGGAGTTACAGGTGCAGGTGTTGCGGCGGCCCTCTGGAGGTGCGCGTCGAGACCGATCAGGTCTTCTCGCTCAACTCCCTCTCCGGAAGAGTTCAGAGCATCTGGAGGTACGAGGAGCTGCTGCCCGATCTCGGGAACCCCGTCACCCTCGGCGAGGGCATGACGAGGCTGGTCCGATGTGAGCGGTTGGCCAAGCTCATCGGCGTCAGGAACCTCTACGTCAAGCTCGAGGGTACCAACCCAACCGGCAGCTTCAAGGACAGGGGAATCAGCGTAGGTGTGACCGTCGCCCTGAGGGCCGGTGCAGATAAGGTCGTCTGCGCTTCCACGGGCAACACCGCCGCCTCGCTCGCCGCCTATGCGGCTAGGGCCGGTCTCGAGTGCGCCGTTCTGATCCCGAAGGGCAAGGTTGCCTCCGGGAAGCTCTTTCAAGCTAGGCTCTTCGGGGCCGTGGTCTGCGAGGTCTCCGGAACCTTCGACGACGCCCTCAGGACGGCCCTCAGAGAGGCCGAGTCCATCGGCGCCTACGTCCTCAACTCCGTCAACCCGTGGAGGCTCGAGGGTCAGAAGACCGCCGCCTTCGAGCTCTGGGAGCAGATGTCGGGAGACACGTCGTTCGACGTCGTCGTACCCGTCGGTAACGCAGGCAACATCTCGGCCATCTGGAAGGGCTTCGAGGAGCTCTCACGTCACGGCCTCATCGACGATCTACCTAGGATGATCGGTGCACAGTCCTCCGGTGCGGCACCGCTCGCCAGGATGATGAGGCTGGGGCTCGACGAACCCTCGTGGGTAGACGACCCTCAGACGATCGCCTCGGCCATCAGGATCGGCCGTCCCGTGAACTGGAAGAGGGCCATTAGAGCGGTCAGGAGATCCGGTGGAATGATCTACGATGTCGAGGACTCGGAGATACTCGAAGCGATGCGGCTAATGGCGACTTCCGAGGGGATCGCGACCGAGCCCGCTGGTGCGGCGCCGATTGCGCTACTGAAGTCCAAGATACAGTCTGGTGAGCTCCCGCGCGACCTGACCTACGTCTGCATAGCCACCGGCCATCACCTCAAGGACCCGAGCTCGGCTCTCGTCTCCTGGAACGAGCCTGTGCCCGTGGAAGATTACCTGACCAGAGCCGGCCTTCAACGAACTCGGTTCAGGGAATAGATTCATCACTGACCTCGACATCCACGTCTCTGATGAGCGAGGAGGAGATCACGCTGGAGAAGGTGATCGAAGCCCTCAAGATGTGCTACGACCCGGAGATACCGGTCAACATCGTTGACTTAGGGCTCATCTACGACGTCCAGATCAACAAGGAGGAGCGCTCCGTCTACGTCAAGATGACCCTCACCGCGCCCGGCTGCCCCGTCGGGTTCCTCGTCGTAGAACAGGTGAAGGGCGCCATCTCGTCGATGATACCCTCCGTGAAGAAGGTGGACGTGGAGCTGACTTTCAGCCCACCTTGGACTCCTGACAGGATGTCCGAGGAGGCTCGGGAGATCCTAGGGCTGAGCCTCTGATCGCGCGTTCAAACGGCTCAGTTCTGCTTCTCGCCGAAGAGCCTTGCCATCAAGTCGTCCAACCTCCTGAGACGCTCATCAGCGACGTTAGCCGGCAGCTTGGAGTACCTAATCGCCTCCCTTAGGTCGTAAACCAGCTGCTCCGAGTTGACCCCCATCGCTGCCCTATCGGCGTGTAGAACTGCCCTGTCCTCGAGTGAGGGGACCACCTGATAGAGCGTCATCGAACATATCGCCAAGAACCTGAGCGTCTCCTTGCCCACGCCATTGGTTATCAGTAGCTCTTCAAACGACTCCGGAGGAGACGACTTGAGCCGTGATATCACGTTCCACCTCACCCTCACGGGTTGCATGAGAGGGTTGTCGTTGTCGGGCAGGCCCTCCAAGAACTCGGCCAGAGACCTCTGAACTGCAGGCCTGTAAGAGCTCTGAACCCTTCTGAGCACGGCCTCCCTCTCCTCTAAGACGCTCAGCGAGCACTTCCTGAGCTCGACGTTCCTGGAGTTCGTGAAGTCGAGGCTGTACCTGCTCTTGGACTCCGCAAGTATCATCGCATGTGGTTCGTCGACCATCGACCTCTCCCTGGCCTTCCCCGAGTACCACTGGTAGAGCCTGCCGAGAACGCTCTTGTGACCCACTTGTATGACCGACCACTCGCCGGAGGTGCAGAAGACCATCACGTGTAGGTAAAGGTCGTAGCCGTCCTGTACCGCGACGCTGTCCACCTTCGCCGTCATCCTGCTCGCCAGCTTCAGCGCGTTCACCTCTTTCGCGGTCAGCCCCATGTAATTCGACAACGCCTCGAGCTCGTCGGGCACCCTGAACTTCTCGTTGACGGAGCCTCCTACAACTCCCACCTGCCACTCCAAGTTCAGCACGTCCTTCAGGAGCCTGAAGAGGAGTTCTACTGAGCCCGTGCTGAGCGTCTCATCGCCGATCAGAACCGCTACGCCCCTCAAACCCGCGGGGTCCCCGAGAAGCTCCACGAACCTCTCCGGCCCGAAGTAACCGATGAAAGAGTCCGAGATGTGTCTGAGCTCCACTCTCAGTTTTTCATAAACGCCCCTTGTTACCTTTCGATGGTGGTGGTCTATTCTCGTCGAGGACCACCGCATGAGGCTTTTAGCATCCAGCCAAATTATAAAAATTTCACTAAAATTATGTTCAAGGTAATACTGAAGGATACCTCTGAGAATGTGACTTGAGCTTCACTTCAGATTCATCCGGGCCGTAGAAGGTCCTGTAGCGGTACGTCCTCATACGTTCCGTCAGGGTAGCGGCGCCGTATCACGATCGGGAGAACTGCGGCCTTGAACTCCCTCATCGCCAGCGTGAAGCTCGTGTCGTTCTGATTCGGTTTCACTAGAGGAAAGGCACCCATGGACAGCTGAAGGGCCCTTCCACCGATTATTCTAGTTTCCTCGTACTTAGTGAGCCTGCGTTTAAGGGTTAGGACCATGATCCGTTCAGTCGAACTCGGTCGACTTCTCTTCCTCTTCCTCCTCTTTCTTCCCCTTCTTCGACTCCTTCTCGGAGAGCTTGGAGGCAGCGATGACGTCGTCTATCTTTAGTACTAGTGACGCCGCCTCGACAGCAGACTTCACGACCTGTTTCTTCACCGCTATCGGATCGATGACGTTCACGGCCAGCATGTTGTGCAGTCTGGAGTTCATGACGTCAACGCCGAAGGCCAGTTCGTTCTCCTTGTGCTTGCTCCTCAGCGTCACGATGCTCTCAACCGGGTCGAGTCCTGCGTTCTCGGCCAGCTGCATCGGCACAACCTCGAGGGCCTCTGCGAACTTATCGACCGCGAGCTGTTCCTTCCCCGGCAGCGTCCTTGCGAAGTCCCTCAGCCTCAGCGCCAGCTCCGTCTCGATCGCACCTCCACCGGGAACGATCTTCGGCTCCACGAGGATGTCCTTGACGACGTTGAGGGCGTCCTTGAGCGATCTCTCGGCCTCGTCGACTATCCTCTGCGTTCCTCCCCTGACTAGGATCGTGAGGGCCCTGGGGTTCTCGCAGCCCTCAACGAAGACCATCTTGTCCTCGCCGACTCTTCTCTCCTCGACCAAAGCCGCCTTTCCGAGGTCTTCTGGCGTCAGGTCGTCGACCCTCGAGATCACCCTGCCGCCTGTTGCCTTGGCGAGCTTCTCCATGTCGCTCTTCTTTATCCTCCTGACAGCCAAAACCCCCTTCCTAGCGAGGAAGTGCTGCGCTAGGTCGTCTATGCCCTTTTGACAGAGAACGACGTTAGCCCCTGTGCCCACGATCTTGTCGACCATCTCCTTCAGCATCCTCTCCTCCTGCTCCATGAAGGCCCTCATCTGCTCGGGGGTCTCGATGTGCAGCTTCGCGTCGAACTCTGTCTTCTCGATCTCCAGCGGCGCGTCGAGGAGAGCTATCCTCGCGTTTCTGACTAGCCTCGGCATGTCCGGATGAACGACCTCCTTGTCCAAGACTATCCCCTGTACCAGCACCGTGTCTCCGATCGACATGCCCTCCTTCTTCTCCACCTTCACGTCGTCGAGGTCTACCTTCCACTTCCCGTTCTCCTTCTGGGCGACTCTCAGCACCGCATCTACCGCTACCTTCGCCAGATGGTCGGCGTACTCGCTGACCAGCTTGCTCGCTAGAGAGGTCTTCGCGATCTTCATGAGGTAATCCCTGTCCTGCAGGTCCACCGACCTACCTATCTCGTCAAGTATCCTCAGCGCCTCGGTCGCGGCCTTCTTGTATCCCTCTATGATGAGCGACGGGTGAATCTCCTTCTCGATCAGCTCCTCGGCCCTCGAGAGCAGCTCGCCAGCGATGACGACCGCGGTCGTCGTTCCGTCCCCGACCTCCTCGTCCTGGGCCTTCGCGACCTCGACCAGCATCTTTGCTACCGGGTGCTCCACGTCCATCTCCTTGAGGATGGTGGCACCGTCGTTGGTGATGACGACGTCTCCGAAACTGTCGACGAGCATCTTGTCCATGCCTCTCGGGCCGAGTGCTGTCCTCATCGCTTCTGCGATCGCTTTTGCCACCATGATGTTCGCCGACTGCGCTTCCCTTCCCCTGGTCCTCTGAGTTCCCTCTTTCAGGATGATTACTGGTACCGTACCTCCTGGAGCTGCTGCCATACCAAAACCACCTGTACAGACTCAGAAACGGCTTAAATATAAACCTCGGACGAAGCGCCGAACGCGCTCGAGATGAGCGAAGGGCCTTCTGGTTTGTAGGGCAAGCTCCCCTTGAATGAGGCCTGTGGTCTCAGAAACCTTCTCTCGCAGCGAGTAGAGCCCTCACAATCCCGAAGAACAAACTCTCGGCTGTCAGGAAGCCGGCTCCATCCACTCTAACCGCGCAAACGCCCGACTCGATCGCTGCCTTCAACGCCTCGTAGAGCGTGGTACCCTTCCGAATCGTCGGAGGACCGATGAGGGTCGACCTGAAATTTATCAACGGCTTGTCAAGGAACGAGCGCGTGTCCTCGAGCATCATGTTGACGGCCTCAGGCGATGAGAGCAACTTGAGTAGGCTTGACGGTGTGACTACGAGTTCCCCTTCATCGAGCTTGAACAGGGTCTCTCTGGATCGCGATATGAGCCGAGCCACTTCTCCCAGCGGAGAGTCTAGGGCCAACGTCCTCACGTTCGCCGTCAGCCCATCGACGTCTAGACTTTTCAGCAGGGCCCTAGTTAACGGATGAGACATCAGCGCCTTGTGTAGGCTATTAGGCGAAAGCACGCCGATTGACCTTGACCCGTCGCTTACAACCGCCAAGTAAGACTTTGACCTTACCAATTCCTCGAGGGCCTCTCCCATCATGTCGTTCAGCTCCAACGTGGGGACAGGCCTCGCCACATCGCTAACCGTTATCCTGAGGAGGCCCTTCTTTGATGTGTTTAAGTTCTCTCCGAGAGCCCTTATCGCCTCCAAAGGGGTTATGCCGCCGGTCACCCTCGAGTACCTGTCGAGGACGAGCATCCCGTCCATGCAGAGCGCCGACATCCACATCAAGGATCCGAGTAGAGGTTGGTCTTCACGCGTGAAGGCCATGGAGTGTGCGATCTCATAAGGCGTTAGATCGCCCAATGAACTCGCGAAGAGCGGGCTATCCTCGCTGCTCACCTCCTGCGACCCTCGACCTTCACCCTTGCGAGTATAGACATACACGGTAACTATAGACATATAGTGTTATTTAAATTTAACTTTAAACTCAACGAGTTAGGGGATCGAGAAGTCCACCACCTCAAGGTATATAGACTAATCGCATGAGAGGTCGTCGGATGCCCCGAATAAAGGTGGTCGTTACGGCTCCGTTGGCCACACACATGGGCGGCTTGAGAGAGGTGGAGGTGGAGGCGGAGACGGTGAGGGAGGTGATCGGTCAGCTGGTCGAGAGGTTCGGTGCGGAGCTGAGGAACAGGCTCCTCGATGACTCGGGAAGGCTGAGGAGGTTCGTCAACCTCTACGTCAACGACTCCTACGTGGATCCGGAGGAGGATCGCCGCCTCTCGGAAGGTGATGAGGTCCTTATATTGCCGGCCGTGAGTGGAGGTATCGCATGAGGCGGGCAACTGCTTTGGGCATAGTTATCGGGGTTCTGCTGCTGGTGAACGTCTTCATCGGCGAGGCAAGGCTGGCGTGGACCCTTCTTCCGGTGCACATAGCGTTAGGAGCCACGGCCTTTGGAGCCTCAATTTTCTACTCGGTCATCTCCAGAGGCTACAGACCGGCGGTGATCTTCGGTGCGCTGCTCGTGGTACTCATAGGCCTTCAAGGCACCCTCGGACTGATGATGGTCTTCGGGCTTCACGGCCAGCTCATAGAGACCGCCCACAGGTTCGCCGGCAACGCCAGCTTCCTCATCGGTCTGGTCGGAGGTATAGTCGTCGGGAGAATGTATCGAAGGGCAACGTCGTCAACGGGTCAGCAACCTCTTCTCACGTCCCCTTCTTAGGTCGTAGACGTATTTTCTACCATGCCACTTCACGACCAATTTCCCGCGCATGGACTGTGCTGCCACGTAGATCAGCGCCGAAAAGATCGTCAAGTGGGCCAGAGGCGTCATGAGCGAGTAGATGCCCTTTATCCCGATCGAGCTCGAAGTGCGGTAGTGACCTGCTATAGCCGTCAACATCGGCGCGAGAGAGAGAAGCTTGACGTACAGCGGTAGGTCTAGAGCCATGGTCAGGATCGGCAGAACGACTGGTGGAAGCATAGCCAGCGTAGCTCCCACAAGGTACTTCGTCATGGAGAGAAGCCCTCCCTTCATCCCCATTTTATCGACAGACTCGACGGTGAACTGTGTGAACAGCCTCAGCAGGCCGTTAACGTGGGCCCTGAAGCTCCCCGCGAACTTCGCGCTGAATCGATCCGACGCGTCGAGCAGTGCCACCCTGTGCCCTGAGGACTTGATCAGCTCCCCCAAAGACTTGTCGTCCAGCAGCTTGTCCCTTATGACCTCGTGCCCACCGGTCTCCTCGTAAACGCTTCTCCTGACGGCTATGAAGGCCCCGAAGAAGAACGCCAAATCGCTTGAGGGGTCCGTCGTCTTGAAGGGCGGTGCCAGTACGTACAGCAGCGCGTAGAGCGACGGCAGCATCACCTTCGACGCCATCGAGTCCGTTCGAAGTCTCGGCATCAGCGATATCGCCGACATCCCTTCCGACCTCGCGAAACAGAGCGCGTCCCTGAGGAGGCTCTCGTCCAAGAGTTCAGAGTCGGCGTCCGTGAAGACCAGCCACTCACCCCTTGAGTTCAGGTAGCCCTCGTGACAGGCCCATGACTTCCCCATCCAACCCTCGGGCTTCTCGCGTGCCAGAATGTATACCGCCCCTCTCTTGATGTAGCGGGCTGCCACGGAACCGGTCCTGTCGGAAGACCTGTCGTCGACGACCACAACCTCGCACTTCACGCCCTTCTGCGACGTGAATGATTCCAGCGCGCTGCCTATCGTGCGCTCGCCGTTCCTGACTGGAACCACCACCGAGACCCTCTCCTCGAGTTCGCAAGCCCCATCTGCCCTCGGCAGAGGATTCACCATCTTCCTGTTCTTCTCGGAGATCGCTATCAACAGTATCCATCCGATCGAGATCAACGCTGAGAACGCCACGAACGCAAGCTCTGTCAACAACCCGCTTTTGCAGATTGATTCTCTCGATTATTCAACCGTTTAGCGCGTCTCAAAACAATTATCCACCCTCTCTAGGTTTTTGCAACGTGGGCACGCGACTTCACGGCAGGGGTCTCAGTATCGGGCTGGTCACGAGGGATCCGGTCTTAGCGTCGAAGGTCCTCAGCGCAGGCAGATCCGCGGGCTGTTCGGTCCTGTGGGTCTCCTCTCCGGACGAGCTGCCACTTCACGTCGACGCGGTCATCGTCGGTAGTGATGCGTCCGTTTCTGAGCACCTGAGGCCCACCGTGAAGGTCGGTGAGGAGGTGAGCGCCGAGTGTGCGGTTCTCAGGGCCATAGCCGCTTCGCGATCTAGAGGCGCCCCCAAGCTCGAGGTCTCCGTCGATCCCGGTCGTAGAATGGGGCTGGTGGTCCTGCTGAACGGCGTCGTCATAGCCTCATCCGTCCTAGTAGAGGTCTCCGAGCTCATCGAGGCGGTCAAAGACGTGGTCAGATGCGTGCGAACCGACCCCTCGGTGATATATGTGGGCTCACGCCCCGGACCCGAGCTCAGGGACCTCCTCAGCGCCATCAAGTCCAACTTCCCAAGCTCCGAGGTCACGCTGGTACCGGAGGGCCCCGACATCGGCGCTCCCCTCCCCGAGGACCTCAAGGGAGACGCGCTGGATGCCTACGTGATCTACCTGCGGGCGATCTCCTCCGCTCCCGAGGAATGAGGGCCGGTACGGCGATCACCCGGTGCTCGTTCTTCGGGGCTAACTATTTGAGGGGGGTAGAAGGGTCGGGATGGGGCCTGATGTTACCGGACGTCCAATCCGAGAAGCCTGAGTTCCCTCTGAGGCTCGGTAGGGTCGGCATCTCCGGTCTCCTCGTACCCTCCGGTTCCCTCCAGAACGGTCTCCTCGTGTTGCAGGACGCGAAGATCGATGCGTTCGTCGATCTGCCAAGCAATCAGCGAGGCATCCACTCCAGCAGGACCTATGAGGCCGTTTATCAGTTCCTGACGAGATTGAACGGCCAGGTGGAACTCGACTCAGCGGTCCTCGGACTTGCGTTTGAGGTCCTGCAGCGTCATGACTACTCCGAATCGGCTGAGGTCGTCCTCAGGGCGAGGGCCTTCGACGTCGCGAGCTCTCCCATGACTTCGAAGCCGTCCTACAGGTGGAGCAAAATCAAGGTGGCGGCTAGGGTCTCGAAGAGAGGCGATTCCTCCAAGTTCCTTCAGGTCAGCACCCTAGGCATAACGGCTTGTCCTTGCGCCAAGCGAGTGGTTCAAGCCATGTCCGGTGACGAGTACGACCTGACCGCTACTCACATGCAGCGTACGGTCGGACGGATCAAGCTGGCCTATAGAGCCGATGAGAGCGTACAGGTGAATCGCGTACTCGAAGTACTTCGGAGCTCCTTCAGCTCTCAGGTCGTAGATCTGTTAAAGAGGGTTGATGAGGCGAAGGTCGTGGTTGACGCCGTCACGAACCCGCTGTTCATCGAGGACTCCGTTAGGGCCGCGGTCAGGTCGTTGGTTAGGGTCTTCCCGAACTTCGCTGATGAGGACCTCCTCGAGATCGAGATGAAGAGCGTTGAGAGCATTCACAGCTACGACATGGTGGCGCGTTTCTCTGGCACCGTTCTTGAGGCCAAGTCCCTCCTGTGAATCATGACGCCGAGCTACTGGAGAACAGAATACGCTAAGATCGTCAAGGAGTTGGGCATCGATCCCGAGCGCGATCGCCAAGCTTCAGAGTTCCTGTCCCAGTTCTTCAGGGACGTCCCTTGCATTTTACCGGAGCTCTCGAGGACGATGGGTCAAAAGGTATCGGTCGTGGTTGGCGCCGCAGACCAAGTCTACGATGACCTACGTTCCATCGAACACGTCCTTCACGGTTTCAAGAACGATGTCTGTCTGATCTCCGCGGACAGCGCCACGCCGGCCCTGCTCGACATAGGACTCGTTCCGGACGCGGTGGTCACCGACTTGGACTGTCCTGAACCTGACCTCCTCAAGGCCCTCTCACGAGGCAGCCTTTTCTTCGTGCACGGTCACGGCGACAACCTCGACGCTCTAGGTCGGTGGGCCCCTAAGCTCAAGGATCGGGCGGAGCCCACCTGTCAGATTCCTGACCCCACAGGCCACATCCACAATTTCGGAGGATTCACTGATGGGGATCGAGCCGTGCACATCGCCTCGGCACTCGGATGCCGAACGATCGTTCTGGTTGGAATGTGTCTCAGCTGCGATGTCAGCGATCTCTCCTCGAGAGGAAAGCAACGTACGTCAACTTGGGTATATAGGAAGTCGAAGAAGCTCGAGGTGGCTCTGAGGTGTCTCTCCCTTCACAAGCGCCATAGACCTGAGGCCTCGGTCTTTCAGTGCAGCAGTCGTCCCGATCCCAGCCTCCCCTTTCCCAACCTCGACCCCGAGGTCTTCTCGGAGCTCGTCCACCGCTCGCGCACCGATGAGCCGATGACCTGAGCACCTCGTGACCTTGAAGGCACACCGACAAGCGCTAGCGCTCACACCTCACGGACTTCTATCAGACTCATTATGTCTAACTTCTTGGTCTGATGCTCCCTCACCGGGTTCTTAATCAGGAGGTTCACGACCTGCAGGGGGCCGAATATCTTCTCCTCTCCCACGGCGACGTATCCGAACCTCCGCACCAGCTCAAAGGCCCTCGCAACCGGTGCGTCCTCTCTCAACTGGGGCAAGGGCAACAAGTACCTCTCGATGCTCCTGAGGGATCTGGGCTTGCTCTCCTGAGACATGTCGTGCAGCAGCGACTGAAGCAGGGATTCGGCGGTCAGGTGCTCAGCTGACTCGCTCAGGGCTACTTCGTACCTCGAGAGCACTCTTAAGGCGAAGACCGGGTCTGCAGTTCTCCGAACCATGGGGGCCTTCACGGCGTAAGACTTCACCGGTTCCTCCCCGAACGGTTCGAATTCCTCCAGCAGCATCTTCGCAGTAATCAGGTAATCGGACCAGATGGCGTATCCGTCGCCGACGTTGAGCGCGACCAGCGCGTCGGCTAGGGTCGAACTCCTGACGACGGGATACACTCTCGCTATCGAGAGCGCCCTAGTCCTGAACATCTCCCAGAGAAAGGAGTCCAACCCTTTGACGTTCCAAGCCAGAGACGCGACGTCCCTGAAGGTGACCGCGAGTTCTCCCAACGTAAGGCCCTTTAGGCCCCTAGAGATCATCAGCAACATCGCCTCTATGGCCTTGATGTCGTCCCTGACCCGCACCTTGCGAGATAGTGCACTTTCTAGTTTATAAGCAATTCAACCAGTTGCACGAAAGTGGAACTCGCTCTCCCCGGGTCACGCAGACTATCCGATGTCGTAGAGAACGTTCTCTGAGCCTACCGTCCAAGGTTCTCAGCGCGCTCATCTGGAATATGGCCAATCGACTGGGTTTCCAAAGGCTCAAAAGACAGGAACTCACGGGAGCTAGAAACTGACATAAATATGTTTCTCATTCCTAGGTGCCAATGACGGGGCCAAATTTTGGTAAAATGGAAATCAAATTAAAATAATAGTTTAACATCAAAAGCTCGGTGGACAAGTCATGGTCGGACCTCGTGGTGGACCGGATCCTCACTGAACCTTCGAGACGTTTCCTTTTTTTGTTTAAATATTATCCTCACCTAGGATTCGGTTTCAACTACATTTAAAAATTTTAAATTCTCCTTCACCTGCTCTATCTCCATGGGGTTTTTCCACCCTCTTTCTGAGAACAATTCGTAGGTCAACGCGTAGTAGGCGCTCTCGGAGAGCGGCAGTACGGCTCCGTCAACGAGCAGGTCCGCAAGCCTACCCATCGAGCCGAAAAACTCCGTGGTAGGCACGGTGGGTACATAGTGCAGTGCCACGGTTTTGTCCTCTAAGACGTTGAAGGATTGGCAGAAGACCGGTGGTTTCGACGCCTCTTTGATCAAGTCGTTGAGCGGTGAGAGCGCTCTCTCGGCGGGTTCTACGATCAGCCACGTTCTCCCGGCCCCTCTATCAGCCTCCGAGCTGGGGACGTATCCGATCGAATAGCCTGCGACTATGCCCTTGCGAACCACGTGCTCGTTGAAGTGATAGTTCAGGACCCGTGGATGGATGCCGAGCTTTTTGGCCATCTTCACGATCTCTGCCGACGAGTCAAGCTCCAACTCCACGAGGATGTGTATATCGAATGGGTCGACGATGTACTGGGTGATTTCACGGGCCTCCACCTGATCGATGATCAAAAGGTCCGATCCTTCGTCTTCGAGTTCCTCGCCCGTAACAGGGGTCTGCGACCAAGTGCCCTTCTTGAAGTCGAAATACCTGAACGAGGGCTGTGGGTGTCCGTACTTCACCACCCTCTTGAACCATTGATCCTCTATGATGCCCTCGTCGCTCATCTCCTCGAAGATCCCGAGGAACTCCTTCTCCCATTTCACAGGCGGTGTGGCGATGACGAGATACTCGTTCCTCAGTGCGATGTGTCCCCAGTACATCAAGTAGGTGTTCTCTCCCAACCAGTTTAGGACATCTCGAGCCATCCGCGAGTGCTCCTTCGAGAACTTCAGCCACCCGAAGTGTCTCGTCAGTCCTAGCTTGAAGTAGTTGACGACCAGTTGAACCCGGAAACCCATCTTCGGGAGCTGATGAAGCAATCTAACCCTGACCGTTTCCCGCGGGATGCCCGTCTGCCGTGCGATGAGCGAGACGTTGCGCGGCCCGAATTTCTTCACGGCATCGAGAATCATCGCAAGCTCCCTGTTCGTGTCCACCGATCTGCGAGTTCTCCTGTGGTCAATCAGATTAACGTGTTGATCGATCATTTCCTATTGTGATCTACTCAGAGTTGTTCTATTTAAACATATCAGCAAAATCTATCAAAACTGTAAGATATCTTAAAATATAAGTTTCCAAAGTGTTAATCATGTGGGGTTGGTAATCAACGAAAAGGAAAACGAGCTTAACATGACACTCTCAGCCCCATTAGTTAAGAAGCTCGACCTTCAATCGGAGACGCAGCACCTGTTTTACGTCCGCGAGTCTACTCCTCTGCTCTGCGCCATACCATGGCTCACCGACGCTCGTCTTTACGGTGTTCCAGTAATAGATGAGAGAATGAGGGTGACCGGTACGATCACGCATGACGAAGTCCTACAAGTCATGAGCATTATGGACGACGACCCTAAGAGATTCCTTCAGAAGTTAAGGACGGAGGAAGTCGTTACTCCACCTCTCGTGTTCAACATCTACGATGAATTGAAAAGGGTCATCACGGAGTTCGTTGAACGAAAAAAACTAGTCGGTGTTGTCGTCAATGCGTCAGGCTTTCCAATAACTACCATAACCCTATGCGACGTGGTGAAAAGTCTGATTGATTGTGAACCGCTGAGGTCCCTCCTTGCTGATGTTAACGCGATTAGTGCTTCTATGAGGGTCAAAAAGGTCCCTATGGAGTTGAGTGTGAAGGACGTCATCTCTATCCTCACATCAAACGGATCGTCGGCGATAGAGCTCGATGACACTCATTTCTGCGTTACACGAGTAAGTCTGGTAAACGGGCTTCTATCATCTTTCAAGTTGTATCAGTTCTTGAATCATCCGCATCAGTTCCTTAACTCTTCCGTATTAAATGACAAAGACGTACTGCTGCCGGCGCACCGAATATCAGAAAAGAGTTCGATTCTTGATGTTGGGTACTATCTCAGACGCGTTGGTGAAGAACAGATAGTCAAACTGAATGACATTCACTACATTGGTGTGCAAAGCCTCTGCTTTGCTATAGGTTCAATACTTCTGGAAGTGAGTGCTTAGTACACATAAAAATCCACTCACGTTCTCAAGTAACTCGAATCTTCAATTTCACGATTCCTCCTTCGAGAAGCTCGACTTCACCCTTTCTGAGGAGCACGTTCAATGAGTCCCAGAAGGCTGTGTCTTTCATCTTGGTTGTCTGAAGCAAAGTCTTGAGGTCGGATTTTCCTCCCATTCGCTGAATCACGTTGATCAGCATCCTCGGACCGCTCTCTTCGTACTCCTTCTGAGCTAATACGTTAAGTTCAGCGGACGCGTTCGCAAGCACCATGTCCGGTCTTTCGTAGAACTGAAGGACTACCCTGTTTACGTCCTCGGGCTTGGAGATGTTCTTCTTCACCATCCAGTCAAGTATCAGTCTGCGCTTCTCGATCTCCGTTAGCAACTCGTCGACGGTCTTCGCGAGCCTTGTGCTCAGCCGCTTCAATAGAGCACTCTCTCTCAGGTATGACCTGAAACCGTCAGTACGGCCGTCCCATTCACCCATCAGCTGATAGTTGTCGAAGTCGACCACCTCCCAGACGTATCTCACTCTCCTCGCAGGTACGTTGAACTGCTCGAGGTACTTGACGATCACCCTCTCGACGTAAATCACGCAGTTCATCAGCGGTATGAAAGAGGGTGCGATGTTCATTGGCGGAGACGTCAACCTCTTAACCGCGGTATCGAGGTTCTCTGCGTGCATCGTCGACAGACCGCCGTGTCCGGTAGCCATGGCCTGGAACAGCACGTAGGCCTCTTCGCCCCTGACCTCTCCAACAATCAGATAGTCTGGTCTGTACCTCAGGCTGGTCCTCACCAAGTCGTACAGCGTTATGCGGCCCCTGTCTGACGAACCTAGACCGTAGCTCTCCCTGGTTACGAACCTCACCCAGTTGTCTCTCGGTATGTTGATCTCTGGAGTCTCCTCACACGTCACGATCTTGTAGAGCGGTTTGATGAAGGTCGTGAACGCGTTCAGGACCGTGGTCTTTCCGCTACCTGTAGCGCCCAAAATCATGACGCTCGCCTTGTTCTCGAGCATCAGCCACATGTAAGCCGCCAGCTGGCTGCTGATGACGTTGGACTGGAGCAGCTCGATTATCGTGAAGGGCCTCTCCCTGAACTTCCTGACGGTGAACGTGCTCCCCCTTGGAGAGACCTCCTCCCTGAAGGTCGCCGCTAGCCTGTGCTTGCCGTAGATCATCGCATCGACTATCGGGAACGCTGAGGAGATGTGCTTGTTGGCTTTGTGAACCAGGTGTATGATGTAGTTGTCCAGTGCAGACCTCTCCGTGAAGACTATGTTGGTCGGAATACTCTCGAAGTCCCTGTGATAGACGTAGACCGGGACGTTCACGCCGTTGCACGAGATGTCCTCGATTCTGTGGTCCTCAAAGACTATGTCCAGCGGGCCAAAGCCCATCATGTCCCTCTCTACGTAATACTGGAACTTCCCCATGAGCTCGGGTGATCCCTCCCCGATACCCAGTCCCTTGCCGTATTTCTTCAGAACCTTGGCAGCGGCCTCCAAGACCGCCCTCCTTACCTCCTCAAGCTCGCCGTACTTCGGGAAGTCGAGCTCCTTCGTGAGGATGTCCTTAACCTTTTCTACCACCTCCTTCTCCTTCGGCTCTAAGGGGACCTCCACGCAGTAGTACTTGGGCTCTACCACCCTTCCGGGAGGTGAGGCGATTACGACCTCAGCGTAACCCTCCCTTATCGAATATCTGGAGAGGACGTCGTAGTCCATCGGGACCGGTTGCATCTCGATCCCGATCCATGAGTCCTGAACAGGTTTCTTTCGCACCTGTTCCTTCTGCTTAGCCATAACCTCCACCCAGACTCATTATATCCCATATAAAATTCTTGTTTAATCGGGAGGTCGTGGAGGGAGATACCCTTGGCCAGAACGAGGGTTTACTTGACTTCGTCATGTGGCGCATCTGACCTCCCTTATACCAGTTGAGACCCCAGAAACGTGTCGTTCCGTGCCGACTGTTACGGTCACTATCGACGCGAGGACCGACACTTCTCTGACCACGCAGAGATCGACACGACCCACCCTGGTCATATCTGATGATGGCTGGTCGACCCCAAAGCCCGGTGGGAGCTCTACTCTGGAGATGAAGACCCTGAACGTGTAGACTCGAGGAACTGTAGTCCCCGTGACGATGCCGCATTGGAACGTCCCGGCAAAGCTCTCACCGACCTTGAGCCGCTTAACGGTCATAGTTAATCCATCACATGTTGCGTCGTTGAAGTCGATCTCCACCGTTGCGTTGAGTGCCGGTCCCGGAAACGACGTGTTGTATGTCAGAACGAAGGAGATGTTGAGGATCGTTCTGCTTCCCGGTACAGTGGTGTTGAAGATCACCAATTTAGTGGCGAGGACGTTCAGATGAAGTGGGATCCTCCACCCGTAGGATCTGGTGCTGTCGAACCTGACCGTGGAGTGATCGTAAACCGTAACGCGCTCAGGTGGCCTCAAAGCCTGCCAGACCATGTTGCCGGATCCATCACGAATCAGTACGTAGGTGGAGACGGTATACTCTCCAGGCGCCACGTTAAACGCGAAGATTTCCTCATGGCCTCCAGGTCCGCCCCTTAGATCTCCGACCTTGATGAACCTCTC
>JANXEU010000014.1 GCA_025058055.1 Candidatus Calditenuaceae archaeon
TCAGCCTCTCGGGGGCCAGTTCGACGGTCAGAACGGTCGGCTCCTCTCCGGCCGTCACCTCCTCGGTCACCACCACACCCCCTCTCAACTCCACCAAGTCAACAGCTAGGGACATGCCGTTGAAAGAGTTGCCCAGCACCAGGTTGCACCCCACAACGGGACACCGGTTCTCGAGGGCCCTTGCCCTCAAGTAGACGTGCCATGGCTCGACGCCCTCGCGTCTTATCCTCGAAGGGTTGAGGAGCACCTCGGCTCCCTTCAGTACGAGAGTTCTCGCGGCCTCCGGGTAGACTACGTCGTGGCAGACCAGTATCCCGAACCTCACGCCCGCGGCCTCGAAGGTCCTGAACTCCCTCCCCCTCCTCAGCACCAGCCTCTCCTCCTTGAAGGGGTGGACCTTGTCCTGATGGCCGACCACCTCGCCCTCCGGTGAGATGACGGGTACTCTCATGGCCGGCTTGTCGTCGGACATCACGTACAGCCCTCCTGCCACCACCCAGCTGCCCATGGATCGGGCCAGCTCCCTCAACCTTCGGACAGCCTCCTCCGATGCCTCCAGAGCTGCTCTGATGTCCAGTACGGGTGCCCTGTGAACCCATGCCTCTGGCAGAAGGTACAGGTCAGCCGGTCTGTCGTCTTCGACCATTCTCCTGCAGACCCATTTTATCGTCTCGAGAGGTGTCTCCTCAACCCTTGGCTGAACCATCGCCACGCGGACCAATCGCCAGACCGACATCGAGCTCCCCGATAATGGACGTATCTCTCAGACCTCTAGAGAGCGGATTTAGATATGGGTCACCGGATAGGTTACGCGGATGGCATCGAGCGTCGAGGGCGATCGCCACGAGGGGCCGGAGGAGGGCGAGGTAGTGGAACAGCTCGAGCGCATCAGGAGGGAGAACGTCCAGCTCAGGGCCGAGATGGCCAAGCTTTTGTCGACGTTCGAGCGCGTCCTGAGACACCTGATAGAGGTTCACACGACGCTCCTCCGGGTAGTCGATGTGATGAGAGTATCCTCCGATGACGAACAGGCCAAGCAGGTCGCGGAAGGGTTCCGATTGCTGGCTCAGAACCTTCAGAGGGCCCTTGAGTCGGAGGGCGTTAAGATAATCGAGTCCGTCGGGAAGACCTTTGACCCCAAGCTGCATGAGGCGGTCGGTTACATCGAGACCGAGGACCTTGAGGAGGGGACGGTGGTCGCCGAGATCGAGCGTGGGTTCACCTTGAACGACACCGTCTTGAGGCCTTCGAAAGTCCTGATCGCGAAACGACCCCGCAAGGCCACCGAGCCCAGCGCCGAAGTTACCCCATGACCCAGCTCTGAGGGTAAGTCGAAGCGAGGCCTCTCCTCAGGAGCTCCTCCCAACTCAACTCGCCTATGGCAACGAGTACCTCTCCCGGGAGAAGCAGAGGTATTCTGAAGCGCTCCTGGTCCTCGATGCTGAGCCGAGGGCACGCGGTGTTCACCAGAGCCTCGTAACGCCCCTCCAGCTCCTCAGACCTGACCTCGTCCACGACGACCACTTCTGCATCGTAACCCCGCGCCCCAAGCCTCTCCCTCAACCATCTCGCAAGGCCCAAGTACCTCTGCCCGGGCTTCAGGGAGACGACGACCCCTACCCTCTTAGCGGCCTTGAAGCGCTCTATCTGGGCGTACCTCCTCATCAGCGTCCTCCTCGCTGCCTCGCTCAACGGCGTAATGCGCTGCGTGTGCGGGTCCGCCGCGTAGACTTCCTTTCTCGCGATCAAAGCCAGCCCTAGTCCGTGAAAGACTGATCCCACCACAAGATGCGCGTCCACGACCGAGTCCAGCGGAAGCATCGTTGCGTAATCGCATCCTAGCACCTGACCCCTGTGAACCAGATGGCCTCCGGGTGCTCCAGTTAGGACCTCAAGCCCCATCAGTTTTAGGTCGTTCACGAACCTCTCCAGAAAGTCTAACCATTGGACCGTCATCCCGAGAGATACCCTCGACTTCCCAGTCAAGTGCTCCCTCAGCTTCGGCAACAACTCACTCAGCGGTCCGTAATTATCGTATCTGGCCTCATAATAGAAGACGGGCACATCCTTTACATCGATGAACTTGGCGTGTCCCACGTGGACTATTGCCTCACAACCGGCAGTGAGGGCCTCCCTTGAGGCCACATCACATCCTCCCCAGCACGAGGACCCCGAGGAGATCACCTCAACTCCTATCCCTTTAAGGGCCAGGCTTATGGCGGACGCCGCGTCCCTCAGCCCCGGAGGATACTGAAGGAGGACTCTGCTGTAGCCGTTAGACCTCACCCACTCGGTTAGCCTCTGGAGCTCCCCTTCAACCATTCCACAGTGCCAGTGTAGGTCCTCCTTTAAGTCGGTGTCGAGGATCAGAACGCGCGTGTTGGGGTGCAAATCACATATGAATCACCGTTTCCCTGGTTGGTCGTTGCGGGTCCTCAGGTCGATCCCGTACATTGCGATGGGGGCTGCGCTCCTTGGGGTGCTACTGGCGACCACGCTGGACCCCACAGCCACGGCCGAGCTCCTCTCGAGGACGCCGCTATTCCAGCTGGTCGCGATTCGGGTCTTCTTCACGGCCAAGGCCCTCTACGCGTTCACCGGCGACCCTCACCTGTCCCTCTTCGCGGGCATATTCTTCAACAACCTGACCTCTGCGCTTCTCTTCCTCTCAATCCCACTGGTCGCGAGGGGGACCCATCTGCTCGACCTGAGGGCACGCGGCGGGCTCACCGACAACGGAGAAAAACGACTCGGGACCTCGGTGCGAAATCGACTCTGGGCCGTCAGGGCCTCATCGATCGCGGTTCCGTCGGTGGTGGCCTTCGGTATGGGAATCAGCGCTCTCGTCTCAGGACCGAAGTTGTTCATGGCCGTTGAGATGTCGGCCGTCGTGATGGCGGCCCAGGTCGTCCTCAACTCCCCGCGGATCGATTCGCCGAACTTCACCAGCACCTACTTACACCTGTTGACGAGAAGTCTCCCCGTCGTGGTCATCCTGCTGGCCCTAGCCGCGGCTATAGAGGTCTCCGAGCTCCTCGGCCCAGCAACAGTGGAGTAAGAATATTATGATGCGGTCTGTATGTTAAAGCGTGTCACAGGAGATGAACGTTCTCTTTGGACACCTCAGGTTACCAGAGTTCAGGGTCTACAGGCCGAGGACTATCGAGGAGGCGGTTGAGAGGTTGAACAGCTCCCCGACCTCCCTCCTCCTCTCCGGTGGCACATCGCTACTCCCTATGCTCAAGCATGGAACGGTCGCGGTGGAGGAGCTCATAGACCTCTCGTTCGTCAGGCAACTTCACGGCTTCTCGAAGGAACCCCATGGCACAGGAATAGGGGGCATGACGAGACACTCTGACCTACCGGAGGTCGTGCAGGGACCGGCCTCTGATCTCATGAAGACGTACCTGCAGAGACACACGTCACCTCACATCGCGAATTTAGCAACGGTCGGTGGCTCTGTTGGCGTCGGACTCTCGACGGAGGACCTCCTGACGGTGGGGCTCGTGCTCGACGCGCGG
>JANXEU010000015.1 GCA_025058055.1 Candidatus Calditenuaceae archaeon
TACACCAGTTACAGGTGCTTCCTCCACCCGGCGAGGTACAACGACCTCCTGAAGGACCAGAAGTTCATCGACAGCATGATGTTCGGGGAGTCGCTGGACAAGACGACCGGCATGCAGTCGAAGTCCACCGTGGGAATAGACATTCACGTGACGAGCGTCGTCCCAAGGGAGAAGGTGCTTCTCGTGAACCCCGAGAGGTCGCTGGTTGGGACGGTCTATCAGAGCCTCATAGTCGAGCCAGTGGAGGTCAGCACGACGCTGACCGGAATAGACGCCTACATGCACATCGCGGCCAAGGTCGCAGACCCCCGCGCGATCGCAAGACTGAGGTTGACATGAGCGGCAGAGACGAACACTGGGAGGTCATCTACGTCAGGAGGGACACTCACAACATGTTGAAGCGACAGGCTCTGGAGAGGAGCGTCACCATGAGGGAGCTCGCCGACAGGATCCTTTACGCTGCCCTCTCCGACAGGGACTCCTTGGAGAGGTTGTTGAGGCGCTACGCTTGATCTACCTAATTCCCGTGTGTTTTTCGAGTAATATCTCCCCATTTTCCCCCCCATTCCCGGCTTAAACCCATATATTGCCAAACTCGTGTGACGTGCTGAACGGAATTGGCACGAGATCTGCTCATAGTGGAGACAAAGGTGAGGCAAATGCTCCCGGAGGGCATAAGGCTGAAGGAGGACGCGCTTGAGGGTCTCAACGAGCTCGTTAAGGAGGCCGTGCTGAAGGCTGTGAAGAGGTGCCAAGCCAACAACAGGAAGACGATCATTAAGGAAGACTTCTGACATTAACGAATCACTTCACAGAGTTTGTTTTAATTTCTGTCGGTCGGGTGTAATAGGTATCGGAGTTGGGGTTCTTCTGCGGCCGCCGGGATTTGAACCCGGGATCTGCGGGCCGGAAACCCGCCGTCCTGATCCAGGCTAGACGACGGCCGCCTTCAACCTCTACCTTGGCTTGAAATATAAACTTCCGTGAAAGAGAGGTTCAGCACACCAATTGGAGCTCTGTCCTCGAAAGCCCCTGATCGGATATGCCGCTCAAGGCAAGTCCTTATATGAGGACGCAGCGAAGTAGGCACGGTGGTCTGATTGCCTGTTAAGAGGAAGAACAGGGGGAGGACGAAGGGTCAGAAGGGCTCGGAGCCAGTGATTCAGTGCGACAACTGCGGAGCCTTCGTGCCGAGGAGCAAGGTTCAGCGAGTAACGCGAAGGGTCTCGTTGGTCAGAGGTGATCTCGCGAGGGAGCTTAAGTCGTCGGGCGCGTACATAGCGGAGAACGTCATCACCGAGAACCTCTGCATTTCGTGCGCGATACATTACGGCGTTCTTAAGGTCAGGGCAAGGGAGGAGAGAAGGCCTACCGAGTTCGTCTGAGAGACCTCACTGTCCGAGGGGAGAGGACCTTATCCTTCTCAGCACCTCTTCGAAGTGTGAGGGCAGATCTCTCAACGCCTCGAGGTCTGAGGCGCTGAACATCGAAGCTCCCTGATCTCCCAGCGAGTTCACGTGCTCCGAAAGCACCTCGCCACGCGTTCTCGACTCGTCAGGCAGGACGTCTTCCGACATGGGTATCGAGAGCCCCGCGTCGATCGCTCCCTTCACCGCAGCGAAGACTCTCGCGCCCTTAGAAGGCGTCCGCATGCCTATGTCGGCCACGGCCTCCGAGTAACCCTTGGACCTAGCCAGAGCTCCTGCAAGGTATCCGGTGAGGTATGCAGCGGGAGTGTTCTTGAGTCCGGCCCTCCATCCGTACCTCTTCAGTGCCTTCGAATTTACCGTGAGAACCGTCTTGTCACCGCCGACCTTGGGTTCCACCAGCTGAACGATGAAGTGCCTGTTGGTCCTCCTCACCACGAGCCTTGGCTTTCTGGACTTAATCATCCTGTACCTTCTCCTGTAGTCGGTCATTCCCAACCTTCTCCTCCTAGGCGGGAAACGCTTAAGCTCGCTCAGGACCGCTCACCTCTTTCCCAGCTTCCTCATCTCGGTCAACAAGTTCCTGATGTCGGCAACCGATTTGAAGCGCCCCGCCTTCGCCTGAAGGTACAGCCTCCTGTAAGTGCTCCTGTCGATAACCCCGTTGTCCCTCAATCTCTTGAGGTACCTCCTCTGAGCCCTAACCCTCATCGCCCACCTCTCCTTCCTAGTGAGGGTTGAGTACTTCCCTCCCTTCCTCATCCTCTTCTCCTTGGCCCTCAGTCTGGTCTGGCCGGTAACGGGTTTGGTGTAGATCACACCCTCCGCTATCAGCGCCCTCACGTCCTCTCTGGTGATCGCGTCTTCAACGTCCTCTAGCCTCTCTGGATCGAACCTCACCCTGTTCTCACCCACTCCCAGCAAGTCCGCGGCTAACCTCCTCTGAAGCCTCAGCTGCATGTCCTTCCCGGTCCTTCACCTCTCCCTTCTCATATACGTAGCGAGCCCTCGGAAACCGAGACTTCACGTTCGATGGGCTTCGCGGTCCCTGAGTCCAGCTTTACTCGGTTAACCGTCTTCGGAAGGAGGTCGGAACTTTAAGGGGACAATGACTATATTCGGTTTAGGAGTTGCGATGACGATGATCAGGAAGGCGGTGATCACCGCAGCCGGTCTTGGGACGAGGCTCATTCCGGCCACCAAGGAGATGCCGAAGGAGATGCTGCCGATCTTCGTCAGAAGCGACTCGGGACCCGTTCTGAAGCCCCTCCTTCAGGTCCTCTTCGAGAAGCTCTACGAGTTCGGCATCAAGGAGTTCTGTTTCGTCGTGGGCAGAGGCAAGCGTGCGATCGAGGACCACTTCACACCCGATTGGGAGTTCGTGGAGAAGCTGGAGTCTAAAGGCAAGACCAATCAGGCAGGTGAACTCGAGGGTTTCTATCGCATGTTGGAGAAATCCGTGATTGTATGGGTCAATCAGCCCTCACCGTTGGGGTTCGGTGACGCGGTACTTCGTTCGCGCCCCTTCGCCGACGAGGATTTTCTGCTGTGTGCGGGCGACACTTACGTCCACTCTCCTAACAACGATTTCCTCAAGTCTCTGAAGGCCCTGCGGGCCGAGTCTATCTGCGAAGTCTCACTCCTTCTCAGAAGGATTGAGAATCCCAGCAGGTTCGGAGTAGCGGTCGTTGAGGACGATACAGTCGATCGCCTGAGGGTGGTGAGGGTGGTGGAGAAGCCCTCAGTTCCCCCCAGCGACCTAGCCATCCTCCCCTTCTACGTCTTCACTCCCCAAATCTTCGACGCTCTCGATTCGATAGGTCTAGGGTATGGTGGCGAGTTCCAGCTCACCGATGCGATTCAACTGCTCATCGATCGGGGTAAGGTGGTCATGGCCGTCGAGCTTCCCGACTCAGACATCTGGCTAGACGTGGGCACTCCTGAGTCCTACTTCGAGGCCCTCAAGATCTCCTACGCGCTCTCCGGAGGTGCCTGACGTTGGTCGGTGCCTCGCGCTTACCGAGTCTTTCACGCATCTCGGTTGTAGGGTTAGGATACGTTGGGCTGACCGTCGCAGCAGTTCTCGCTTCGAAAGGGTTCAAGGTGATCGGGGTCGATACCGATGAAGAGAAGGTCTCAGAGGTATCCCTTGGTAGATGTCCTGTTCACGAGCCGGGGCTCGATGTTCTGGTCAGGCGGTCCGTCAGGAGGCATAACCTCAGTGCGACTACCGATTACAACGCGATACGTGAGACCTCGGTCACCTTCATCACCGTGGGAACGCCGAGTTCTAACGATGGAGGGATCGACCTTTCTTACATACAGAGCGCGTCCAGATCCATCGGTGAATCTCTGAGCGGTAAGAGGGAGCGTCACCTAGTAGTTGTGAAGAGCACCGTCGTTCCCGGAACAACTCAACGGGTAATAGTTCCCACTCTAGAGTCCTCGAGTAATCACAGAGTTGGAGAAAGTCTCTTCGTTTGCGTCAACCCCGAGTTTCTTCGAGAGGGATCTGCGGTCAAGGACATGCTACACCCTGATAGATTGGTTCTAGGTGATGCTGGAGACGGCTCATCGAACCTCCTACTGAACCTTTACAAAGTACTATACCGAAAGAAGATGCCGCCCGTTCTGAAAACAAATTACGTAAATGCAGAATTGATAAAATATGCTAACAACGTGTTCCTAGCTACGAGGATCAGCCTGATCAACGAGTTCGCGAACCTCTGCCAACTCATACCAGGTGCAGACGTGAATGTGGTTGCGCAGGGGATTGGGTTAGATGAGAGGATAGGGCCCCACTTCCTTAGAGCAGGAATAGGGTTCGGTGGGAGCTGCTTCCCCAAGGACCTAAGGGCTATCATCACGCTTTCTAGAGAGCTCGGACATGACCCCGAGTTGATCAGGGTGACCTACGAAGTGAACGAGCGTCGGCCCGGCGTAGTGATCAAGATGGCTGAAGACCTCCTGGGAGATCTGAAGGGGAGACGTGTCGCGATCCTCGGTCTGGCCTTCAAACCCAATACGGACGATGTCAGAGAGGCCCCGGCTCTGAAGCTGGTTAAGCTGTTCGCGGAGAAGAAGGCAGAGGTCAAGGCCTACGACCCAGTCGCAGGAGAGAACGCGAAAAGAGTGCTGGGAAACGCCGTGACGATCGTCGACTCGATTGAGGAGTGCCTGAGAGGTGCAGACCTTTGCGTCCTAGCTACAGAGTGGGACGAGTTCAGGGCTCTCCGACCGGAGCACTTCATCGGATTCATGAGGGAGCCTGTGCTGATCGATGGCAGGAGAATTTACGACCCGAAGGAGTTCTCGAGCAAGATGAGGTTCAGGGCCATCGGATTGGGAACTAACGATGGATAAGGTTCAGGTAGATCTCGTCGTGCCCCGTCGAGGCAGATACCACTCAACGTATCTCCGCACCATAGTTTGGAGGGCAATGTTAGGTGACCAACCGAGCTCTCGCATAACTTTGCTGTTATCACTGTAGCTTTCGAGCGACTCATGCGGTGCGAGTTCTCTCCTTACCACCTCGACTCTCCTCCCTATCACCTTCATCATCTCGTAGGCAAGGGCCTCGACGCTGACTGGTTCCCCCCTTCCGACGTTGTAGATCTCCCCTCTCCTCCCCCTATAGGAGACGAGGACGGTCATCGCGACAGCATCGCCGACATAGATGAAGTCCCTCGTAGCAGGCCTGAAGACGCCATCGACAGTTCTGCCGTTCACCTCGACCGGCTGACCAGAAGAGATCCTGTCAGCGAAGACCTTGAAGACGATGTTTGACTTGCACCTCTCACCGACGACGTTGAAGTACCTCACGATCGTTGCGTCGAGCCCGTAGTCCGCCACGTAGCCCTTCACCAGCTCCTCTCCGATCCACTTGCTGAGCGCGTAGGGTCCCTTCGGTCTCGGAGGCAGGTCTTCGGACAAAGGTGGCTTCTGGTCGCCGTAGACGCTGCTGGATGACGTGAAGACGACTTTCGGTGACGGTTCGCACCTCCTCGCCGCTTCGAGGACGTTCAAGAGCGTCGTTATGTTGTTCTCTAAGAAGGTGTGAGGCTGGAGGACGCTGAGCCTGTGTGACGACAGGGCCGCGAGGTGGAAGACCTTCTCAGGTGAGTAATGCGCGATCAGCTGAATTACCTGCTCCGGGGACCTGAGGTCCATCATAACGAGAACGATCCTCCCTTCGCGATGCCCGACGAGAAGTTCTTCCAAGCTGTTCTCCCCGAGCGTCGGGTGCCCCACAGCCAGTACTTTGGATCCTGATGTGAGCAGCGATTCGATAAGGTGGCTCCCTATGAATCCGAAGGCACCGGTCACCAGCATCATTTCTCCTCCATCTGGGCCCATCATTCATATTAGGTTGCACGTGCGTATGTGTCTGACAGGTCATAAGTAAGCCCCGGGCGGGACTTGAACCCGCGACCCCCGGCTCTCTGCACCCTTGCAGCTCTTAGGCTTACCAAGCCGGTGCTCTCACCGAGCTGAGCTACCGGGGCGCTGTTCTGCTATCTTCCCGTCTTCAATATTAGGTTGCCCAGTTGGGATGACCGTTTACCTCGAACACGTTCGCGAGTCCTCCGAGCTTTACGAAGGTTTTGACCGTTTAATGGTTATATAGCAATTTTTGAGAAACAGCCTATGGCGAATGGGGCAAGAAGAGCTGTTCTTCTCCTTTCGCTGGCCATTGTACTAGCTCTCGGGTTGATCTACCCTGTGCTCAACGCGACCACGGTAACTAGGACTATCACGACGACCGTCGTGTCTCCTGGGACGACGTTCGTCACGGTCGTAACGGCTCAGGGCAGCACGGTGTCGCTTCTTGTCGAGATGCCTCGTGTCAGAATGGTCATGAGCATCGAGGTGCAGGACCAGGTCTGCGTCGTGAGGTTCGCAGCTAGAGAACAACCATCTGTGATCTCCTTCGCCGGCACGACAATTACTTTCCCGGGCACCACTGTGACCTACGTGGTCAGCTCGCCCTTTTCAACAGCGATAACCAGCGCGCTTCCCACCCGCGTCACCACCACGGGCTACATCCAATTGGAGACGGTGACCACGATAACTGCCGATTTCGTATCGATGGTCTTCACTTATCCTCTGTCGATTTACGGCGTCATTGAGGAGGCTTGCAACCTTGCCTATCAGATATCCAGGCTTAGATTCGAACCCGAGCGGCTTCCCGCGACGTTCGTCTTCGCTATGGCTGGACAGACCCTGACCTTTGAGGGCTTCACGATGACCCTCGATCCCGGAACGATACCGGACGTCAGGCTTACGACGACCTTCACGACGACCAGGAAGGGTGAGACCGAGGTCATCACCACTACCATTCCTGCCACGACAGTCTCCATGATGACGGTCGTCCCCGGGACAACAAGGACAACCACCGTCGTTAGGCCGGGCACCACGATCACAACCGTGACGGTAGTCACGACCGTTCTGGCCGATACCACTCCTCAACCGACGCCGACACCTACACCTACGTCAACTCCTACACCCCGACCGACACCGACACCAACCCCCACACCCACACCGACGCCGACCAGGACCGAGGCACAACCTCTCGATGTCTCGATGCTGCTCCCCATCATAGCCGTCGTGATCGCAGTCGTCGCGGTGGGAGCCTTACTGGCCCTCAGGCGCCGCCGGTGAGGCTTCTCTCTACTGACAAGCTTTTTTGATGAGACGACCGGTCAGACTACATGGACGAGTCCGTCAGCAGGGCACTCGACTCCTGTGCCAGATTCTTGGCCGAACCCAGCGTTAACTCTGTGAGGGTTCTGATCGACTCGCTGCGGGTCCTCTCGCCTCCCGGGATAGAGTGGGGGATCGAGCTTCTGGACGTGGCCGGAACGCGGTATGTATTGGAGGGAGGGAGGGTCACGGTCGTGAGGCTCTCGAGGGACGATTTCGGCCCCTTCATGAGGACGCAGGTGAGGGAGCTCGAGGTCGAGGATGTGCCGGAGGAGGTGCTGAAGGCCCTTCTCAGAGACCCTAAAGGTCTGATGTCTTCGATCGTGAGCCAGCTTGAGAGGTGGACTCAAACCGCGCATCCTAACAGAGAGCTCAGGGAAAGGGTTCGTGAGCTGTTGAGAGGGTTGTCTGAGTTACTTCGCGATGCCGAAGGTCCTTAGTATCTCCTCGGTCTTTTGCCGACCGTACTCGGTGAGCCTGTAGCTCTTCGGCCCCTCGCCGGACTCGACAGAGGCCACCATTCCCTTCAGCTCCTCGTAGAGCTTCTTGTCGAGCCACTCCTTCGTCACCTCCTTTCCCAGCTCCTTGCTCCTCTGGTTGATCCTCTCCTTCGACATCTGGCCCTCGTGGTACAGGAGGACAAGAACGACGTCCCTGTAGCTCAGCTTCGGTAACTTCTCGACAAGCTCCCTCGGCATCGCCTGCTGTCTCGCAAGTGCAGTCGCGATCGGTTGCGCCTTCGAGAGTTCCTCGAGGACCTTCCTCACGGCGTTGAGGACCTCACTGACATCGTATCCCTTCACCCTGAGCCTGACCTCCGGTGAGACCGTGACCTCGATCTCCAGCTCGACATCCCTCCCCATCCGGTGCACCCTTTGAGTCGCGCCCCCGATTCCGGTCGGTGGATTTAAAGGTGGGTTCCACGGTCACCCGAAAGTGGTCTTCCTCAGCAGGACCTCCGCAACGCGTTGACCTTGAGATCCGGGCAGTCTCTGCGGGTCAGGGCGTTCGTCCGGCGAAGGCCCTCTGCGTCAAGCCTTTTTACCTCAGTAGTGACGCTCTGGGTCGGGAGTGACGCAGGAGCTGAAGAGGGAGCTGCTGAGGCTGCTGAAGGAGGACGAGGAGTTCAGGTACGCGGTGGCCGGGCTCTTGGGGCTCGAGGAGATACTGAGGAGGCTCGACAGACACGAGGAGGAGCTGGTGAAGCTCAGGGAGGACATGAACAGAGGTTTTGCAAGATACGACTCCGAGCTTACTAAGCTCAGGGAGGACATGAACAGAGGGTTCACCGCTGTGGAGAAGCAGATCTCCGCACTCGGCGCCAGATGGGGGATAATGGCCGAGTCCGCGTTCAGGGCGGGGCTGAAGGAGATCGTCGAGAGGTACTTCGGAGGGAAGGTGACGAAGTGGGGCCTCTTCGACAGGGAGGGCTCCGTCTACGGGAGTCCTGCGGTGGTCGAGGCAGACGTGCTGGTGAGGGACAGGGAGCACCTGCTCGTCGAGGTTAAGTCCAGCGTCAGCAGGGGGGACGTGATCGAGCTGAAGAGGATCGCGGAGCTATACGAGAGGGAGACCGGCGTGAGGCCGAAGCTGGTGATAGTCTCGCCCTTCGTCGACGAGAAGGCCATGGAGCTCGCGCGTCACTTCGGGATCGAGGTCTATTCGGTCTCTGAAGTCCTCGGCCGCGGAAGTCACGCGGCCTGAGGGCACTGGCGGTTCCGCGCGAGACCGTCCTCCGTTGAGTTCGAAAACGTCGGCTCGAGGGACCGTTAAATTGAGGGCCGAGCCCGCTCACCCGGGATGGTGAAGCTCTCGGAGGAGCCCAGCTGGCTGAGGGAGCTGAGGGCGCGGGGCGAGGAGACCTACAGGAGCCTCCCGGAGGAGACGAGCCAGCTCTACGTTAAGCACCACGTCCCCTTCTCGCAGGAGATCGCCTCAGCCGAGTGGATCAAGGAGCCGTCGGGGAGGGCGGTCGTGCCGGAGAGGTTCAGGGCCCTCGAGGAGTCGGAGGAGGTCGTCGCGCTCCACGTCGACGCGACGCCGGTCCTCGTTAAGGTTCCGGAGTCATATGTGAGGCTCGGGGTGGTCGCGCTCCCGCTCTGGGAAGCCCTCACCCGCTCCGAGGAGGAGGTCCGGAAGTGGCTTCTAGAGGGCCCCACGAGGCCGGAGGAGTCGAGCCTTATCGGGTACGCGCTCTCGACGCTCAACTCGGGGGTCTTCGTTAAGGTGCCCTCAGGGATCGAGGACGAGGTCAGGGTCAGGTCCATATGGGCCACCGAGGCCGAGAGTCAGCTCACGTCCGCGTTCACGCTGGTCGTCGCGGGCGACGGTTCGGGGGTCAGCGTCACCGAGGAGTACCACGCGATTGACGGAGGGGCGAACCTCACCTCGAACATCGTCCACGTGATAGCCGGGAACGGGTCGAAGGTCAGGTACGCGGTCCTCGACAGCTCCTCCGACAGATCTGTCCGCATGAGCTTCAACAAGGTCGTCCTCGGGAGGGAGGCGAACAGCAAGTGGGTCGGCGCGCTGCTGGGCGGCAGGGCCCTCAAGTACAGGATCGACAACATATTGGCGGGGCAGGGCTCGAGGGCTGACGCGCTCAAAGTGGTCCTCGCCGGCGGGAACCAGAAGTTCGACGTCACGCTCAACCTCAGGCACGAGGGCCCCGACACGACGGGAAGGGTCAACGCGAAAGGAATAGGTGCCGAAAGATCGAGGGTGCTCTTCAAGGGGATCATCAGGATAGAGAGGCCCGCGAAGAACTCCGGTGCATATCTGGCTGAGCACGCGATGCTGCTGAGTCCCGACTCGAGGGCCGATGCGATACCGGGTCTGGAGATCGAGACGGACAACGTCAAGGCGACGCATTCTGCAAGCGTCGCGCAGATCGATCCAGAGCAGCTCTTCTACCTCATGAGCAGAGGCCTCACGAAGGATGAGGCTGTAAAGGCGATAGCACTCGGTTTCTTCGAACCTGTCATACAGGAGATCGATGTCGCAGAGGTCCGATGGGGGATGAGGTACCTGCTGGAGAGGAAGTGGCACGGTCCGGAGGCAGAGGAGCTCGATCCGATCAAGATCATTGAGTCGTACATCGAGCCCGAAACAGTGGGGAGGAGCCCTGAGGACATATTCGGCACCCACTACAAAGCGTTCTACTACAAACGAACCCGGTAGAAGAGCGGAGCCTCAGTGCTAATGAACGAGCTTGCCGTTGTACGCTAAGACGCACCTCTGCTTCATCAGTTCCCTCAGCACGACCGTAGCGAACGATCCTCTTGGAAGTGACATTCTCGTCTCGATCGTGGACTCGTCGAGCGCCTTAATCGTCAGCTCCCTCGGTATCAGTTTGATCGGCCTGTAACCGCCCATCGTACCTGCCTCGGGCATCAACTCCGGACGGAAGGTCGTCTGTCTCATCCCGTCCTCCTCTAAGACCGAGGCCATCGACCTGCCGCGCTCGTTCCTCGGAAATTTGACTCGGCTGCCGGGGTGAGGCATGACGATCGCCAGCGAACCTTCCCGAACCCTGCGCGCGGCCTCGTTGACGTTCCACACTGTTACCTCGTGGACGCTGCTCTCAGGGTTGCCGAACCTGTCGAGCCTCACCACTAGGTCTCCAATCATAACGTCGTCGAGAGAGTACCCGTCTCGAAGGGTAAGGGAGAGGGCCCTGTTGAAAACGTACGAGGTGTACGCCTCCACTAGGAACCTCCTGATCCTCAGCGGCAAGCTCCTAAAGGCCCCGACGTAATCGCCGGGATTTGAGGCGAGGTGTTTTGCGAGAGCTCTCTCATAGACCAGAGACTTAGAGAGATTCGCTGCTGCCCAGCTCCATGAGCCCGACTCGAGAAACGTCCTCCTCACCTCCCTGTAAACCTCAGGCTCGTAGCGCGTCCAATATCCCACGAAGATCTTCGCAGCATCTTCTAGATTCTCTTTCAAAATATAATATCCGACGAGGTGGGTGACGGGCCGCATCACGCCGAACCTTTGATGACCGTAATAGTTCGGAACACCGTATTCGACGAGCTGATACCTGAGGTCCTCAAGATTGGCTGCTGTCCTAGTCTCCCTGATTACGATCCTGAACCTGTTGAAGAGGAGGCACTTCGACCCGATGCCGTACGCCTCACCGACGACCTTCGCAGCAGCGTTGTGGAGCAGGATTTCATCGTAGAGATGGTCGAGGACCTTCGAGGCCGGCACGGCGAGGAACTGCCACGACACGGCCCTTCTGTCCTTGAGTCCGTACGTCTTCACGGACCTCAGCCTCACTTCGAGCACGGACTTCAAATCCATCGCGACCCTCATCGTCTCCCTGTCCCTCTTCCTGATCACCAGAAGCGCAAGCCTCTGTGGAGGAAGCTTGATGGTCGGCCCTGCTTCGAACAGTTCCCTCGCGTCCAGCCCTCCCTCTAGGACCTCCCAGACTTCGAAGTCCTCAGGGACCAGCTTGATGACCCCTCCTATGCCTTGCGACTTAGTTGAATACGCTCCCATTCCAACGAAGTCCTCGTAGTTGTCACAGGTCACCTCGCCTCGATCTAACAATCCGAGAAGGGAACTTCTATCGCGACTATTCAACCCACTCACCTTTTCTACTTCGTAACCTCGACTCAGTCGGGTCGAACTCTCGGGGGACAGCCCAGACGCGTTCGGTGTGATGCGTCTAGCGCTTTCCCGGATTTGTGATGTGCATATTAGTATATGCAGCGCTATAAGGGAAATTTTTTTAATGATTACGTCAATTACTATAGCGTGACAGGAGAGGAAAGTTCTAGTAAGAACAAGAGAAGTAACAAGGTAAACAGGAGAGAGTTCTTAGGCATCTCAACAGGCATGGCGGTCGGTGGTGTGGTCGCTGCGGGAGTTGTGGGGGGCATCGCCGGATATCTGGCTGGACAGGCCGCCGCACCACCGGCAGCTGCAGTCACGGTGACCCGCACGGCTGAGAGGACCGTCACGATTCCTAGGGCGCCAGAGGTCAAAGTGGGCTACATCTACGTAGGTCCGGTCGGAGACTACGGGTGGACATACGCACACGATCAGGGCAAGAAGTGGGCCGATGCGAGGCTCCCGGGAGCGAAGTCCGCGTACATAGAGAGCGTGCCAGACCCTCAAGCTGCCAGCGCGATGGAGACACTCATCACCAAAGAGGACGCAAAACTCATCTTCACGACCAGCTTTGGTTACATGGACCCCACCGCGGAGATGGCAGCGAAGTACCCCGATAGGTACTTCGTCCACATCTCCGGTTACAGGAGCGGAGCTGCCGGCAACGCGCCTAGGAACATGAGTTCAGCGTTCGCTGAGTTCTACCAGCTCTACTACCTGAACGGCTTGGCTGCGGGTGCGGTGACGAGGACCGGTGTCGTGGGCTACGTCGCTGCTCACCCTATCCCAGAGGTAGTGAGGCACATCAACGCCTTCGTGCTGGGAGCCAACTACGCCTACAAGCAGCGGACAGGCAGGAACATCAAGGCGTTCGTGGTGTGGCTGTTCAGCTGGTTCGACCCTGCCAAGGCGAGGACCGCTTCGATCTCGCTTATCGAGGAGAAGAACGCGGACGTGTTGGCCTTTACGGAAGACACGCCGGCCACGCTGCAGGTAGCCGAGGAGTACACGACCCAGAGGGGGAGGAGGGTCTGGAGCTTCAGCCATTACAGCGACATGAGACAGTATGGACCCAACTCCCACCTGACCGGCCAGATAGTTAACTGGGGACCGATATACCTTGAGTTCTACAGGATGGTTGCCACCAACACCTGGGAGTCGGTCGACATCTGGACTAGGATCGGCGACTACATGCCTTGGAGGTGGAGGCTCCCTGATGAGAAGAGCACCGCCGGCAAAGCAGAGGGTACCGTTTACCTCGCCCCGCTGAACCCCGCGATACCCGCCGAGTGGCAGAAAGAGATCAGGCTGAGGTATGAGCAGATGAAGGAGATGATCTTCGAGCCCTTCTCGCCGGAGGGTAACCTCGGACAACCCATTAGGGACCAAACCGGCGAGGTTATGATCAGCGACAGGGACTACGTTGTTAGCAAGAGGACAGGTGAGAGAAGGTCAGGTAGCCGAGTCGACCGCGACGCCCTTTGGGAAATGGATTGGTTCGTGGAGTACATCGAGAGTGAGCTGCCCCGCTGAACTTCATTATTCCTTTTTTATTATTTCTCTCATTCTCTAGAATATGGTTTCCCTAATGCTTCAGGGACCCCTATTCTTTTTCTAACGCTCTCAATTGAGAGGAGCGAGAGTGTCACGATCGCGACTATATATGGCAGCATCAAGACGAATTGAGGGGTCTGAGCACCGACGCCGAAGAGCTGAAGACGGTACTGGATGACCTCCACGCCACCGAACAGCAGCGATCCCAGTATGGCCCTTAATGGGTTCCAAGAAGCAAGAATCACTAGGGAGAGCGCGATAAAGCCCCTTCCGTTGGTCATCATCTCCAACCAGAACGGCTGATAACCGATGAACAGATATGCGCCCGCAAGCCCTCCGAACAGTCCAGATACCACGCAGGTGAGGTACCTTAGCCTGAAGACGTTCACTCCGAGAGCGTCTGCCATAGACGGGTTCTCGCCGACGGACCGCACCGACAGCCCGAAGGACGTCCTGAAGAGGACGAACCACATCACGAAGGCCAGGACCAGCGCTAAGTAGACCAGAATGTTATGGGAGAAGAAGGCTCTGCCTACCAGCGGTAGCTCCGAGAGACCAGGTATCGTGATCGCACCGAGAGGAGGTGCCCTCTGCAACATAGCCACCTCCTGAGGTATGCCAGGGTTCAGGGCCCTCATCACGTGCTCCCTAGTCGACGGATGGCCCATGAGCCCGCTGACGCCGTAACCCATGATCGTCATCGCGAGCCCCACGACGATCTGGTTGAGCTTCATGGTGACCGTGAGGAGAGCCAGAAGTAGCCCCATTCCGCATCCGAAGGTCGCTGCGGCGAGAACGGCGTATCCGTGGCCCAAGGCGTTCGTGAAGACGAACGACGTCACCGCGCCTATGATCATGATGCCCTCGAGGCCGAGGTTGAGGACGCCGCTCCTCTCCGCGTAGATCTCTCCTAGGGAAGCTAGAAGGTAAAGGACGCCGACCTGTACCGTGAGCGCTAGGAGGCCCTCCAGCCATCCGACGTCTATCATCCGATCACCACCCTGTACCTCTTCACGAACTCGCCGACCACTATCATGATCAGTATTGTTGACTGGAAGAGCTGGACGGCCGCAAACGGCAGGTTCAGGGTCGACTGGAGGACGTCACCGCCGACTATCAGGCCTCCCATGAAGACCGCCGCAGGCACCGCTAGAACCGGGTGGAGCCCTGCGAGGAATGAGATGACGATCGCCGTGTATCCGTATCCCGGAGATATTCTGGGTCTGAGCCTCCCGACGATGCCCGTCAGCAGGAAGAACCCCGCGAGACCAGCAAGCCCGCCCGTGATCATCGAGAGTATCAGGTGTGTCCTGACCATCCTCACTCCCGCGATGCCCGCGATCTGAGGGTTGTCGCCGATGAGCTTCAGGTCTAGTCCGACTGTTGTTCTGGTCATCAGGAAGTAGGCCAGCAGCGCCACAGCTCCCAGCAGTGCTAGGCCCTCCCACGCAGCGTCACCGAGGATCCCTCCGAACTTGGCCTCAGCTGGGAAAGGGACGGTCAGCGGGAACCCGAAGCCCCTCGGGTCCCTCCAAGGGCCATAGACCAGATAGTCGACGAATAGTATCGCTATGAAGTTCATCATTAGGGTGGTGAGGACCTCGTTGACCCCGAGCTTCGCCTTCAGGAGGCCCGCGAGGCTGCAGTAGAGCCCACCCGCGACGAACGCCGCCATGGCCATCACCGGGAGGAGCGCCCATCCCGGAATAAGGCCGTAGTAGACGTGGAGCAGGACGACGCCCGTCGACGCGAACATCCCCATGTACATCTGACCCTCGGCGCCTATGTTCCAGAAGCCAGCCCTGAAGGCGATCGAGAGCCCCACCGCGGCCAGCCCTATTGGGATTCCTCTTAGAACCACTGCGACCAGGAGCTGCGGAGAAGTGTAGACCGAGGCGACCTGAGATATAGCCGCTACAGCGTCCACCCCCATCACCTGCAGTATCGAGCCCGAGATCACAAACGATAACGAGAGGAAGAGGACAGTCACAGCGGCCGACACATGGGGAGGTACCTCCAACCTCCTCTCGATCCTCAGGGCAGGGAACCTGAAGGTCACAAAAGATATGTGTCTCGGCCAGTAATTAACGTGCAAAGCGCCCTTTTCGAGTCTCATCGAGAGTCTTAAATGACGGGTCGATGAGTTGTCTCCGGCACTGCGCATGAAGATGCTCTACCGAGGGCTATGTCCCAACTGCGGTGGCGATATCTCGGACGAGGACCTCCTCACGAACGGCGTCTGCAGGTCCTGCGTGCCCTTCAATGCGGCCAGCAGGGAAGAGTTGTACCGTTACCTCAGCAAGTCCAAGAAACTGAAGCGCTTCAAGGAGCCGCTGGAGCTCTCCGTGAGTATAAGCGAGTTCAAGGAGCTCTTCAGGAGGTTCGTGGGCGCCTATCCTTGGTCCCTACAAGAGACCTGGGCTAAGAGAGTACTGCTGGGGCGGAGCTTCTCGATAGTGGCACCTACAGGCTTGGGCAAGACCACCTTCGGACTCCTCATGGCGCTGTACCTCAACGTCAGGTCAGGTGTCAAGAGCTACCTGCTGGTGCCGAGCTCGCTGCTGGTCCAGCACGTCGCCGAGAAGGCCTCCAAGTACGTCGACGCGCTCGGGAAGGACGTGAGGGTCGTGAGCTACGCATCAGGCATGGCCCCATCGAAGATGGAACGGAGTCTGGTCGCCATCTCCTCGGGAGACTTCGACGTCCTCATCACCACCGACAAGTTCCTCTACAACCGCTACGAGCTGTTGAAGGGGAAGGAGTTCGACTTCGTCTTCGTCGACGACGTCGACGCCTTCCTCAGGAGCCCCAGGAACATCGACAAGGTCATAGAGCTGATGGGGTATGACCCGGCCGCGGTAGAGACGGTCCTCCGAATGGTCCGTATCAGCAGGAAGAGGAGGGCCACCGACGCTGAGCTGGAGGAGTACGAGGCCCTCGACAGGGAGCTGATGAAGTTCAAGAGGACCGACAGGAACAAGGTGCTGGTCGTATCAGGTGCGACCCTCAGAGCCAGAAGGACCCTAAGGGTCAGGGCCTTCAGGCACCTCTTCGGTTTCGAGCCCGGACACACGCTGGAGCTCGTCAGGAACATCGGCAACTACTACGTTGAGGGGAGGGGCGATGTCGCGGGAACCGTAGTCGAGCTCCTGAAGCGTCACGGAAGTGGGGTGCTGGTCTTCGTCCCCCAGACGGCTGGTCTTGAGGCGGCAGAGGAGATGGCTAGGATTCTCAACGGGTCAGGTATATCCGCACAGGCCTACAAGAGAGCAAGTTCGAGGCTACTGAGCAAGTTCGTTGACGGGGATTACGAGGCGCTGGTCGGAGTAGCCAGCAGCAGGAGCCCCCTCGCAAGAGGTCTGGACCTCCCCGAGACGATAAGGTACGTGATCTTCGCGGGCGTGCCACGCAGGGAGATCAAGGTCGAGGAGAACGAGTACAGGCCACAGATGCTTCTCGCAGTCCTCAAGCACGTCTCGCCTCTTCTTGAGGGGCCTGAGGCCGCGGAGGCCCTCAGGATCACGAGCTCCCTCTCGAGGGTCGTGCCGACGACCGCTGAAGTCGTCGAGAAGGTCAGGTCCGCGCTGGAAGGAGGTCTGAAGCTGGAGGGCTTCGAGGGCCACGTCCAGGAGCTGGTCGTTCAGGCGAGGTCGCTCCTCAGGAGGGTCATGACGCCGGAATGGGTCTCGAGGCTCGCCGAGCGTGCGGACATCCAGCTGAAGGTCGTAGAAGGTGGCTACAGTCTGATTGTACCAGACGCCGACGGGTTCGTGCAGGCCTCGGGGAGGTGCTCGAGGTTGTACGTTGCAGGCATCACCAGGGGCGTCACGATAACGATCGTCGACGACCCGAAGGCCTTCCACGGGCTCCGGAGGATGCTCCAGACGCTTTACGAGGAGGCGCTCGAGCCCTACGAGGAGGATAAGGTCCGCAGGGACTTCGAGAGGGTCGACGAGGACAGGCGGAAGGTGGTCATGGCCAGCAGAGGTGAACTCCCTCCGGAGAGGTTCGACGTGATCAAGTCGGCGCTGGTGGTGGTCGAGTCCCCCACTAAGGCTAGGACGATAGCCTCATTCTTCGGCAGACCCGCGAGGCGTGAGATAGGTGATCTAACAGTCTACGAGTCCATCGGCGGCGAGTACGTCCTCACCGTCGCGGCCTCTGGAGGTCACGTGCTTGACCTGACGACCGAGATAGGATATCACGGCGTGCTCCAGTACGACTCGACCTTCGTGCCAGTCTACACGCCCATACTCAGATGCGAGGAGTGTGGGGCTCAATTCGTCGACCAGAGGACGTGTCCCAACTGCGGCTCCTCGAACTTCAGCAGCAAGGCCGAGGTCATCGAGGCCCTCAGGAAGCTGGCGCTGGAGGCAAACAGGGTCTACGTTGCCACAGACCCCGACTCGGAGGGCGAGAAGATAGGCTATGACCTCTACTGCAACCTCAAGTCCTTCAACGACAACGTAGGACGTCTCGAGTTCCACGAGGTAACCAGGAGGGCCCTTAACGCAGCCCTCTCTTCGCCGAGGAGCATGAGGGACGGCCTCGTCGAGGCGCAGCTTCTGAGGAGGATCGAGGACAGGTGGGTGGGGTTCGAGCTGAGCAGGAGGCTCTGGGAGCGTTTCGGCAGGAAGACTCTCTCGGCGGGAAGGGTTCAGACACCGGTCCTCGGGTGGGTGGTGAGCAGGACCTTTGAGGCCCGGAAGAAGGTTCCCCTGATGGTGGTGGTCTTCGACGACGGAACGCGGTTCGAGTTCGTCAAGCCCATCGGCTACGAGGAGCTGAGATCCGTCTTCGAGGAGGGCAATCTGTTCGGTGAGGTCGTGGAAGTCTCCTCCGAGGTCAGAGACGTCCTTCCACCGCCACCCTACACGACCGATTCGATGCTGAAGGACGCTTGGTTCTACCTCAGAATGGGGTCGGTTGAGGCGATGCAGTCTGCTCAGTCCCTCTTCGAGTCGGGTCTCATCACCTATCACAGAACGGACTCCACTACAGTCTCAACTGTCGGGCTCAGCGTCGCGAGGAGTTACCTCGAGGAGAGTCATCCGGGTCTCTTCAGGCCGAGGACCTACCAGAGGGAGGGAGCGCACGAGTGCATCAGGCCGACCAAGCCCATGGACGAACGGGAGCTCAGCTACTACGTCCAGTCGGGGGCCCTCAGGACTGCCGCGAGGCTCACGAGGAGGGATATCCAGCTCTACGGCCTGATCTTCAGGAGGTTCATCGCGAGTCAGATGGTCGCTTCCAAGGTCAGGTACCAGACCGTTGCCGTGAAGGTCGGCGAGAACGAGCTTAGGGTGGAGAGGCCGGTGGAGCTGGTGGAGGAGGGGTTCCTCAAGGTCAACCCGGTCGTCAGGGTGCAGCCTAGCCTCACATCAGGTGCCCGTCAGGTCAGGGGGCTCGAGCTCAGGAGGATACCGGCCGCGAGGCTGCTCACGGAGGGCGACCTCATCTCGACGATGAAGAGCAAAGGCATCGGGAGGCCCAGCACCTACGCGAAGATCGTCCAAACTCTGTACAACAGACGCTACGTCTTCCAGAACGCCGGTCGCGTTATCGCCACCAAGCTGGGGAGAGACGTCTACCAGTACCTCGAGAGCAATTACGGCGATCTTGTCTCGGAAGAGCTGACCCGGGAGCTCGAAGCGAAGATGGACGCCATCGAGGAGGGTAAGCTGAACTATCTGGACCTGCTCGGAGAGCTTCATCGAGGCATCATCACGATATCGAAGAAGGCCGTCTGAGGCCGACCCTCGGGTCCCCCTGTTTCACAAACCTCCAACCTACATATCAATTATTAAGTGATTTACGTCATACTGGGTGTATGATATATGGATTCTCAAGAAAATAGCAGGGTTCTCCGCGATGTTATTTTTTTAAATTGAAGACTTCTCGGGTGCCCCACGTATGTGGCGTATGAGAAGGGCTGGGGCCTCAACCCTTCTCCTCCTTTTGATACTGGGTGCTGTGTCTCCTCTGATATTCGTCGCGAACAGCACGAGTCCGTCCGATGTCTACGGGCTGCTGAGGTCGTTCGGCTCTTATTATAAGGGTGGGGCTCCACAGGGGCCGGAGGTAGCCTATGACATCAAGGTGGATAAGAATGGGATCTATATAGTTGGCCAGCAGTCCAGCGACGCTCCTAGACCATATCTGCTGATTCTCAACAGGGATCACTCCTATAGGTGCAGCAGTTATCTCCTCTTCCCTCCGGAAACGGACCCTTTTGGTTCCAGCTTCTCCGTTGATGTGTACGGAGAATCGGTCTTCGTGGCGGGAGTATACCGTTACACATCAGGCGGGAGTAATGCTCTATTTGTCACGAGATTCAGAGCCGCTGACTGCTCTGTCGAGAGAGTCTACCTTTACGACCTTAGAGATTCTCCCACCAAAATCCCTGAACAGTTTGGAGAGGGGATAGACATCGCTGTCGATGAAAATAATGTGTATGTGCTGATAGGCATGATTAGCCCTGAGGGATTCGCTATTCTAAAGCTTGATCATTCTCTCACTTTCATCGCCGCTAGGAATTACCTAACTGAAATTGGGGCTGTTATTGCGTCTTCTTTCGCGTTGAGCAAGGATTACATTTTCGTCGCTGCAGGTCCCTTAGAAGATCGTAGTGCAATTACAGAGGCGAAAAATATGATTATAATGAGGATTAATAAGAATAACTTAGACCCAACTTCATTCGTTATCCAATTATCATTATCTGAAGATCTGTTCTTTACAGGGGCAGAAATACTGGTAGAGGAGCGTGTGCATGAAGTAGATCTGTATTTAATTTACGGACACATCTTTCGAAGTTATCCTCACGATGTGATCGAAGTCCTGAAGCTCAGGGTCCCAAAAGCTGAAGAAAGATCGTGGGTACTGCCCGTCGTATGGCACCGCCGTTACTTCATTTCGTACGTCTACACTTTCCCGTACACGGGAACCCAAATTACGCAGCCAGTGCCAGAGTGGGGTCATATTCAGATTCTCTACGATTACCCCATCGATGCGGCCATCTCAGACGGGTTGATCTTCGTTGGAGGTTTCATGGGTCACAGTAGTTTGCGCGAAAAACTTGCATCCAAGACGGGTTTCATACTTGCGATCGACTCAGAGTCGGGGTCAGAGGTTTACTCGCTCAGAATCCAAGGCCCTCAAGAGGCGTCGTCGGACGTCATGGTACTGGGAATTGATGCGCGAGACGGTTGCGTTTTTCCTGCCGGAGTTACAAATAGTTACCTAATGGAATATGTCTTTTCTAACGTACTTCATGAAGTAGTGGAGGTACGGGCTGATCAGATCCGCTCCGACTTCACCGAGCTGAGTCCGGCTGATAGACCTGATAGGCCTGATGCGAGAGAGTGGAGCGTAGCCTTCAACGCAGATACAGGAGCCAGCTGGTATTCGTTTTACGGCGTCTTCTGTCACGCGAGACTTCTAAACACCATCACGGAATCGACAACAGTAACCATAACCGTCCCTGAGACCTCTACATTCACAACAACTACAACAACGACTCTGACAGAGACCAGCGCCACTACGTCCACACAGACATCTTATACCACGGTCACGACTACGACCACCAGAACCGCCGCGGTTACGACGACGTCAACCATCTATAGGAGGGTCACAGATACGGAGGTAGTCTGGGTGACTAGGGAGACTACTAGGACTACCACCGAGACAGCCGCGGTCTTCGATACCAGAAGCACGACATCGACCCTCTTCCTGACCCGGATGATTAATGAAACCCTGACCCACACGAACCTCTTTCAGGCTACGACCTTTGTGACCGAGGTCAACAGAGTGGTGCTCACGCTGACGCGTTTCACTACATCGCTGATCTATGAGGGCGGTCAATTCACGGGCCCAACCACGACGACGACGGTCTGGTACAACGCAACGCACACGGTGACACAAGTGCGATTGCCGCTGGACCTAACAACGGTGTTCTTCTTCGCTGGTGTATCCGTGCCACTACTATTGCTACCTGTGCCTTTAATTATAATAGCGCGGAGGATACTCGGCAAGAAGGTCGTTATCAAGTCCCACGACGCCGCTCCCTCCGAATGGCAGGAAGGAGATCAGCCGATCCTCGACGAGAAGTATCTCAAGCCCTGCGTTGTGAACATCAAGCGCGGATCAACCGTTACCTTCATCAACGAAGACGATGAGGATCACGTACTGTGGTGCTACAGAGGGCCACTGGAGAAAAGCTTCCTCTCCAACACTATAGAGCCGAAGTCCAAGTGGAAATACAAGTTCGACACACCAGGAGTTTATTATCTCAAAAGCACCAAAAAACCATACATCGGTGGGATAATAGACGTCTCTGAATGATGCGTTTACTCTCCTTTCAGCGGATACTGAACTCCGAGGACCGTGAGCTCTATCGAGACCGGTTCGATGCCTATGCACTCATAGACCGAGGGTGTGGTTCTACCGTTGTCGCCGTGAACGATCTCCTTGACGTAAGTCCCTCCGTCGACGACGAATGTGAACTCATACGTCCTCTCGTTCAGCATAATGGCGCTAGCATCGTGAACCCTCTTGTGCCTGAGCCTCTCTCCCTTCCTACGCAGAACCCTCGTGGGGGTTCTCTGGCTGACTACAGCACCTCTTAGGGCCGAGCACACCCTGTCGATTGCCTCAGGAGGTACTGGTTCACGGAAAGTGACTTTGACCTTGTATGACTTGACCTTCTTCTCGACCTCTGTCTTGAGGAACCTGACCTCGGCCCTCGATGCGTAACCGAGGTCTATCACCTCGACCCAGTTACCCGAGAACTCCCTAACCCTCTCGGCATATAGGTGGAGGTCGCCTCTTCTCCTCGTAGGCTCTAGCAACTCCAGCACGAAGGGCCTTCCGGTCCCCTCCACGGTTGCGTCCACGTCCTCTCTGCCCGCTGCGTGGAATCTGTAGTCTATTGCACCCCAGATCTCCAGAGCAGGCATCCCCACGTACTCGGCGACCGAAGTCTCCGTGCCGGTCCTCCTCCCTGTGTTGTTGCAACGGTCGCAACCCTCCCCCCAGCACGTGTCGCAGAGCCAAGGAGACTGCGGTGTGATCCTCGATCTCTTGAGGTACCTTCCCTTCACGAAGACAGGCATGGCCCTCACATCCACCGTCTCCGTGAAGACATCGACTAGGATCGTGAGCTCTGGGTTGGCCACGACTGCCCTCTTCCCCGTGAGCTCCGCGAAGGCCCTCCTCATCTGTCGCGTGGCGTCCCTCCGAATTGTTTCTGCCTCCCTGAGGCCGAACTCCGCGATCAGGTGCTCCTCAACCCTCCGGACGTGCGGTGGGACGTACGTTCCGATGAGGAAGGTCTCGTACTCGTAACCCGATGCGATCTCACAGGCCCTTCGCACTAGTGAGTGCAACAAGTCATCCCTGAGTCGGTCCTCACAGACCGTGCATCTCTGTCTCTCCAACCTCACTCCCTTCTCCTCGAGGATCGAGCGGGCGACTTCGTGGCCGCACTTAGTCAGCGCCTCCAGCAGCTCCACATCACCTCTCTCCACCGCCCCTTCGAAGAGGGCCTCCTTTAGGTCCCTACCGATCTCGGACCTATCGCTTCCGGGCGAGCTGAGGGCGAAGAGCCTCCCTAGGCACCGATCGCAGAGTACGAACCTCCTCAGCAGCTTATCAGCGAGCTCGAGGCTCAGAACTCCTCACCGGCCTTCCTGAGGGCCTCGGCGACGTTGGCCGGAATCCTCGTCCTCTTCGCGGCCTTCACAAACCTCTTGGCCTCGAGGTACTGCTTAACGAGCCTCTTCACGTCACCCTCCCTTACGCCAGCCCCTCTAGCGATCCTCCTTGCCCTTGACGAGTCTATGATCGTTGGTTCCCTTCTTTCCTCAGGCGTCATGGAGTTGTAGATCGCCTCGAACCTCTTCGCCTGTTCCTCGAACTTCGCAAGGCCTTCCTCAGGTATCTTCGGTAGCCCTGGGAAGGGGAGTGACGAGAGCAGCTTCTCCAAGGGCCCCGCCTTCTTCACTTCCTTCAGCTGCTTGATCATGTCCTCCAAGGTGAAGGTGCCCTTCAGGATCCTCTTCGCCTCCTCCTCGCTCACGGAGATCTCAGCGATCTTCACCCTCTCAACGATCGACTTGAGGTCTGGTATGCCCAGAAGCCTCGAGACGAACGACTCGGGCTCGAAGGGTTCGATGTCCTCTATCCTCTCGCCGGTCCCGATGAACCTTATTGGTGCACCAGTCGCAGCCACCGCTGACAGCGCCCCACCTCCCTTCGCGGAGGTATCGAGCTTCGTCACAGCTATCCACCCGATCGGAGTAGTCTTGTGAAAAGCCTCGGCCTGAGGTCCAGCGGCCTGACCTATCGTGCCGTCGATGACCAGCGCGACCGAGTTCGGCCTGACAGCCTTGGCCATCTCCTCCATCTCCTTCATCAGAGACTCTTGGTCGCGGTGCCGGCCGGCTGTGTCGATGATTATGACCTCGCATCCCATCTCTTTCAGTCTGTTGACCCCTCTAACGGCGATCCCGACGGCATCGCTTCCGCCCTCCTCACCGTAGACCGAAATGCCCTTCGGAGAGAGGAGCTGCTTCAGCTGAGCCAACGCCGCCGGCCTATAGGTGTCAGCTCCGACCGCTCCGACCTTCAGGCCGTTGCTCCTAAGGTAGTTAGCGATCTTGGCGACGGTCGTAGTCTTGCCGCTCCCCTGTATCCCCACGACCATCACGATGTGCGGCCTCTCCTGGGGCCTCTTCCATCCAGTCGACCTACCGCCGAGCAGGTTCACGAGCTCCTCGTAGACCACCTTGAGCACGATGTCCTTCCTCGATATTCCCGGCGGAGGCTTCTCCCTCTCAGACCTCTCCCTTATTCTGTCGGAGATCTCCTTCACCAGCTCGACCTTCACGTCAGCCATTAGAAGCGCCCTCTGTATCCCCCTCACCAGCTCCTCTACCGCCTCCTTGTCGGCCAGCGGCCTTCCCACGAACTTAGAGACCGCTACCTTGAGGGCCTCACCCAGTTTCAAGTCCTTCCACCTCTCTGAGGTAAAGCTCGACGAGGGCTCTCGCCACGCTGGACTTCCTCGCCGGCCCTATCCGTCTCACGAGACCGCTTCTCGTCACGACCACGAACTCGTTCTCGACGGAGCCGAACCCGACGCCACTCTTCGAAACGTCGTTTATGGCGACCATCACTGGGTCAAGCTCCCTGTAGGCCGCAGCTATCTCGACCGGGTCATTCTCCATTCCGTAGACCGCCTTGAAGACCACCAGATCGATCCACGGAAAAGCGTGTTTCACCTCCGCTACTACCTTCGGTGTGGCCCTGAGCCTCAGAGTCAACTCTCCTTGGACTTTCGTCTCGATCTTCCCTCGGAACACCTCGACCGGTTCGTAGTCTGAGACCGCAGCAGCCGCGAAAAACCCCTTCGCGTTGCCACCCTCTTTCAGACACACCTCCAGCGTCTCCCTCGCCGATGTAACGCCTATCGACCTAACGTCCAACGGAACCCTCACGTTGATCGGACCGTGGACCAGCGTGGTGCTAGCCCCCAAACTCCTCAGCGACCTTGCGATCTCGACGCCCATCTTGCCGCTCGAGGGGTTCGTGAGGAACCTGACCGCGTCTATGTGCTCGCGCGTCGGTCCGGCGGTCACTAGGAAGTTGGTCCCTTGAAGAGGTTTCGGTGAGGTCGCGTATATCGTTGCGTCGAGGATGTCATCCGGTTCGGCCAACTTCGCCTTTCCCTCCTCGAGCCTCGGCCCGACTACTGTCACGCCCAGAGACCTCATCCTCTCCGTCAGCTCCATTACGACCGGTGACCTGTACATCGACTCGTGCATCGCCGGTGCCACAACGATCGGGATGCCGTTTCCCAAGGCACACGACAGCAACAGCGTAACCGAGTCATCGGAGACCCCAGCACAGAGCTTCGCAAGCACGTTCTGAGTCGCGGGTGCGACGACCACCGCATCAACCCTTCCGCTGCCCTCGGTCAGCTCGGCGTACTCGATCCTGCCAGTCGGTTCCACGAGCGGGTCGTTTCCGGTCGCCCACCTCATTATCTCAGCGTTCAACATCGAGGCCGCCTCCCTTGTCATCACAGGCACAACGTCCGCTCCGTTACGCATCAGGAGCCTCGCGAGATCCGGAGACCTGTAGACGGATACGCTGGCCGTCAAAGCAAGCGCTATCCTCTTCCCCGAGAGCCAGTCCCCCCAAGTCCCCCTGATCTCCTTGAGGTGTTCCGGGTCCACCGATCGACAAATCTCCTCCCGGGTTAAAAGCTTGGAACTGCGCGGATACGGAGAACGCTTGGGGCCGGTGGGATTTGAACCCACGGCCTCTCCCGGACGCTTATCGCGTCTCCCGGGCCCGAGCCGGGCGTCCACTCCATGCTGGACTACGGCCCCGCTGTCCCTCACCCAGTCCACGGTCTATAAAAGCTAATGGGTCTCACGACTCGTGTCATCGGCGGCACATCACCGAGACCTCGACGAAGTCGAACCAATTCGAAGAGCTAGCGCTGCTGATAGGGTGATATACTTACCTATCGAGATTAACAGGATATCATAATTGTTAGGAAGACGAACTCTGGATGAAGAACTTTGTGTGTGTTCTGAAAAACACGAATCAGTAAACCTGAGACGTCGTCGTTCGCTGAGCCTAGAACGCTTCACTCCTCAACCGATTGCCTTGCAAGCCTGTACCTCATCACACCACCAGAGCTTTGTTCCCTGTCGAGGAAGCCCCTCTCCGTCAGACGGGCCAGATAGGTGGATGCGGTGCTGAGCGTTATCTCCTCCCCGTACTCTTCCCTGTAGGCCTCGACGGCATCCCTCGAGGTGAAGGGCCCTGCGGACAACCTCTTCTCTAAGGCTCTGGCCAGCCTCACCAATTTGTTCTCCAAGGGGACTGACCTCTCCTGCTGACCTCCGTAGAGCTCCACGAGGTCTGCGATCTGGAGGAACTTCTCCTTGGTGAGGTTGCCCTCGATGATGAGAGTGATTCGGTCTCCGTCGTCGTCGACCATCTCGAGCTTCAGCTTCCTCCTCTTCACGGGCAATCCTAGGACTTCCCCGCAGTCCGGTTAGAAATACATCCGTGTTCCAGCCGAACAGAACATGTTACCACCCAATTACCGGGATATCACTTTAGCTGTCATTTACGGAGCTTTGGCCAAAAGGTCGTTGCGGACAAGGATCACGTTTATCAACAGAGCGAAGCACGAGGCCTGGCGTGAGGCATAGAGTTCCCAGGTACCGCATTTCGAAATTTACTGTAATTCTATGGTTAGCGAATCTAATTCCATACTCGCTGCAGGGTGCTAGAACAGCGTTAGAAGGTCAGGGATCGCTAGCACTCTCCAACCTCATCTTCCTCGTAAGCTTCGTCGTGGCTATTGTTCTATTGATTAGAATCTCCATTATAGGTGCTATATTCTCCCTCTCAGTCTCTGCCTTTGTGACCTACAGGATGGTCGACGCGGTCCTGAACCCGAACTGGAACCTCTTCTTCAGGCTCTCTCACGCTGGGATGATTGTCATGGCGGTGCTCTTCGCGTTGGCGGCGGTCATCGAGGTCGTAAGGCGGCGTGAGCTCAGACTCCCTCAACGATCTCTTTAGGTACTTCTCGATCTCGGCTAGGACATCTAGCGCCTCATCGAACCTACCGGCTCGGAGGTGTTCTGCGACCTCAACGATCCAGCTGGATCCCTCCTGACCGTGGAGCCCGAGATAACCCATCACAAGGACCGTGAAGACGCTCTGCGAGAGGTTCCTGAGGGCCTGCTGGAGCACCTTGGCGTAGGTCCCCTTAGTGACGCCCAGCAGCCTCGCCTTCTCGGACATCTTCATGCCTCTGGTCGAGGGGTCGAGCTCTGTCAGGAGTACCTCCATCTGCCTCTCGGTCAGCGCGCTGTTCTTGAACAGGTATGCGAGAAGTGGGTCGATGAGTGGTCTTCCGTTGAGCGCTGGAGCATCATTAGCCTTTGCGTTTTCACTAGGACTCGAGGGCATCGCGACGCCTCCGCGTCAGACATTTTAGTCAACGGCGATCTAGTAAGGTTACCTCTTCAAGCACTGGCGGACTGGTCAAGGTAATACCAGCCAATAGTGTGGATTGTCTACCCATGTTGCCAGAGTGCCGACTTACATTAATGACTGAGCTCCTGAGCGGAGTTAGGAGGATTGGCGAAGAAGGTTGAGGTCTACATCCCGGCTCCCCTGAGGAGTTTCGTCGGCAACTCCGAGCGGGTGTCGGTCGAGGCGGAGACGGTCGGCGACGCGATCAGGGCCCTCGTGGAGAAGTACCCGAGGCTACAGCAGCAGCTCTTCGACGAGTCCGGAAACCTGAGGCGCTACGTCAATGTCTTCCTGAATGACCGCAACGTGAACGAGCTCAAGGGTCTGGAAACAGAGGTCAGGGAGAACGACAGGGTACTCCTCTTGCCCGCGATAGCCGGCGGGTGACTACATACCGACGATGTGTGCAGCCTAACGGCTAAACCCATTTAAATCTGGTCGAGCGGGTCCTAGGCAGTCATGAGGGTATCGTCGGGGGTGCCAGCCTTCCTGCTGACGGCCCTGCTCGCGCTGGCCCTCGTCCTCTCGCTTCACGTGGAGGAGGCTCATGCGGGCCCCTCCACCAACGACGTAACGGTCACCGTCAGGAACCATTACGGGGAGCCCCTGCAGAACGCCAACGTCACCGCCTACTTCTCCAACGGCACCAAGGTCGCCAACAACGCGACCGTAAGAGGGTCGGCGATCACGGGCTCCGACGGGAAGGTCACGCTCCGACTCAAGAACGGAACTTCTCCCCTCCACAACAACTACACCCTCAGGGTCTTCTTCAGGGGGAAGGAGCTGAACACGACGAGCCTGAAGTGTGACGAGAACGGGTGCAGGCATAGGGCGATCGACATCAGGCTCCCCGTCCTCCACCTAAGGGTGGTCGTCAGGGGCAGGTCCGGCGACCCAGTTCAGGACGCGAGGGTCAACGTCACCTCTGCCGAGATCGAGCCGCGGACGCTCGCCTCCAACGCCGCTACCGGCAGCAACGGCGAGGTCTTGGTTCAGAACCTCCCGGCCGGCACGGACTACTCGGTGAGCGTCCGCTATGAGGTGTCAGGGCCCGGGCTGGGGACGCGGCGTTACTCCCGGGAGGTCTCCCACAACCTCCAAGTCGGGAGCGAAAGCCTGACGGTCAGCCTAGACCTCTACAGGGTCCAGATGGCAGTGATGGACAGGGACGGCTCGCCAGTTGCAGGTGTAAGGGTGGAGCTCATCGTGAGGGGGGCCAACGCGCCCCTCAGGACAGCGACCTCCGCGAGCGACGGCAGCGTGGTGTTCAGGTTGATCCCCGCCGAGACCTACTTGCTCCGGTTCTTCTTGGGAAACGAGGAGGTCTACCGGATGGACGACCGCTACGTCGGCGACGACATGAACCTAGGTGATTTTACGCTCCCGGTCGCGAAGTTCTCCCTGGTCGCCAACACGCTGCTGGGAAGGCAGGTCTCGGGCATCAGCCTGACGGCTCGGCTGCTGGTCGGCGCGACGGAGTACAGGTCTGTCACCTCCAGTGACGGCAGGTTCGAGTTCGGATACGTCAGGGCGGACAGGGATTATGAGCTCAGGGTCCTCTTCGAGGGTCAGGAGGTCTACAGGGCCACGTTGAGGTCCGAGAACATCAGAGTTGATCTGCGGGTGACCGTCAACGTCGGGAACTTCGGCGTCACTCTGAACCTTGACGGGTTCTTCGGGAGGCTGCCGCAACTCCTCAGGGACACGGTGATGCTGAGGCTCTCCGTTGAGGGAGGGACCTTCTCGAGGGAATGGCGGCTCGAGAGGGCCTACGTGCTCGTTGAGAACCATCCGCTCGTGACGTACAGGTACCAACTCCTCTATACGGGACGGGTCATCGGTGACGGGACTCTACGACCACAGCGCAACGGTGAACAGATCACTCTCACACCTACTTCCTACGAGCTGAGGGTCTCGGCCAACTCGACCACCAGAAGGCCGATAGAAGGGACGCTGGTGCTGCTCCTAGGAGGCAGCGAGATCGGCAGGGTTGAGGTGACGCGGGCTGGCACGTCCTTTGGCAGGCTGGCCGACCTGAACTACGAGTACAGGTTCCTGTACATGGGCATCGGTGTCGCGGAAGGCATGATAGACTCGGCGGTTCTCCGATCTGGGAAGCTCGGGGTAGCCGCAAGAGTCGTTGACCTAAGGGTCAGAGTGTTGGATCACAGCGGCTCGAACCCGCTGGAGAGCGCGCTGGTTTACCTCTCGGTTGGGGACTACAGGGTGACGAGGACCACTGATGCGGAGGGCAGGACCACTTTCCCCGATGTGCCTCACGCCAGGGTAACCATGAGAGTTATGTACAGAGGCGTTGAGGTGTTGTCGGAGGGCGAGAGGTCCTTCGAGTTCCCGTTGGCTGAGCCGGTGATCGAGGTCAAGGGCACAAGAGTCTTCAGGGTCGTCCTGCGAGTTCAGGATGGCGAGGGCAGGCCCCTCGAAGAGGGAAGGTACGGCGTCTCGATCGCTGAGTTCAGGTCAGAGGGTGAGATCGGTGAGAACGGCACGGCCTCCGTCAACATGGTTCCCGGTGGAAGAGTCGAGGTTGCGGTGACTTACAAGGGCATTATCGTGTTCGCCGGCAGAGACTTTCTGGTGGACGAGGACGGCGAGGAACTCTCCGTAAGGGCGCGCGTCTTCACGCTCCAATTGAGTTTCACGTTCGTGTCGCTGGACGGTGAAAGGCTCCCCCTGAGAGGGGCCTCGGTCAGATTCGCTACCAGCGAGACCAACGCAGAACTCTTCAAGGACGTCTCGGACGTAAACGGTTCCGTCGCCGCGCTCCTCCCCGCAACCCGATATGACCTTCAGGTGTCTTACTTAGGGATACCGGTATACTCAGCGACGGTCGATCACGGTTCCACATCCAGACAGGTGGTGAATCTACCGGTTTACGCGGTTCGCTTCAGGCTTTTGAACTTTGAAGGCAGGACGGTGGGGAACACCACCTACTCCTTCTATTACCTCACCTCCGATACTTCTGGGCAGGGCATCAGGCCGGTAATCAGCGGCCAAGCCGATGGAGAGGAGTCGGTCATACTCCCGGAGGGGAGATACAGGGTAAGGTTCAACACGCTCTACGGCGTCCAAGAGGCGGGTTTGGAGGTCAAGGGAGGGCCGCGTGAGAGGGTTTTCACCGTCATTCCACCTAGGTCCTTCGAGAGCAACGTCCCCTATTTCGTGTCACCGCTGCTGGTGGCTGTCGCTGTATACGGGTTCCTGAGGGCCTTCAGGGTTGGAGGGCCGACGAGAAACACGACCACCGCCGATGGGGGACGGAGCAGTAACACCGAGACCACTAAGAGCAGGAGCACATCCAAGAGGACGGTGAGACGCAACATATGAGCAAGAAGAGAGAAGCCGTCAAACTGGTTCTGGTCATGGTCACGATCATAGCTCTGGCCTTCGGCGCCTTCGCGGTTATCGGGTCGGCTCTTAACAGTCAGTATCCGTTGGTCGTAGTAGCGTCCGGCAGCATGAAGCCGGTCCTCTACGAGGGCGATATCCTGCTGATAGAGGGGGTGAAGTTCGAGGAGGTGAAAACTTCTCCGATCGACGGTGATGTCATTGTCTACCGCAGGCCCTATGACGGTAGGTTGATCGTTCACAGGGCCATAGCTCGCGAGGGGATCGGCATAATCACGAAAGGGGACGCGAACTTGTCTCCTGACCCGATACCGGTGACGCAGGACATGATCGTGGGGCGTTGGACGGGGTTCAAGATCCCTCACTGGACAGGGGTCGGATACCTCTCGCTGATACTCAGAGGCGAGATTTACTATCCTCTGGGGCCTCTCATTATAATCCTGCTTGTGCTGCTCAACGTCGTCTATCTGTTGTCCGGCTTCTCGAGATCGCCCGATAAGAGCGATGAGTCCCAGTCGAAAGGTAGCTCCGGTGAGTCCCTCAAGACCGAGTCCCCGGCTGGTTCTAACATGCGGTGTGTCGACGGTCTTAGCCTAACGTAAACAGGCCGATATTCTTTTTTAGCTCCTAGAAGCTTTGCGGTGCAGATTGGTGCTCGAGAGGGTCTCGACGGGCATAACTAAGCTCGACAGGATATTGGGTGGCGGTCTGATCAGGGGCAAGACGTACCTCATAACTGGTGAGACCGGTGTGGGAAAGACCATCCTCAGCCTCCAGTTCCTCATGGAGGGCCTCAAGAACGGCGAGCACGTCGCCTACGTCTCCCTCGACGAACGGGTTCAGGGTGTGCTGGAAGGTGCCACGACGCTCGGCTGGGACTTCTGGTCCTACTACAAAATGGGTGTGCTTTACCCCTTCGAGATCAGGATCTTCTCCGAGGACCTTCGGAAGTACGGCAAGAGCAGCAGGGCCTACATCGACACCATCATCAAGATGACCAACGGCGGCAGGGTCTCGAGGATCGTGCTGGACCCGATATCGGCGATGGCCTTCGGCGCGATGGAGGAGTTCGCGGTGAGGGAGTACATAAGGGAGATCATACTGTTCCTCGAGGAGAAGATCGGGGCCACCACCGTTCTTACCTGCGACATACCCTCCGGCTCCAACAGGCTCAGCAGGTTCGGTTACGAGGAGTTCCTCTCTTCGGGGGTGATCGTGGTGGGACTGAGGAACGTCGGCGGGAGGCTCGTGAGGACCCTCATGGTGAGGAAGATGAGATGGTCTCCAGCTGACATGTCAGTTTACACCTTCGAGATAATGCACAAGCGCGGCGTCGTGATAGGCCCTCCCCTCAGAACGGTTGAGGCAGCTCTCCAGGGCGCACCTCAACTCCAGAGGGACGCTCAGCCGAGCGATCAGCCCGAAAGGGAACTTGAGACCGACAGTGGGACCGGGGAAGAGTACTTCGACAGCTTCGGAGACGTCGACGTCAGCTCTCCTTAAGCTCCTCGACCTCGGACTCGGGGTCAACGTGAACCTCCAGCTCCCCCCACCTGCTCATCGAGACCCTAACGAACCTCAGCCTGACGCCTGTTCCCTCGGGGATTCCGTTCACAGCGTCGCATATCTCTCTCCAAGCCCTGCAGAGGACTGATCGTCCGCCGTCGGTGAGCCAGAAGGCCATCGTCTTCACCCTCTCGGTAGCCGTCCGGACCTCAGAGACCGCCGACTTGCTGACGATCCTCCCCCTGATCGAGACCTCCCTCATTCCTTCCTCGAGAGAATCCAGAGAGATGTCCGGATAGCTCTCGACCTCCGCGTCGACCTGTTCGAAATCTTCGACCACCAGCACCCACGATCTACCCCTCTCCTCGAACCTCGCTGACCTCAGGGCCACAACATCCCCCTCCGGTGGAACGTTTCCCGTGAGCCTCAACCAGAACCTCCCTGCCGAGGCGGTAACGTAGCCCCCCTCCGTCGGTCTCATCACCTTCACGGCACCGAGGGCCTCCTCAGGATTAACGGAAAGGGACCTCGAGACACAGGTCCTTATGGTCGTAACCAGCCTGCCCTCCCTCATCTTCAGCGACGTGAGCCTGTAGACGGTCCAGGGCTCCAGCGTTCTTCCAACTAGATGCTCCTCCATCACCGACAGAAGCACCGGCACCCTCCCTATCAGCAGAAGAGCGCTCCTCACGTTGAACCTCACATCAGACCTGACGAAACTCCTCTGCGGGCCCAACCCCATGACCGTGACCTCTAAGTCTAGAGGGCCCCTGCCTCCTGTAGCGAGAGACCTGCTGAACATCTCCTCGGCCGCCGGAAGCCAGGGCGCATCTACCTTCGTAGCGCTCGAGCGCTCGTCGAGCTGAAGCTCCAACCCACCTCCGGCCCTCTCGACTACGCGGACGTTGGTGAGCTTAACCGCGTCACCGAGATCCAGCTTAGCCTTAGCAAGAGCTTCCGCGGCCTCTCCCCAGGCCACGAGGTCGAGTTTGGTCGAGGCATCACCGACGCGCATATACGCGACTTTCTTCCCAGACAATTCCATAGGGCCCTTGAACCCCAGGACTCTGCAGGTGACCGTCATGCCTCTTAGCCCGCCCACCAGGTCGCCCAGTTTGAGCAGGCCCCTTCCGTTGTCGTCCCTGCTCAGGTAACCCAGCTCGCCTGCGACAAGCAGGAGGGCTCCGAGCTTGGTGAGCTTCGAATCCTTCGAGACCTCAACCTCCACCCGCTCTAACACCTTCTTAGCTGCGTCCTCTCCGAACCTAGCCCTTATCCTCTCCACTATGGCCTCGAAGTCCAGCACCACCCTCGAGCCCCCGGCACCTGTAATAAAGCAAACTCTTCCGTATTCCGTTCGCTGTCGGCAAAGGCGAACGTTCGATCTGATCGCGTTTCGCTATATGCTTAAGAGCGGCATCGATCTGAGGACATCGTTGAAGCTTCCCAAGGTGGGGAAGGTAGAGAGCTATCTTCACGGCGTGATCGAGGAGAAGGGCGTTGCGCACCTGACGCTGCTCGACCCAGAGAACGTGCAGGCAGAGGTTATGAGGAATCTGGTGGAGTCCGCCGAGTCGCAGGGAACGGACGCCTTCTTGGTCGGGGGCTCGACGATCTACTCGAGAGAGGCCTACGATGAGGCCATAAAGACCATCAAGTCGTCTACAGACAGGCCGGTCATCATCTTCCCCAACAACGTCAACGCGGTCAGCAGGTACGCAGACGCCATCTTCTTCATGAGCCTCCTCAACTCCCTCGAGTGGTGGTTCATCCTCGGGGCCCAGGTCCACGGAGCCTTCCTAGTCAAGGAGTACGGCCTTGAGGCGATCCCGATGGGCTACATCGTCTTCGGGTCAGAGTCGTCGGTCGCGGTCGTCGGAAGGGTTTACCCGATACCGATTCACAAGCCCAACATCGCCGCTGCCTACGCGCTGGCCGCCCAGTACCTGGGGATGAGAGTCGTCTACCTTGAGGCCGGGTCCGGTGTACCTGAGCCACTGCCCTCGGACCTGATAAGGACGGTCAAGAGGGTCGTCGACCTTCCCGTGATAGTTGGTGGTGGCATCAAGAGCAGGGAGCAGGCTCGCGACGTTGCGAGGTCAGGCGCCGACATGATCGTGACGGGCACGCTCGCTGAGAGGGAAGTGTGTTCCTTGGGCTCGGTCATTGAAGGCATCAGGGAGGGCGTCTCTCTTCGGTCGAGGTCCCAAGACCTTTCGGGCAAGCAGCTACGTTGAAGCTCCCCTTATGGAAATTTCCCGAGTATTCTTAGGAGCCCCGTCTTACGGAAGAAATAAATCGATGAAGTAGCGCGATAGACCTGAATTGTGGGCTATAGCCCTAGGTTACTTCCTCTGTGTCCTTAACGCGTTACCTTTCGTCGTCTTCACGCTCTTTCCGGTAGCCCTCGTCTCATATCCGATCTCGATAGCGCTGAGAGCGTTCGGATGGAGGAGGATCGGCAGGTCGCTCGGTCGTAGCGGCATCATGTTCCCGCTGTATGCCTCGCTGGGGACGTTGACGTTCGTCTTGGTGGTCGCCGAACTTACTCAGCTCGCCGAGAGGACCTTAGCCCTGGCCGCTATACCGTGGACCGTTTACTCCGTCCTCGATGCCTATTGGTACTTCAAGCTCGGTACCAACTACGGGATCAGGTCGTTCTATGCCGCTCTGGTTGGGATGGGTGGTGTTGTTTACGTCGACTTCGTGCTGCTGCAGGCGGCGCTCGTCGATCCTCCCCCCTACCAAGCTTCTCCTGAGGCTTTCGTGGGCTCTCTAGTACTCACTGGCCTCCTGCTGATGGTCTCAGGCGTTGCTGCAGGAGTTTCCTTCCTCGGCGTCGGTCACGTGATGAGGGGCAGTGAGGCGTTGATTAAGGGGCCCCGTGTGGTGCCGCGTGTGCCCGTCAGCTCCTCAACCGCTAGTTCGTCACAGGTACCGCCCGCTCCTTTCGTGGGAGGCAAGGTCAAGGTGTTGGCCCTCAGCACGGGCACGTCCTTGATCTGTTCCAAGTGCGGTTCCGAGAGCGCGATCGAATCGTTAAGTTGCACTTCGTGCGGCCATCGATTCAACAAAGTGTCTTACGGTCTCAGGTGCCCAGTATGCTCCGCTCCTCTCTCCTCAGCCAAGAGAATATCTGTGGAGCGCTTCGTCTGTCAGCAGTGCTTCTCCGACCTCTCGGTTGTTACGGTGTGACGTTTCCGGTGCTGTCGAAGCTTTTTCCCAGATCACATGAAGGCTCACGTTAATTTCGCTCCGACGTCCTCAACGTGAAAAGGCCTTGGAGATCGAATCGCTGCCGGAGCACTTGCGCAGGTACTACGAGCACCTCCTCTCCGAGTTCAAGGCCAACTATGACGTTGCGACGGAGGTGAGGAGGAGGACTTGCTCTCCTACACCTGAAGTTGAGGTGCTGGTCGCGAACGACATGGCTGGCCGGATAGAGCTGCTTACCGGTCTCGAGGGCGTTGGCGATCTAATCAGGAGCCTCCGCGCTGAGGTCGGAAAGGATCTACTCCCCTTCAGGCTCGCTGAGAGGCTTCTGGAGGAACACGAAGCGCGTGACGAGCAGACGCTCACCAAGCTCATCAGAGTCTGCTTAGCTGTCATGACACCTCCCGGAACGACCGCAGCTCCCACCGAGGGGGTCTCGGCGGTGAGGACGAAGTCGAACCCCGACGGCACTAGACATCTCTCGATCTACTACGCCAACCCAATAAGGTCGGCAGGCGGTACGGAGGTCGCCGGCTCTGTGGTCCTAGCAGACTACGTCAGGAGGCTGATCGGGCTGGGGCCCTACAGACCTACAGAGGAGGAGGTGATGAGGTTCATCGAGGAGGTCCGGACCTATAGGAGGAAGGTGGGCAGGTTCCAGTTCAACGTTCCCGACGAAGCCCTTGAGTTCGTTCTGAGGAGGCTTCCCATCGAGATTACAGGCGTTCCCACAGATCCTATACCGGTCCCTTCGTTCAGGGAGGTCTTCAGGGTCGAGACACCTTACCTCAGGGGAGGGGCTCTCAGGGTCGTTCACGACGGAATCGTCGGTAGGGCCAAGAAGGTCCTGAAGTTCGTCAAGGTGGTGGGGCTCGATGGCTGGGAATGGTTGGAGGAGGTCTCCGATGTCGCGAGGAGTGCCAAGTCGCATCCCTCGATAACCGATGAGGTAATCGTCGGGAGGCCGGTGCTCTCGCTCTCTGGGAGGTTCGGCGGCTTCAGGCTAAGGTACGGAAGGGCCCCTAACACCTCGATGTCGGCTGTCGGAGTTCATCCCTACACGATGAGAGTGCTCGACGACTTCGTTGTGGCCGGAACACAGCTCAGGCTGGACTTCCCCGGAAAGGCTGGTGTCGCGATGCCGGTAGACTGCATAGAGCCTCCAGTCGTTAGACTCTCGGACGGCTCCGTCATCAGAGTCGACTCTTCTGAGAGGCTAGAAGAGGCCCTCAGGTTCGGTGAGAGGATCCTGTTCGTGGGAGACCTCCTCGTGAGCTTCGGTGACTGTGTCGAGAGCAACGTCAAGCTCAGGCCTCCCGGTTACTGTGAGGAGTGGTGGATCGAGGAAGTCAAGAAGGCGATCGACGAACGTGGCGTTGAGCTCGGTGACGACAGCCGCTGGGTGAAGCTCGCGGATCTCGATCCCTTCAGGAACGTGCCACCGGTGGAGGTGGCCTGCAGGATCTCGCGGAGGTTGAACGTCCCGATGCACCCGAGGTTCATGCCGTTCTGGGACAACGTCTCCGGTACCGAGATAGAAGCACTGAGGAGGTGGTTGTCTTCCAACATCAAACGCTACAAATCGATGCCTTTCGACGGTGGTGCGAAGGGGGCCCTCGAGTCGATGCTCATTCCCCACCGCGTCAGCGATGGCAGGATACTGCTGGAGAACTCTTGGCTTAAGGCCCTCATCTTCCTCTTCAGACCGTTCAGCCCAGTCGACGTATCAGGGATGGATTTGCCTCAGGCCCTGTCTGTGCTCTCGGGTCACTCCTATCGCCTCAGATTGGGTTCTGTGGTCGGTGTAAGGATGGGTAGGCCGGAAAAGGCCGCTCAGAGGAGGATGAGACCGCCGTCACACGTCCTCTTCCCAGTCGGGTTGTCTGGCGGGCCACGGAGGTCACTTATCGAGGCCTCGAAGCTAGAGAAGGTCTACCTCAAACTGAACATGAGAGTCTGCCAGTCCTGTGGCCAAGTGGTTTGGAAGCCCCGATGTGACTCCTGCGATTTACCGACTGTGGTGTTCTCCAAGTGTTCCAACTGTGGCGACGAGTACCTAGGTTACGAGGAGACGGCTTGTCAGCGCTGTGGAGCCCCTCTCCTTACGAATTCCAATCACACCGTTGACCTGAAGTCAGAACTCGAGTCTGCGATGCGGCAGGCCGGTGAGATGGTTGAGGAGGTGAAGGGCGTCAGGGAGCTGATCAGCAAGTTCGCCGTGCCGGAAGACCTGTTGAAGGGAGTGTTGAGAGCATCACAGGGGCTCTACGTCTACAAGGACGGCACCATCAGGTTCGACGCGACGAACGCTCCTCTCACTCACTTCAGACCCGAGGACGTGTCGGTTTCCGTAAGTAGGCTCCATGAGCTGGGTTATGAGAGGGACTGGCTGAAAAGGCCGCTGGTCTCCGAGGAGCAGGTCTGCGAACTCCTTCCTCAGGACGTCATCATCCCCAAGAGGATGGCCGAACACCTATACAGGGTCTCCAAGTTCATCGATAGGTACCTACAGGCTAACGGGCTGAGGCCTTTTTACAATTGGAAGGGGCCAGAGGAGTGTATCGGGGCCCTCGTGGCAACCCTATCACCACATACCTACGGAGCTGTTGTCTGTAGAGTTATAGGCACGACGGACGTCGAGGTAGTTTACGCGCATCCGTTCGTCCACGCAGCCAAGAGGCGAGATTGCGACGGTGACGAGGACAGCGTCACGCTGTTGATGGACTTCCTCATCAACTTCAGCAAGCTGTACCTACCTGATAGAGTGGGAGGTGCTATGGATTCGCCGTTGCTGATCACGGTTCTAGTTGATCCTGTCGAGGTTGACGAGCAGTCTCACAACGTCGACGTGGCGACGCGGTATCCGCTCGAGTTCTACGAAGCGGCCCTCTCCTCCGCGAAGGCATCTAACCTGTTGGGTTCTATACGACTCATCGCCGACAAGGTGGCTTCTCCCGAGGCCCTTTACGACAACGGCTTCTCGGCACCTTCCTTCCTTCTCTCCCACTCGGTGACTTCAACGTCCTACAAGAAGCTCGAGAGGCTCCTCGACAAGATAGAGGTGCAAATGAGGCTGGCGGAGAAGGTGATGGCTGTGGATCCCTCACTGGTCGCGGAGAGGGTGATGGAGGTCCACGTGCTGCCCGATCTCGTCGGCAACCTGAGAGCCTTCTTCATGCAAAAGTTCATCTGTAGACGATGTAACTCGAAGTTCGTCAGACCTCCCCTCAGAGGTTCTTGCCTAGTCTGCGGGGAACCCTTAAGCCTCACGGTCTACAAGGGTATGGTTGAGAAGAACGTCGATCTGGTTCTGAGGCTATTGGAACGCTACGTGAGAGACCAGATGATAAGAGAAGCGACTCTCGAGTCGCTGGACGTGATATCACAACTCTTCGGGTCTGGAACGCGTTCCCACGATAAGGGCAGGCAGACCAGCCTCAAGAGCTTCCTCTGACGCACCCTCAGCTGAACTTCGCGATCTCTATGGATAGCTCCCTACCGTCGATCAGGACCGCTGTTCCCACGGTAGGTTCAAGACCCACACTTTTCTGGAGTTTAGTCTGATTCTGCCAGGTACCCGAGTTCACGAGCTTCACGCCTCTGTAACTCCTCAGGACGGCTACGTGAATGTGCCCCATCGCCAAGACGTCCGGTACCTCTTCGATGAGGAGGTGGTCGTGTGAGGTGGGGAGTATGGGAGTCACCTCGATCGCCGGTGACAAGTGCCTGCACCTCAATATCGTCTCCATCACCTCCCCCGCCTTCTCCCTGAGGTCGCTGTAGGAGAACCTCGAGCTGAGCTGGATGAGGTCGTCCATCGTCTGGCCGTGAAAGAAGAGCAACCTCACACCTCCGAGATCCATCAGGGCCGGGTTTCCGCAGTAGGTTATCCTCCCCTCCGGGTCCAAGATCGTCCTGTACTCCCTCGGGATCGGTGTTTGAGGTAGGGCCCTCCTGACGGGTTCGTGGTTCCCCGGCAGATAGATGACCTTCACCTCCCTCGGTACCTTTGAGAGGAGCCTTCCGGCCTCTGCGAATTGCTCCTTCAGCGACCTCAGCTCCAACTCCTCTCTCTGATTGGGGTATACGAAGACCCCGTCCACGAGGTCGCCGTTTATCACGAGGTACCTCAGATTCAGGTCCTCCCACTCGTTCGAGAGCCACTCGAGGAACTCTTCGAACGCCTCCCTGTTGAAGTTGGTACTACCGATGTGAACGTCTGAGATGACGCAGAGCCTCACGTTCGGGCCCTTGACTTGGGTCCTCGTGTGAGAGACCTCAGGAAAGACGATGTCCCTCACGACCAGCTTCCCTCCCCTCCCTAGGACCCTTACTGCCACGACCATGTCCCGGGTGAGAGACTCGACCTTCTCCATTAGCCTCCTGTCCCTACCTGAAACGAACGCCGTCCACGCACCGCTCGGGTCCTCAAGCCTGAGGACATATCGCCCGTCGGAATGACTGACCTCGTTCACCACGCACGCCGCGTATCCCTCCTGTCTATTCTCGAGTAGCTCCTTGGTCGACCTGAGGGTTAACCCTCTTGTCTCGAGCAGCGACCTGAGCTTGCTGTACCTCGCAACCCTGTAGGTGTGGAACTCATCATAGGTTCCCTCGATCCTCAAGTCCTCATAGGTGGACGTGATCAGCCTCAGCTCGTCCTCAGGCTTCGCCTCTCTCTGCACGGTCCTCTGCAACTCCTCTGGAGGTCGGGGACCTGAGAGCTCCGCGATCTGTTGCCAGTCCAGAACCGTCCCCTTCGGAACTCTAGAACTCACCTTCTCCACCAAACCTTCGAGCTCGGATTCGGAAGAGCAGAGCTCGATGACGCGCTTCAGCGCGCTCGCGGTGAGACCGTACCCTGACCTAGCGAAGGACTTAACGACCTTTTCAGGAGTTGGTCTGAACTTACCGCCGGTAGGGAGGTCTGAGCGACTCTCCGGGTCGCTCCTCATCCTCCTCTGCTCCCTTCAGCCCTGCTTGACGTCAACCGGAACGTCCATGGCTCCCGAGAGGACATCATCGTGTATCAACACCTCCTCGAGCTCGTTGAGGGGGATGTTGAGCGAAATTCTCCTAGTCCTGCCGTACCGGCCGTAGCTCACAACGTCGCTGTTTATCACGCCCATCATGCCGAGCTCCGAGATTATCGAGCTTACCCTCCTATCTGTCAGCGGTTCAACGCCCAGATGTTCGCAGACCCTCCTGTACTGGTTGTAGACTGTACCCGTGGTTATCTTTTGGATGCCCGCCCTGACGCACTGATAGACGGTCAGGAGGATCGCACGGCCGTGTAGCGGAAGCGTTGAGAGCGCCTCGTAGACCCTTCCCTGCTCTATAACGCCGTAGGCCTCTCTGACGTGTTTCTCCTCGACCTTCGTCGACCCCTCCCTCTCAGCGAGCTCCGCGGCAACCCGCAACAGGTCTATCGCCCTACGGGCATCTCCGTGCTCAGCGGCTGCAAGTGCCGCGCACAGCTGTATGACTCCCTCCGTTATCGATCCCTCGTTAAGGGCCATGGAGGCCCTCTCGCTGAGGATGTCTACCAGCTCGACCGCGGTGTATGGGTGGAAGACAATCTCCTCTTCGCTGAGGGATGAGAGGACTCTCGGGTCAAGCATCTCCTTGAAGGTGAGGTCGTTTGAAATCCCAATGATCGCAAGCTGACCTCCCTCAGAACCCTCATTGATCCTCGTGAGAGCGTAGAGGAACTCGTCTCCGCTGGTCTTGACAAGGTGGTCGATCTCGTCGAGGCACGCTATCACCAAGGAACCTGATTTGTAGAGTGCGTTCCTGAACCTCGAGAGGACCTCAGCCTTCGAGAGGCCAGTGAAGGGGACCTTAACACCGATAGACGTGCAAAGCTCAGACATCACCTTGTACTCCGTGCCGGAGATCCTGCAGTTGATGTAGACGAAGTTCAATCGCAGCCCCTGACGTCCAGCCTCCTGTGAGAACCTCTTGAGTACGTGCTTCGCAACCGCGGTCTTGCCGGTTCCCGTCTTACCGTAGATGAAGACGTTACTCGGTCTGATCGTTTTCAAGCTCGGGGATACGATCTCACCAAGCCTCCTTACGTGCTCCCATCTGTGTGGCAGGTTTTCGGGGATGTAGTCTGACCTAAGAACGTCTCTGTTCTTAAATGGTGAGTTACTGCTGAGCGTCCTTTTAATTAATTCGTCCAGTGGGTCCTCCCGACCCCTCAGCTTCAATTGAAACTTCTCCATTGCCTGTGGAGACTTAAGACTAGGTCTGATTATAAAACGTCAACACACACATCACTAACAGATTATAACAGTATATTTCAAAACACCCCTCAAGATCCCCAAATTACTACTAGATCGAGTGGAAGTGCAGGGGTCCGGGGGTGTTCACAACCTTTCACAGTGTAAAAAACCACTCACTCACCCCTATTCTTCCTCTGGAGCAGGTGAAGATTCCACAAGTTCCACAGGAAGTGAAGGGGTGTTGAGAAGAGCTTCAGAGACCGAAGATAATTAGCGAGTCACGGCCTTTCTTATCGGCTTTGCCTCTCACAGGGGTTCTGTGAAGTGTGAATGTCTCCGCCCAATCTGTGTGAAGCTGTGAAGGCTACAACAGGGAAAGACGTCCGTTTCAACAGCACACGTCTGCGATATTGGAAAGAAGGAAATTTGGTTTGATTCATTCTCTGAGGTAAACCTCCCAGATATTTTCGCAGACTGATAGGACCTCTCTGAGGAACGTGGGACCGTAATGAGCCAGCGTGTCGGCAGGGAGGGTGAGAACTTTTCCGCTCCTAACAGCCTTTAGGTCCGAGAGACCCCTGCTCTCCATAACCTCGAGGCCCTCATGTTGGTTCGGATGGAAGCTCTTGGACTCAAAAACGATAACGTCGGGATCGATCTTTCTCAGTTCTGCAACTACGTCAAAGACTTCGTATCCGTTGACAGGCATCCCGTAGAGGTAATCTACCGATCTGTGAAGGAGGACGTTCTCAATTCCAGCGAGGTGAAAGGCGTGAGTTATGTGATTGAAGTAAGCGGGGATCGTAGGCCCACCTAGGTCTATCTCGACGTAGACCCTCGGCACCCTCACAGCAACTCGATTCTCTCGCCACCGGGAAGATAAACGCGCGATGAGTTCCACAGCAGACCTGCAGAGCTTTAGGGCCCTGACGTTCTCACCGATGAGCCCTCCGACGTCTGCGAACGTCGAGAGGATCGCGTAGAGGTCTCTGGGATAGGGTATGGGATAGGTTGGGTATCCAAGCTCCAGCAGCTTGAGGAGGGCCTCTTTCTGGGCGCCGGTGGTCGTGAAGATGAGCTCGGGGTCCAGCTGACGGAGCCTTTCAACTAGGACTAGCGTGTAACTGCCGACCTTGGGCCTGCTCAACGCGTCCTTAGGTCTGTGGCACCACGACGACACGCCGACCACCCTCTGACCAGCACCAAGCTCGAAGATCGTCTCGGTGATCGAGGGGTTCAGACTTACGATACGAGAGGGATTGTCCCGGAACTCAACCCATCCGACGAACGGATTGTAAACTTTCAAGCCGCGCCTCCTAAATTCTTGAAGTTTGACCTGGGGATTGAAGATATCGCATCCATTGGTTCAAGTCACACAACGACGTAAAACAGACCATCTATATGGGTCCGAGCCGTTCTATCGCTGAGTTTTCCCCTTTCTCCAGATTATCGATGCGTGTCTTTCCCGTGCTGCAGCCATGTTCAGGAGCATCGCCGAGAAATAGAACCAGAAGACCTGCGGTGCGTCAGCCCTGTTCCACCAACAGTCACAAAAAGAGAAGGTGAGCCAGAGGTTTAGGGCTATGAGCGCTCCCGCAACGGTTACAGCTCTCGCGTAGACTCCCAACAGAAGCATGATTCCCACGGCCGTCTCGGCTGAGGTTACCGCTATGGTAACAGCTTCCCACGATGGGACCAAGACCCTCAGAATTTCACCGTAGATGGGGACGTAATTACCTGCGGCAGCGGTAAAGAAGAGTTCACGCACCCAACTTCTGTCGAACCATCGCTGGCTCGCAAAGAAGATCCAAAAGCCGGCCACGGAGAACCTTAGCAACAGGGCCCACGCTACGAGAAGCCTGGACATCGCTCTTCATGTCAGCTGGTGAGGTAAATTTGCGTTGAATGAACCGAATTGAGCTTGATTTCGCGAGGATCTTCGAGAGTTACTGAGTCGAGTAACTGGAAAAAACTTCATAACCCGTGGTTGGCTGGAAATGGACGCGGTGCGTAAGTGTGTGTCAAAGGGCCGTCGCGTTGACGCTCGTCCTTCTATCATTCGCGTCATCAACTGTTCCACTGTCCTACTTTCCTTGGGAGGTTCATCGACCCGTCCTCATAGGTGACGAATGGACTTCTCTGGAGGTCACACCTGCGCCTTCTATCGGACTTATAGGTGCTTGGGACAAGAGGGTGATCTCCGTGCTCCTCTATCCTCACTCGGACCCTTTGTACAACGAGCTGGCCTTAGATGCGATAAGGTGGTGGTCGAGGGCCATCAGGGTCTTCACGGCCCTTTACGGTCACGAGTACCTGAACTCGCTTCAGATCATGACCTACGTTAACGGCGTCAACGGGTCATCTGGTGACATCACAGTTCACTTCGTCTCAGACCTAGGTCCTAGAGTCTGTGGAAGGACTTACGTTGCAGGATCGAACCGCATCATCAGCTACTCAAGGGTTGAGATATCGCTCAGATGTGTTGGAACCGATGCGAACCTGGTCAGGGTGGTCACAGCTCACGAGTTCGGACACGCTCTCGGCCTCGAACACTCAGATTACCCGGAGGACATCATGTACCCTTACGTCGTACACAACTCGAGGCCTTCAACGCTAAACGTCTATGCACTGGCAGTCGCATACTCATGGCTCAGAACTGATACCTTTAACGTCCCCGACTCTGTCTCCCTGCAGTCCATACCGTTCAGATACCTGCTCGACGTTAACGGCATGCCGATCAAGATCAGGGTGAGGGTAATGGTCCAGATCGATGACGGACCGACGACTCTGCAGCAGGAGCTGCTTGTGGAGCCGGGGAGCCAGGTGTCCCTGACCACTAATACGGTACTGTCCACGGATGACGCTACTAGACGCTACAGGTTCACGGGATGGTTTTCCAACGGTAGGGAGATTCACACTAGCGAGTACCTAACATTCACGCCAAGGGACCACGTGACAGTCGTTGCCCGCTACCTCAGCCAGTTCCTCGTGAGAGTCGAGACTCCGCTCTCTGTTACTGAGAAATGGTATGACAGAGGAACTAACGTTGTTGTAGAAACATCTGAATTAATAGATTTTGGAAATAGAACTATGTTGAAGTTCCTGAAATGGGAGGGCGACATAAGTAACGAGAGCTCTAGGTTTGAAGTGTCCGTTCAGCGGCCTCTTAGACTGACAGCGCAGTACAACAGATTCTATCAAGTTACGGTTGATCTTGGTGAGCTTGGATACTGGACTGATTGGGTTGAGGAGGGACGAGAGCTGGGCTTGGAGGCACTGATCGAAGAAGCGGTCGTGGAATTCGGCAACGGGACTCGACTTGTGGCACGAGGTTTGCTTGATCCGGTCAGCGGCAAGACCGTGACGAGAATTCTCGTGACTGGACCCTTTAATACGGCCGTCTTGTGGAACAAAGAACATTTGGTAAGGGTTGTCGATGGATGGACGGGTAGCGCGAGAGAGCTCTGGTGGGAGGAGAACGAAGTCGTAGAGGTCGAGGCGGACGAGATCGTAGATTTCAACAACGGAACGAGGCTGAGCTTCAAGAGTTGGATCGGTGAGGTCTTCACAGCGAACTCTCCCAAGACGTATCTGGCGGTGAGAGGGCCCGCGGAGATAACAGCCTCCTACGTCAGGCAGTACCTGCTCAAAGTCAGATCTGAGGTCCCCGAGTACGCCTTTAGTTCTTGGCTGGACGAAGGGACTAAGATGAAGCTCCGGGTTCCGACAGTTCACGAACTTCAGAACGGAACGCGCTACAGGTTCATCGGGTGGTCGGGTCAAGTAGGGTCCAGCGTCGCAGAGGTCGAGTTTTCTATGGAAGGGCCCGTAGCGCTGTCAGCCAATTGGGTGCAGGAGGCCCTTGTGGTGTTAAGGATCGGCGCTCTAGAAGAGATCTCGCTCTGGGAGAGGATCGGCACGCGTCTAACCCTCACCGCCCCGCGGACGCTGGAGTCCAACGGTTCTTTCTGGGTCTTTAACGGCTGGTCCGATGGCGTTCTCATAGCTCGAAGGTCATTCACTATAGCATCGGCGACGACGCTGGAAGCGATCTACACCGAGGTGAGGCCCGTGAGGTTCTTCGCCGAGGATCTAGAGGACGCGTCGTTGCTCATTGACCTCGGGGGGAGGTCGCTGATCGTTCCCCTCAACGTGCCGCATCTCTTACCGATGGAGGGATGGAGAGTCGAGGCCCTAGAATGGAGGGGCGTTGTTCAGGAAGCAGGTGAGATAGAAGTCATCAAGTTCGGTGATGACGTCTATGAGGTGAGGCCTCAGAGGAGGAGGGTCGTCGTGAAGGTGGTGGACGCCCTTGGTCTACCGGTTCCAGGAGCCGGCGTCGAGCTAGTCAATGGCTTGGAAATCGTCGAACGAAGAGGAACAACCGGATGGGACGGAAGAGTCGAACTCGAGGTCATCGGGAAGCCGAAAAAGTGGCTTCGGGTCAGCGACGTCGATATGCCTAGTGAGCTCAGCACATCGTCCGATCAAATCCTTCGAGTGCCTCTCGGGTTCTACGGCTGGATAGCACTAACGACGGTAGCGTGGCTCTCATCGGTCATCACGACATTTGGTCTCTCCAGTAGGAAAACGTAACATCAGAGGAGAACGATCGATGGAGACCTGTCAGGAAGCACCGCTCTGCTGCTCTTCTGACTCGGCGAGCTGCTTCGGCGGAACGTACTTCATCAGCAGCTGAACCATTCCGGTCCCTACAGGAACCTCTTTTCCCATCAATATTCTCTCGACGCTGCTTCGCAGGTAATCTGTCTCGCCCCTCATGGCCGCCTCTAGCAGGGTCTGAACGCTGATCTCGAAGGCCGCCTTGGCTAGGACGCTGCTCTTTAGCCTCACGACGCCGTGCCTTCCGATCTGCTTCACCGTGCCGTCGACGGTCATCATGTCCGCCACGAGCATTATGTGCCTCACGTCCACGTCAAGCCCCTGTTCCTTCAGGACGTTTGTTATCTCGTCGATGATGAGGGCCCTCGCTGCTTCTATGCCCAAAACCTCTGCGACCTCGTGGATGTCGTTGGTCCTGATCCTAGTGAAGTCGACCTCAGATACGCCCAGCATCTCCTTCAGGTTCGAACCTTCGGTCTCAATGTAGTACTCTTCTCCCTCTCGCTTGACGATGGCCTTCGCTATTCTTTTGAGGCCCTTTATCTTGACCGATAGGACGTTCTCCCTGAACGACGTGACGTCTGCTAGGTGGTCCTTTGGTATTGTAATTCTGAGCTCCCTCTCCAGCACCTGAGGTGAGTACTGCTTAAGGGACGTCTCGAGGTTTTTCTTGGTAACGCCGAGCTCCTTCATCGTCTCGAGGTCCAGCTTCATAACCAATTGACCTCTTCTAAGGTCAACGCTGAAAGAGGTGACCAAGTCCTTGAGGTAAGTGGACTGAATGTTCCTCGCAACGAGTTTCGCAAGCCTCGGGTCTGAGTTGTGCGGCGGCTTCAGGTAGACTCTCATCAGGGGGGTTGAAGGTTCCCTCCGCGCGTCGACGATCTCGATCAACCTCGGAAGCCCCAACAGGATGCTCTGCTCCCTCACTCCGGCGAAGTGGAACGTTCTCAGAGTCAGCTGCGTTCCTGGTTCACCGATGGACTGCGCCGCGACTATGCCGACCGGATCTCCGACCTCTACGAGGCTCTGAAGATAGGCCTGATACGCGAGCCTGAAGACCTGCTCTAGAGCGTCCACTGGTACCCTCCGCGACCTTGTCGCCTTGACGAGCTCCTCCAACCACTTCGGAGGTAGAAGCTCTCTGTATCCAGACGCAATTCTTTCGATCTCTTCATCGGTGGCTGGCTGACTTGAGGGTTTGGACTCGCTGAGAACTCTTGAGACGATCACACTCGGCGTGAAGGGCATGCCGTGGTCGCTCTTAGCCGGATCGACGCCGTCCTCACCGTAGAGGAACTGGACGATGCGCTTGGTGTCAGAGGCCCTCACCGAGCCGTCAAACTCAACGTAAAGCGACTCGAGCGCGTTGATCAGCCTCCTCTGCATGTAACCGCTCTGCTGGGTCCTGACCGCGGTGTCAACCAGGCCGTCTCTTCCTCCCATCATGTGGAAGAAGAACTCGATTGGGTCAAGCCCCGTGATGAACGCGTTGTAGACGAACCCTCTGGCCGGTGGAGAGAGATCTCCGGGCCTGAAGTGCGGCAACACCCTGTCGGTGAAGCCCCTGCTGGGTCTCTCCCTCCTCACCGCCTGCTGTCCCACTATCGCGGTCATCTGGTCTATGTTGAGGCTGCTTCCCCTAGCGCCGGCTCTAGCCATGACCACGATCGGGTTGGTGGTTGGGAAGTGCTTCCTTATCGTTGAGCCGATCCTGTCCCTGACCTTCGAGAGAAGCTCCAGGAGATGACCCTCGAAGGCCCTCTCCGGTGTCTGACCAGGTCCTACCTCTATGGTTCCCTCGACGTAGCTCTTCCAGAGTGACTGATACTCGCGTTCCATGAACTCGATCAGTTTGGCCTTCTCCTCGTAGAGCCGCGGAGGTACAGTGAGGTCCTCTATACTCAAAGTGAAGCTCCTGTAGTTGATGTAGGTGTTGGACAACCTGATGAGTGAGTTGAGGAACCTCGCCACCTCATCTGGTCCGTAGTCCCTAGCGATGCGGTGAAGGAGGCTATTGGGACGCTCGACACCGATCAGAGCCTTGTCCGCGTAACCCTCGACCAGCTCACCACCCCTCACGACCACTTTGTCGTCGGGGTTGAAGGAGGCCTGGCCCTCGTAGTTAAGACCTGGTGGAAGCAGCAGACCGAAGATCTGAGCTCCCTTCCACCGGCCACCGGAACCTTTAGGGGAGGACAGAGGTCCAGAATAGCCTGCCGCCGCCAACAAATAACCCACCATCTGCTTGTCGAGCTCCGCCTTCGCGGTGAGCAGGTAGGAGGAGGTGAGGAAGTCCCTGATGGCGCCGATGATCGGAGCGCCGTAACGCGGCGATATTATGTTCCTCTGAACCTGCAGCAACAGCCTGGCCTCGGCCTGAGCCTCCTCGCTCTGCGGGACGTGGAGGTTCATCTCGTCGCCGTCGAAGTCGGCGTTGTAGGGCGTGCATACCATCAGGTTCAGCCTGAAGGTCTTGAAGGGAAGGACCTTGACCCTGTGGGCCATGATGGAGATCCTGTGGAGGCTGGGCTGCCTGTTGAAGAGGACGATGTCCCCGTCCATCAGGTGCCTCTCGACGACCCACCCGATGTCCAGCTGATCGGCTAACTCGTTGAGGTCTTGGACGAACTTCAGCCTTATGATCCTCTTGTCGGGCCTGATGACGTACCTCACACCGGGATATTTGTAGGGGCCGTTCCTCACCAGCTCCTTGAGCTTCTCCTTGTTCCAAGGCGTCACCGCCTCCGGGACCGTTAGTTGCATCGCTATCTCTATCGGGACTCCGACCTCGTCGATGTCGATGTTCGGATCCGGCGAGATGACGGTCCTAGCAGAGAAGTCGACCCTCTTCCCCGAGAGGTTGAGCCTGAACCTCCCCTCCTTTCCCTTGAGACGTTGGGAAAGGGTCTTGAGGATCCTCCCGGACCTGTGCTGTGCGGGAGCTAGGTTGGGCACCTCGTTGTTGATGTAGGTCGTGACGTGGTACTGGAGGAGATCCGAGAGCTCTATGATGACCGGGGAGGGTGCTCCGGAGGCTATCGCGTCCCTGAGCCTCTGGTTGACCCTCAATATGTCGACGAGCTTGTGGGTAAGGTCGTCCTCGGACCTATATCCGGTCTCCAGAGTGATCGAGGGCCTCACGTAGACCGGCGGCACCGGCAGGACCGTCAGGACCATCCACTCCGGACGGGCGCTCTGCGGGTCCATGTCGAGCAGCTCTAGGTCGCTGTCCTGTATCTTCTCGAGCCTCTGCCTGACGACGTTCGCGGTCAGCCTCGCCATTCCTTGAGCCGTCGACTCGTAGAAGGTCATGGGCTTCTCCAGCTCGACCTTGACCTGCCTCTCGCCGCAGTGGGGACAGACATTGGTCGACATGGCGATCTGCTTGACCCGATAGAAGACGTGCCTGTACTGTCTGTTCTCGGCCTTCAGCCTCTCGACCTCGGCCTTGTATTTCGCTATCTGTTCCTCAGTTATCAGTAGCCTGCCACAGGACCTGCACGTCGACCTGAGGAGCTCATGAATGACCTTCACGTAGCCGATGTGAATGACCGGGACTGCGAGATCGATGTAGCCGAAGTGCCCCGGACAGTTGAGGTAGGTGTTGCCGCAGGTCTTGCATCTCTGTCCAGGCTCCAGCGTCCCAAGCCTCGGGTCCATCACTCCGGTCGGTATCGGCGCACCGTCCTCGTCGTAGGTCTCAGGGTTCGAGATGTCAGCGACCGCCATGCTCCGTATCATCTCCGGCGAGAGGAGTCCGAACTTGATCGCCGCTATCGAGCCCTTCACCATCTCAGGCCACCTCCTCCAGTACGACCTTGGGATAGATGCCCATCGAGAGCAGCTCGTTCAGCAGCAGGTAGAAGGCGTAGGAGAGCGTGACCGGCTTCGCCGGCGGGTTCTTCCCGTGAATGGGGCAGACCAGCCTCTCCTGCTTGAGGTCGTAGTAGGCCGCGAGCCCGCACTTCTCGCAGAAGTAGACGGTGTACTTGTCGGACTGCTCGAGGAGCCTGTCGAGGAGCAGGTAGCTCGCACCGTAGGCGAGGAGGCAGTCCCTCTCCATCTCCCCGAACTTCAGACCTCCTCCCCTTGCCCTGCCCTCGGTCGGCTGACGGGTGAGCATCTGAACCTGGCCTCTGGACCGGGCGTGGATCTTGTCCCTGACCAAGTGGTGGAGCCTCTGGTAAAAAGCGACGCCTATGAAGACCTCGACTTCGTATCTCTTGCCAGTGAGGCCGTCGTACATCACCTCGGTTCCGGAGCTCTTGAACCCCAGCTCCTCCAGCTCCCTCTTGATCTCCTCGAGACGCTTCCCCACGAACGGCGAGCCGTCCACTATCTCGCCCTTGAGCGCCGCCAGCTTTCCTGCGAGGCTCTCTATCAGCTGTCCGACGGTCATCCTTGAGGGGAAGGCGTGGGGGTTGATGATGAGATCCGGCACGATTCCGCTCTCGGTGTAGGGGAGGTCGGCCTGCTGGAAGACCATGCCGATGACGCCCTTCTGGCCGTGTCTGGATGCGAACTTGTCACCGATCTCGGGGAAACAGAGGGCCCTCACGCGGGGCTTGATGAGCGTGTTGCCCTCAACCGTCCTAGACGCGAATATCTCGTCTACGACCCCCACTTCGGAGGGCCTCACGGCTTCGGAGGCATCTCTCCAGACCATCTCCCTGGCCGGGGTCCTAACGTACTCCTCCATGAATCTCGGCGGGCTGACGACTCCAACCAGCACCATGCCGTCGGTGACCTCGGACTCTGGGACCGCGAGCCCGTCCTTATCCAGTACCCTGTAGTACTGCTCGCCCCTGAAGCCCCTGACGTTGGGGTCCGGTATCGAGACTCTGTCCTTCTCGCCGCCGAGATACTGCCTGGCCTCAACCTCGTAGGTCCTGTAGCTCATCGTGACCGCGAGTCCCCTCTCGATCGCCGACTTGTTCAATACGACTGCGTCCTCTATGTTGTAGCCGTAGCCCGTGAGTACCGCAACTACGAAGTTCTGACCTATGGGCCTCTCGTCTAGTTTGATCAGGTCCATGAGCATGGTCTTGACCAGGGCCTTCTGCGGGTAAATCATCAAGTGAAGCCTGCTGTCGGTCCTGACCGGGTAGGATATCGTCGGCAATCCGAGGGCCTGCTTCGCCATCGAGGCCTCGTAGACGTTCCTCGGTGACTGGTTGTGGTTACTGAAGGGTATGATACCTGCTATCACGCCCATCATCATCATCGGGCTTACCTCGAGGTAGTCGTGTGACCTGCTCACGTCTTCTGGTCTGAGGGCTATGAGGGCGTTGTCCTCTTCACTCGCGTCGAGGTACTCCAATACGCCCATCGCTATTAGGTCTCTAATCTTGAGAGTCCCCTGCGCGACCGATTCGACCATGTGGAGCTTGAGCTTGACGTCTCCCTCCTCAACGACTACCAGAGGCCTCCTAACCCTTCCTTCGTCGGTGTAGATGTAGACCTCCAAAAGGTGTTCGTAGTCCCTGAGGAGCACGTTGATGGACTGGTTGACCTCACCGTTGCGTCTCATTCTCTTGAGCTCCTTCACGAGCCTCTTGCCGTCAGGGTGGTATCCGATCAGCTCGTCGTTGATGTAGAGTTTGGTCCTGAGTTCCTTCCTCCTCGAGGTCTTCCTGTCCATTACAGCCACGAGGCTAGTCAGCCCGAGCTTCCAGAGCTTCTCCCTGAGCGATTGCTCGTCGTCTTCAAGTAGCGGGACAGTGACCTCAGCTCCCAGAGCCAGATTCTTCACCAGACCGGCGTTCGCGCCCTCCGGCGTCTCCGCAGGACATATCCTGCCCCAATGAGTTCCGTGCAGGTCTCTCGCCTCGAAGTGAGGTTGACTTCTGCTCAGAGGGCTCTGAACTCTTCTCAGGTGGCTGACAGTCGCCAAGTAGTTGGTCCTGTTGAGTATCTGTGTAACTCCAACCCTTCCACCTGGCCAGTTGCCGGTGGAAAATGCCGTCAGCACCACATCGTTCACTATTCCGGGCCTGATGAAAGTGGACAACGTGATCGGTTGCCTCGTGATGAGAATCCTCTCGAGCTGGTACCTGATGTCTCGGACGAGCTTGTTGAGGGCTGACCTGTAGAGCTCCATTAGCAACTGGGACTCGAGCTTCAGTCTCTTGTTGGCGTAGTGGTCCTTGTCGTCTGGTTTCCTGATGCCTGCAGCAGTTTCGAGTAACTTGCCCACGATGTCGCAGAGCATCGCACCCTTCTTGAACCGGGCCTCCTTGTTGATGCCGAGGTGAATGAGGAAGTTGTTGTCTAGCATCAGTTCGGCCCTCTCGACCCTGTACTCCTCCGCGTACCCGAACGCAACTCTGTTCCCTAGGAACCTCAGAGCCTCCTTTTTGTCCTCAATACCCTCAGCCTCCTTGAAGCTCTCGATGAGCATCTCCTGGATCTCAGGAAGCGGTGACACGAGCTCCGCGATCTGTTTGTCGTTCTCCATCCCGAGGGCCCTCAGCATGACGATCAGCGGTATGCCCTTGTGGATCTTCGCGAAGAACACCCTCACCGGCCCGCCGGGCTTGTAGGTAACCTCGACCTTGCTCTGCCTCCCGTAGGAGATCGAGATCACCGCGGCCGAGTACTGAACTCCTCCGTCCTGCTCCTTCGAAGTGATAAGGACCTTGTTAGGAGCGAGGTCCTCGATCGCGACTATGACCCTCTCGGAGCCGTTGATGACGAAATAGCCTCCAGGGTCGGCAGGGTCTTCGCCGATGGAGAGAAGCTCCTCGTTGGTCATCCTACTGAGCGGGCACACTGAGGACTTCACGAGAATCGGTATCACACCGATCTGAACTCTCTCGCTCCTGACGATCTCCTGATCGTCGAGCTTGAGTGTGACCCGCACGAAGATCGGCGCGACGTAGCTGAGGTTCCTAAGCCTGCACTCATTAGGTGTGATGTAATGGCGCTCGGAACCGTCGACCTCTCTAATCGTAGGTGGACCTATCTCAACGTCCCTGAAGTGAAGATACGCAACGCCCTGCTTCGTCTTGATCTCTTGGGGCGTCATGCTCTTCAGGAGCTTGGAGAGACCTTCCTTGACGAAGTAGTCGTAGGACCTGAAGTGATGTGCTATCAGACCCTCCTCCTCAACGATCGCCCTTGCGATGGTCCACAGCTCGTTGTGAGTTAAGACCTCGGAAGAGGTTCTGCTCTTCACGCCTCATCCACCACTCGATAGTACACCGTTAACCCCGCTGTAGGGGAAGTCCTCGTGATCCTTATAATGTCTCCTGGTCTGGCGCCCATCTTCTTCACCACGGGATCCGTCGTCAAGATCTTAGGAAGTTGGTTCCGGTTGGCCTTGTAGCGCTGAAGGACACGTTCGGCTTCGTCAACCTCGAGGAGCTCGTGCTTGATGGACCAGCCCATCAACTCGATCACAACGACCTTTCCCAACACCTGCGACTCCTGTGGTTTAGCCTCCTTGGTCACTGCTTTTGAGTTGGGTTGCTTGCCGGCCCTTTTAGGGCGAGAAGTACTCTCCATGGACGACACAAGCACCACCACAGAACCTTGAGAGAATATATTTACGCCTGTCTTATCAAGTTATTCTTCTCGAGAAAAATCTTATCAGGCTGGGAACTAGTGAGATGTAGAGGTTAGAGTTTTGGAGGTCCTTAGGCGTGAGGACGCGCAGTACGTCCTGAGGCCGGTCAGGGAGGAGGACATCCTCGAAGTCATGAACATCAACAGGCTCACGCTCCCGGAGAACTACACGTACTCCTTCTTCTACAGCATCGCGAAGTCCTATCCCGAGAGCTTCATCGTCGCGGAGTCTGCAAGTAAGCTGGTAGGTTACATCATGTGCCGGGTGGAGAGGGGGTTTTCGAAATTCGGAGGGTTGCGCTTCAGGAAGCTAGGACACGTGGTCTCAATAGCGGTGATGCCCGAACACAGACGCAAAGGCATCGGAAAGGCCTTGATGCTGGAGGCGATGAAGGCCATGAGGAACGTCTATCACTGCGACGAAGTTTACCTCGAGGTCAGGGTGTCCAATGAGCCTGCCATTAAGATGTACGAGTCGTTGGGATTTGCGATCGTCGACACGATCAAACACTACTACCTCGACGGTGAGAACGCTCACGTGATGGCCTGCGACCTCCTCGGTTCCCTGAAGTGAGCCGAAGCCTCCTCAAGGTCCTTGTGCGAGTCTATCGATTTCCAGTAACAGTGTTCGTAACGGATAGCTACCAACTGCCCCTGGGCAGCTAACTTGGGGAAAACCTCCCTCTCAAGGTCGCCGCTCTCAGGCAACTCGGCCAGTAGCTCTCCCCTCAAAGCGTAAACACCCGCGTTGATCCAGTACTCGCCAAGCATCGGCTTCTCCCTGAAACCCTTCACCTGACCGGTCAGCTCGTCTATGTCAACCACACCGTAAGGGGAGGGGAGAGGGACGACGGCCATGGAGGCCATGTGACGCTCGGCGGCCGAGAGCACGTACGTGGGGTCGATGTCCGTCAGGATGTCTCCGTTAAGGACGATGAACGACCTCTCACCCGCAAGGAAGTGCTCGGCGTTCTTGAGGGCCCCAGCGGTTCCGAGGGGTTCGTCCTCGAAGACGTATCCCAATCTGACACCGATCCTTATTCCGCTACCGAGCTCCTCCACCACCCTCTCCTTAAGGTATCCCGCACAGACGATGACGCCCTTAATGCCGTAAGAGGCAAGCCACCTGATCTGCCACTCGATGATCGGCCTGTCAGCGACCTTCAGCAAAGACTTCGGAAGTGTATCGGTCAACGGCCTCAACCTCTTTCCGAACCCTCCTGCCAGTATTACGGCCTTGGTTCCCACGGAACTCGGCTGTAATCCGAGAATTTGAATTTCTTGAAGGATCGAATCAGGCTTGAACCACGAGGAACATAAACACGCTATAAAGCGGTGACTCTATGGAACGGGAGATGAGGTGGAGGGAGACTGTTGCCTTCTGCGCGGCCCTAGTCCTCTTACTAACAGCCTTTAATTCGTCAGCAGGAGGTATTGACCGGAACTTCGGCCTCTCCTTGGCCTCTAAGGTGACGTTCAAGGTACATTTCGTCGAAGAGGGCGGATCGCCGAGGCCGGTGGAGGAAGCGCTAGTAGTGTTGGGACTAAACGGAGGGAGGACCGACGGAGGAGGCACTTACGAGTTCATTGTGACTCCGGGGCGCTACAGCTCGTACGTGAAGCTCTCCGATGTGAGGTTCTCGGTCGTCGTGCTGGACCTTCGCGTCGAAAGGGACATGACAGTTGAGCTGACCTTCGAGGTGAGAAAGCTGAGGCTTGAGGAGATCGCGTTGACCGTCGGAGGGGACGGCGTTAAACTCAAGGCATCCATCGCCGTTCCGGAGGCTACCTTCGCGTTCGCTTCTACACCGTCGATACAGGGTTACCTCTCTGACGGAACGCGTGTGCGACTGGCCTCCTATCAAGGCGACTACGGCTACTTCGGTTACTCCTTGAACCCGGGGGAGGTGCAGAGCATCGATGTAGAGATCGAGACGTCTCTGGCGACCGTCGTCCCCAGCGGTTCCTACGTCCCTGTTCAGTTGGTTAACGTCAGAGTCTACTAGACCTCGACTCATGTGACTTCAGTGCGGCCTGACAGAACCCGGTCAGCGTATGTTGAGGGTCCTTGGACTTCACGAAGGCAGAGGAGATCAGAACTCCCACCGTTCCGAGTTCTATGGCTCTGTAGACGTCCTCCGGAGTCGATATGCCGGCCCCGCAGAGCACAGGGACTCCAGGGTCAACTGATGAGACCATTCTCACCGCCTCCGTGACGACCTCCGGTCTGGCTTTGGAGACTGAGATGCCCGTTCCTATGAGCTCCGGCGGCTCGACTGCTACGAGATCGGGGCGCAGCGCTCCAGCCGCCTTACTGGTCAACGGCGTGTCGGCACAGACTATCGACCTCAGCCCTTCCTTCCTGAGCAGCTCAACGGCTATGGCGATCTCAGAGAGACCTATCCTCCTCTCGGAGTGGTTGAGGAGGCTCCCTTCGGCGCCGGCCTCCCTCAAGGCGACAGCGGTCACGTGCCCTGTCCAGCTACCCTCCTCATGAGGATCGACGTGCTGGCCCAGAATTGGCAACTCGAACCTGCTCGAGAGCCTGTGGACGTCGGTGGGTTGTACAGCTACAGCAACAGTCACGCCCAACTCCTTAGAAACGGTCTCAGCGACGTATGCGAGCCTCTCCGCACCGCTACCGACGGCCTCCCTGTACGCCTTGAAGTTCAGGACCACTACGGGATAGGACCACCTCTTCACGCCTCATCAGACCGATCCCGCTGAATAAGTAAGTGTTCAGCCCGTGTTCGCATCGCCGCTTAGCCTTAGGATCGAGAGGGGACTAACGATAGTGCTAGGAAGTGATGGACGGTCTTTTCGGTCGTGAGTGCTCGACTCGCCCCGAGCTTGAGACAGCTCCGCACCTCTTCCTCAGGCTCTATCGTTCCGTGTCTGAACGCTAGGCCAACCCAGCCATCAATCCGTACGTGAACTCTGCAGGAGGACACCAAGGAACCAGACCACACGAAAACGCGGCCCTCAACGCAAAGATTTTCTCGGAGGACTTAACGCTCAAGGCTGGCATGGCAGACGAAGTATGGACCTCTGACGCCTCAGTATCGAAGGCTGAAGTAATCGCGGGTTTAACTCGAGAAGCCTGCGTTAGGGAGCTGAAGGTCGAAAAGCTCTCGTCTCTCCAGCTTCCAAAATCGACACATGTGGGCGGAGTTCGTGTGGGTTTGAGGGACATGAGGGTGCTATATACTGGGCCGTCACACGTCGTGAACCACCTAGTTTTCGGTTGGGTGAGGACATGGCAGTTCCTAGGCCGCTAGTGCTGGCTTGGGTGATTATCGGAGCAGCGAACATCCTCCTCTTAGTCACCACACTTCTAGTCGGGTTTTCAGCACCGACGCAACCCCTTGATACAGGGGAAGCGGTCGCACTCTCCTCGCCGGGGTTAGCAACGGTCTCGACGGTCCTCAGCTCTTTGTGGGGTATAGTGCTCGTCTACTTTCTGGGCGTGATGAGGTCCGACGTCAAATCGATCACCTCGAGACTCGTCGATGCGTTGCGCAACAAATCGTCCGAGCTTCAAGCCTCTAGCGACGAGTCGAGGGCCCTCGTGGCAGGCAACATGGGTAGAGCGGCCGTGGAGCTGGCAAACGCGGTGAGGATGCCAAGCCCATGGGGCCTTCCCGTCTTAGCCGGCGTCCTCCTACTAACCGCGATTGGAGCCTCAGTCTACATCGCCTTCCTCTCACAGCAAGTGCCGCCGGCGAACCCTCTCGAAGCTATCGAAACTCTCTTCCTGATAGCGACGCTTGGACTAATTTCTTCGACTGTGGCCTTCATTTACTTGGTCGTGGTCCTCTACGCTCTCAGCTCGTTAAACTGGTATCTGGGAAACATAGATCGCGCCATGAGCTCGAGCTTCGAAGCGCTGTCGAACCTAGTTGCTGTTGAGGAGGGCGTAAAGGGCAGAAAGCTCGGAAGGCGAAGTGCGGCCCTCTACGTAATCCTCACGCTGATAACGCTTAGCTTCTTCATGCTCTACTGGCTCTGGGCCCTGAACGGCGACCTCGCGAAGTGCGAAAGGAGAGCCGACAGCCTTCTAACACTGCTCTCCAGAACCTGATCACGTGGTCTTGTCAGTCCTGCTTCCATCTCATGATGTCTCGGCGAACGTCGACTCAGCGCGGGAACTGTTGTGGTCCGCTGTACTCTGCAACCTAGCATCTGATGCTTACTCGGGACACTCCGTGATTCAGATGAGAGGTGCAAGGCTCGCGAGCCTTAAATTCATCTCTCACATCGAATATGGAAGGGCCGGTAGATCAGTGGTAGATCGCCCGCTTGGCGTGCGGGAGGTCCGGGGTTCAAATCCCCGCCGGTCCACAACAGGATCTGTGACGTAATTATAGAAAAGCTCTGGGAATAGAACAGCACTAGGCTGACTGGAAAACGTCGTGGGCCCCACTCGGGGGCCGAGAGGACGGAATAAGGATATTTCCCTGCGACCGGAGACGTAAGGGGACATGGCCTTCGTCGCTGACCTGCTGGCGGAGTGGCTGAGGAAGAACTCGGGCTCCCTGGAAAGGGACCTTAGGGGCAGACGGGGGCCGCTCTCGGAGGAGATCGCGGAGAGGGCCAGGAGGCTCTGGGTTCCTGAGGGGCTCGAGGGCCGGAGCTCCGGTGCCGAGGCGGTAGCGGTTGACGGCGGGTTGATGAGGCTCAGGCTCGGGGACGGAGGGGCGCTGATCGTCGCGACGGCGTTCGCGGTCGGGAGGGGCTTGGAGGAGAGGGAGGTGAGGTGCGAGGTGGCCTATCCGCCCAGGGCCGACTACGCGGGGCTCCTGATGAAGGTCCTCGAGCTCAGGGTAGCGAGGAGGGCGCTGGAGAGGCTCCCGAAGGGCGGGCTGCTCCTCCTCGACGGCTCCCTCTACGGCCTCTGCTCTACGCTGCCGATCACGCCCACGAGGGCCCCCAGTGGCTACGGCGAGGCGCTCTTGGAGTTCTACTCGGAGCTGACGGGCCTGATCGGCGAGTGCGAGAGGAGGTCGGTCGCGTTGGCATCCCTGAGCAAGACCACCTCGACTTCGCTCCTGAGGGACTGGTGCGTCGCGGAGCTCTTCTCCATGGAGGTCGAGAGGCTCAGGAGGTCGGGGCTGCTCGAGGCCGAGGACCTCGGGAGGGCTGAGGGGCTCCTCTCCATCGCGATTGAGAAGCCCCAGCGCGCGGTCAGGACAGCCAAAAGCCTGGAGTTGAAGTACGGGAGGGTGGTGGAGCGGTTGAGGGCGTTTGTCGAGGAGTGGGTGACCGACTCGACGGACCTCCACCTCCTCCGGGGAGTCGCGGAAGGCAAGGGCTACACGGTTCCCCTTCTCTTGGGACCTTCTTCTAAGTTCAAAGAGATAATAGAGAAAGCCTATGAAGACCCCTACAGCTACGCGGAGGTGAGGCTCAGGCTGCCCGTCGAGATGAGGGACAGGGTCCGGGAGGTCGCGGAAGGGCTGAAGTCGTTGAGCGCGGTGATGGTGACTTACGCGAAGTTCGGGGAGAGGGACCACCCGATCCGGGTTGACGTGACCGCGGCCTCGCTCGGAGCAGGGGAGAGGTTCTTCGACGTCTCGGCGCTCGAGCCGATGAGGGACCCGGAAGTGATGAAGAGGCTGGAGGATCTGCTCTCACAACTCGGGTCGATGTACGTCAGCAGGGAGATCCACAACGCCCTCCTCTTCGAGGCGGACAGGAGGGCCAGGATCACGAGGGAGGACGCGAGGGCGATCGTCGAGCTCGTCGAGAGGGAGGTCGGGGTCTTGGAGCTCTCGAGGAGACCGATACCTGACTTACTCTGACCCGAGCGCTTTTTACCCGGCGAGGGGGCGGTGGGGCTGAACGTCATGAACCCCGACGGCCTCCGGGAGGTGGGGATAGTCGTCGAGGAGAGCAGCCCGACGGACTTCGTCTTCGCGGTCCACCCGAACGCCTCCGCGGCGATACCCAGGTGGGAGTACGTCGTGGCCCCGGTCGAGGACGGATGGGTCGTGGCCCAGGTGAGGGGCGTCGCGTCCTTCAGCTCGCTGCTGACGAGGGAGAGGGACTTCGAGGTGATCTCGAGGCTCGTCGAGAGGATGGCCGAGACCTGCAAGCACTGGCGGGAGGCTA
>JANXEU010000028.1 GCA_025058055.1 Candidatus Calditenuaceae archaeon
CGCGAAGATCTGGGTGAGCTGAGGGCCCTTGACTCGAGGGAGGACACCGACTACGACGTCTCGTGGATCAGGGTTGCGGAGCTCGAAGTGTCTGCAGTCCAACGGTTCGAGGAGCCCCTGAGGTCGGTGAGGCTGGTCTCCAAGGAGGAGGTGGTGGAGATCGATGGCGACGAGCCAAGCGTCCTCGAAGGGCTGGAGAGGGCCGTGGAACCGTTCGACGTCCTGCTGGCAGACGGAGGCGACTCCTTCGTGATGCACTACCTGCATCACAGGGCATCGGTCAACGGGATCGAGCTGTCGCTGGGAAGGGAGCGCATTAGGCCCTTCCGAAGTAACCATCACGTTTACTGGAGCTACGGCAGGGTCTACAGGCGACACGGAGCCTTCAGGCTCAGGGGCAGGGTGCACATAGACCCGCTCAACTCCTTCGTTCACTCGCATACGGGCTTGCACGGGTTACTCGAGGTCGCGAGGACCTGCGTCGTCCCCTTCCACGAGGCCGCGAGGTACACGATCGGACAGTGCATGACCTCGCTCCAGTTCGAGGTTGCCAGCAGGAGGAACGTCCTGATACCTTGGAGGACCGGGAAGCCGCTCTACTTCACGCTGAAGGAGCTCTACCTCAAGGACAGGGGAGGCCTGACACTCGATCACAGGCCGGGCGTCTACTGGGAAGTCGCGGAGATAGACTTCCAGAGCATGTACCCGATGATCATCCTCACTAGGAACGTAAGCGCCGAGACCGTGGACTGCGAGTGCTGCGCCGACGATGGTCTCCCCGTGCCAGAGACAGGAGGCCACACCTGCGTGCGGAGGAAGGGCCTGGTCCCCGAGGCGATAGAGCTCCCCCTCAGGAAGAGGCTTGCTTACAAGGCGGCGATCCGGGAGGGAAGGGGCAACACGGAGGTCTACAGGGCACGCTCCGACGCGCTGAAGTGGGTGCTCGTCTCCTCCTTCGGCTACTTGGGGTTCAGGAAGGCCAAGTTCGGGTCGAGGCTGGCCCACATGGCGGTCTGCGCCCACGCGAGATCCGCGTTGTTGAGGGCCCTCACGGTCGCTGAACGACTGGGTTTCGAGGTGGTCCACGGCATCGTCGACTCGCTCTGGGTCAGGAAGGAGGGTGCCACGGAGGAGGAGTACTTCGGACTGGTGAGGTCGATCGAGGAGGAGACGGGCCTTCCAGCGGCCCTCGAGGGGATCTACAGGTGGATCGCGTTCCTTCCCTCTAAGTGCTCGCACAGCAGACCAGTCAACGGCAGGTACTTCGGTTTCATGATCGACGGCAGGGCCAAGTTCAGGGGGATAGAGGCGAGAAGGTCCGATACTCCCCGGATGGTCAGGAGGATGCAGCTGGAGATGCTGAACGTCTTGTCGAGGGTGAGGGCCACGCAGGACCTGTGGGGTGCAATAGAGGATTGCTTAGCAGTGCTCAGGCGCTACGAGAGGGACTTGGTGCTGGGGCGTGTGAACCTGGAGGACTTGGTGGTGACGGTGAGGCTCTCGAAGGACCTCCACGAGTACAGCAACAGGGTCAGGCAGGCCCTAGCTGCCAGAAGGCTGCTCAGGATGGGCATGGAGGTCGGCGCCGGTAGTTCGGTGAGCTACGTGGCCCTCGAGGAAGGCTCGATCCCATACACGACGGTAGAGCATCAGAACCGCACCTGCTACTCCTCTAAGTTCTACCTGAACGCACTCAGGAGGGCCGCTTGGACGATCATCTCGCTCCCGTTGCAGGTCGCGAGATTAGACGGACTACGCCCCGCTGCAGGGCCCCAGCACCGCCTTGAGCGTTCTGGACGATGAGGTTGAGGAGAAGGGGACGGCGGACAGTTCTCTCATGGCTCGGCTGGTCGCGTTGGTTGGTGTAAAACACGCTCTGAAATAGAATTTCACGCTAGTTTCCCTTGAGGAGAGTTGAACGTGGGAACTCCAGAGTCGACCCTCCGCCCAGGTCGCCGGCCTCCGTGGTAGATTCACTCTTAAATATGAAACAAAATGTTTAAATATAAAACGAACAATAATATGAACTGAACGTATTAACAGTATATGTAGTCTATATGCAATATTTTAATCTGAACCACAACCCTATATTGTCGCGATGGCGGCACTGCAGAACCAGCTAAGAAAGGAGGAGAAGGTCATCACGAGGCGGAGCTATGCCGCTGGATACCGATACTGTTCGAGGTGCAGAGTGTATCACTTGACCGACAGCGTCAGGTGCCCTTACTGCGGAATACTGCTGAGGAACTCTCCGAGGAAAAAGAAGCCTGTGGATCCGTCGAGGTACGTGAGGATCGAGTGAGGAGAAGTTAAGGAAGTCAGCGAAGATCAACCTACTGCGATAGGCTGATAGACGAGCCGGAGCTCAGATCGATAGGCGTGTTCGAGGAAGAGTACAAGCGAAGGTACGTCTTCGGAGCTGATTACGGCACCAGTGACTACAAGTACGGCCCCATAACGCTCGGAGAGAGACCTCAGGTGATCGAGAACAGAGGCTACTTTCCAGAACCTTCGATCGTCTCAAAGATCATGGGAGTCGAGAGGGATGTGGTAGTCGGAAAGGACGTAGTGCTGTTCCTGGAGAGCGGCGCCGATCTGTTGAGCAGGATGGTCTACCCGATGAGGAGTGGACTGGTTGCTAAGGACGACTCTAGGGCCTGGAAGGTGATCAGGGAGCTGACAAGGGCCTCGCTGGAGGAGTTCAGGCCGAGGGGCATCGGGTTCGCGGGGTTCTATCTGGTGGCCGCGCTCTCAGCCGTCTCACCTCGTTACATGTACGAAAGGCTGTACGAGGTCTACTCGGAGCTCGCGAAGGAAGGGCTCGTTCACTCTTCGACGATAATACCGCAGCCTCTGGCCGTTGCGATAGCCCATAAGGCGACCTCATGCGTGGTCGTGGAGAGCGGTCACGGAAACACACAGGTGACGCCAATCTCGAGAGCTCCGATCAGAGGGGCGATAGTCGCACTCAACAGAGGTGGCGCTGACGCCAACGCTATAACCGCTGAGATACTCAAGGACGCTGGATACGGAGACTTGGCGAAAGAGGAGACCCTCGTGAGGAAGGTGAAGGAGCAGCTCGGTCTACTGCCGCTAGACCTGGATAGGGCGGTTTCCTTCGCGAGGTCAAACTCCTCCTCGGTGAGAAAGCCAATCAAAATTCACGGAACGAGGATCACGATCGATCTAGGCGGGAGCTCGTGGACTAGGTTCCTCATAGGTGAGTACGTCTTCGATCCGAACAAGGAGGTCTTCGAGAGCTACTTCAAGCGAGGGATGCCCAGACCCAAGGACGTGAAGTTCGGTGACGCGGTGTTCCACGGCACCACGACGATCGCAGACGCTGTCATCTCAGCGGTCGAGAAGTGCCCCGTCGAGCTCCAGCCCTATCTCTACTCACAGGTCATACTCTCGGGAGGCAATCTCTCTTGGTCTACGCCGCAGGAGCTGAAAGGCATAGCTTCGGACGCTGCCACAAGGGTCAAGAAGGACCTATCGGAGAGAGGAGTGGAGAACGTCAACGTCAGGTCTTCGGAGGAGCCCCAGTTCACGGTCTGGAAGGGCTGCATAGTCTTCGGGTACTCGGTGCCCGCGAACTACGAGTGGTCGTGGGAGAGGATGGAGGGGTGGATAAGGTTCAGGTGAGGCCCTGTGGGATGCGACGTGCTTTTCGACGTCCTCACACCCAAACAAGCGCTCTTCTTTTGGGCCGTGGGTCGGGAGCTGAAGTCTCGGGGCGTAGAGGCCTCCTACGTCACGAGGTCCTACGAGCAGCTCGACTGGGTTGAGAGAGATCTGGGCCTTGAAGCTCTGAAGATCGGGAGGTTCGGAGAGGAAAGCCTCGAGGGAAAGATGGTCGCCAGCACGGAGAGGCAGGCCGCGTTGATCGGGATCGTAAGGGAGCTCAGACCCAAGATAACGGCTTCGAGCGGGTCCATCGAGCTCTGCAGGGTGTCCTACGGCCTCTCGGTGAAGCACTACTTGGCCTCAGACACGTCACATTCGCCGGTGAACAGAGTCTGCGTGCCGCTCTCCGATCTGGTGGCCACACCTTTCTTCATTCCGATCAAAGAGTGGAAGAGGTGGGCGACACCGTCGACGAGGTTCCTGAGGTACAGGGCACTGGACCCCATAGCGTGGATGCGGAGGCTCGACTACCGAAGAGCCTTGACCTCTCATCGGAGGTATGTCTTGGTCAGGCCGCCCGAGAGGAAGGCCAGCTACCTGCAGGTAAAGGGGCTGGAGGACACTTCGACTTTGGTGAGGAACCTCAGGGCTCAGTACGACGGTGAGGTCCTCGTGGTGTCGCGCTATAGGGACGACGCCTACCTGCTGGCTCAGGGCTCTGAGAAAGGAGTTAAGTTGCTGACGGAGCCGACCTTGCTGTTGCCGCTCATCGCCGGGGCCGAGGCCGTCTTCTCCGGAGGAGGCACGACGGCACAAGAGGCTGCGCTTCTCGGCGTCCCTACCTTCACCTTCTACCCGGGAGAGATGCCCGCAGTCCACAGGTTCCTGATGAGGCGGGGTCTCCTGAGAGAGGTCAATGCCGACGAGCGTTCGATCACAGCTGCTCTGGAGCTCGCTCGTGACAGTGGTTTCCGCAATAACCTGGAGGACCGGGCGAGAAGGCTAAGGGATGCGATGGAGGATCCGGCCATCGCCTTGGCGGAAGCTCTCGCAGCGGGTCTGAGGTGAGTTGGGATTGTTGCGAATCTCAAACCTGTGTCGATCGGTGACGGGCCCTGAAGGTCTTCGCTGACCTGCAAATACACTCAAGGTATTCTGGCGCGACGTCGACCAAGATGACCCTCGACGAGTTGGTCTACTATGCTGACCTAAAGGGAATAAACTTGATGGGGACCGGTGATGCACTCCATCCGCTCTGGCTCAGGGAGCTCATCGAGAACACAAGCGAGACAGCTCCAGGCGTTTACGAGTACAGAGGTGGTGGTAGAGTGAGGTTCGTGACCCAGACGGAGGTAGCTACCGTGCATGAGTATGCCGGAAAAACACGGAAGATTCACCACGTGATCTTGATGCCGTGTCTCGAAGTCGCTGAGCAGCTCTCAGACGCCTTGAAGAGGTACGGAAACGTCGAGTCCGACGGAAGGCCTGTGCTCAACGTCAGACCGAGCGAGCTGGTTGATGTGGTGCTTCAGACCGATCGGAGATGCTACCTCTTCCCAGCTCACGCTTGGACTCCTTGGTGGTCGATCTTCGGAGCCTTTAGCGGCGTTGACTCAGTTGAGGAGTGTTACGAGGACAAGAGTGACCGAATTCACGCGATCGAGACCGGCCTCAGCAGCGACCCACCGATGAACTGGAGGGTGAGCAGACTCGAAAAGTTCTTGCTCATCAGCTCATCCGACTCTCACAGCCCCTATCCCTACCGCATAGGAAGGGAGATGGTGGTCCTCGAGGTGGAGGAGCTCTCCTACGACAGCGTTCACGCTGCTCTCACCCGCTCATCCAGTGCATCGAAGGTCGTCATGACCGTAGAAGTTCCTCCCAGCTACGGCAAGTATCACTGGTCGGGTCACAGGAGATGCGGTGTCGGTCCGCTGAGCCCAAACGATGCGAAGAGGTTGCGATACTTCTGCCCGAAGTGCGGACGGAGGCTCACGAAGGGTGTCGAGGATCGCGTGGAGGAGCTCGCAGACAGACCGGAGGGTCACAGACCTGCGAGAGCGATCGACTTCGTCTACCTCTTGCCGCTACAGGAGCTTATAGCGCTCAGCAGAGGTTATGACCCAAACTCTGTCAATCTGATGTCGAGGACCATTTGGACCGAGTACGTAAGGCTGATCAGCGCTCTCGGTAACGAGATCAAAGTGCTTCTAGAGGTGCCGATGGAGACGATCGCGAAGCTCAGTGACCCTATGCTCGCTAGGTTGATCGAATTCATGAGACGGAACGAATTAACCGTGATACCGGGTTTCGACGGCGTCTACGGTCGTGTCAAGTTCCCGACAGGCCTCGCTAGAAGCCCTAAGCGAAAGGGCACGGAGCCGGAGCTCAAAAGCGGTCACTCTAAGACTCTCGACGAATATCACTGTTGAGCCCAGCCTACGCTAACCTCAGGGAGTCCAGGTTGTTCGGTGCGTATGTCGAGGCTCCTGGAACCACCTTCCTCGCAACTTGATACAGGGACTGAATCGCCTCTGGTTCTCCGTGGAGGAGAACGACGCTCCTCGGCCTTGTGGAAACCCGCTTCAGGTAGTTGACGAGTTGCTGTCTGCTAGAGTGGCCCGAGAAACCGTCAACCTTGTCGACGTTCATCTTCACGGTCAACGGCTCGAGCTTTCCCTCCTCGTTAGTCACTTGCACCTCCCTCATGCCCTTCAAGATCTTCCTACCCAGAGTACCCTCAACTTGGTAGCTGACGAACTGGAGTAGGTTGCGCTCGTCACCGCACAGCTTTCTGAAATACGCGAGGACAGGCCCACCCTCCATCATGCCTGAGGTGGCTAAGACTATCGCTGGCTCTGATGACTGAAGAACTTCCTCGCGCTGCTGGGCGCTCCTGACCAACGTGAAGTAGTCTGAGAGGAAGACGTTCCCGACTTGCTCCATCTCACGTTGCAACTTGATCGACATGTACTCAGGGAACATCATGTGAATCGCTGTTGACTCTATGAGGAGGCCGTCTGCGAATACTGGAACCTCCGGCATGACTTTCTGCTCGAAGAGCCTCCTGATGACCAGCAGGATCTCTTGAGCCCTGCCAACAGCGGGAACCGGTATGAGAACCTGACCGCCGTTCTTCAAGGTATGTGACATCCTCTCAGCGAGCATATTGACGCTCTCCTCCCTAGTGTAGGGAACGGGCGTTGCACCATAGGTGCTCTCCATCACGAGCGTCTCGACCCTCGGGAACTTTGTGACCGCCGGACCGAGCATCTCAGTCTCCTCGTACTTGAAGTCGCCGGTGTAAACGACGTTGTGGAAACCATCGTCGACGTGGAGGTGAGCGATCGCTGATCCTATAATGTGACCTGCGTTGTAGAAAGTCAGCCTCATGTCTGGAGTGATGTTGGTCACCACGCCGTATCGCAGAGTCACCGTGTACTGGGCAACGGTCCTGATGTCGTGTTCGGAGTAGGGAGCGAACTCTCCCTCCTTACCAGCTAGGTTGAGGTAGTCTAGGTGTTCCATTATCATTAACGGTAACGTCGGTTCCGTCATGTAGACTGGTCCTCTGTAACCGTACTTGAAGAGCAGCGGCAGCGCACCGTGGTGATCCATGTGGGAGTGGGTGATGACGACAGCGTCCAGCTCTTCAATCAGCTCGGGATACGCATCGAACTTGGGGAACATCTCGGAGACCTTGCTAGCGCCGGCGTTGATACCGGCATCTAAAAGAACCGTGCTCTCCTTCGTCTTGACCATCAGACACGACCTTCCTACCTGCATGGCACCTCCCAAGAACGTGACGACGACTTCGTTCCCTTGGAAGAGCCTGTCCCTGAAGACCCTCTCACCGATCGATCTGAGGATCTCGATCCTCTCAGGCCCGGCGCCGTAGATGTATTTGCCCACCTTCTCGACGGTGGTCGACGACATCGGTGGGGCTCTCCGCACGGTCACGACCCACTTGAGCCCGTTCTCCAGCTCGGCAATCGTGGATTCGTCTATGGGGACAACGACGTCCTTCGTCTTGATGGTCACTATCACCTCTCCCAGCTCCTCATCGATCCGAAGGGAATACTGATGATCTCCGAAGACCTCCGCAACAGCCGCCTCTACGCTCTCCCTAGACGTTCTTATCGAGGGATCAGGTCTGATGACGACCCGCTTCTTTATCAGGTTCACGAGTTCCCGAGCTATCCTGTTGCGGTCCGCGAAGACGTCGGCTTTGTCCGTGTATATCGCGATCCTAGGGCCCTCGTAGTCTATCTTGGTCGCAACTCTCTGGCCTTGGCCCACGGTAGCTAGATAGCTGAAGATCTCCTCCCTGATCGAGCTAAACATGAGCTTTCTTTCACCTTCTGGGGATAGCCCCTTCCTATCAAGATCGATCCTTATTTAAGTCTAAACGCGGTTTGGGGCCGTGGTGCGAACCTTGACCCTGAGAAACACCATGATGCGTTCTTGGCTTGCTTGATAGCAGAAGCAAAGCCAAGGGGAACGCGACGACAACGGCCTCCCAGAAGAGCAAATCGAACAACAGTGCGGTAGTGTCAATCATCCAGAAGTCGACACGCCCGACGAAGGTTGTGGTGACGTGAACGCCCCAGATGAACGGGAAGCCGTATGTCGTGTGGACGTAGTCCGGCCATGCGTTCAGCGTGCCGCGCCCCATCAGTATCAAAGAGACCGTTACGGTGACGGCCGAATACGTGACCGCGAAGACCTTCCTCAGCAGGACCGGGTCGCGCCTCATGTTTGACGTCCAGATACGAGAGTGGCTTATTTAAGGAGGGCGTTAGGTGAGACGGTGTTGCAGAACGACGTCGTTGGAACCACTAAGGCCCACTTGTTCGGGACTTGGAGGAAGCAGAAAGGCTGGACTCCACCGCACATCCAGCGAGGTGAGGGTTGCTACGTTCTGGACGCGTCAGGGAGATCGGTCTTGGACTTCTCATCGATGCTAGTTTGCGTCAACCTCGGCTACTCCAACAAGGCCATCGTAGAAGCTGTCACCGCACAGATCAACTCCCTCCCTTACGTCATACCCTCCATGACGACCGACATCAAGGCCGAGGTCGCGAAACTTGTGAAGGAGGTCCTCCCAGCTGAGTTGGAGAAGTTCTTTTTTGCAACCTCTGGAACGGACGCGATAGAGGCGGCCATTAAGATCGCGAGACTGAAGACCGGAAAACCTAAGATCCTCTCAAGGTACTTCTCGTATCACGGGTCTACGATGGGCTCCATCGCTGCCAGCGGGGAGGTGAGGAGGTGGTTCGTTGAGCACTTCGGGAAGGCCGGCGACGTCGTGTTCGCACCACCACCTTACTGCTACAGATGCCCTCTCAAGTTGAAGTACCCAGACTGTGGTATAGCGTGCGTTGAGGTGATCGACCACATCATAAAGAACGAGTTCGGAATAGCTGGAATCATCTTCGAACCGGTCGTTGGAACTAACGGCGTGATAGTGCCCCCTAAGGGTTACATGGAGAGGCTTCAGGAGATCGCAAGAGAGAACGGCGTCCTCTTATTAGACGACGAAGTGATGACGGGGTGGTTCAGGACCGGGAAGTGGTTCGCGGTAGAGCACTGGGGCGTAAAGCCGGACATCCTAATAACAGCGAAGGGCCTTACGTCCTCCTACATGCCGCTGGCTATGACAGCGGTTAACAAGGAGATCGCCGAACACTTCGAGGACAACTTCTTCGCACACGGTCACACCTACGAGGCCCACCCCGTTGCACTAGCTGCTGCGAAGGCCGCGATACAGGAGTACAGGCGCCTCAGGATATGGGAGAACGTCGAGAGGGTTGGCAAGCATCTCGAGAGAAGGCTGAGGGAGTTGGAGGAGAGGCACCGCTCGATCGGTGAGGTAAGGGGGATCGGAATGTTCTGGGCCATAGACCTCACGAAGGACAGAAGGACCGGCGAACCGTTCAACGTCTACGCCGATAAATACGCAGGTAACCAGATAATGGCGGAGAGGCTGGCAGCAGAGGCTCTTAAGCGTGGCGTCTACCTGCTTGGTTACATCAACAACCTCGTTGTCGCACCACCGCTCATCGCTACCGAGAGCGACGTCGACAAGGGCGTTGAAGTTCTAGACGAGGTCCTGAAGATCTCGGACGAAGAGGCTAAGGCATGAGTTAACTCACTGACGTCGCGAGATAGGACACCACTATCGATAGGTAGATCAAAGAGAAGGAGATCAGAGCGGCAACGTGCCAACGAATTCTCCTCACATAGGACAGCCCAGCTGCAAAGACCAAGAAAGAGATCACTTGAGACGTCACTAGAATCAAATTTGCGGTCACGCTGTTAGGCAACGGGAAGGTCGACTCGAACTGCCCGAGCCTCAAGACCCTGTCCACGAACGCCGCAGCCGGATAGATCGACATCGGCAACAGCCCCAACGGAATCAGTATGAGCGCCTGTCTCCACTGTCCCCCGAACGACAAGAGAGAGGAGAGGAAACCCCTGATTCCCTTGAACCTGTCCGGTGTCTTCCCAGAGAAGCGTTCGTAGACCTCAGAGAAGAGTGAGAAGTAACCGTAGATGAGCAGGCCCGACATAACCATCGATAAAGCGAAGTAGTCCATCTCGAAGCTCCTGAACTTGTAGACGTGAAGGAAGATGAGGACGAACCTGCCGTTGATGAGGAGGGCCGTGAGAACTGCTATGGAGAGGGCCGCCGTCAGCACTCCAAACCTCACCCTCTCCATAGACGGGCTGATCAACCAAGTGGGGACGAAGAGCTGACTCACCAACTCAAGCGTCCGGTTTCGCTTCGCCTCTATCTCTTCGAACGAGACGTCTCCCCTGGTCTTAAGGTACCTGTAGACCTGTTCGCCGAGCTTCGTAAGTACGTAGTTCCGCTTGTCGTCCTGGGCCACTAGGTCCCTGAGCTGTCTGAGGTTGTAGTAGAGGGAGCCGGTGCTGATCCCCAACTTCTCCCTGAGTGCCACCGCGCCAATCTTCCCTGAGTCACCGACGACCTCGATGATCCTTCGCCGGATTCGGTGACGGAGCGTCCACAAGAGTTCTCTCTCGTCCACGTCTTCGGCCAAAAACGTCACACCTCTTTACCCACCTCCACGCTACCGAATAATTACCGTTATTTCGATCGGACAATCGGCGGACGCTGACGGATGACGTTAAGAGCCAGCGGCAGGACTGGTCCTTCAGATGAAGGAAGGCAATCAGGGGGAGGCGGTCTACAAGGCCGACAGAGTGAAACAGGAGGTCCTCGAGAAGCTGAAGGTCCTCGGCGCTAGGATAGTAAACGACCTGAAGAAGGAGAGATGGCCTTCGGTAGAGCTGCCCCAGAGGACGACCAAGAACATAGTGTACGACGACTCTTTGAGACAGTACGTACTTGGTTCGAAGAGGGCCGTGAGGACCCTTAGCAACATCAGACACGTGCGACCCTTCGCGCAGATGGTGTGGTTGATGAAGTTCGCGAAGCAGCTCATAGAGTCCGGGAAGACCTCGACGCTGAGGGATGCCTATTACGTCGCGCTGGGCGAGAACGTGGACTTCGAGGACCAAGACGAGAGCGACGACATCATTTTGGAACTCGAGAGCGTTCTAGGAAATCCGAGGGAGGACTTCAACGTCTTCCCCGAAGAGAGGGCTTCGATATACGGGGACTTGGTAATTGAGTACACGATACTAGGGTTCAGGGGAAATCGCATAGATCTATCTACTCATCCGGACGGCTACGCGATAGGCCCTGCTCTTACCACGGCCGAGTTCGTGAGGTGTGGTGCAGAGATGGTTTTCGTGATCGAGAAGGGTGCGGTGTTCAGCAGGTTCGTCGAGGAGCGCGCCGATAAAAAGTTCAAGGCCCTCCTCATACACACGGCCGGACAGTCGCCGAGGAACTGCAGGAAGCTGATAAGAAGGATAAAGGAAGAGCTCAACCTTCCGATATACGTCTTCACCGACGCAGACCCTTACGGCGTCCACATAGCCTCAGTTCTCATACACGGGTCAGCCCTATCGGCGCACATCAAGCAGATCAACGTCCCTGACGCGATATGGGCAGGAGTCTACGCAACCGACATAACGAAGTACAAGCTGCCGGCGATGAGGTTCACCGAGATGGACGAGAAGCGGTTATCGGAGCTCCTAGAGGACCCACGATACCAGACCGACCCTTGGAAGAGGGAGGTGAAATACTTCGAGAAGCTGAAGAGGAAGGCAGAGCTCGAGGCCTTTTCCAAGTACGGGCTCGAGTTCATCGTGAAGGACTTCCTCCCGGAGAGGCTCGCGGAGCTTCAGAAGCGGTGAGAGTTTTAGACCTCCTGAAACGATATCACGCTGGGCATTGGGGCTGAGGTTCGCGGGCCAACAACCGGCCGCTGTGATCGAGAGCTCAGGAAGGAGATACCTGCTGGTGTCGGATATACACCTCGGGTACGAGCTGGAACTGGCTTCAAAGGGCGTCAGGGCCCCTCCTCAAGCACCTAAGGTCACTAGGCACTTGCTGGAGCTCGGTGAGGAGTGTGGCGCAGAGGTTCTTGTTCTGATGGGAGACGTCAAGCACAGGATCGCAGGAGTCAGCTGGAGGGAGGAGGTAGGCGTCAGGTCGATGCTCGATGACCTCAGTAGGGAATTCGATGAGATAGTGGTGCTTCCAGGGAATCATGACGCTGGTATCTCGGAATTGATCGGTGATCTCGGGAGAGTGGTAGGAAGTAGAGGCATAAGGATCGGCGATTACTGGGTGATGCACGGCCACACATGGCCCCTGCCCGAGTCGGTTACAGTGAGCGCTTACGTTATAGGACACACGCATCCTACCGCAGTGATCAGGACCTCAGAGGGCACTCTCAGGATGAAGGTGAACCTGTTGATCGAGAGTGCAAGGTCTAGGCTAGTGAAGGCCATCGCATCACGGCCGGGATACTCTGAGACCTTTGAAGGTTTGAGGTTCAGGGGTCGTATCAAGCTGCTGATACTCGGGCACTTCAGCTCCATGGCACCCGGCGTCGATGTCTCCGAGCTCTCTAGTTCCAGTAGGACCAGCCCGTTGCTCAGGTCAGGGGCTTTCAACGTCCTCGACGCTGACGTTCTGAGCACCTCTGGTGAGCTGCTCGGGAGGTTGGGTGAGCTTGAGTTCAAGGAAGAGGCTTGAGCTGGAGGAGGAGGCGCGGAGACTCACCGAGGAGGGCGGAGTGAAGCGTTACGTGTTCAGCCCCAGCGGACGCGTCGTCTGGGTAGTTGTGGGGCGGAAGAGGGAATACATTGTCATGCCGGAGGTGAACTACTGCACCTGCGACGACTACTTCTTCAGAGTAGTTCGAGGTCACAAACCCTCTTGTTATCACTTAGTCGCAGTCAAGACGGCGATGGCTGAGGGCAACTACGTCGACGTTGAAGAGGAGGACCACTGGTTCTGGCACCTAGTCGAGGAATGGCTCGATTGGTCAAGGTGAGCACTCATATCAGTCATGAGAGACGACTCAGCGCTCTGACCTCCAACGGACCCCTTACCTATCCTCTCGTAATTCGTAGGGCTAACCCTCCACACCCAGACGAAGCTCGTAATGAGGTTGAAGGTGAACGCCACAACGACCGCAAGGAAATAAGCCACCAAGTAGTGAACCAAGAACACCTTGTTCAGCGTGTAAAATGTGGCCAGATTGACCGCGATGCTACCGAGCCTCGAGACGTGGAACTTCAGAAGCCTTGCCGAGAACCTGTTGCTCGGATCGTTGTACGTCTTGAACGTCCACCTGTCGTTGATGAAGAAGTTCGTCACGAGAACGAGTTCCGTTACGATGACTGCGCTGAGGAAGGACTCGGCACCGAGCAAATCAACCATCCCGAACATGAGTGCTTCGGCTAAGATCAACGTCGCGACACCGACAGCGACGAACCTGTACGTTCTCGGGTCCCTGATCAGCGATAAGCCATAGGACCACAACCTCCTCAATGGATCCAACGCCTAACCTCCCTCGTAGAGGGATCTAAGGACTTTAAGGTCCCTGCTGTAATCGCCATGCTCGTCCTCTGGAGTCTCTATTATCATCGGGAGCTTCCTGAGCTTCTCGTGGTTTATTATCCTCTTGAAACCGTCCTTCCCTATCTTGCCGAGACCGATATGCTCGTGTCTGTCGAGCCTGCTGCCCAGTCCTCCTTTCGAGTCGTTCAAGTGAAGGACTTTGAGAGCATCGAGACCTATCAACTCGTCGAAGCCCGCTATCGTGTCCTCAAGCCCTGCGGCAGACTTCACGTCGTACCCAGCAGCATAGAGGTGGCAGGTGTCCAGACATATACCCACTTTGTCCCGGTGAGAGAGCCTTTCTAGTATCGCCTTGACCTCCTCGAACCTCGAACCAACGCTACCCTTCTGTCCGGCCATGTTCTCGAGCAGTAGCTGACACTTGGCGTCCACCTCCTCGAGTGCCCGGTCAACTGCCTTCACCACCTGAGCCGTGCCGACCTCGACTCCCTTACCAAGATGACTGCCCAAATGACAGACGAGGTACTCGATGCCAAGCGCGTCGCACCTTCGCAATTCTTCGATAAGGGACCTCACGGACCTCTCCCAACTCTCCTTCACCGGTGATGCGATGTTCGGAAGGTATGGCATGTGAGCCACGACTACCTCATACCCAGCTTCACTCCTTCGCCTCCTGAAGACTTCTACGTCTTCGTCTTTGAGCTTCGTGTACCTCCATCCCCTTGGGTTCCTAGTGAAGATCTGAAAAGTCGTACACCCTAGCTCTTGAGCCCTCTCAACCGACTTGGCGATCGACCCTGAGATTGAGACGTGCGCGCCCAGAAGCATCTCACCGAACTTCGCAGTCCCATGCGATAAAAGCTTACCCCGTGACTCTGACCAGCTTTCGCACTCATAGGAGTAGGGGGATCGACCCCGAGGCCACCAAAAGGGCTAGATACGCGACGATCGACCTCTGCATGAGCACGGAGAACCTCTCTAGGGCCTCTTCGCTCAACGTGGGGACATCGGTGTGAGTAATGTCGAGCACACGGACCTCTGCCGGCTCCAGCGAGTTCAGCGCCCTCTTGGCAAGCCTCCCCAATCGCTCCGCGAGAGCTTTCGAACCCATCACCTCACCAACCGTCTTGTAGCCTCTGCCACCTAGCCTGACACCGTTAACAGCATGCGTGTCCGTCGTCAGGAACTCAACCTGATCCCATCCTGCCTCCTTTACGGCCTCAATGACCGCGGGTCTGACCTCTGGTAAGGCGTTGTTCCCGTCGACCACGGCCAGCGCAACTCGCACACCACCAGCCTCCAGTCCAAGTACAGCCATTCCCGACGGACCGATGCCCTCTGTAGGACTTAGGTCCTCCGGTACCTCTCTCACCAGCGCGACACGCGGTTTCCCAGATATGCGATCGGACTTCAGGTAACTTTCCAGCGCCCTCTGCACCCTCTCCAACTCTGGCTCGGCGAGCCCCTTGTACCCGTCCTCGAAGGAGTTGTGGGGATCGATCAACCTCACGCCTAGAGACCTGAAGGGATCCTCAAGGGCTTTAGGGAAATCCTCCATGGGCTTGGGATGGAGCGTCACAGCAACGAAGGACCTTCCGCAGGCCTCGAAACCAATCATTGAGATGCCGTCAATCAGGCGCTGGGGCAATACAGACAGCGAACCTGACGAAGGTCCGTTACACTCGGCAACTCCGTCGGCAAGCTCTTTCAGGACTCTACTGACAGACGAGCTGTCCACGATGTCGGCGTCGTGACCCGCGCACCCCTTCACTACGAGTGCCTCCATTCCCCTTCTTGAGAACTCAAGCTCCGCCTGATAGTTCATCATCGAGCTTCCAACGTTCCTGAACGGTCCGAAGTGGAAATCCGTGACCAGCAGCACGAGCCTCTTCCCCGAGGATGTCTCGAAGGCCAGCGCTGTTGAGCTGAAATCTCTCCGAGTTGCTAGGAACCTGAGCTCTCTCTCGAGGAGGTTAGAGTCACCCGAGAGGATTACGGTAGCGAAACCCTTCGCGAGCCTCATCGACGTGGTCCCCGAGAACCTCTTTGAGAGCAACACGATAGATCCGATGGGTACGGAGAGTGTGACCGCCAACGAGATCGTCGCAGGATGGTAAAGCTCACTTCTCATGAGGACTACTAGATACCTGAGGAGGACTTCCGAGACTCCTACAGAGTAGCCTTTCAGGGGCCCTTCGTAAATAGAGAGGACGGTTACCCGAACGTTGCCCGCCAGAGAGACCGATGCGAAGTAAGCCCTCCAGCTGACCTGTTGTCCTGAGGTCGTGACCAAGTACAGAAAGCCGATGAGCGAGGCAGCGAGGCTGAAGTAGTTCGCGAGAAGAGAGAGCATGTTGAGCCTTCGTAGGTTCACGACCTTCGAACCTTTGAACACCGTTTTGGACGTGACGACGTTCATCATCAAGGGCGCTATGGCGAGAGAAAAAAGCCAAGCTAGCAATTCTGTCAGAACGAAATCGGTCTGCTCGATCACAATCGCGGTGAGGAGAGCCGTCGTGAGGAGGATAAGCGGTGAAACGTTAGCTCCTGGAGGTTTGAAGAGATACTTGTACTTTGATGCGATTCCTGAGGCGTCCACCAACCCGCGTAAACGACAACTAACGTCCCTTTATCCCTTCAAAGCGCTGGAGGGCATTGCGCTGACGAAAAGCGGTAAACGTGCGACCGGACGTCAACGAGCTGGGGAGCCCTTGAGGTCCAGCATTGGTTTCGGAGAGAAACCTGGCGGGTATATCGTCTCCTCTAGAGGCCTGCCCGGAGGAACCATCGGGAAGACCCTCTCATCCCTGTTGACAGGTACATCGAGCACGATCGCCTGATCGCTCCTAATGGCTCTCCTTACGTGGGCCCTCAGATCGCTGTAGTCCTGAACGAAATGCGCCTCGACGCCGAAGGCCTCGGAAAGCTTGACCAAATTAGTGAGGTCCGTGAAGTCAACGTCCTTGTACCTCCTTCTGTAGAAGAGGTCCTGCCACTGTCGCACCATCCCAAGGCTCCTGTTATCGAATATTACAGTTATGACGGGAACGTCGTTCTCTGCTACGTTGGCAAGCGTCTGGCAGGTCATCAGGAAGCTCCCGTCCCCGTCGAGGTTCAGAACGACCCTGTTGGGTGCCGCCACTTTGGCCCCGAAGGCCGCTGGCAGACCGAAGCCCATGGTACCGAGCCCAGCGCTCGTGATGAACGTTCCCGGTTCGAAGACTTTGTAGAAGAGCTGCGCCCACATCTGATGCTGTCCTACACCAGTCGTCACTATCGCTGACCTAGGGGCCTCATCCCTAAGGAGCTTAACGATTTTCCAAGAGGAGAGGGAGCCTGAGTCGTCTTGAGAGAGCATGTACTCGTCGTAAACCGCTCCAACCTCTTTCAGACGCCTTACCCAGTCTGGATCGAAGTCCGACCTTAAGGTCTTCACACCCCTCAGCAGGGCCTCGACGGCTATCCTGCAGTCCGAGTGAATGAAGACGTCCGGTTTAACGACCTTCGCGTTCTCCGAGAGGTCTATGTCTATGTGAATCAGAGACTTGGCCTTTCTGAACTCCTTGGCTGGGCCTATGGCTCTATCGGAGAGCCTCGTTCCAATGGCGATTACCAGATCGGCCTCAACCACAGCGAGATTCGCCTCTACGCGCCCGTGCATCCCGACCACACCCAAGACGTTCGGGTGATCCTCGGGTACAGAGGTCTTTCCAGGCGTCGTCGTAACGATGGGTGCTGAGATCCTCTCCGAAAGTTCGAGCACTTCATTGGTCGCATTACTGTACCAAACTCCACCGCCAACGAGTATCAGCGGCTTCCTCGAACGCTCTATGAGCTCCAACGCTCTCATCACGGCCTCTCCGCTCGGCTCGCTGAGTGTCCTCACGAAACCTGGCTCTGGCTCGAGCTTGAGTTCCTCACCGACCTCTTCCTGCAAAACGTCGCGAGGCACATCGATCAGCACCGGGCCAGCTCTTGGTGAAGAGGCACAGAAGTAAGCGTTCACGAACTCCTGGGAGAGCCTCTCGGAGCGCAAGACGGTCGTGGCGTATTTCACATGTGGAAGGACCATGCCCACTATGTCAGACTCCTGAAACGCATCGGTCCCCATGAAGGGCCTGGTTACTTGACCTGTAATGGCGACCAGCGGTGCGCTGTCCATCGCCGCGTTCACAATACCGGTTATCAGGTTCGTCGCTCCCGGACCGGAGGTGCCGGAGGCTATACCTGGTCTCTTCTTCACTCTCGCGTAACCCTCTGCGGCATGCGTTGCCTGTTGTTCGTGCCGCATCAGGTAGCTCCGTATGTCCGAGTCAACGAGCGCGTCGTAGAAGGGCAGGTTAGCTCCCCCAGGTATACCGAAGACCGCTTCGACGCCGAGCGCTTCCATGGATCTGATGAGCTTCTTGGCCGCGTTCAGGTCACCTCACCTCCCTTTTCTGTCAGCGCCTGAGAAACGGCACCACCGATCGCCATTGCGATCGCGAGGGACGGATCGTGGGCCAAACCCCTACCGACGAGCGTAACTCCATTGAACTTCACGAGCGCCTCCGCTTCTGCAGGGTACCTGTCGGGGTTGGGTGGAACGTAAATCGAGTACTCGACTACCTCTATCGGGCCTAGGACCTTCGAGATGACGCTCGAGATGGCCTCTATCGATGCCAATATCGAGGATTTGCCCTTACCGCTGCCCCTCATCGACTCACCTCTGACCAGAACCTCGACTTCACTGAAGACTTCATCGTTATCGACTTCCACCGTGAGCGACACGACTTCGAAAGGTTGAGTAGAGATCAACCTCGGATCGTCCCTGACGAGCCTCAGTAGAAGGTGCTCTGTCAGTCTGAGTCCCCTGTCTGCGTAATCCTTGACCTTGCTCAACACCCTCTTACCCTCTTCGAAGTTCAGCTCGAACCCGTGCTGCTTGAGGACCTCCAGAACCGCATGAGTCCCAGAGTGCTTCCCTATCACTATCTTCCTCCTCTTGCCCACTACCTCTGGCATGATGGGCTCATAGGTGTAAGGGTTGTTGATGATGCCGTGGACGTGAATGCCGCTCTCGTGGGAGAAGGCGTGATCCCCAACGATGGCCTTGTTCTTTTGGACCTGCATGCCGGTGAGGTTGGCAACCATCCTCGAGACGCTCGCAAGCTTCTTCAGGTCGATGCCACAGTCGATTCCGTAAAGGTACTTGAGAGCGACGACGACCTCCTCGAGGCTCGCGTTACCAGCTCGCTCACCGATGCCATTGATAGTGACGTGAACGATCTCAGCACCTCCCTCTACTCCGGCGATCGTGTTGGCAGTAGCGAGCCCCATGTCGTCGTGGCAGTGAACCGCAACCGGAAGGCCTGTGGCAGCCTTGACGCTCCTGGCCAGCTCTCTCATCACGAGGGGAATGGCGACCCCGACGGTGTCGGGTATGTCTAGGCTGTGGGCTCCTGCCTCGGCTGCTCCCTTGTAGACCTTCAGGAGGAACGACCTCTCGGACCGTGTGGCATCCTCACAGGAGAAGTGGACCCCTACACCCCTAGATCTGGCGTACTCAACGGATTCGATCGCGGTCTGATAGACCTGCTCCGGTGTCATCTTCAGCTTATGCGTCATGTGGATCTCGGATGTTGCTATGAAGACGTGCACCCAATCAACACCGGCATCAACCGCCTGATCGATGTCCCTTCGATCGCAACGGGCCAGAGCACAGACCTTAGACCCAAGACCGAGCCTTGACACCTCCCTCACCGATTCGAACTCCCCTTTGGAGACCGCGGGATAACCTGCCTCAATGACGGCTACTCCGAGCTCTGCGAGGGATCCTGCTATCGCGACCTTCTCGTCCCTCCTGAGAGAAACGCCTGGTGTTTGCTCACCGTCCCTGAGCGTGGTGTCGAAGACCTGAACTCTCTCGGGAAGTGAGAGATATTCGCCACGAACTACATCCTTCCATGACATGCTCGTCACCTCATTCGAGGAGAGCTTGAAGCAGCCCGCGGACGAAACAAGAGGCACCTCTACCAGCGACGTCAGAACACCAGGTTCCACCTACCTCACGGGCCGAAGCAATAGGCACCACCAGCTTGCACTCATCAATATCGGCTCTCATTTATACCTTCCCAGACGAATTAGGTCATGCAATCGGTACCCAATCGCTACTTAATTTGGATCCGTGAGCTCGTTAACGTGTTGAGGGAGACGAAGTTCTACGTGGAAGTCAAGGAGTCGCCGAGGGCCCTGAGAGTCGACAAAAAGCTTGCAGAGGAGCTGAAGGGTACGGTGAGCTCAAAGATGATCTCGAGGATGAGAAAGGAATACGTCGACTGTCCAGTCGCGAGGACGCAGATACCCTTCCTCATGTGTTACAACTGCGTCTCTTTCATACGACGAGTGTCGGGAGTAGTTCACTGTGAAGGGACGGAGCAGAGGTTGAGGTCTAGGGCATGAACCAAGGAATGCTCCTCTCAGGTGCGGTCACGGCCATCTTCGGAGTTATCTTCCTGTTGATGGGCTTCCTGCCTCTCGGTATCTTGATACTCGTAGGTTTGATGATCTTCCTTCTGGGCATCGGAGCACCGCCCTCGGAGCCCGTGAAGCCCGAAGACCCGGCCAAGAAGTTCTGTTGGTATTGCATGGAGGAGATCGATAAGGAGGAGAAGACCTGTCCATACTGCGGTCTCGACCAGGTCGAGGAGGGTTCCAAGAGGGATTAAAAATAAAGCCAACGTTACGGCTCTAGGTCCGTGCGAGTTGCGCTGTCATACAGCGGCGGCTTGGACACGACGGTCTCCATCAAGTGGCTCCAAGAGAAGTACGACGCAGAGGTGATCACCGTAACGGTTGACGTCGGCCAACCGGAGGACTTCGAGGAGGTCGAGAAGAGAGCGTACGGAGCGGGAGCCGTCAAGCACTACTTGATTGACGGGAAGACGCGATTCGCGGACGAGTTCGTCTCGAAAGCGATCCGTGCTAACGCGCTCTATCAGGGAGAGTATCCGGTCTCAACTGCACTTGCCAGATATCTGATCGCTGAGGAGGTCGCCAGGGTAGCCAAGGCCGAGAGATGTGACGCCGTTGCTCACGGCTGCACAGGAAAGGGCAACGACCAGCTGAGGTTCGACGCAACTCTGGCAGTTCTGGTACCTGAGATGAGGGTGATAGCACCAGTCAGGGAGTGGGACATGAGCAGGGACGAGGAGATGGATTATGCGAGGTCAAAGGGCCTCCGACTCGACCTCGGCAAGAGCCAGTTCAGCATCGACGAGAACCTCTGGGGAAGGTCTCTGGAAGCCGGCGACTTGGAGGACCCGTGGAACGAGCCTCCGTGGGAAGCGCTGAAGTTCGTTAGACCGCCTACGGAATGGAGGGACGGCGAGGAGCTCGTAATAGAGTTCGATGGAGGCATCCCCGTAGCCATCGACGGTGAGAAGATGAAGCTCGATGTCATGATACAGCACCTCAACTTCAGGGCCGGGAGACACGGAGTTGGACTGATAGACCACATCGAGGACAGGGTGATCGGCCTCAAGTCTAGGGAGGTGTATGAAGCACCGGCCGCTACACTTCTCATCAGGACCCACAGAGACCTTGAGAAGCTGGTCCTCAGCAGGAGGGCCCTCGCCTTCAAGAAGCACGTCGAGGACGAATGGTCCTGGCTCGTCTACGCAGGACTCTGGTACGACCCTCTGAGGGAGGCGCTGGACGCCTTCATCGACGAGACCCAGAGGTACGTCACCGGTGAGGTTAGGGTGAGGCTGGAGAAGGGCGCGCTGCTGGTGAGGGGGAGGAGAAGCCCCTACTCGGCCTACTCAGAGGAGCTGATCACGTACTCCGCAGCCAGCCGGTTCGACCAGAGGGCCGGCGAAGCCTTTTCAAGGATCTGGTCGCTGGAGTCGCAGATCTTCAGCAGGGCAAGGAGAGAAGTTAGGTCCGGCCGATGAGGAACTTCCCTTTCACGACCTCGAAGCGCTCCTCGGCCTTCCTCAGGACCCTCTCCTCGTCTAGAGTGAGTACCTTTCCGTCCGTCACCACCGGTTGGCCATCAACGAGGACGTGAGCAACGTCGCGTCCGGTAGCCGCGAACACGATCAGCGAGACGGGGTCCGTGTAGGGCGTTAGTGAGGGCACCTTCGTTCTGATGACGACCACGTCACCCCTCTTGCCGACCTCCAGCGACCCTATCAGGTTCTCGAGGCCCAGGGCCCTAGCACCGTTTACGGTTGCCATCTCCAGAGCGTCCCACGCGGTGAAGCTCTGAGGCCCATGAAGGGCCTTCTGGAAGAGCGCAGCCATCTTCATCTCCCTAACCATATCGTAGGAGTCGTTGCTGGGACCACCGTCGCATCCGAGCGAGACGTTGACTCCCTTCTCGAGCATCCTTACCACCGGAGCCACACCGGATCCGAGCTTCGCATTCGAAGATGGACAGTGCGCTACGGATGTCCCTGATGCGGCGAAGGCCTCCATGTCACCTTCGGAGAGCCAGACGCAATGGACGTAGACTCTCTTCCTACCCAGAAGTCCGCACCTCCTCAGGAAAGTGGCCGGCGTAAAGCCCCTGGACGCGAAGTATCTGATGTCCTCCTTAACCTCCGCGAGGTGCATGGTGACTCCAGACCCTGTCTCCTCAGCGAGCTGCGATACCCTCTCAAACATCTCGTCGGACACAGCACCCGGTGTCCTGAGGCCCATCCAGAAGTCGAGGCGACCTCCTCCTGCTCCTGCCCACTTCCGTCTTGCGTCGAGGAACTGCCTGATGCACTCTTCTCCGTCCTCAACCATCCCCTCAGGGAGCGCATCCTCTACGGTCGCATATCCCTTCATGTCCATCACCTTCTTCGAGAGCACCGCTCTGATGCCGGAGCTGAGCACAGATTCCGCAATGCCGTCTATCCCGTACCTAGAGTGAAGGCCGGCCTCAAGGAAAGTGGTCGTCCCCGTCTTCAGCATCTCGAGCACACAGAGCTCAGCGCTCGCCTTGCCGTCTTCATGTCCGTAGACACCTTGAAGCCTCCACACCCAGTCCCTAAGCCACGGAATCAGCGTGACAGAGTCCGGCACGAACCCTCTGATCAGGGCCTGAGCGAGATGGACGTGCGTGTCTATGAAACCAGGCAACACGACACCGTAGGGTTCGTCTATTACAAGATCGTCTTTAGACCAGCGACCAGCCGCACCGTCTTGCTCCCCAACATAGACTATTTCTCCGTTGTCGATTAGTACAGCACCCTTGGAGATGAGCGTCCCCTTTCTCGTGACGGGAACGACGACTCGGCTCCTAAGCAGCACACGCTCGACCTTACCCGATCCGTCCTTCATTGCCCCTGAGCCTGTCAACCAGCCCTCCCTCCTTCAGCAACCAGTAGAGCTTTTCAGGTGTCAGAGGTATCGATGTAGGCTCGACACCGCACGCCTCAGCTACAGCGTTAACTATCGCTGGTGCCACCGAGAGGATCCCGACTTCACCGATGCCCTTCGCACCGAAGGGCCCCTCCTCCTCAAAGGTCTCAACGGGGATCACCTCAATCGTCGGAGCGTCCTTGGAGCTGGGTATAAGATACGTTGAGAGGTCCTTCGTTTGCAGATAACCGCCGACTATCTTCGCCTCCTCTATCAACGCGTAGCCGAGCCCCTGTACGACGGCCCCCTCGATCTGACCGGTGAAGTTGATGGGATTAATGACCCTCCCTGCGTCGATCACCGCGACGACTCTTGGAACGGTCACGGTACCCGTGAGGACGTTGACGATCACCTCGGCCATCGTAACACCGAACATGAAGAAGAGGTGAGGGATCTCTAGAGTACCGGCTATAGGCTCGACTTTTGGGACTTCGTAGGTCCCTATGACCATCCTGCCAAACCCTCGTAACTCCAGTCTTTCGGCGAGCTCATTTAGCGGCATGACCTCATTCGAGTTCACGAGTACGCCCTTCTCCGTGAACGTGACGCTTGTAGGCCGCCCTCCGGTCTCGAGCTCGACTAGGTCTTTTACCCTCTCAGTGAGCGCCACGACCGCCTTCCTCAACGCATTGCCTGCGAGGAAGAGTTGCCTAGAGGCCGACGTGACGCTAGTGTCGGGAGAGCGCTCCGTATCAGCGAAGAGGACCTGTACTCTCTCTACGGGGACCTTGAGAAGCTCTGCTGCGAGCTGTGCCACCGACTCGACAACGCCCTGCCCTATCTCGGTGAAACTCCCACCGACCACAACGGACCCGTCACGTTTGAGCTCGACGGAGACGCTACCTCTGTCAGGAAGGGCACCTATCGTGTAACCCTTCATCCCAGCTGCTACGCCGACACCTCTCCTGAGCCACGGATACTCGAGTGTGCCGTCTTTCCGGCGATCGCGCCAGATCGGGTGATCCATGGCGACCTTCAGACATTCGTATATCCCCACGCTCCCCTCCATCTTGTTACCGAAGACGTAGATGTCGCCTTTCCTTATCGCGTTGATCATCCTCAGCTCAATAGGGTCGATACCGATCCGCCGAGCGATCCGATCTACCTGCCTCTCCATCGCGAACATCACTTGAGGTGCCCCAAAGCCCCTGAACGCCGACGCAACCATGTTGTTCGTGTAGACGAGATACGCGTCGATCCTCGCGCTCGAGACTCTATAAGGGCCGTTACAATTCTCTATGGCCACATCCAGAACTGCGGGCCCCAGAGCAGCGTAGGCTCCAGTGTCGTAGATTATTTCGACCTCGTTCGCGAGCAACCGACCGTCTCTCGAGGCAGCCGTTCTCATCTTTATGATCGCAGGGTGTCTTTTGGTACCCGAGATCATGGACTCCTCTCTGGAGAGAACCAGTCTTGCAGGCCTGCCGGTCTTCGCGGTCACCAGCGCGAGATGGATTTGGACGGTGACGTCGTCCTTACCTCCGAACGCGCCGCCGACGTAGGGAGTTATGACTCGAACCTGTTCCGCAGGAACGTTCAGTGCGTGCGCGATCTCGGCTCTGTCCCTGTGCGGTGACTGGCCTCCTGCAACGACCACGATCCTGCCCTTCTCATCGAGGTAGGAGATCCCCGCCTCCGTCTCGAGGAAGGCGTGTATCTGAGTTCCGGTGGTATAGGTGCCCTCGACTACGATGTCCGCCCGCGCGAACGCCTCCTCAACGTCACCGAACCTGAGGCTGGTCTGCCTGCAGATGTTGCCACTCTCGTGGACTCTCGGTGAATCAGCTCTGAGCGCTGCGATCGGATCTGTCACCGCGGGGAGCGGCTCGTAATCCACGTCGATCAATTTGACTGCTTCCAACGCAGCCTCGCGGGTCTCAGCAGCTACCAGAGCCACCGGATCGCCGATGTAGCGAACCTTATCGTCGCACAGCACGGGCCTGTCCTTCGCGAAGACTCCGAACCTGTTCACAGGGACGTCCTCATGCGTCAGAACCGCGACCACCCCTGGATGTGACCTTGCCCTGCGGGCATCTATTCCCTTAATGAGCGCGTGCGGATATCTGCTGCGAAGCACCGATACCCAGAGGAAGCCGTCGGGGAAGAGGTCGGAGGCGTAATTCGCGGTGCCAGTAGCCTTCTCGAACGCATCTCTTCTGACGACCGGTGCACCCACGTAGGAGGCCATGGAGCTCATACCGCACCTACCTCCTTAGCCAGCCTCCAGAGAGTCATGTAGAGGTAGTTCACCGACATCTCCCTACGATATGCGGCCGAGCCCCTTACGTCGTCGATAGGTGAGATCGACTTTAGGACAGCCCTCGAGGCCTCCCACATGACGTCTTCCCTCAACTTCTTTCCCTTCAGGACCTTCTCGGCCTCGGGGGCCCTGACGACGGTTGGGGCAACGGCCCCCAGCGCGATTGCGGCGTTTCTGACCTTGTCGCCATCGAGGTCCAAGATCACGGCCCCGTTGACGACCGATATCGCGTCTCCCTGTCTGAGACCGTGCTTGAAGAAGTGTCCCACCTCGCCTGCACCCATAGCCCTGAGCTTGACCTCTGCAAGGAGCTCGCCAGGTCTGATCTCGAGCATCTTGTAACCCTTGTAGAAGTCTGAGATCCCCATGATGCGTGTGCCGTTCAGGCTGATCAGTTTGAGCTCCGCGTCGAGCACGTATAGCGGCGGTAATGAGTCAGCAGCAGGAGAGGCGTTGATGATGTTGCCGCCGATCGTGCCCTTGTTCATTATCTGCACAGAACCAATGGTCTCGGCAGCTTCGGCCAGTATTGGAGCGTATCTCTTAACGATTTCAGACTCGGCGATCTCGGAGAAGGTAGTCAGGGCCCCAATTGCGATGTGTCCGTTAGAGCGTTTGACGTATCTCAACTCTCGCAACCCTGAGATGTCGATCAGGTCGGACTTGGGAACCGCACCTGACCGCAACTGAACGAGAAGATCCGTTCCTCCGGCGAGCAGCTTGAAGCCTCTCCGAGAGGAGAGGAGTCTTAACACCTCTGTCACGTCCTTAGGGACTAGCACGTCCACATCGTGAAGTGGGACCTCCAAATCAGACACCCGCTGCGCTCAGGACTGCCTTCACGATCTTCGAGTAGCCGGTGCACCTACAGAGGTTCCCCCTTATCGCTTCTTTCACCTCTTCTTCTGTAGGTCTTGGTCTCTTTAGAAGAAGAGCGTAAGAGGAGATGATCAGCCCCGGCGTGCAGTGTCCACACTGTACAGCACCCGCCTCCACGAACGACCTCACAAGCCTGTGTTCGGGGTCGATGCCCTCTATCGTGGTGACGTTCTTCCCCTCTACCTGCGTCATCACGGTCAGACACGAGTGGACCGGTTCGCCGTTAAGGAGGACGGTACACTCGCCACAATCTCCCCTGGCGCAACCTTCTTTAGTCCCCGTCATCCGGAGTTCGTACCTGAGGATCTCGAGGAGCGTGTGACACGGAGGAGCTCTCACGGTCATCGCCTTCCCGTTCAGGAAAAACCTGAACTCCTTCTCAATCCTGCGTGACATCGTTGTAGGTTTAATCATCCGCTTGGGATAAAAACGTGCACCGAAACTCCGCTATTGCGACACACTAATCAGATAGCAAGCGAACGATAGGTAGATGTTGCTTTACAAGGGCAGCGGCGAAACGGTCTCGAGGGTGGTGGATCGGATTCTGTCGGATGAGGTCGGCTCGAGAGCAAACGTCATCGTCAGGGACGCATTTCAGCTGATCGGTGCCCAAGGACAGTACGTGCGGATTATGGGAACCGAGGAACAGGAGACTCGGATAAGGGAGCTAATCGGATCCGAACTCGAAGAGGTCCGCGGCGAGGAGCTCGAACAGGTCATCAGAGCGCTCCGGGAGGAGGACGAGAGGGCCCTTTCCGGTGTGGGAATGATATTCGGCGGCGAGTAGATCGTCTCCGACTTCCCGGCTGTGCTGTGTAAATCAGTATAACATTGAATACTTTCTTATATCAGAATGATCGAAACTGAAAATATATCTAGATCACTGATAATTGAAACGTGAGGTGAAGCGAGTTGTCTAGGTCCTCAGTCTGGGCCTCGAGGTTCATAATTGCGGCGATAATTCAAGGAGCTCTGGCGACAGCGAATACACTGTTCTGGGTAGTTGGACAACTTGGATTCCTGAGGCCCGAGGTAAGCAGGGTCATAGCCTTCGGGAGCGCAGGAACGTGGTTCACCGTGGGATACACGACTTACCTCATCGTCGGCGTGGTTGCAACAGCTGTTACCGCCCTCTTCTACCATTACATAGAAGGCGTGCTGGGGAAGTCGTATACCGGTATCGCCAATAAACTCGCCTGGCTCCATCTAATACTGATGAACGTGGGCGTAGTAGGTGCGACTTGGTTGATGATGATAGGCGGCTATCAAGGTGGAGCTGCCATGCTACCTCCTGCCGTCGGAGGTAGAGGGTGGAACGCGACTATGGTACACGTGAACGTCTTTTATGGTATTCCGCTAGGATATCCAACATGGATCGCGGTGTTCATATTCATATTGGCAGCCGGCGTCTTCTGTGGAGGACTCGGATATCTAATAACGTGGCGCCGCAAATAATTCTTACCATATATTTTGTGTCTGAGCTCCATGTTTACATGTGGTGAAGATCACAGTTAATGCCAGATTACAGCGACCGAACGCTGTCATGCGAACGACACTGCGAACACCGAGGCCATCGATTCGGCCGAGATCGGTCACCATCCAGACCAGCTCTGTATAGCTGCGCGATGACCTCCGAGACGCAAACGAACCTCCTTGACCATTAAACAGCGACGATTGACGGCTTCATCGTGACTCTCAAGCTGGCTGATAGATGGTAGGTAATCGGCTGAGATGCCTACACGGGCGCTATCATCACCCAGACTAAGCGTGAGGCCGTGAAGCTTTCGGGAGTTGGAGCGGTCGGCCACCTGAGTAACCATTCTGGATGGTGATAACATTTATAGGAAGCCCAACGCGATTATATTAAATGGAATGTTGTTAGACCGAAGCTCAACTTGGGCGTTCAGGTTCGGTGTTGCCGGAATCGTTCACGGGAGTCTGGCCGTGATAGCCATAATTCTCTGGGCGACGGGGCTTCCACCCTTCGTGAGACCGCAGATGAGCTGGTTAATATATATAGAAGGTTATGGTATATGGTTCGCACTAGGTTACGCGACCTATATAATTCTCGGCGTCGCGGGCGCGTTCTTGATGTCCGCGCTTTACCGCGACACTGAAAAAGGGCTTGGAAAGAAGTACACTGGAACAGCGGAGAAACTCGCATGGCTCCATCTGATACTGATGAACGTTGGCATCGCTAGCACGAGTTGGTTGATGATGGTGGCAGGAGATGCGGCCATGCTCCCGCCGGAGCTTTGCGCCCTCATTCATCCAGGTTTCCTGTTCGCCATCGTAATCGAGTACCCGACACTGATGACCATTTCTATAGCGTCGCTAGTTGCAGGGATCATTTCTGGGGCGCTCGGATACCGAATGACGCGGCGAACTGCGTGAGCCTCTGACAAGATCACACAATTCTATTCTTACCATGTAATCACAACAGCACCCCTGAAAAAAATTGGATACACGTCAACGACAGCTCATGGGACAGCTAGATGACTATCGATGACACTCTTAGCTGACCGATGCCAAAAGCGCGTGAAACCATACAGGTGCGGTGTAGCTATCGTGCTAAGAGAACCGTTACAATTCGCTCGCGTAGAGAGGACTGTTGAATCGGTTTCCGGGTAACCGTGATCAGTAATGATCATTTGGAGACCCATCGCGAGACGCTCTCCGTAGATTTTACGAGCCGCGCGCCTTCTGAAGCGAACTTCCTGTAACATGCGTCTGCGATTTCGGTGTAGTCGACCACACCTCTTACGACTACAGGCGACGAGCAATCCTCGAGTAGGTGAATCCTCCGTATCAACTCGTTATCCCTTTCCCTGAAGGCGTCTATGAGGTCCTCTACAGTCCACGCGACGCAGTGGCTCTTCGCCTGTCCAGCTACTATGATCATGTCAAAGCGGCTCAGCTCTTCTACAAGCTTGATGTCCAGCGCCCCTAGGTCTTCACCTTCGGGACCAGCCTTCACCTCCGGTTGCAACGCGGAATAATGTTCGGTGAAGGGGTTCATACCCTTCATTCTGATGAATGGCTGCGAACATCGAGCTATAGAGTGAAAGAACACCGCCTCCTCCACTGCAGATACCAGTGCGTGACCGATCCCACCGAGCATGGCGTGAAAGGGCCAGACCGTGAGCTCGTACTTCCCTAAGTTCTCGAGAAACTCGACGTAGTGAAGTAAGTGCCTCTGGGCCCACTCGTGCGATACGTTGAGTGCGCTACAGGCTTCCGGATCGACGAGCCATCTGCCCCGCCTCACGTCGTCCACCGTAACCCTCGTGTAAGGATCGGGGTGGTTGCCGTCCTTGTCAACGAAGAACGTCTCATGGAAGATCTGGTAGGCTTGGTGCGTGTCCATTGTCAGATAGATTCTGGTCAGAGTCTCGAGGTTCCTGTAAATGAACTGACACAGCCTCACGTTGTCCTCGACGGCTCCCAACCCCGACCTTCCTGCGACGAAGAGCTCGAAGCTTGGGATACAGAACGTGTTCTGTACGTCTATCAGTAGCAGCGCCACCTTGAAGTCGTCCTTCGAAGCGACTCGCAGTCCATAGGTCTTTGCCCATCTTCTCGCCTCTCGAGCCCTCTCAACGTAATCTACCCTCCACACGTCGCCGACGAACTCTGGTCTGAAGTGCGGAGGTATTGGAAGCTCCCTCATCACCCGAAGAGCGCCGGGGCTGAAGATCAGCGTTTTCATCCGGCCAGGAGTACTGAGATCGAACCGCGTTGCCTGAAAGCGACACGTTAAATGTTGCGACCTCGGCCGACAGAGGAGGCAGTCATGAAGGCCCGGCTCTACTATGCTGACGAGAGCTCGATACTTGAGGGTCGGGTGACCGACGTTTACTTCCTGAGGACCAGCGACATAGTGAGCAGGAGCGGACTGAGTAGGAGAAGGGTTTGTGCGGACGTGCACAGCTACGGCTTGCCCTCGGGGTACTCGTGGGCTATCTTCGCGGGACTCGAGGAGGCACTGAGGTTGCTGGAGGGTAGGAAGGTCAACGTTCACGCGATGGAGGAGGGCGAGATCTTCAGACCCTTTGAGCCTGTAATGGAGATAGAAGGCCCTTACTCGGAGTTCGGCGTCTACGAGTCGGCTATTTTGGGGACCCTCCGACACGAGTCGAGCGTAGCCTCTAAGGCAGCTAGGGTCAGACTGGCCACCTGGGGGAAGCAGCTCGTCTTCTTCGGGATAAGGTGCGTTCACCCTGCTGTAGCCCCTGCCGTTGATAGGGCAGCTTTCATCGGAGGTTGTGACGCGGTCTCCGGTGTTTTGGGTGCCGAGATGCTCGGAGAGCTCCCGATCGGCACGATGCCCCACGCGCTCATAATAGTCTTCGGCGACCAAGAGAGGGCATGGAGGGCCTTCGATGAGCTGATGCCGCCGGAGGTACCACGGATAGCTCTCTGCGACACCTTCGATGACGAGCGAGTGGAAGCCCTTAGGGCAGCAGAGTCTCTCGGGAAGAGACTTCACGCTGTCAGACTAGATACCCCTAGCTCGAGAAGAGGGAACATGAGGGCGATAGTTGAGGAAGTGAGGTGGACGCTGAGGGTTCACGGCTACGACTGGGTGAAGATCTTCGTGAGTGGCGGTATAGACGAGGATGAGGCGAGGGAGCTCGCAGATGTCGCAGACGGCTTCGGAGTCGGCACGTCGATCGCGTTTCCGCCCTCAGTCGACCTAGCTTTGGACATCGTTGAGGTCGATGGCAAACCCCTCTCGAAGAGGGGTAAGCTGCCCGGTAGGAAGCAAGTCTATCGGTGCGAGCGCTACCACGACGCAGTTGTTCCTGCATCGAAAACCCTTGAGATTTGTCCGACGTGCGGTGGCAAGGTGAGGCCGCTCCTCCGGCCTCTGATGATTGACGGAGAGATCGTAGAACCTGTCAAACCTCCGAGGGAGATAAGGGCGAGGGTAATCAGCAGGCTCCAAGCGATCAGGGAGCTTAAGGACGCCCTTTCGCCACCGAAGATCCTCGCCTGACGGTAACGGTACGCTCTCGTTTCACGAATACACGACACTGATTTTCAAACGATGCCGGCCGCATAACTTTCTAATAACGGAGGTGCGACGAAATCACGTGTCGACTAGCGATCAAAGGGTCAAGGTCACCATCGAACATCAGAACTTCCAGACTTCAATAGAGGGCGACCCGGACAGCGTCATTAGAGCAGTCAACGCGTTCTTCGAGAAGGTCTTGCCTTCCTACTCGCTCGCTAGGCGTTTGGCCATCGACGTCTCCACCGAGGAAGTGATTAAGGCGCTCGAGGGTTACGTCGTATACGACAGATCGATCGGGTTCATCCATAAGCCGACAGTTCACAGCTTCCCTGCGGCAGACCAGATACTCTCGCTACTCGCGACGAAGTGGCTAGAGCACGTCTTAGGGACGAGGGACCACTCGGCAATACCGCTCAAGACGCTCTCCGAGGCCTTGGGTCTAAAGAGGGGGACGCTCACCGCGGCCCTGACCGATCTCAAGAAGTTGGGTTACGTGAGGAGCGCTGAGAGGGGAGACTACGAGATCACGAAGTACGGCCTTCAGGCTCTAGTTGAGAGGCTTGCCGAGCGCTCGAGGTTGTGACGTCCGTCGATTGCGGCCTCGAAGGCGAGACGTAGACGTACCTCCTAGGTGCGCCCTCCCTCGAGAGCTTCTCTTCCCTCACCAGATCCAGTAGCACGTGCCCGACGGCGGTCGAGTCGAACCCATACCCCCTCCTTGCCACTTCCCTAGTGACATCAGACAATGTCCTGGCTTCCTCGAAGAAACCCTCAACCAGTAGCCTCTCAACCACCTGTCTACAGGTCTGGGGCTTCGTGCGCTCTCGATCCGTCACCGCGCGATCTACGGCCGTGCCTTCCCCCTCTTTCAGGGCCTCCAGCACCCTCCTCACGCCTTCTTCTATCTGATCTAGACTAGCCTCGATCTCAACCTCGTAGGAGCCGACCTTCAGCCTGACCTTGACTTTGTCAGCTGAATCTTCTTGAAACATCCGCCACACCTAGCGATAGATTAATTAAAAACCAATTTTGAATCAATTGATGGATCATGAAACAAGGGTCTGATATGATGAGCATGATGTACCGCAACAACATTCAAAACGATGTGCCACTATTTATAAATATAGTTGAGGAATGCATCCAGTCCTTCGAGTGGACGGCACGAAGCCTCGGGCCGATCCTGCTCCCGCCAGACGAAGAGCGCGAGGACCTCCATCAGTTGACGGACATCAAAATCCGCGACGTTGTAGAGCTGGGACCAGGAGTTCCGAGAAGATTGGCTGCGGTCGATGCATCGGTGATCAAGTTGGGCCTCTGGGGGTCTGGTGTGTTGATCTCGCTGAAGGGCGCTGTGGTGAGAAGGTCCGATGACACGCTCGAGGTCACCGTGTTCGGTCCGGTGCCGAAGTACGTGCCTCTGGACGGGCTTGACGAGGCGGGTGGAGAGTCAGCCGTCTTACGCGAGCTCAAGTGGTTTGAGCGCTCACTTCAAGTCTATGCAGCATTACACACAGACGGAGAGATACTTCTGTTCGACTCTCTGCTCACGAAGGTCGAGAGGGAAGTCCATGAGGTCTCGAGCTACAAAGACGTAATCGGCGTGACGAAGTCTAGCTTGCTAGCTCTGAAACTCAAAGGTCTCCAAGGACAGCCGACGCGCGGTAAGTGCGTGGCGCTGGTAGTGAGGGAAGACCAACCGATAGTGACACTCTCGAAGTTATCGGCTGACGGTCTTCTCCTGCGAGTTGACGTTTGGTCAAACAGAAATTGGAGGGAGGCGCTGAACGATCTCTTGTCGAGCGATGTCCTGATCTCCGGTTACCCTGAGACGCTCACCCTCGCGCACGCTTATTCCAAACAGAGCTGGTCTGAGATCTCTGTGATCAGGTCTTTGTTGATGCGAATGCTCGGCGTCGAGGCGGTCCAAGCTCCTAACGTGAGGGCCGCAGTGCTCTCCCCCTTCGATGGGACATGAGGATTTACCGAAAGGCCGGCGATAGGGTGGAGCTCATCGCGTTGGGGCGTGACCTCGATCTGGAGAGAGGGGAATACGTTTTAGCGTCTGATGGTAACAGCACTCTTGTCCTTCAGGTGATAGACGTCGAGTACGCAGATGTTCCAGGTGCGCTCGAGGAGACTTTGAGGGAGCTCACTACGGACGCGCTGGGAGATCTAGTGAGGTATGATCCGATGGACGTGGAATCGCATGTTAGAGCCGTAAGGGACTCAAGGCTGGTGATTACGAAGCTCAGGAAGGTGATAGGCGGCCCTTCCATCTCTCTCCCCTCGAAGTACGCGACGAAGATCAGGAAGGCATCACCACACGAGATAATCGGAACGCAGTCAAGGAGTCGAATTGACCTCATACAGCTCGGAGAAGAGGTGCTAATTGACCCGAAGGACATAGAGGGCAGCGTAACTATCGTCACGGGTAGAAAGGAGTCGGGGAAGTCTCATCTAGCTAAACTTCTGTCGACGTCCTTGGTTGCAAACGGCTACGTGGTGTTGGTGTTTGACCTGAACGGCGAGTACGTCTCCCTCGGGCTGACAAAGGAAGGAGGCCACAGCGACGTCCACGACCGGCTCGTTACGCTCTCGCCGGGGCTCGATTACCTAATACCTATTCACAGCGTTTCACAGGAGGTTCTCGCGGACGTGATGACTTTCGCGCTCGGCCTTCCGCAGACCAGCCTAAGGGAGCTTCTGAGGGCCTGCAGGGATGCGAGAGAGAGGGGAAGACTTAGCCTCAGGTCACTGTACCGGGCCGTGTCCACAGCACCGATGAACGAGTCGGTGAGGGATGCCATTCTCAATAGACTCTCGACACTCGAGTCCTCAGGGCTTTTCTCCGATGAACCGGGCCTTCACGACCGCCTTCTCGAAGAACTCTCGACGAGGCACGGTAGACTGATGGTTCTCGACATGAGCTGCCTCGGCCCCTTGCAAAGGAGGATATTGGTGGAGTACGTGTTGAGCTGCCTCAGAGAGAAGCTCTTCACCGGAGAGCTCGATCCGCTGATACTCTTCGCGGAGGAGGCACACCTGTACCTGAGGGAGACCTACTGGGAAGACGTCGTGACGAGGATGAGGCACATAGGCATCTCAACGGTGCTCATCACGAATCAGCCCGACTCGATACCTGCCTTGATCTACAGACAGGCCGATAACGTATTCGCCTTCAACCTGCGCAACGGCACCGACATAGAACACCTTGCGAGGAACCTCGACGTGGACGCTGAGACGCTGAGGGCGATACTCCCCAACTTGGAGAAGGGGCAGGTCTTAGTGTGGGGTAAAGTCGTCCGATATCTGCCGTTGACCTTCAAGGTGTTGAACTCGTGCCTCCTGACGCGCGGTGAGACGAGACGAAGGACCGTTCAGAGGGAGAGCACCACGCCTTCCGGTTAACGGTTCTGCCAGAAGGATAACAACTTATTACGTGCTGATGAACTATAACCTTGAAAAATGGTGTTCACGTTACAGGTTGGTGTAGGCACGCTTTTCGGGTTAATCATACTGGTGATAATAGTCCTCTCGCTACTCAGGGCCTCGATAAGGGTCGTGAAGGAGTACGAGAGGGTAGTGATATTCAGACTGGGCCGCATGATCGGACTCAAGGGGCCTGGTTTGATATTCCTCATACCAATCATCGACTCGCCTAGAGTAATAGACCTCAGGATCGTCTCGCTGGACGTCCCGAAGCAGAAGATCGTGACCAAGGACAACGTCACAGTTGAGGTTGACGCTGTGGTCTTCATGAGGGTTCAGGATCCGCAAGCTGCAGTTCTAAGAGTAAGGGACTTCCTGATGGCGTCGAGCATGCTTGCGATGACCACTCTCAGAGACGTCATCGGCCAGGTCGAGCTAGATGATTTGCTAACCAAGAGGGACGAGCTCAACGTTAGGATCCAGAGAATACTCGATGAGGCGACCGAACCGTGGGGTGTGAAGATCACTGCAGTCGCGATAAGGGACGTCGTGTTACCGACAGAGATGCAGAGAGCGATCGCGAAGCAGGCAGAGGCTGAAAGGGAGCGGAGGAGCAGAGTGATCATGGCAGAGGGAGAGTTCCTTGCAGCTCAGAAGATGGCTGAAGCGGCGGTGGCATACGCAACGAACCCGATCGCCTTGAGGCTTAGGGAGCTTCAGACTTGGACTGAGATCGCGAGGGAAAAGAACCTCATCATCGTAACCGAGGGGAGGGAGATCGGAGGGATTATCGCTACTTCAGCCGGAGTAGCAGGACATGAGATCAAGAAGGGAGAGAAAGGTTAGGAGAAAGAGTTCTGCGCTGTTAGTTCTACTCCTAATACTCGTGTTCATACAAGCTCTCGGCCTCATTTCAGCCTATGCCCAGCCGAGACCGAGAATCGCGCTGCTGGAGGTTCAAGGTTACATTTCAACGGCGATCGCCGAATGGATCGAACAGTTCCTCTCGACGTCCACCTTCTACGACGCAGTGATCATAACGATCAATACCTTCGGTGGCCTTGGCGACCCAACGCTGCGAGTAGTCGACGCGATAATGTCGTCACCCACACCTGTTATCGTGTTCGTCTACCCTTCCGGAGCACAGGCGCTCTCCGCAGGTACTTACATCCTCATGGCAGCAGACCTAACGGTGATGGCGCCATACACGATAATCGGATCCGCCCAGCCCGTAGTCAACGGGGTGCCCTCGGATGACCCCAAGTTGATCAACTTCTTGGTCGAGAAGATGAGGACCATGGCGAGGGTTCACGGCCGTAACGAGACTCAGGCAGCGAGGTTCGTGACGCACAACGACAACCTCGGGCCCGATGAGGCACTAAATAGGGGAGTGGTCGACTTGGTGGCGAAAGACGTAGGGGACCTATTGGAGAAGGCACACGGAAGGGTGGTCAAGAAGCTCGGAGGAGAGGTCACACTGTACCTTAGGGGCGCGGTGGTGGAGAGAGTCTCCAGAGATGTGAGATCAGAGGTTCTTCACTTCCTAAGTGACCCGATACTATCCACACTCCTGACTTCTCTGGGTTTCCTCATACTGATCGTCGGTTTAACGAACCCTGGTCTCGGCACAGAGTTGGTGGGTGGAATATTGATACTGCTGGGACTCTTGGGGCAAGGATTCAGCGTGAACCTAGTGGGGTTGGGGATCATCGTTCTAGGATCGATTTTGATACTGTATGAGTTCTACACTGGAGGAACGTTGATCGCGTTACCGTTCGGCATAGGTCTGATGGTGCTCGGGTCTATACTGCTCATCCGGTCACCGCCCGGGGTGATCTACATCGCGCAGGGGTGGTTAGAAGAGGCAATGATCAGCGTGATACTGGTGGGAACGTTCGCAGGGGCTTTCGTAGGTTTCGTGGTCTATAAGGTGACTAGGGCTGTTAAGCGGCGAACACTTCAAATCTCTTTGGAGGAGTTCGGAAGAGCTGCTGAGGATATACCCTCGGGCTCGGTAGGTTACGTAGTGGTAGGTGGTGAATACAGAAGGGCCCTCGCACTGGAGGAGGTAAAGAAGGGCGATGAGGTTACGGTCGTTGGGAAAAAGGACGGCCTACTTCTAGTTAGACCGTCGAAATCGAACAAATCATGAAGTTAGAGGTTGGAGTATCGCAAAACTAAGCTTAAAAATTTTAAGTTTAGATTTGAACGTTTAATAAAATAGAACTCAGAGCTCTGTTTTGAACCTGCCAGGCCTTCTCCGCGGGGCTCTAGACCTAGATGGGTTGAAGAAGCCACCAGCTGGGACGGTCTTCTCGGAAAGGTTGTTCTCGACGTTGACGTCACCAATGTCCTCAGAGACTGGTTCTATGCTCCCGTATCTGCCTAGGTTAAGCTGCATCTTCCCCTTGAAGACCTTGACGTACGCGTTGGTTATCTTGACCGTGCTACCGACTTCAACCTTGTCGATGTCGTCGTCCCAGAGAACCAACGATATTGCGCCGCTCTCGTCGGCTATGGTGGCGATGGACAGTTTGTGGTTCGCATCGTCGTACTGACTGCTGACAACTCTAGGCTCCGACTTCGAGACGATCTTCGCGACCAAGTTTACGCCCCTAGAGCTCGGACTCAAGTTCTCTATTCTCTCTACCCTACTCAAACGCCTTCACACTTCTCGTAACCCCTCCATCCATCTGGTGGCTATTAAATGCTAACAACGCGAGCCCTTAACGCCTCCAATAGAAGGGTTATTACCTACTCGGCTCCCTTGGTATTTTCAGCGGGTTTGGAGTATTACAAGCTGCTGCTGTTCTGCGCATCGGTCTTAGTCATCGTGGCACTCGTCCTCACGAGGCGTCTGAGGGTTGGTTACGCGGTGTCGGTCGGCGCCCTCTTGTACGGGTTGACGACCCTTCAACCGATCGACCTGTTGGGCGCCACGATCGCCTCCTTCAATCAGAGAATGCTGGAAGTCGCGACGTCCTTGATCTTCTCCATGACCCTCTCACAAGCCATGAGGCGAGACGGCGAGCGGATCTACAGGGGCATGATTAGGTTGGGGACGAGGGCCGCGGCCATCGGGATCCCAGCCACCATCGGCTTACTCCCCATGCCAGGAGGGGCCTACGTCTCGGCGACCATCGCAGATCAGCTCTACGAGAGGGTGAACATGGATAAGAAAGCGAGGACGTTCATCAACTACTGGTGGAGGCACATCTGGATCTCGATCTGGCCGCTGTATCAAGGTGTCATCTTAGCGTCTGCTGTGCTACACGTGAGCGTCGCCGAGGTGATCTCGAGGACCTGGCCCGCGGCTCTGGCCGCGGTTATCGCGGGGGTCATTTTAATGCCGAAGCTCTCTCCAGCCAACGACTCCGGATTACTCGGTGACCTACTATCGCTCTGGCCGCTGGGGTTGGTAGCGATTCTCTCCTTCCTATTGCCGCTGCCGCTGGCGATAGGTTTGACTCTGCTAGCTTACGTGATTCAGAGCAGGATGAGCTTCAGGGAGTTCAAGGAAGCCCTCAGGCTTGGCACCAACCTGAACGTCATAATGATAATAGTGGGTTCGCTGGTCTTCTCGAACTACATAATAGCGACGGGTCTCAACTCTGACCTCGCCGAGATGCTGGGGCCCTATGGGCCGATTGCTGTCTTCACGGTACCCTTGATTATAGGTTTGGCAACCGGAATAGAGTTCGCATTCGTTGCGCTCACCTTCCCTCCCTTGCTTGGACTCCTCGATGGATACATGGTCGCGCTGGCCTTTGCGGGTGGCCACATCGGCGTCATGTTGAGCCCCACTCACAGCTGCTTCGTTCTCTCATCGGAATACTTCAGGACGACTCTCAACGAAGTTTACCCGCTGGTGACTAGGGCTATACTGATCGAGATACCTCTGATAGCACTTTTAATCATGATACTCTAGCATCTCAGAAGAGCTCGGCAACGTCCTTAACCTTAACCTTCCCTTCGGCGCCTATAACCCGAACTGCGTCTTCAATCATCGCTAAGCAGAATGGGCATTCCGTGACGATGACCTGCGCGCCGGTGTTCATGGCCTCTTCGACCCTCTGAACGCTCTCTCGCTTGACCCTTTTGACCTCGTACCAGTAGTTACCACCGCCTCCACCACAGCAGAACGTGTCCCTCCCCCTCCTGGGCATCTCCCTCAGATCAGCGCCGGCGATCGCTGCCCTAGGTTCATCGACTATGCCGTTCTGCCGAGCGATGTAACAGGAGTCGTGCAGGGTGACCGTCATGGCTTCTCTGACCTTGAGCTTGCCGGCCCTCACGAGCTGGCCCAAGAGCACGGAGTGATGAACGACCTCCGTTTTGAGCCCGAACTCCCTGTATTCGTTCTTCAGGACTTGGTAACAATGTGGACAGTGAGTCAGTATCTTCTTCGCGTTCAGGGACTTGAGTGTCTCCACGTTCCTGTAAGCCATCTCCTGAAACCTGCCCTCCTCACCCATCCTCCTAGCGGACTCACCGGTGCAGGACTCATGGGGGCCCAGAACCGCGAAACTCACGCCAGCTCTCATGAGGGCCTCAGCCAGCTTCTCGACGATCTGCCGAGCCCTCCGGTCGAACGTGGAGAGGCATCCCACCCAGTACACGTACTCGGCATCGGGGTACTCATCGACCGTTTTGACACCCATTGCCCTCAGCTCGGAGAGCAGTTCCTGCCTCGCAAATGATTGCAGTCCGTACATGTTGCCGGTCCTCGCTAAGTTCGTCAACGCCTCGACTGCCCGCTTATCGAGCCTCCCCTCAAGAGTGAGGGCCCTTCTAGCCTCCAAGATGTACTCCATTGGGCTGATGGTCACTGGACAGACCTCGGTGCAGGCACCGCAGGTTGTGCAGGCGAAGAGCTCCTCGTACGTCAGCACCCCAGAGTCGAAGACGTCTCGCCCTCCGTCACGGCGCGACCCCCACATTTCGAACCTCAGCTTCTGGACGACCATCCTAGGGGACAGCGGAGTGCCTGCGGCGAAAGCGGGACAGGCGGCCTCACATCGGCCGCAATCGGTACATGCGTCTAGCCCCATGCGCTGATACCAGTCCAGTTCGCTCACCTTCCTGAAGCCGACACGAACGTCAGCCTCCACATCGAGCTCCTCCAGCTTAAAGGGAGTCTTCGCGAGGACCGGAGGTCTAGGGGCTGCGTACGAAAGGCCCGCGTAGAAGACCGCGACGACCGTGTGAAGAAGGTTGGTGTAGGGGATCGCTGCCACGAGCGCGAACGCCACGATCGCATGGGCCCACCAAAACCACGAGTACAGGTCGACCGCGAGAGCTACAGGCACATCGAATGCCGAGAGAGACGTCGAGAGGGCCTGACCGACGAAGGAGTGGCCGGCCCAAGGAACATCAGTGGCGTAGAGCCTGAGGCCCTCCAGCACGAACCCCGTCACTCCGATGAAGGCGATACCGTAAAGGTATGAGTAGTACTCAAGCCTCGGCCTGAGCCTCTTCTCACCCGAGTACCTTCTGACCAGCGCAACTATCACACCGTACATCAACAGCAACCCGAAGAGGTCCAGAGCGGACTCGAAGACCAGATAGCCCGTCCCCTGAAGGAGCTTCCCCCCGAGCTTCTCGAAGACGTCGTAGTCGATCGCGACCAGCAGAGTTCCGATGAAGAGCACGAGTATCCCGTAGCTGAGCGCGACGTGCATCACGCCCGGTCCGATCTCTTTCAGGAGCCTCCTCTGGGCCACCGCATATCTCACAACGCCCCTCATCCACGCTAGAGGGTTCCTGAGTACGGCCTTGATCGCCTCCCAGCCGTAATCGGAAGTCTTCTGCACGAGGCCGTAGAGGAAGACCGCTGCGAAGGGCAGGAGCACCAGGTACATCACGATCTCTGTCCACGGTGGAAGAAGGGCGAAGTTCTCCCTAGCAGGAAGCTCCACAAGTCTATGATGCTCCACGGAGCTAAAAACGATGTTTCACGACCGCTTAGGGCTATCCGCACCAATAATATACTGTGGGTTCTCAATCGTCTCGGCCGTGAGGCTCAGGGTCCTAGAGGTGAGGAGGATCTACTCGGGACGGACGGTCGGGCTCAGGGTCGAGAAGATCGCTATAGACGGGAAGGTCATCGAGCGAGAGATAGTTGAGCACAGGGGCGCGGCGGTGGTTGTGCCTTGGAGGGAGGACGGCAAGCTCGTCCTGATCAGGCAGTACAGGAGGGCCGTGAACTCAGAACTCCTCGAGTTCCCCGCAGGGACGCTTGAGCCCGGAGAAGACGCTGAGAGCTGTGCCAGAAGGGAGTTGTTGGAGGAGACAGGGCATCAGGCCTTATCCCTCGAACGTCTTGCGACCCTCTATCCTGCCCCCGGCTACACGGAGGAGGTGATGCACGTCTTTCTTGCAAGGGCCGTGCCAAAGGGCCCTCCATCACCCGAAGACGACGAGGAGGGCATGAAGGTGGTCACTATGACGCTCGACGAACTCATCGAGATGATCCTGAAAGGAGAGGTGAGCGACGCTAAGACGGTTGTAGGTGCCTTCATGCTCAAGGAAAGAGTACAGGGCTGCCTCACCGGTAAAGGGTAAGTATGTCAGATTTATCAGATCTGACCGGCTCTCCGAATCGAATGAGGATCACCGAGCAGGACGTGCTGAAGGCCCTCAAGAAGGTAAAGGACCCGGAGCTCGGCATCGACGTGGTTCAGATGGGGATGGTCAAGGACCTAAGCGTCAAGGACGGCCACGTGTCCTTCACCTTAGAGCTGACTACGCCCGCGTGCCCCTTCAACGAGGAGCTGAAGTCGTCCGTGCTACAGGCTGTCGAGTCGTTGAAGGGCGTCGAGAGAGTGTCCATGGAGGTGAAGTCGAGGGTCTTGAGCGTGCGCCCTCAGACACCGGGGTTAAGCCCTATCCCTGGAGTGAAGAACGTGATCGCGGTAGCCAGCGGCAAGGGAGGCGTCGGCAAATCGACCATCTCGGTCAATCTTGCGGTAGCGCTCTCCGAGGCGGGTGCGGCCACGGGACTTCTGGACGCAGACGTCTACGGCCCAACGATCCCCCGCTTCATCCGGAACTACAGTTACGAGTCGAACGTCAGGGGCAATAAGCTCGAGCCTGCGAAGGGTCCTTACGGTGTCAAGATGATGTCGCTCGGCCTCATCGTTCAAGACGACACGCCAGTCATCTGGAGGGGGCCGCTGGTGGGATCTGCGGTCAGACAGTTGCTCACAGAGGTCGCGTGGGGTGAGCTGGACTACCTCGTCGTTGACCTTCCACCCGGAACCGGTGACGCCCCCCTGACGCTGGCACAGACCGTGCCCTTGGGTGGCGTAGTGATCGTTACGACCCCTCAACAGGCGGCAGTTACTATAGCCATGAAGGCGCTGAGGATGTTCCAGAGGCTGAACGTCAACGTCATCGGCATCGTCGAGAACATGTCGTACGTAAGGTGTGAGGGCTGTGGGCGGACGTTCAGGGTCTTCGGCGAGAGCCACACCAAGAAGGCCGCGATCGATGCAGGAGTCCCTCTGCTGGCAGAGGTTCCCTTGCTAGATACGATACTCGAGGGCGGCGAGGACGGCACGCCCGTGATCGTCAGAGCACCTCATTCCGAGGCAGCAGACGTCTTCAGGGGACTCGCCCGCAGGGTGGCCGGAAGGGTGAGCGTCCTTGCCGCAGGCGGAAGGTGAACTGTCAAAGCCCATCTCGCTACCGGCGACAGGCGTTTACTCGAAGGGCACGATCGATCTGTTGACCGTCTACAGGGACCTAGAGTCGATCTACAGCGAGGGTTCCTCAGGTGCTCTTGCGACGTTCATGGGCATCGCCAGATCCACGAGCAGGAGAGGTAAGAGAGTCTCCGAGGTCGTAATGGAGGCCTACGTCGAGAACGCTGAACTCACGCTGATGAGCATCGTCTCGGAGGCGAAGGAGCGCTACGGTTTGACTTACGCCGGAATCTGGCACCTGCTCGGGTCTTTTCGGCCTGGAGAGCCGATCGTGCTGGTGGCTTCCATGGGTCCTAGGAGAAGGGAGGTCATGGAGGCGTTGACGGAGATGGTCGAGCGTTACAAGAGGGAGCCTGCCCTCTTCAAGAAGGAGGTCTTCGACGACGGCACACACGAATGGGTTGAGGAGCCGTAACGCACTGAACGGGTTTATTTTCTGGCTTCGAGGAGGATGATCGGCATGGGGATCAGGGACTTCTTCAGGTCAACCGTCGTCCTGTTCAGGGTCTCGAGGAAGCCCTCGAGGGACGAGTACTTCATTTTAGCCAGAATAGTGCTGATCGGTATCGCCCTTCTCGGATTAATCTCAATGGTGATCAGGTTCATCTTCCTCGCGGTACTCGGGTGAAAGTCTTGGGAAAGCTCTACGCAGTTAGGACCACTGCGGGCCAAGAGAGAAACGTGGCCCATTTAATCTGGGGTAGGATCCCACAGGGTTCTAAGGACGTCCATGCGATAGTCACCTTGCCGGCTCTCAAGGGATACGTCTTCGTTGAAGGCACAGAGAGGGACAGAGTGGCGGTGCTCGTGAGGGAGCTGAGGCACGTGAAGTCCAAGGCGATCGTCCAGATCTCCCACGATGAGGTGCTCACTCATCTGGTCGAGAGGCCTCTCATCGAGACCATAAACGAGGGAATGACGGTTGAGGTAGTGGCCGGGCCCTTCAAGGGGTTCACGGGCAAGGTGACGCGCGTCGACAGGATCAGGAAGGAGGTCACGTTAGAGCTACTCGAGAGCACCTATCCCTTCCCCATCTCTATCCCTGTCAATCAGGTGAAGCCTGCCCACTGAGGTGATAAGAATTTGGGTATGAAGGAGCTACTCGCTGAGCTGCCCATCGATGGTCGAAGAGTGGTGCAGTTCGGGTTCGCCGGGCCGTCGGTTGAGAAGGACGTCGTCAGCGCGATGAGGAAAGGCGGTGAGCTCCTCGTGCTGGTGAACAGGGAAGAGCTTCGCGCGAAGGTGGAGGCGTTCCTGCAGGGAACAGTTCCTTCATTCAAGGTCCTCTACTCACCGGTCATCGAGCACAACCCCGGGCTGGCACCGTCGAACTTCGACGTCGCCCTGTTCCTGAACGCGCTCATCTCAGTCAGAGGGAAGAGGGAGCTGCTCAACGAGGCCTATAGGCTGCTCAAACACGGCGCAGGAGCAATCGTGTACGAGTGTTACTGGCCGACCTCAATCGCACTCAGGAGGGCGCTGAGAAAGGCCTTGACGGAGAGACCGGTCTTCAAGGTGAAGAAGATGAACGTCGGGCTGGCTGCCCTTGAAGCGGTTTTGGAGAAGACGTGATGAAAATGGTCCACCTCGAGACGCTGGTGCTCGGTCTGACCCTCCTCATCTTCGGACTCGGAATCGTAGCGATCGCGCTGCTCTCTAGAGCGGTTAGGGTTCCCGGCGACCGCAGATCCGAGGCCTTCGGCCTCGTGCTGATTGGGCCGATCCCGATATTCTTCAAGGGGAAGATCGGGTGGACGCTGGTGATAGCAGCTCTAACGCTCCTCGTAATCCTTCTGATTGCACTCGGGGTCGTGGTTTGAGAGCGGCGATCCTAGCCTTGCTGCTCGTTCTGATCGTGGCCGTCTCGATGCTAGCGTTGATGGTATCCTTATCCGGCGGTGAGGTGACAGGCTTCGGGTTCCTACTAATCGGCCCAATCCCCATAATAGTCTCTGACGGTCAAGCGACAGCGCTGTTCATGGTCGCAGCTCTAGTTTTAATCGCCTTAATTATTCTCAGGCTCTTGAGGTGACCCTGTACAAGTCACATGCCTTTGAAGTACTTCTCTTCGATCCCCTTGTAGCCGACCCTTTCCAGTTCCTCGGCGAGCTCGAAGCCGCCGCTAACGATAACGCGCCCGTCGTACATGATGTGAACGTAATCCGGTCTCAAGTAATTGAGGATCCTCGCGTAGTGGGTGATCACAAGCACTCCGATGTTGCTGTCTTCGACCATCTTCCTCACGGTTGATGCGACGACCTTGACACCATCTATGTCGAGCCCCGAATCGGTCTCATCGAGGATCGCTATCTTGGGCTTGAGCGTTAGCATCTGCACTATCTCGGATCTCTTCTTCTCACCACCGGAGAAGCCCTCGTTAAGGTACCTCTTCGTGAAGGTCTCATCGAACTGCATCGCCTTGAAGTGCTCCACCAGCCTTCTCTGGAACTGTGACGCTGTCACCTTCTTCCCTTCCTCGCCGTAGATCGAGAGGAAGGACTTCCTGAGGAAGTTGGCCATCGTTATGCCCGTAATCTCCTGAGGGTACTGGAAGGCGAGGAAGATGCCCATCTTAGCCCGCTGGTCCGGTGTGAGGTCCAGAATGCTCTGGCCGTCGAGCCTAATGTCGCCGCTCTCGACCTGATACTTCGGATGGCCCATGATGACGTACGCAGTCGTGCTCTTCCCTGACCCGTTTGGCCCCATCAGCGCGTGCACCTCTCCCTGCGAAACCCTCAGGTTAAGTCCCTTGAGGATCTGCCTTCCCTCTATCCCCGCGTAGAGGTCGACGATCTCCAGCATCAAACCGCCCCGAAGTCCGCAACCCACAATATCTACCTCGACTCTTCACTCGACTGCGCAGAAGCCTCGAGGATGAAGTCTCACCTGACCTTTTCCTCCTCGCCCCAGAGCTCCCTCCTCAGGAGGTCTCTGACCGCAGCCCGCAGCAACGCGGACCTGCTCGGATAAACTCCGCGTCTTATCAGCTCGTCCATGCCCTCAACGAGGGCCTCGGGCAGTTTGACGCTGATGAGCTTCATATCCGGTATGACGCAGGCCATATCACAGATTTGAGTTTTGCGGTGTTCTAGGCCCAGAAGATCGATCGATGTAGTGACTCTTAGAGAACGTTTTAAAGCAAGACGGAGTCAATAAGGCCGAGCAGAAGCTTGATGGACATCAAGACGGAGCTGAGGGTTCTCCGGAGGACCGGAAAGGTCGTCTTCGGTTTCAGGCAGTCCTACTTGGCGCTGATGCGTGGTGAGGCTTCGGTGGTGCTGATATCGAGCGACTGTCCGGAGAGGTACAGGAAGGAGATTCAATCGGTTACCTCGATGAAGGGCGCTAAGTTGATCGACACTGCAATTAGCTCAAGCGAGTTATCGAGACTCCTCGGGAAGCCGTTCCACGCCTCGACGGTCGCTGTCATCGACCCGGGCACAAGCAGCTTCGGCAAAGGGTGACTTCGATGTCAGAGGGAGGACGGCAATCGGTCAAGATAACCGAGAGCGAACTTCAGTACATCTCGTTCTTTCAACAGGTCACAAACGTTCAGCCGGTGGACTGCATCGTCATCGAAGACATGATAGTTTACGTGGTAAACGCAGGTGACGTTGGGAAGGCCGTAGGCAAGAGAGGAACGACTGTCCAGGAGCTCCGCAACATCCAGAAGAAGAGGATCAAGGTCGTCGAGTTCTCTTCCGATCCGAAGAAGTTCATCGCGAACGCGTTGCAGCCCGCCAACGTCGCAGAGGTTGAGCTCTTCGAGAGGAAAGGTAGGCTTCACGCAAGGGTGAAAGTTCCGGAGGAGGAGAAGGGGAAAGCTATCGGCAAGGGAGGGAAGAACCTCAGGGCCGCGGTCGAGCTGGCCAGGAGACACTTCGGTGTCGAGCGGATAGTCATACAATAGCGAATGATGCTGATAGTGAAGACGCCTCTCGGTATGGAGGCCCTCGTTAAATCGAAGATCGAGCTCTTGGACTCAGAAGCGATCGTCTCTCAATCTCCTCACGGGCTGAAGGGCATATTGATAGTGGAGAAGTGTAGCGATCCGGAAAGGCTGCTGCGTCTCATCAACGAAGAGGTTCCAGAAGTGGAAAGGGCCGTCAGGCCGGCCGTCGTTGTTCCCACGGACGTCAATTTGATACTTGAGGTCGCGACGAGTTTGTCGAGGGAGAGAATCGCTCCACATGAGAGCTTTGCCGTGCGTACTCACAGGAGGGCTCACAGGGGCTTCACCAGCATAGAGTTAAACGCCAAGGTCGGAGCATCAGTTCAGCAGGCTACGGGGGCTAGAGTTGACCTCGAAAACCCGGACAAGATAGTCTCGATCGAGGTGGTCGGTGAGAGGACAGCGATCACCATCCTGGAAGGAAAGACTGAGCTGAGGAAGATGGGCCCCATGAAGTCGAGCTCGTGGAAGTTCTTCAACAGGCTCTCCGTCATACAGATGCCCTACCTAGGGTCGGTTGAGGGAGCAAGAGAGGTAGGGAGGAGGATAGGGAGGTTCGTTCAGACCTTCGAGGTTGGGGAGCTGGTGATCGCTCCGATGAGCTCCGTCGAGGCAAGGGAACTCGCGACCTTCATCGATGCCGTCTTCGAGGGCATCACTTCTAGACTAGAGGTCCAAAGGCGCAGTTACGGCAGACGACCAAAGGAGGTCGCGGTGAGGGTTCAGGACCTCTATCAGTTAGTGCTGGAAAGGAGATTCGAGCCGATCGTCGTCTTCGAGCCTGAGGGCGAGCAGATCTATAGGATGCTTCCGGAAGTAGCTCAAAGGATCTCAACCGCGAGGAGAGTGAACCTTCTGTTCGGCTCCAGAGAGGGAATACCGAAGGGCGTCTTCAGACTGGCGACCGCAGTCTTCGACCTCTGTCCGGACGTGACGTTACCTACCGAGCTCGCAGCACCGGCTGCTCTGATCGCTCTCTACAACCTCCTGAAGCGCGAGGGATACGGGATCGATCCCTCAACGGGTAGCGGAGCCGACGAGGAAGGCGACCAGTGCCACGAACATCCAAAGTAGGTATTGACTCTTCACGTTTCTAGCCGTGCTAGGACTCGCGCTCCTCACCAGACTGTACGATGAGTAGACGAAGCCCGTGTCCGCCACAAGAACGACCGGAAGGTAGGCCCACCCTAGCGTTCCCGTGAGGAAGGGCAAAGGGCTGAGCGCAACCGCAGTCAGCACAGCACCTGCACCGAGCAGAGAGGCATGTCTCACGCCTCTTACCCTAGCAACAGTCTTGATCCCTCTTATGGAGTCGCCCTCGATGTCGGCTATTCCCTTTACTATTTCTCTCCCAAGGCTCGAGAGGAACGCGAGGGCGGCTAGGGTGACTGACCCGACATCAAGTGTACCGACCGCGACCGCGGACCCGAAGAGGAAGGGTGCTGCGACCGTAACGCTGACAACCATGTTCCCAATCAACCCTGTTCTCTTAAGGCTGACGTTGTAGACGAGTGCCAACGCATAGGATACGACGGCGATGATACTCGGCGCGAGTCCGAGCAGAGTAGAGGCAGAGAGCCCTACGGCACACAGAGAGGTCGCTACCAACTTCGCTTCGAAAGGACTCACCGCACCGGAAGGGATAGGACGGTTTGGGGCGTTGACCCTGTCGACATCGACATCGACTAGGTCATTTACTGCCATGGATGAGCCGTTCAGGCAGTACGCGGTGAGGAAGGAGAGGGTCAAAGTAGAAGCGTCTGGAAACATGCCAGAGGAGACGTAGTGTCCCACTAAAACCGCCACGAACATCATCACGCCGTTCGGAGGCCTAGTGAGTTTGATCAATGCCGACGGTTTTCGCATGACTCAGTCCCCGATCACGCTGGCCCTCTCGGACACTACGTTTGTTGGAGAGACCTCGGAGCAGGTGTAGTAGATCACCTCGCCTCGCCTGTCGACGATCGCTAGGAGCAGCTGCTTACCCACACTCTTCGAGTGCCAGATCAGCTCCATCAGCTCAGAGACCTTGACGGGGAAACCCTCGAACATCGGGAAGACGAAGTACTTCGCGCTGTCCCTCTTTCCCTTCTCGTAGACCATGAGGTAGAGGCTGGGAACGACTCCGTGCTTCACATGATAACGCCTTCTCTTGAGATCGCGATAGACGACGTAGTTGATCCAGAAGCCTTTGATGGAACCGGAGAGGCGCCCTACGAGCGTTTGGAAATCGAGCGCCTTACCAGCCTCATCGACTACAGCGAGGTTCCCTTCCTCAGCCAAGTAAGCTGCCTCGTAAACTGTGAGGTTCAGCTTCCCAGGTTCTTCCAGCTCCCCGAATCCCCAGCTGTATAGCCTGTTCGCGGCAGCACCCCTCACCACAACCCTCTCGTTGTCTTCGAGCCTGCCCTCGGCGATCGCCTCCCCGCTCATCCCGACTTCTTCGACGAAGACGCTTATTAGTGATGATCGTTACGCCAATCGGGTCCAACATGCTCATCGGTGGAAATGCAAATATTCGGGCATGAGGGTACAGACACAGGTGCGGAAGCTAAACAGGTTAGTACCGGTTCTCATAGGGGCTGCGTTACTTCTTCTCTTATCGAACACCCCGCCTATAGGCAGTGGCTCGAACCCGTTCATCGCAGCACTCTACTTCATCGAGATAGGATCAGGTCAACCCCTTCTGCACGAAGTTGAGGTCGTAGTGCTCCACTCGATCGACTGGGGAGAACCGAGGCGGGCCAGACCCGGAGAAGCCGTCATCTTCCTCGCTAGCGAGGTGAGGAGAGTGGGATACGACGGCGAAGTCAAACTGAAGGTACCCAGAGGGAATCACAGTATGTCGGTCTACTGGGCTGATGGGAGGTTCGTGCCCTTCCGGACTAACATTGTGGTCGACAAGGATCTGCGGGTGATCGTGAAGTTCACCGAGGTCCGTCTGAGACCTGAAGCCTTCACGATGTTGGCCGAGGTGACGAGGGGCACGACGACGCTGACCGTCACTTTCAGCGTCTTCCGGCTCAACGACCTCTATTTGGCGCCCCCAATCGTTCGTTACGTCACCACCTCTGGTGAGTTACGAGCAGTTCCTCCGGTGAGCAGACCCGATGCAGTATCCGTGCTCCCATACTCGATAAGACCGAGGTCCCTGATGACACTCGATTCCGAGTCAATGAACTTGGAAGGAGAGGTAGCCCCGACCACCCTCTCGATTAACCTCGAGCTGCCAGGTATCGCGGCAACTATACTTTCCGACAGCTACATCCCTATGCTAGTTATGGATCACTTGGTGCAGCCACTTGAGCGTGCCTGAGTTCTTCTTCAGCCCGGTGTTCTGGGTCGCGGTAAACGCGATGATCGCCGTCGCCATAATTCAGATGGTGAGGGCCTTGAGGAGGACGAGGACTGAGACCGAGGTCACCAAAGACCGCTTCGCTGAAGTGAAGGCCCTGCTTCAGTCCGGAGGAGCAGGTAGGGAGTACGTAACTGACCTCGGCCGAACGTTCATAATGGCGCTGAGGAGGGACGAGAGCCTGGGACTGAAGAGCACGATGACCTTCAGGGAGACAGTCTCGCTCCTGTCCGCGAAACTCGGGACAGAGGGCTCGTTCGACGACTTGATCAGAACCTTCGAGGCCACTAGGTACGGTGGCTTAGCGCCGGCCGCGGAGGAGGTTAAAGCCTTTAAGCTTAGAGTCAGGGAGCTGATCGAGCTCCTCGAGCTATCACACTCGCAAGCGCCCGATGGACCTCAACGATAGCAGGTCGCGGGTTTGGACCTATCGGGCCTCCCAACACGAGCCCATCCAGTACCTCGATCGGTAACTCCTCTACCGCTGCAGCGAAGTCACGCGGATCACCTGAGACCGAGAGCGCGGACGCAACGTCATCTGGTACCGCCTCCTGAACTTCCAACCACCTCCCGGCTCTCACGAGCTGCCTTAATCGCGACAAGAGCTCCTCATCGAGGCCCAATTTCCTCGCGAAGCCGACCGACGACCCCGCCAATATCACTGCAACGTACGGTTTCACGGTCTTTAGGGCCTTCTTAACGTCCTTGTGGACCGAGACGAGCAGCTCGGCCTCAACGAAGACGCTCCTTCCGGTTCTTGCAGCGGAGGACCTCACCAGACTGACCGACTCCCTGAGGTAGGGCATGTTCGCTGAGTTGATGAGCACACCGTCCCCCACCTCTCCCGCGAGCTCGAGCATCTTGGGCCCTTGGGCCGCGACGTAAACGGGAACTCCCGAAGCGGCTCTGAAGTCCAACCTGAGTCCACCGTTCAGCGCTTTTCCCGACAGGAGCTCCCTTATCGTCCTCACACAGTTCCCTACCGCTCTGACAGGGTCTCTCCTGAAGTATCCGAGGGCCTCGAGAGCCGAGACGTCACCTGCCCCTACGCAAAGCATGACCCTGCTGGGAGAGACCTCTGTCAGCGAGGCCGCGACCTGTGCCATCAACACAGGATGAGTGGCGTAAGGGTTCAGGACTCCAACACCCACAGAGAGTCGCCTCAGGTGGGAGAGGAGGTATGTGGCCGCGACGATGGAGGACCTGTTGAAGTAGTGCTCCGATAACCAGACCGACTCGAACCCTACCTTTTCCGCTAGGTAAGACAGAATCCGCAGCGCCCAAAGGGGAAGACGCGGTGCAATCTCGAGGGAGACTCTCATGTCTGCTGACCCAGCTCTTCGATCAGCGATCGCAACTTCTCAGGCTCCGTCCGATAGGCCAGCTCGAGTAGCAGCTCTAGGACCTCCAACTCCGAGAGCTTGTTCGATTCGAAGGCAGCGGCCAACCCCTCGCCCTCAGCCGGTGTCACGAGGCTTACGTTGTAGGAAGTCATGACGATGTCAAGCAGTCTCTCAGCGACCCGCTGAGCATCGGCCCTAGAGACAAAAATCCTCGCCAGTTCACGACTGCTCATCCATGAGATCGTACGAAGGCGCCCATATTAGCCTCCTCACACGGTGCCGAATTGCTGCGATGGGCAGTGAACGTGGTGCTCGCGGGCGGCCGTCCTCATTTAATAGCACACGAAGTCCATAGTTCTGTCCGTGTATGGGTACGTCAGTCCGAAGGCCGTTGTGAGGGGGATAGTGATGGAGGGCGCTGTGGTTTTAGGGCCCTCGAGGATCGGTGAAGGCTCGATCGTTGATTCCATGGCGACCATAGGGTACCCTGCCAGGTCGAAGCTCCTCTCGGTCTCGAAGCCTGAGATCGAGTCTCTCGATGACGTCAGCTCCGGAAGCGAACTGGGTAGGAGGTGCGTCGTGAGGAGGGGTTGCGTGATTTACGAGGGAGCGTTGCTCAACAACGAAGTCGAGCTCGGACACAACGTACTGATCAGGTCTGGCAGTAAGGTCGGCAGGGGGACGAGACTGGGGACTGGGACGCAGCTCGACGGAGAGGTCACGATCGGCGAGGAGTGCTCTATACAGTCGATGTGCTATCTGCCTCATCTGACGAGGGTCGGTTCTCAGGTCTTCATGGGCCCCAACGTGGTGGTGATGAACGACCGCTACCCTCCCAGCGAACGCCTCGAGGGCGCCGAGATATCAGACGGAGCCGTGATAGGCGCCGGAGCCCTGATCGTGGCCGGAGTGAGGATAGGCAAGAGGTCGGTGATAGGCGCGGGCGCGGTGGTCACGAAGGACGTGCCGGACGACTCTGTCGTGCTGGGTTTCCCTGCTAAAGCCGTTTACACTCGCGACGCTTACGACGTCAAGAGGCGATCAGCTCTCAGTCGAGCTTGATCCCGAAGACCGTGCACGGTGCTCCGTCGATCTTCTCCGCCCTGAGTGGAGCCAAGATGACGTAGTCGTAGGAGATAGGTTTCCCCGCCAGATCCATGTCCTCGACGATGAGGAACCTCCTCGAGACCAGCAGCCTCCTGTGGGCGGCCCTTCCCAACTCACGGCGGAGCGGCGAGCTAATGCTGACCGCGTCTATGCCAAGAGCCTTGAGGTTGCTGAAAGCCGCGACGTAGGAGGCTGCGTCAGGGTGAAGGGAGACGCCCTCGCCGGAGTACAGGCTCGGGTATCCCCATCTGTAGGCCTGCAGGCCTGTCCTGATCATCAGCATTCCACACCTCTCGATCCGCGACTCGTGGGCCCTCAGGTCCTCGACCTCGATCGATCCTCCTGGGGCCTTAGGGACCTCCACAACGAGGCCCGACTCGATCACCAAGTCCTCCACTCTTAGGTCCTCGACTTTCAAACCGGTGTCGTCGAAGTGGTTCGGAGCGTCGACGTGGGTGCCCACGTGGTTACCCATGCTCATTCTCCAGGAGTTAGACGTGTCGCCTCTCGAGATGCTCCTCACCTGTTCCAGCCTCAGGGGCGTCGTTCCGGGATAGACCGGATCGTCTTCCTTCAACACGTGCGACAGCAAGTAGACCCGCATCAATCGAACGCTCGGAGCTCCAGCGTAAAAACGGTCACTGTTCGGCACATCTTTTCCCGACCTACTCGGAATAGGTTTTTAGCAGATCTCGAAGTGGGGGGACGGTGGGGCCGTAGTCCAGCATGGAGTGGACGCCCGGCTTGGGCCCGGGAGACGCGATAAGCGTCCGGGAGAGGCCGTGGGTTCAAATCCCACCGGCCCCACTCGCAGGAACACGGAGGCAGTGGCGCTGATCCAGCTAACCGATGTAGCTCAGGGCCCGACCATGACCACTTCGTCACTACCTCGCAGACCACTGTCGTCCTCTCTCTGTAAGCCTCGACCTGCGCCGGCAGAGCAGAGACCACACGCCTATCCGAGACGCGCTTCTGCCCCCAGGGAACCGGGCTGGTCGCCGCGCAAAGTATAACCTCTGGACGTGAGTTAGAACGGCGTGCAACTCCACGTCGTTAAGGTAGAGTTCCCTGAGGGCGTGCAGCTCATCCTCGCGCAGAGCCACTTCATCAAGACCGTCGAGGACGTCCACGAGGCCCTGGTCACCTCTTTCTCAGGGATAAAATTCGGGATAGCGTTCTGTGAGTCCTCGGGTAAGAGGCTGGTGAGGCACTCGGGTACCGACGAGGAGCTGGAGCGGGTCGCGGTCGAGAACGCTCTTCGACTTGGGTGCGGCCACCTTCTGGTTATACTGCTCAGGAACGCCTACCCGATCAACGTCCTCCAGAGGTTGAGGGAAGTGCAAGAGATAGTCGGTTTCTACTGCGCGACGGGCAACCCTGTTCAAGTGATCGTCGCCGAGACCGAACAGGGAAGGGGGGTCCTCGGTGTGATAGACGGCCAAACTCCGCTCGGAGTTGAGGGCCCTGAGGAGATCAAGGAGCGGAAGGAGTTCCTGAGGAAGATCGGCTACAAGCTCTGAGCAGTATTCTGCAGGAGAAGCTATTGCCTGACGTAGAAACGGCTCTCGCTCCCCGTGTACTCCTCCCATTTCACCTCGACCTCCTTCACGACCGCCATCGGAGGGCCTTTCTTGCACCACTCAACCGCCTTTAGGACCGAGCTCTCCGGCCCCTCGAAGACCGCCTCAACTCTTCCGTCGCTGAGGTTCCTGACCCAACCTCGCAGCCCCAGATCGTCAGCGACACGCTTCATGTGGGCCCTGAAGAAGACGCCCTGCACCCTACCGGATATCCAGACGTGGGCCCTGACGAGCTTCGTCATCGCACGTCTGATGGGGGCCATGCTTTATCAACTTCAGCGCCCTCGAAGTGCCGGTGGGCCTAGAGTCGGTGGCCTACAGGAAGGTCGTCTACGACGGTGCGAGGTGGGAGCTCCTATCCATGAAGCGCGAGAGGGCGATCGTCATCATGTCCGCCCTTCACTCGAAAGGAATGACCGACGCGATCGCTTACGGCAGCGTCGCGAGGGGCGACGTGAGGCCCGAGAGCGATGTGGACGTCTTCATACCTCACATCGTCAACCCTGAGCTCCTCCAAGTGATAGCGGAGTCCGAGCTCGGTGGATACACGAGGAGGATGGTCGTCCAAGCCACACCGGGATACGTCGTCAAGGGGTACATCTACCTCGACGAGCTCACTTCCATCTCTTTCCCGCTGATAGAGATGCTACCGTCAGAGCACGAGTTCTACACCGTCGCGGGCAAGATCGAGCTTGGAGGCCTTCTGTCGGAGCGCAGGGTGCCTGGCATGAACAAGTCGCTTACAGTCGTCGTTCCGGTGGACGAGGGTCACTTGGAGTTCCCAGCGGAGAGTTCGCCGGATCTCGCGGCCAAGCTGATCGGTTGCGACCCGAGGGCCCTCAGGGAGAGGATCAGAGTGCTGAGGAGGAGACAGGAGCACGGCAGGACCGGCATCTACAGGGAGATCATCCTTGAGGGGGACCAGAGCTTCTCGTGGGCACTAAAGAGGCTGATTGAGGAGAACCCAGTCCTCAGAAGGAGGCTACGGTCAACTTGAGAGCCCGTTCTGCCATCTCCTGACGTCAGCTCACGAAGCTCGCCGCTGAGGTCCAGCATCGGGATACCTCTATGATGAGGTGCGTCGCTGGTTGTTGAGTGACGGCCCAAGCCGCAGCATCGGGGGCGCTCGTTCTAATCATCCTCCTCGGCGGGACGATAATGAGGAGCAGGTTCCCTAAGGTCCCACTCTGGTCCGTGATGATGCTCTGCACCGCCGTCACGCTGGTGACAGATCTGGTCCCCGTGGAGGAGGCGATGAGCCTCGTCGACCTCGACGTGATCACCCTGCTGATAGGTATGTTCGCGCTGGTGGGGATGGCCGATCGCTCAGGGTTGTTGGACTTCGTCGCGTACTACTTCCTCTCTATGCTCAAAACGACTCGGTCCATCGCGATAGGCGCCTCTCTGCTCTTCGGACTGATGTCGGCGTTCTTCGTCAACGACACGGTTGCGCTAATGGGACCGCCGATAGCCGTCACCATCGGAAGGGCCCTCGGAGGCAGCTACGAGTTCGCGTTCCTGCTGCTCTGCTTCTCCATCACCGTCGGGTCGACGATGACTCCCATAGGAAACCCGCAGAACGTCCTGATCGCGATACAATCTGGGATGAGGGCACCGTTCCCCGAGTTCCTCCTGATGCTCACGGTCCCTACTCTTCTCTCCCTAGTGATAACTGGCGTCCTGATGATGAGGCTCTACAGGCTTCCGAACGTCAGGTCCCAGATAGTGGTGTCACCGTGGGAGGCGATCAGGTCTAGGAGGGAGTTCACGCTCGCGGCGGTGGGCGGTGGAGCTGCAGTCCTTGCCCTCATGGTGAACGACGTCAACGCAGCGCTGGGACTACCCCACGTTACGGCCAGAGGACTCATCCCCTTCACGGCAGCGGCGGCGCTCTTAGCGTTCACGGAGAACCCCAGAGAGGTCCTCGCGAGGGTCGACTTCGGGACGATATTGTTCTTCATAGGGATGTTCATCACCGTGGAGGGCATCTGGCGGTCTGGCGTGCTCCAACCAGTCTTCTCGGCCCTCTTGTTAGACAACCCATCGGGGCCCTTAGGGCTCGCTTCACTGACGCTGCTCTCGCTGGTTATGAGCCAGCTGATCAGCAACGTGCCGTACACGAAGCTCGCGATACAGCAGCTGAAGGAGCTCGGCGTTACTGGTGCCGAGACTGACGTCTGGCTGTCTCTCGCGGCCGCGGCCACCCTCGCAGGGAACATCACGATACTGGGTGCAGCGTCTAACGTCATCGTCCTAGAGGTCCTCGAAAGCAGGTACGGCTCTACCGTCTCCTATCTGCGGTTCATGAAGGTGGGCCTTCTCGTAACGGCAGCGACCGTCCCTCCGTTCCTACTCTTCCTTATTCTGCTCTGACGTTCAACCGGAATCAGTTAATCACCGACGCGATGCCATCAGGGTTGGAGGATGTGAGGGCCATAGCCGTAGACGCGCTCAGGAGGGCCGTGAGGCTCGTCCCGGAGTCGGGAGTGGACCTGATCAACCTATACAGGTCAGTTGACAGCGGAGACCTCGTCTTCGCGGAGACGTCGAGGGAGCTCAAGAGGGAGAGGGCGTCCGGTGAGGTCGACAGCAAGAGGGTGCCCCTGAGGATCGGCATCGAGGTGGAGAGGAAGTCGGCGGATCCCGGGATACGACGCATCTCATTCCTCGGGAAGATAGTTGAGGCAACGGGGCACGAGGATCTCCTGAAGAAGCACCACACGATTCACGTCGAGAGGGGGAAGGAGATCGAGGTGATCTCGAGAGAGAGGTTCGAGAGGCTGATCGCTTTAGCTGAGGCCGGAAGGCAGAGGCGTGGCAGGCCGATGCTAGTGCTCTCGGCCGACGACGAGAGGGCTGCGCTCGTCCTCATCAACAACGAGGGGTACACCGTCCTCAAGACCTCGGAGAACACCTCTGGGCCCAAGTATCCGGGTGCTAAGGGACAGCCGGACTGGAGGGAGTCACTCGTGAACGAGATGAAGGACGCGGCGGTGGACGCGATGGAGAGGTTCGGAGCCTCGGAGCTGGTCGTGGTGGCACCTCAATCGCTCGTCGACGGCATCGCCGGTGAATTTAGAAGGGCCCTGTCCTCAAGAGGAGAGGTGCTGAAGAGAACGGTCCCCGTCTCGGTGGGGGGCTTCGAGGGCCTTCTGGAGGTCATCAGGAGAGGGGGGCTTGGAAAGGACCTGAGGCCGCTCTACGACGCCCTGCTGGTGGAGAGGGCTCTGAACTTAGCCTTCGAGGAACCCGGATCGTCAGCGTTCGGGCCCGTCGACGTGCTCAGGATGACCAGAGAGGGGAAGGCCGGCCTGATACTGGTCGCGGAGGATCACATCTGGAGGAACTTGGAGAGCGCCGAGCTCGACGAGGTCCTGAGGGGCGCCGAGTCAGGTAGGTACAGGCTCAGGGTAGTGGGGGCAGGGGGTGTGGCATCTGAGAGGGTGACGGCACTGGGAGGGATGGTGGCCCTCGACAGAGCCCTCACCGCGAGGCTGCCGCCGGACTGAAGCACGGTTTTCTTTAAGCAGAATGATGCTAAGACCGAGTTGCCGCTCGTGGTCAAGCTCGGAGGACACCTCTTCGCCAAAGACTCGCCCGATGTCGACCTGATCAAAGCTTACGCGCGTACGATCAAGGAGTGCCACGATGGGTCCGACCGGTGGGTGGTGGTGATGGGTGGTGGTGAGCCAGCGAGGAACTACATCAAGGCAGCGCGGTCGCTCGGTGCCGACGAGGTGACCTGCGACGAGATCGCTATTGCCGTGACGAGAATTCACGCGACGCTGATGCTGCTGGCCCTAGAGGAATTGGCTTATCCCGAGGTCGTGGGGGACGTCGGGTCTCTGAGGAGGGCCCTCGCGGTCAGGAGCATCGCCGTGGCAGGAGGTCTCTGGCCTGGTCAGTCAACCTTCGCGGTCTCAGCAATCTGCACAGGCGCCATCAAGGCAGAGAGGCTGATCGTCGCAACGGACGTTCAGGGAGTCTACGACAGAGATCCGAAGCGCCACCCCGACGCGAAGTTGATACCGCGGATGACCTACGACGAGCTACTCGCTAGGTTGGGATCTGTGTCCCACAGCGCCGGAGAGTACAAGCTGATCGACTCTGTGGGCTTGACGGTCCTGAAGAGGTCGAAGGCGAAGCTGCTCTTCGTCGACGGCACGAACCCCGAGAACGTGAAGAGGGCCATACTTCACAGCGAGGCTGGCACTATAGTCGAGGGCTGAGGTCAGCTCGCCTTCCGGGTGATCATGGCCGCAACGAAGACCGCCGCGTAAACCAAGACCGTCGCGGCGCCCACGTTCGTGTCGAGGACGTAAGCCAACCCTAAACCACCCAACGCCGAGAGAGCGGGTATGACAGCTGATACCGCGATGTAGGACTTCGGGCTCCTCGTGAGGAGAAAAGCAGTCGCAGGGGGGATGATGAAGGAGGCCACGGTCGGAATCGCACCGACGGTCATGAAAGCCGTGATCACGGTGCCCGAGAGCAGAGCCAACAGGCCGTAGTGGAGGAGAGAGGTTCGGAGACCGATGGACTCGGCGTAAACGGGGTCAACACAATAAATCATCAGAGGCCTCCTCACCGAGAGGACAACTGCGATCGAGATCGCCGAGAGCAGCAGCGACCTGACGAGGAACTCGTCCGATACGGCCAAGACGTCCGCGAAGAGCACGTCCTCTAGGTTGAGTGTAGCTCCTCCGACCATGGAGAGCATCACGATCGCTAGGGCGAGCATCGAAGTGAAGGTGATCGCGATGGCCACGTCGCCTCTCAGCTTCGTCCTCCGCTCGATGTAAGAGACCGAAAGGGCCACCAGCAGCCCCGCGATAAGCGCGCCGAGATAGAAGTCAGCGTCGATGACGTAGGCTGCAACAAGCCCCGCGATTGCCCCGTGAGAAAGCGCGTCACCGAGTATCGCCCAGCCCCGCATCATCGCGAAGCTCCCGACCAGAGACGTAGTCCCAGTCACGGCCACCAGCGCTAGGAGCCCAATCGCCACCAGCGACAGGAACGAATCGGTACGCGGGCGCCCCGTCGCGGAGCTGAGGGCCTGAGCTACTTGCATGGTGTTCCACCTGATCAGGTCCTCATAGGTCCGGATTCCCCTCTCTGAATCGAGCCTCTCATAGTACACAATGCCGCCGATCTCGAGCCCAGCTCTGGAGGCCAGGTTCACGATCACCTCTCTGAGGGTCGTACCCTCCTCCTCCGCCTCCACGAGCATCGGAGCTCTGTGCTTCTCCATCGCGCTGACGACCTCCCTGAGCTTGAACAGCTGCTGCTCGTAAACCCCGAACCCCTCCGTGAGGACTACAGGCCTGACGCCTCCGAGGTCTTCGAGGAGGTCGTTGAGTGACGGCCTTATCGTGACGACCACAGACCCAGTACCGATCGAATGGGACACCTCCTTAACCCATGAGTCCAGCTGTGTGAGCTCGCTTATCGTCAGCCGTCTGTTCAGCTCGACCCTCTCAGATGCGTGAGGATAGTGATGCGAGAGGAGGGTAGCTACAGCGTCAACGAGACGCACCGCTCCTTTAGGCGAGATCCAGAAGGCTGTCCTGACCTCGCTGATATTCATGACCTCGGCGAGATTGTAGGTCGGCGCACCTCTTCTGATTACCGCTGCCAGCTCACCGACCCTCGCCTCTGAACCGTAACCGATGTAGAGGAAGAGATCAGCCTTGAGGACCCTCTCGACCGTGCTCGGCCTCATCCTGAAAGTCGATGAGCTCGTCTCACCGAGAACGCTCTCCACAAGTACCACTCCCTCACCCACCGCTCTCACCAGTTCCGCAAGCACCTCGGTCGTCACTAGAACTACCGGACGGTCTTGGACATCAGAGGCGTTGAAGAAGAGCACAGCTGCGGCCAGCACCACGACGAGCGTGATCAAGAGCTACCACTTTCCGTTGTAGGCCTCGAAGAGCAGCCTCCTATCCGTGAGGACGTCAAAGGGCTTCCCGACCATGATCACGCGTCTGTTCAGTAGCAGGACTCTGTCGAACGGCGTTGGGTCCGGTACGTGATGCTCGGAGAGCAAAACGTGCTTGCCTCTCCGCTTCTCCTCCTCGAGGGCAGAGATCACAGCCTCCTCGCTTGGCCTGTCGATCGATTCGAAGGGTTCGTCGAGCAGGTAGACGTCTGGGTCCTGAGCGAGGGCCCTTGCGATGAGAGCCCTAGCGAGCTGCCCTCCAGAGAGCTCAGAGAGCCTCTTGTTGCGAAGGCCTGCGACACCCACCCGCTCCATCGCGTCCTCAAAAGAGGCCCGGTGACCGCGCACCCGCGAGACGCCAGCACCCATCTCAACCAAGTCTATCACCCTCAGCGGAGACGACAGGACCAACGCCCTCTGCTGCGGAACGTAGGCCACCCTCCGCCTCACGGACCTGTCGACCCACGGATCGCTACCAAGCACCTCCACCGAGCCACGGGTCGGCCTTATCAGACCGACAAACGTCTTGAGAAGCGTCGACTTTCCGGCTCCGTTAGGGCCCATCAGCAGAACCATCTCTCCAGCAGCTCCCGCGAACTCAACGCCCTCCAGCGCCAACTCTCCGTTGTAACCTACGTGAAGGTCTACTGCCCTCACCAGAACCCCCGACATCCCTGAAAGTTAACCGCTGCAAACAATATTAACCTTCCTACACTTCGCTGAATCGTTAAATCCGCAGAAGGTCGACTTAAGTCGCGGCGATGACCGATCAGGGTTACAGCGAGGGCATGAGCGTAAGGCGTTTGTGAGAGCCGCCTCGCGAGTGGGGCCCTCCTGACAACCTTTATGTCAGACCCTGTAACGAATAATGACTATAACATGCGTAAGCCCGTGATGCTCGGAACAATAGCTGCGTTGTTGCTACAACTGGCCTTAACGGGTACCTCGTACGCTGCAGGACCACCTCCGGGAACTTCCTTCGCCAACGCACCGGCACTTCAGCCTGGATCCTACACCTATGACCTGCAACCCGGCGACCTGCACTTCTTCAGAGTCGACCTCACGAAGGGTCAGACGCTGTTCGTGGTGGTCAGGGTTCCAACCGACCAGGACTTCGACTTCGTGCTCTTCTCGCCGGAGAGGGATCCGTTGGAGTCGGGCACCAGACCGATCGGCTTCTACGAGCGGGTCTCTTACAAGGCGGTTAGCTCGGGCCCCCACTACGTCGTAGTCTATCCGTTCGGCCCCTCCAGAGGAGCGTACACGCTCGAGATCTCGATCCTCGATGAACCGGCTGTCACGGTCACCTCAACAGTCACGGAGTTCAGATACCTCACAGTAACTGTACCAGGAGCAACAGTCACCATGCAGACGGTCAGTTTCAGGACCTTGATGATCGAACCCAGAGACGTTCGCGCTGAAGCTTGGAGCATGATCGGCATGGGGGTTCTGGCCGTCGGACTGATCGCGATGGCGATCATCATTCACGACTCACTCACAAAGCTCAGAGATACTGAGGGCGGTAAAGATTGGACCAGACAGGGGACTGAGGGAGGACAGGGAACATGACTCGGTCGGTAAGCAGAACCGTCTTCTTGGCGGCTGTGGTAGTCGTCGCGTTCGCGCTGGGGGTCTCGGGGTACTTCCTCGGATACAACACCGGCCGCGATGAGGTCCTCGAGGAGTTCAGGCAGCTCAGATCGTTGAACGAGCGGCTCAGCAGCGAGATCGAGTCGCTCAACGCGCAGCTCTCCAAGTTGAGGCTAGAACGGGACGACCTAATGGTGAGGGTGAACTCGCTACAGACCAACTTGGCCACAATTAGCAACTCAGTATCGGAGCTTCAAAACAGGTTGAGAGCTGCTGAAGCAGGATCAACCGAGATCAACAAGAGAGTCGAGAGGGCTAGATCCATCATCTCGAGCCTCGAGAAGGCGGTCCCGATCTACACTCAGATCTTTGGCAGGGACAACCTCCTTCAGCTCCTCTTCGTCGGAATCACGGACATCAGACAGATTAACGAGACACAGGTGAGGATCTTCCTCACCAACTACTGGTCCGGACTGAAGTCGACCGTTGCTGAATACGACCCCCAGCTAACCCCGTCTGTAGACAGGATAATCAACAACATCGGTGGGGTCATCGATTACATCAGGTGGCTCCAGCGCCAACCGCCAGCCGGTGCCAGCTTAGAGCAGATACTCAGGTGGTCCTTGGAGTACCCCTCAAGCTTCGACGCCTATCAAGAATCGGTACTGAGGTTCGTCGACGAGTTCATGCTCTCGGTCTCCTCGAAGATCATCGCGCTGAGAGACACAGGCCTTTGAGGTCGTAAAGGTCTAAATCAACCCGGTGCCTTCGATCGATGGTAGCCCGGTCGTCTAGCGGTCAAACTGGCCAGAGGACCAAGGATTCCGGGCTTTGGATCCCGTTGGGGAGAGGTGACCCGGAGACGCCGGTTCGACTCCGGCCCGGGCTAAGACTAAACTCCACTTCTTGTCGGAGACCTTCCGCGTCCCTAGAGGGTTCTCCGCTACGACGCTTGAAATTCTTTATACCGCCCTCACCGTCCTAAGAAGTGTTGAAGGGCTTCGGTGAGGTGATAGCGAAGCTCGAGCGCGAGCGGAAGCCCTACGCGATAGCGACCATCGTGAGGATCGAGGGCTCCTCCATAGGCAAACCGGGTTTCAAGGTCGTGATCGACGAGAACGGTAACGTACTCTACGGAACGCTCGGAGGCGTCTGCCCTGAAGGCCCGATAATCTCGATAGCGATGGAGGCCATCAAGCAAGACAGGCCGAGGCTAGTCACCGTCCACCTCGCCGGTCCCGAGGAGTCGATAGCCCAGATGGCTGCGGGTAGGTCTGCTGAGGACGAGATCTTTGTCGAGACCTTCTGCGGAGGTAAGCTGGAGATCTTTGTAGAGCCGAGGGTGCCGAAAAGGAGGTTGGTGATCGTGGCGCAGGGAGGAAGGGACGACGTCGAAGAGGCCCTCGTGAGATTCGGAAGAATCCTGGGCTTCGAGACGGTCGTGATAAACCCCGCGCCTGCCTTGACTGCGGAGCCGGACGTCCTAATAACAGACCTCTCTTTCGACATCGACGACCTCAACTTGGGTGAGAGGGACAACGTCGTGGTTCTCACGAAGGGCGGAAGAGACCTAGAAGTGCTCGAGAAGCTCTCCAGAAGAAGGGTCGGCTACGCAGGACTGGTCGCCAGCAGGAAACGCGTCACAAGGAACCTAGAGCTGCTCAGGTCTAGAGGGGTGAGCGAGGAGTTCATCGGGACGCTGAGCGCGCCTGCGGGGATCGATATAGGGGCTTACACCCCGGAGGAGGTGGCGCTCGCGGTGGTGGCGGAGATAGTCGCTAAGTTACGAGGCGTGAAGGTGAGGAGGAAGGGCGAGGAAGCTGCCCAGGTTTCAGAGCCCGCGGGGGCGGCCGAGAGCGTTAAGTTGATTGGTGGATCCTGCGAGGCACCAGCTAGGTCAGAGGTCTGACCCGTGCCTCAAACTTATACGCTGCGGTGAACTCTCTACTGCGGGACGGGCAACTGGGCGGGCCTCGGGGAACTCCCGTGGAAGTTCCTCCCTCCCGCGGTGGGCCCGGTGCCGAGAGGCACGAAGGGAGACCTTCGGCAACGCCACAGAAACGGAACCCCTCCAGTCGGATGCGGGTTGACGCGGGAAGTACCGCCGACGACGACTGGAGAGCGGATGAAACGGGCGACCCGGGCGGAGAAAGTGGCCGGGGCCGTGAGCGCCACCGCTGAGCCCCGTGGACACGAGAAGACGGATCCCGCCTAAAACAGAAGGAGGACTACGAGTTGCCCGCCCCACTAGGACTCGTTAACACGGCCTACTGTCTCCTTCCCCTTCCGAGACGCTCGTGGGCCTTCGCTAGATGATGTGCCGAGAGTGCCGACACTAGGGAGAGCTCACCGGCCATGGCCGCTGCTGTCAGAACCTCAGCGAACTTCTTTGCGTTCGTTCCAGGAGGGTCGCCGGGCCCTGCTACACCCATTATGGAGAGGGCCGCGCGCTGAGCAGGCAACCATGTACCTCCTCCAACGGTCCCGACCTCGAGGCTCGGAACTGTGAGGCTGAAGTAGAGGTCCCCACCGGAGGTGACGTCTGCATAGGTTATCGACATACTCGACTCAACCACCTGCGCTAGGTCTTGACCTGTCGCGAGGAAGACCGCAGCTATCACGTTGGCTACGTGGGCGTTGAAACCTCCGAGCACTCCGGCCAGCGCAGAACCGAGGTACAGTTTCGCAGCCACGACTTTCATCACGGCCTCCGGTGTGGTCTTCAGAACCGACTCAACGACCTCCCGCTTGATCACGGCCTCTGCGGAGACGGTTTTGCCGCGTCCCGCTATCCAGTTGACGGCCGCAGGTTTCTTATCGGTGCAGAGGTTGCCGCTGAGGGAGACGTGCCTCACCCACTCTAGCCTAGAGACTATCTCCTCGACCACTCGCTCCGCGGCCCTTGTGACCATGTTCATGCCCATCGCGTCACCGGTTGTGGCCTCCAGTCTGAGGAAGACGTACTTGCCTGCGACGAACGGCCTGATCGCCCTAAGGTCGCCGTGAGCGGTAGCAGACCTGAAAGACTCACGTAGGAGCGTGAAGTTCTCATCTATCCACTTGACGAGCCTGAGGCTCCACTCTATGCCCGGTGTCTCTAGCGAAGGTGCTCTGGTCATTTTGTCGTCAAGCAGCTTCACCTTCACGGCCCCCGAAGCCCTTATGGCCGACGAACCTCTGTTCACGGTCGCGACGAGAGCGCCCTCTGTCGTTGCAAGGGGCACGTAGGTGTTTCCCTTGAAGTACTCGCCCTCAACAGGCAGAGGCCCTGCGATTCCCACAGGGATCGTCACGCTGCCGATGGTGTTCTCACAGTTACGCCCCACGATCTTCTCGAACGGTAGATCGGCTCCGAGTGGGGAGAGATCAACTCCTAGTTGGTGCTCGAGGTACTCCCTCCTGAGGATCGTGGCCTCCCTCGCACCCACGAGATCGTCCAGCACGTGGAGCTTCACCTTCCCGTTCAGAAGGTCCTCCAGCGTTACAGCCCTGACTTCCTCCACAGCGATCACCTCACTACTCTCGGAACGGTGGGAACGTACCTCATCTTCTCCCTTATCGACTTGGGCCACTCGTCTAACTCGAACCCATGCCTCGCGAGAAACGCAGAAGCCCACCTGGTGATCCCGTGACCAACACAACCCGTCCATACGGGCCTGTCCTTCACTTCTTTTATTCTGAAAGCGTTAACATAAAAGTCTCGGTGTACGGTGGCGGCTGTAATCTCAAGCCAGTCGGTCCTCTCCCTTTCTCCTCTGTAGGCCATGTAGACTTCAACGTCAAGAGTCGGGATCTTCGCTGACGTGGAGACGTCTATCACCCTCTTTCTGGCTTCGTCAGGAGAGAGGTAGAAAGGTGCGCCAGCGACCACCCGCCACTCGAGGTCCAGCTCCTTGTCGACGAGCTCAACGGTCCTGTCTATGATCGAGTCCCTGAGCTCCAGAGCGTCCTCCGGAGAGGCGAGAAAGACCATCTCCATCCTCATGAACTCGTTGGTCCTGACAATCCCCTCTACTCCACCAGCTTCGTTGCGCCAAGTCCATCCTCCCATCACGTCGAATGCCTTCACAGGCAGGTCCTCGAGCTTGACGTACTCTTGGCTGAAGAACTGGTAGAAGGGTGGGCACTGTACCGCGTCCAGTACGTACCTCGGGTCCTCCAGAGCACCCCTCAGAAGGTCGACCCTCAGCTCTCTCCGGAGCGAGTACTCGCGCTTGAACTCCGCGAAGGCCCCGGGATCTCTGGGCGGTGGGCAGACGTAGAAGAGCCCTTCTGGCAGGTGTTCTACGTAGGTGGAGAGCTTTTGGAACACCTCCATCGGCAGTAGCCTCGGGAAGACCCACTCTTGGAAACCGAGTGGAACGCAGATCCGCTCTATTATCAGTTGGACTATCGACCTGACGAGGGAAGCCATTGGAGGCGAGTAAATCCATTGACCCCTACCGGGGAACCTCTTTATCCACCCGCGTGCTTCCGCGGCCTGACCAACGTCTTCGATCACCCTCTGCGGCTTCTCGACGCCCCGCCTCAGGACCGTGCCAAAGGTAGCAGGCACAACGATCTCCTCTGCCACCGCAGCGACCCTTACCCTCCTCATGGCTCTCTCAACGACTCTGTCCTGGAGCTCCTTCTCTGTCAGACCGGTGAACCTCACCATCAGGACCCCGCTCCGGCCCTCAACCTCAGCAACCCCCTCGAGCTCCCTCTCGGCCCTCTGCAGGTCGAACCCCCTCTCCAGCTGAACCGTCAGCTCGTCCAGAACTGTCCCTCTAACCCCGACCCTGTAAGACCTCCCCATGACCTCAGCGAGCGCGTTCTTCGCCCTCAGAACAGCGTCGGTCGCCCACACGGCACTCCCAGACTCGACCTCGAAGACCACCTCGTTACCCCTGATCTCGAACCTGATCAGCTTCGCACCTTCCGCAGCCTTCTCCGGCGAGACGCCCTTAGAGAGGGCCGCGTTGACCTCGCCGACCACCCTCTCAAGCCCCGCTACGTCGACGGCCGGTTGAGAGCTGAGAACGAACCTTCCCTTCGCGTGCATCCTCAAAGCCTTTCGCCGACCAAGTGGCTCTCCGGTAAGATAAACTTACGCAAAGGCAGCGACCGACGATTTGCCGTGCAGGCAAATATATGAGTCAAGTTGGATGGGTGAAGAGGGGATGGAGTTCTGTCCGAAGTGCGGCAGCTTCATGACGACGGCGCGGACGAGCGGCGGTGTGGCCCTAGTCTGCAAGAGATGTGGCTACAAGAAGGTCGGCGGAACGGTCGAGATCAAGCTGCGCTCTCCCAACAGACCTACGAGCAGACAGAGGGCCGGAATATTAGTTGAGGACTCGGCTGAGGAGTCATCGGTCCATCCGAAGTCGACCGACGTAGTCTGCCCCGAGTGCGGTAACAGAGAGGCCTACTGGTGGACCGTTCAGACGAGATCTGCTGACGAGCCTATGACGCAGTTCTTCAGGTGCACGAAGTGCGGACACACTTGGCGCGAATACTCCTGAATTCCTACCGCCCGAATCACTTCTCCACGAGAACTGCTCTCTTCCTGCAGCCGACTGGGAACTTGATGGAGTTCCACACCTCTTCCCGTGCGTAAAGCGAGTAGATCCCCGAGCATCTGATACCGAGGTCTTGAATCGTGGTAAAGAACTCTGTAAGAGGGCTGGGCGAGTCGACGGAACTCGCGAATAGCGCTATGCCGTCCTTGTGCTGTTTGATGGTTGACGGAACCCAGAGGTGTCGTGAGGAGAAATCGCCAGCTGGTCTGTAAGCGACACAGACGTAATTTTCGACGTCACACATGGGCCGCTCATTCACCATCACGAGGGCACATCCAGTAGTGAGAGAGAACGCCGCTACGAGCGGAATCACAGGAGGATCGAGGTTGACCGCAGCTACGACTCTTGTCCCCTCGAACGTTCTAATCGCGTGATATGCGAGCACCTTTATGGCCATACTATCGGAGATCAACCGGAGGAGCCCTAGATCGCGATCAGAACTGAGGTACTCCCGCACCAGCTCTTCGGGTCTGACCAGCTCGAGGGCCCGCTTCATTATGTCCTTAGCTATGGCAGGCCTAGGGAGCGTCTTCCCGTGAAGGTATCTGACTAGCGTTGACTGAGGTATACCGAAGAGCTTCGAGAGCTTTCTGTAATTGTACCTGCTCTTGAGAAAGTTGAGGACGTCTATCGCGGCGGTAACGTTCTCCGTAGAGACAACCGTCCTGCGCGAAGTCATTCTCCACCTTGTGAATTATCTAGAAGTTAAGCGATTCGTGTCATCACAGAAAAGGAACTCAGGCTTCGACGCTCAGAGCCTCAGATTCCTCCTGAAGTGTTCGGGTAGGGATCCCAGCAGACGATCGTAGGTGCCCGAGAGGAGCTCCGGCAAGATCTTAGTATCTCCTATCACAGGCATGAAGTTGGTGTCTCCAACCCATCTGGGTACCACATGCATGTGAATGTGGTCTTCGATCCCGGCTCCTGCTGCCTTACCGAGGTTCATCCCGACGTTGTAACCTGAAGGTCTGTAGGCTTTGTTGAGCAGTTCAACTGAGAGTCTAGTCAGATTCATCATCTCCGCCAGCTCCTCGTCCCTGAGTCTCATGATGTCGCCGACGTGTCTAACAGTCGCGACCATGAGGTGGCCGGTGTTGTAGGGGAAGGCGTTCAGGACGACGAAGGCCCTCCTCCCCCTAATGAGGACCAAGTTCCTCCTGTCCTCGTTACCGTTGAATTTCTGACAGAAGACGCACTCATCCCTCGTTCCTGACTTCACGGCGCGCTCGATGTAACCCATCCTCCATGGGGCCCAGAGCCTTTCCACACTTCACCGAACAGATTGCCGTGTCCTTAAAGCTTGACCCTCACGAGCAGGGCACGGTTATTTCCTGCACCACAGACGGTGAGAGAAGCATGGGAGGCCTCTACTACGTAGTCAGGTGCCTCAAATGTTCAGGGATATCAGTCACTAGGGCAAGGAAGGTCCACAAGTGCCCCTTTTGCGGAGAGCGTGTGACCATCAACGATTTGACTGTCCTTCACGTAACCAACGAGGCCAGAAGGGCAAGACAGCTGGTCTCTTTGTTGAAGGAGAGGAGGAGTATGCCTGATTAGATCGAGTGGAGCTCCACGACCTCCTCGTCGCCGTTGAAGACCATCTCCCTTGATGGAGAGGCCCATTCGACCTCCTTGCCGGTTGTTACCGAGTCAAGGAGCAGCTCTGCCACCCCAGCTGACCTCATGAGGCCGTATCCGTCGAGACCGTCAACAATGAAGCAGTTGCTGGTGCCCGGCACCCTTCCTATCAGCGGCATGCCATCGCTAGTGGAGCTACACGGACCGCTCCATCCACCAACAACGAAGAACTTCTCCGGTGTCCTCACTCTCTTCAACAACAGGTCAACTATGTGATGGACGTATTCGATCTCGACTGCACCGATCGCGTCCTCAACTCTCTCTACGACCTTTGAGTAACCGTTACCTGCGATCGATGTCATCCCGATGTCCTTACGCATGTAGAGGTGATTCTCGGCGACGTAAAAGGGAACGTACCGATTCGGCGCTGCCGTTTTGACCTTAACGACCTGACACCTGTATATCACGGTGGGCACGTCGTATATCCCGAGCTCCGACATTAGCGTCTTGTTCCAAGGACCGGCTGCGAAGACAACGCTGTCAGCGCGTATCAGTCCCTCTCTGTCGAGCACAATACCCTCTATCGAGTCTCCGGACTTGCGCGCTTCAATTATCTTGCTCCGTGAGTAGACATCTATCTCTAGCAGACGACACAGCTTCGAGTACGCCTTTCCTAGTTGATCTGAGTCCACCACCTTGTCCCTGTAAGTACGGAGGCCTCTTTCGTAATCCCTGATCGTGAGGAACGGAACCGCATCACGCACCTCACTCTCATCGAGTACTTCGTATTTCACGCTCTGTGACGACAGTACTCTGGCCGACTCTTCCACCATCCAATAGGGTTCGATGGTCACGAACCCAGTCTCCTCCATGAACTCGACCTCCGAAGTCCTTTGAACGCTCTCAAGAACCTCGATCGTCCTCAAAGCAAGCCTAACGTCCTCCTCTAGACTCAACTGAGTCGTGACTATTCCGGCACTGAAACCTGTAGCGCCGCTTAGTACGTTACCTCGTTCCACCAATGCAACTCTGAACCCTTTCGCCGCTGACAAGTACGCGGTTGCGAGCCCAACGGCACCACCGCCTACGATCATGATATCATACGAGGGCAAGCCTAATCCCCGTATTGTTTCGGTGCTGATCAGATATAACTGTGGAGTCTTATATTATCTGCAATTTGGCACGATGATATAATAAAAACCAACCGTTAAATTATCACAAATAAAAGAACGGAATATCAAGATTCATTTCTTAGACCTATTGGTTAAGTACCTATTAAATATATAATGAAACTTTTTTACAACATCTGTAGCATCGAAACCCAGTATAAGAATCATAGGTTCCTTTCCGTAGTCTCCGACGTGGTATATGATGTCTGTCACATTGCCGGCGGCCTTATAGGCTTCAGAGACTCCCCACCTTATCGTCATACCCTCTACGGACTTGATCGAAGGAGGCTCCCTGGACCTGTCATAGCTGGAAACCGAGAAACCGAGACTCTTGGCGGCCTCGAGGAACTCGTGATCGAATTTCACGTTCATCCCGGCTCTGAACCTTTTGTCGAGTGAGTGCGCGGTTACGACAGCAGACGCGACGTGTTTCGATCCACCCGGTACCGGACAAGCGTTGACTCTGAGCCTACTCCCGACCCTTATGATCCGACCGGAGAGACCTATTACGTCCTCGACGCGCTCGCCGTGAGGCACGACTTCAACTAGGTTGATCATCGACTCCGGACACATGAGTCCTCCCTCCTCTATGGACTCGAGGTACTCCGCAGCAGACCTCACCCTCTCACACGACTCGAACATGTAGGCCTTCCTGAGAGTCGACCAGACGGGGTTAACAGGCCCGGCCCCGCGGCCTAGGTCAAGTCCATATCTTATCGCGTCGGTCACGAACTCCTTCGCAAGTCTCACCGACTCAACGATCTCCCGACCGTGGGCGAGGTGAGCTGCTATCGCAGAGGCGAAGACGCATCCCGTGCCGTGAGTGTTCTTCGAATCGATACGCTCGCCCTCGAGCTTCACGACGTCGCCTTCATGATAGACCACGTCTACCACCTTTTGCCCTTGAACGTGTCCTCCCTTTACGACAACCGTCCGACAACCGAGTCGTGCTATCTCCTTGGCAGCCTTCACTTGGTTCTCTACCGTCTTCACCTCGAACCCACAGAGACGCTCGGCCTCCCTAGCGTTGGGTGTGACGACGGTCGCCAAGGGAAGAAGCTCTAACTTCAGCGACTCGACTGCATCCGGCATCAGAAGGGGCGCACCGCTCTTCGCTACCATTACGGGGTCGACCACCACAGGGGCGCTGGTTCTTCTGAGTTCGGCCGCTACAGCCCGAATTATCGAGCTAGTGTGGAGCATCCCGGTCTTAATCGAGTCGACTCCGATGTCATCGACGCAGACGCGTATCTGTTCCACAACCATCTCCGGATCTAGGTCCACCACCCTTGTCACCTGATGTGTGTTCTGAGCCGTGATCGAAGTTATGGCAGACATTCCGTGAACACCGAGCGCTGCGAAGGTCTTCAAGTCGGCCTGAATTCCAGCTCCTCCACCAGAGTCTGACCCGGCAATCGTGAGGGCCCTAGGTATCCTCACCGAGTCGACACCCAACTGCAGCCAGAACGCTCCTCAGCCATAAGGGTTGATCGATCGAACTCGGGACCGTCTCTCGTTCAAATATATTATCTCCGGATCATCGCTCCGTCCTCACCCACAGAGTCGCGACGGAAAACCGCAGATGCTCCATTGTAGCCTACCTCAAAAGGCCTCTCACAGCTAAGCTTCCGCTCACAGTTCTGGCCCTGAGTAGTCCAGACCCCTCGACCTCGGCGTTCCAAAAGTCAACCCGGAAGCGAACAGAGCGGCTCACGACATGAAATGTGCGCGATCGCAGCGACGAGGTAAGCGAACTTTCGAAGCACTAATCTCAAGCCCCTTCGGAGAAAGGCCGTGGGAAGAGTCGCGGTCGTCGGTGGCGGTCCCGCAGGTCTGATAGCTGCCAGAGAGCTCGCGGAATACGGCCATGACGTGACGGTCTTCGAGGAGGACGAGATGATAGGAAGACCAGAGCACTGCGCGGGCCTCTACAGCATTCACGGCCTCCGGAGGATCGGAGCATGGACGCCGAGATACGTATTGAACTCGGTGAGAGGTGCTGTCTTCAGGTCCTCGAGGGGTAAGGAGCTGGTGGTTAAGAGACACACGCCGGTCGCGGTGGCGGCCAGCAGGGAGGAACTCGACCGTTACCTCGCCGAGCTCTCGGCCTCAAGGGGCGCAGAAATCGAGATAGGACGAAGGGTGGACGGCGTGAACCTCAGGGACGGCCCTCAACTCCTCCTCAATGGAGGATGGCACCGGTTCGACGCGGTAGTCATAGCGGAGGGCATGAAGCGGTCGCTGACGAAGAAGCTCTTCGGGCCTGCGGTCAGAGCCTCTCCCATTCCAATAGTCCAATCGCTGATCAGAGGCCACGGGTTAAGTCCCGATATGGTTTACGTCTGGTTCGAGCGGTATCTGGAGGACTACTTCGCTTACGCGGTACCGCTGAACGAGGAGCTCGCGAGGATAGGCCTGGCCTCGAGAAGCGAGACGTTGCATACGCTGGAGAGGTTCACCGGCGAGAAGTTCCCCAGAGCTAAGGTGCTCGGCTATCAGATACACACCCTCTGGCTCGAAGGCCCGCTTGATGTGGGTCTGGAAGGCCGGACTGTCCTAGTAGGCGATTGTGCAGGCCAAACCAAACCGCTCACCGGCGGTGGGGTGGTAATGGGAGGAATCTGTGCCATGGCTGCAGCGAGACACGTCCACACACTGCTGGAGGAAGGCAGGGACGGCACGTACAGGAGGTTGACCAAATGGATCTACTACGACCTGAAGGCTACCAGGTTCCTCAGAGACCAGATGAGGAGCAAGGTCGGCATGGACGTGCTGATCGAACTGGCTGCTGAGTCAGGCATCGAGAAGAAGCTCTCCGCGCTTGGAGACATGGACTTTCACGCTCTGTCGGTCCTCAGGTCGCTTCCCTCCCTAAGCGGTCTGAAATTCCTCGCGAGGCTTCTGAGGGCGCTGATCTAATGGCGCTCCTCGATAGGTACGTACTTCTGCCCAGCTGGAGGTCCGACGTAAAGGTGCAGAGGCCTGATCAGCCTGTTGTCCTTCCAGTACTCCAACACGTGGGCTACCCATCCGACGATCCTACTGACCGCGAACACGGCTGTGAAGTAATTGGGTGGTATACCGACGGCTGTGTAGACCATCGGCGTCCAGAAGTCTAAGTTCGGGAAGAGGCCCTTTGGGGCCAGTTTGGTAAGCGCCACCTCCTCCAATCTCGACGCCACCTCGTAGAGGGCCTTCACACGACCTCCCGCGATCGCGGCCGCCCTAGCGGCCATCGCCTTGACTATCTTCGCCCTCGGGTCATAGATCTTGTAGACTCTGTGGCCGAAGCCCATGACTCGTCTCCGCTCGGACAGGGCCTTCTCGAGCCAGGCCTCGACACGGTTAGGATCGCCTATCTCGACGAATTGCTGATAAGCAGCCTCGGACGCACCTCCGTGTAGCGGCCCCTTCAGAGTCATAATTCCAGTTACGATGGAGGAATAGACGTCGCTGAGCGTGGAGGCCGCCACAACGGCACCGAACGTCGATGCAGGAACGCCGTGCTCCGCGTGGAGTATTAGAATGTCATCCAGAAACTCGATCTGATAGGGCTCTGGCTTCCTAGAAGTAACCAAATAGATGAGGTTCCCGGCCACACCCAACGACGGGTCAGGGTACATCGCGTCCTCGCCTCCGTCGATCCTTATGACGTTCCCTAGCACCGATCCAGCCTTGCCTATCGCCCTGATCGCTTGGTCCATAGGGCTTCCGTCATCGACGAGTCCCCGTCCGGTAAGAACGAAGTAAGCGGCCAGAGCATCCATCCCACTCGACCTCTTAGACACCAACCTAACTGTTTCGAGCTCTTTCTCGTCGAGCTGCATCTCTCCCTTGAGCTTCTCGACGAACGCCTCGAGCTCCGCCTTTGTCGGCAGCTTCCCTTTCAGCAGAAGGTAGGAGACCTCTTCGTAGCTGCTCTTTGCGACGAGCTCCTCAACGTCATAACCAACGTAGTACAGCTTCCCGTTCTCCGTGTCTAAGAGGGAAAGGGCACTTTCGAGGACATATATGCCCTCCAAACCCTTATAGACCTTCAGAGGTGCTTCCATGATCGTTTTAATTAGATAATCCCGTGCTTAATAGTCTTTGCACCTAAATCGATTCGGAATCACTTTCGATAGAACTCGGTCAGCTCCGAGATGGACCTGATGTTCTCAACTGACGTGGATGTGCGAAACAGCTGGTCAGACCGCTCAGCACCGATCACCGGCTTCACGAGTCTCATGAACTTCTCGAACAGCAGGCTCTCGGACATCGGGTTCTTGTAGTGTCCGATGGGGTAGATGACCTCCTTTGAGAGTGTGCGCCCGTCAGATGTCTTCAGAATCACCCTGTTAGGTACCGCAGACGGATAGATCTCGTCGTATTTCGGATCGACATCGACTCGCGTCTTAGCTAGGAGTTCTAAGACCCTCGGCTCGTTGAGCTTCTCATCGGTGTAAGAGTCGACCCAAATGTCACCGTCGATCAGCGTCCTAGCGGTGATGTAAGGCAGACTGTGATCTGCAGTCTCTCTGGTCCTCGGTCTCCACTTCTCCGGGTCCTTGACTATGATCTTATACGAGACCGTGAAGGTGAAGGTCTCGATGCTCTTGATCTCGCTGACATCGGCAATGCTCTTCCTGAGCTCTACCGCGGCCTCTACCGCGGACATCGAGTGATATTCCACTGGCCACCTCTTGATGCTGGTCATAAGGGTTCGGAAAGACTGGCCGTCCTGACCACCAAATGGTGGGACGTTTGGATGGGTCCCTGCAACGACTCTCCAGAAACCCATCTCGCCTTCGAAGATCGGTGAAGGGCCGGTCATTCCCTCCGAGGCCAGCATGGCAGCGAAAACTCCGTGTCGAGCCGCGTAAGCCGCAGCGCATCCCTTCCACATGCTCAGCTCGCCGGCTCTAGTCTGCCTAAGGGCAGCTGCGTTTACGCCCGCTATGTTGACAGCCTGCACGGTCCTCTGGTGATCGAGGTCCAACAGCTTCGCCGCACCCGCTGACGCACCGAACGCGATGTTAGCGACGTGGTCGTATCCTCTGTCCCTGAGCGTAACAGTATCGGCAAGCGCTAAAGCAACCTCGTAGGCCGCCACTATGGAGGTCACCAGCTCCTTCCCAGAGGCGCCGACCGACTCGCCCAACGCGATCAATCCTGGAATCATGTCACTGGGATGAAGCGCTTCCTTCGAGAGGTAAGTGTCGTTGAAGTCGAGGTACCGCACTGCTACACCGTTGGCGAATGCGGCCATGTCCGGTGAAACTTTTTGACCTGATAGGAGAAGAGATGACCCTTGGACAGTTCTGAACTTCTCGGCAACCTTCCTGGCCACGATGACTGGTTCAGCGTAAGCAGCGCCGTACATCGTGGCTAACGAGTCTACAACTCTTCTGCTGATCTCTTTTCGCAGCAGCGGATCGAGATCCTTGAACTCAAGCGACGTTACATAATCCGCAATCCTTTCAGCGACAGTTTTCAACGACATCGATTCGTTGGAGGCTCAGTGAAATAAATAACCTACGGTCTCCCCTCTTCCCTATTCGGAGCCGATTTGTGATGGAACTCTGACGACGTATCTACCGAGATGATGGCCCTGAAGATGGCACGGCCAACCTTGTTCACGTACTCTCTCAAATGTTCGGCGTGATGCATAGGGAGGTGCTCCACTAAGTTGTCGCTGACCAGCAACGCCGCACCCGATTTCACGCCTCGCATCATGCAGATCCCAAATATCGTAGCACACTCCATCTCGACAGAGATGTAACCTCTAGACACCCACTTCTTCACGAAGTCAGGGTCCTCCGCGTAGAAGGCATCGCTGGAGAAGACTGGTCCGATGTAAGGTCGAATCCCTGACGAGGTGAGCTCGTCTACGACTCTCCTCTGAACTTCGAAGCTCGGGACAGGTGTTATGCGAGCGTCGGGAACGTATTGCAAGAGCGGACCGCCGACGTAGGCTGCACCCGTAGGTACTACGACGTCCCCGATCCTCATCCCCTCCAAAAACGCACCGGTCGTGCCCAACCTCACGATGACCTTAGACCCCAGCATGATCAACTCCTCGACGACGCCAGCAGACGACGCTCCACCGACGCCGTGACACGCAACCGTTACCGGCACCCCTTCGAACTTACCAGTATACGTGAGAAAGCCTCTGCTCTCATTGACGAGATTGGGGTCATCGAGCTGCTCGGAGAGCTGCTTCACCCTCGCAGGATCCCCCACTACCACAGCCCTCTCCGCAATCAGCCCCCTCTTGGCCCTGATGAAAACTGGTTCCGGCACGGTCACGCCTTTCTCCAGCCAAATATCAGCGTTTTCGCAGTCTAGAGGAGGAGAGCGCGCTCGTATGCGGACTGAGCTCTAACGTTCGTTTCGATCGCTCACGAACTGCTCGGACTCGGTAGAGCCCGCAAGGGCCTTCGCCGACGCCTCTCCGCCGGTAATAACGTCGTACAGTTTGTCGTAGTAATGAACACCGACGAAGCTCTGGTGCTTTGCAGCTCTGTAACCGTCCCTCTCGAGCTCGAACTCGTGCTCCTGAAGTTCTACGTAGGCCGGCATGTTCTCCCTCTTGAGTCCTTTCGCAAGCTCGAACATAGAAGCGTTGAGCGCATGAAAGCCTGCGAGCGTTATGAACTGAAACTTGTAGCCCATCCGCCCCAGTTCGCTCTGAAACTCAGCGATCTCCTCATCGCTCAGCGTCTTCTTCCAGTTGAAGGATGGCGAGAGGTTATACGCGAGCATCTTCTCCGGATAACGCGAGAGAAACTTCTTCGCGAACTCCTTAGCTTCGTCAAGGCTCGGCCTCTTCGTCTCGAACCACACGAGCTCAGCGAGTGGCGCTACCTCTAGCGCCCTGTCTATTGCCGCGTCGAGCCCCCCTCTGAACTTGAAGTAACCCTCGGGAGTCCTCTCACCGTAAATGTACTTGCTGTCGACAGGGTCGTGGTCGCTGGTGATGTAGGAGGCACCTTCTGCATCGGTGCGCGCTATCAGGACCATGGGGACTTCCAAAACGTCGGCGGCTAGCCTTGCAGCCACCAACATCCTCTTGAAGTTGCTGAGTGGAGCCAGCACCTTACCTCCGAGATGGCCGCACCTTCTCTCTGTGGGATGCTGGTCCTCCAGATGAACGGACGCCGCACCGGCCTCCAAGAAACCGCTCACCAACTCGAAGACGTGTAAAGGACCACCAAACCCGGCCTCCCCGTCTGCGATGAGGGGAACGAAGTAGTCCGGACCTCTCCTGCCCTCCAAAGCCCTCAGCTGATCTGCCCTTCTCAGGGCCCTGATGATCCTCCTCACGAGTGTGGGGCCACTATTGCTGGGATAGAGACCGAGGTCGGGATACATCGAGTGGTTTTCGTTGGCGTCGGCGGCTATCTGCCATCCACTGACGTAGATCGCCTCGAACCCCGCATCGATCATCTGAATTGCCTGACCACCCGTCAGAGCCCCTATCGCGAATACGTAGGGTCTAGACTTGAGGAGACTCCAGAACTTCTCCGATAACTCCCTCGCGACGACACAGTCTGACGGCCAGCTACCCCTGAGCAACTCAACGTCCTCTCTGGAGTAAGGCCGTTCTATGCCGCGCCACCTATCACCTCGCCAGTTCATGGAGCTCGGGGACTTCATTATCCTCCCTAATTTAACTGTATACTGAGGATCTCCAGAACTTACTTTATCAATACAATCCTATACCTTCTTCAAGTTTCTGATTACGAATGCGATACAAATGGAGACGGTAATCGTAGAACCAGCTCGGAAACAAGGACGAAACTTACACTACCGCAATGGGTTCTCTCTGAGATATCTCCTGATGACGTACACGGAGACCAGTAGTAGCAGTACCGTCACGACGACGTTCAACGGATACGGAAACCACAGAGAGGGTGTTGTCGCTAACGACAGCGCGGCTAGGGTCGTGGGCAAAAGGAAGAAGAGAAGGGCTGTGAAGATGAGGTCGTAGAGTCTTGAAGAGATGAGCTGCGATAACGAGTCCAACCAGCTGTCCTTGATCGGCGCGTCTGCAGGTTGCGTCTGAAGGGTCAACAATAGGTCCGCGAACACCTTTCCGTCGGACGAGTAGACGCCGTCCGGTGACACGAGGGCCACGTTTTTGTCCCCAGACCTAATGAGTATTACATTCGATGTCGGGATCGTGTCTAGACCATGCATCTTCGCCACTCGAGTTACAGCCCTTATTGTTGCATCGTTGATCTTGATGTTCAGCTTCGGGTCCGAGTAGCCGATCACCAAGGGCTCCACCGAGGCGACCCTGTTAACCGTGAACTTTTCGTCTCTGAACGTCGGAACGTCCTTCATCACGGCGCTCGGCGAGGCGCCCTGAGACACCTGCGATCTCACCCACTCAACAGCTTTCTCGAACGCTTCGGACATCCGTAAACCCGATGCCCTGCCATTAATTTTAACGTTCTTTTGATAGAAGCAACTCTATATTGATCGAATCGGGGGAATTTGGAGATGGCCGCACCGATCGAGCAGCTCTGGTTCCTCTGGGACCCATTCGTTCTCTACGTGATACTCGTGCTTCTTGCGCCAGACATCTTCTATCTCGTCTCTTGGTTGATAGCGCCAAGGAGGCCTTCTAGGGTTAAGAAGACGGCCTTCGAGTCTGGTCAGGCACCTATTAGATCGGCGCTAGGGTCTTTTCCGGTCGAGTACTTCCCTTACGTCATCATCTACGTGGCTTATGCCGTCATAGCCATACTGATCTTCGTATCACTCGTTGCTGTCGCCGAGGCCGGTGTTACACCGTCTCTGTTGCTGCTGTTGACTTTAGCGACCATCGCGTCCTTCTACGCCAGCTCTCAACTGAAGGAGATAGTGGGTAGAAGGGGATGAGGCCATGATCGAACAGCTCGCACAATCGATCGTGAGCGCTCCCGAACCGATCAGGACGTTGCTCAGTTGGATCTTCTCTGAGGCCTTCATTAAGGCAGCTATCTTCCCTGGTGCTCTGTTCAGCACGATCTTGGGGATGTTCGCGGTGTGGTACGAGAGGAAGCTTCTGGCTAGAGTCATGCTGAGAGTAGGCCCAATGCACGTCGGGAAGGTCTCGGGGATCCTGCAACTGATCGCAGACGCTGTCAAGTTCCTCGCGAAGGAACCCATCACACCCTCATCGGCCATAAGGCCGCTTTTCTGGGTCATGCCCTCGGCAGCGCTGCTGCTCTCGCTCCTGCTCTTCGCCTTCCTCCCATTCGGCGCAGGGTGGATAATCTACCCAAGCGAGATCGGACTGCTGCTGTTCTTCGCGGTGATCGCGGTCTCACCGATACCGATACTCTTGGCTGCCTATGCGTCAGGTAGCAAATATCCGTTCATCGGTCTGACCAGAATGGCCCTCCAGCTCTTCGGATACGAAATACCTCTCTTCTTGGCGCTGGCTGGAGTTGTTCTGATGGCCGGGTCCTTCAACCTTCAGGAGATAGTCGAGGCTCAAGCCAGAGCCCCGTTCGTTCTGCCTCAGTTCATCGGTTTCGTAGTGTTCTTCACTGCAGCGCTCGCGGAGACCGAAAGGGTACCCTTCGACATACCCACGGCAGAGGGTGAGATAGTCTTCGGCTGGCAGACCGAGTACTCCGGTGCCCACTTCGTCGTCTTTCAGTTGGCGATGTACGAAAAGACTCTGGCCCTTTGTGTCCTAGGTTCGCTGCTCTACCTAGGAGGGTGGCACGGCCCACCGTTGCCGTTCGTGCCCGAAACGATCTCGGCCCCGTTCTGGGTGGTAGTGAAGTCGCTGATCGTTTTCACGTTGATGGTTCTGATAAGAGGGGCTTATCCGAGGCTCTCTATTGACAGGGTCTTAGACATAGGATGGAGGTACCTCATACCTCTAGCGCTGTTGAACTTGCTCATCACCGGCGCGATCGTATACTTCTTGGGAACACTCGGGTGACCCTCAGCCCTTCGCACGCTTGAACCTGAACTCAATTCCAACAGAGAGGATGTTCGCCCTAGAGATCGAGTAAACCGCCTGCTGAACGAGAAGAGCGTGATCCACATCGTCAAGTTTGCCGTTCGATTGGGAAATTTTCTGGTTCATGGTTTTCACGTTATTGACAAGGTCGGTCAGTCCTGAGAGCTCGCTTAAGAGTTCGTCGTTCTCCAGCTCCTTGGCTTGCTCGGCAGCTCTCCTCACGAATTCGTAGTCGTCGGTCTCTATGAAGGTCCTCAGGTCGGCAATCAAGAGCCGCAGCCGCTCCCAACACTCTCGTAGCCTCTTCTCTCCTAGGGGCATCGGTAATTTCTTTGCGAGGCGCTATTTGAGCCGCTCATACTCACCACACGACGGCCGGAAACTGGTGTGAACCGTTTTTAGCTGGGCTAGATGAAGTCGGAGAGGCGATGTCGGCTACCGCACTGCTAAGGCCAAGGGAGCGCAAGGCGAGGGAGATCGAGCATTTGGAAAGGCTGATGAGATCTAACTCGGTCATCATGGTACTGAACTTGACCAAAAGCAGCACGAACGTCCTTCAGAGCTTCAGGAGCAGCATACGGACAAAGGCGACCGTGAGAGCGACGAAGAAGAACCTCGCGATCAAGGCGGCCGAGCGTGTAGGGAGGAGGGCTGTCGCGGAATACCTGGCAGGCATCAACCACCCTATCGCACTGGTGTTCTCGCAGACGAATCCGTTCTTGTTGAAGCAGGAGATCGACGCCAGCAGAATACTGACTCCACCGAGGGCTGGGGAAGTGGCAGACATCGATGTCACAGTGCCCGAGATGAACACAGGGATTCCCCCGGGTCCGATACTCTCAGAGTTCGGGAAGCTCAGGATACCAACGAAGATCGAGGGAGGGACAATCTGGATAGCGAGGGAGACCGTCGTCGCGAAGAAGGGGGACTCGATCTCTCCACCACTGGCTAGCCTTCTGAGCAAGCTTGACATCCCCGCAGTGTACAGGGGTCTAAACGTCGTGGCGGCCATCGACGGCGAGCTGGTCATCCCAAGAGATCAACTGGCGCTGGATTTCGAGTCTGTCAAGAGGGACGTGGGCGCGTGCTACTCCACAGCTAGGGCTTTGTTGATGGAGCTAGGAATTCCGGAGCCGGAAGTCATCATCGACCTTCTGGCCCTAGCCCATCTAAAGGCTATCAGGGTAGCAACCGAGTCAGGATACGTAACACCGGAGACCGTAGCGGCTGTCCTGCGGAAGGCCGAAGCCCAAGCGAGGGCGCTCGCCACCCTCATCGGCCAGTGATTCCGGTGATGATGTCCAGTAGCCTGCTGTAGAGCTCGCCGACCTTAAGGCCGGAAACCTCGAACCTCAGGGCCCTGGTTCCCGAATCGGATACCTCGGAACCGATCGACGCTCTTATGGCAGCCCTCAGGTTATCGACCCTCAACCCGTGCGACGCAGCCTGTCTGTTAACCGAGAGCCAGACCCCGAGCCCGCTGGGCTCCTGTCTGAACAACAGTATCACGGTCGGTTCTTGGACGTTGTTGACGGTCTGCAGCATCTCCGAGATCAGCGCGTTATTTCTGGTCTTCAGGTAGTCGAAGACAACACGCACGCTCCCGGCCCTCTCCTCCTTCTGGAACCTCCTGAACCCGAACCACGCCCTAGCCGCGAGCGCGTAGTGGGCCCTCAGGCAGGACTGGAGCGTCTCAAGTTCTTCTGGCCTCTCTGCCCCGACTTGTTCGAGGAACTTCTCGACGTGAAGGCTGAGTTCTCTGTTCTCGGCTCTCAAGGTCTCGAGCTCCCCGCCGAGCTTCTCGAGCTGACTTTGAACGTACTCGAGGGCTGCTGGACCAGCGGCGTACTCGAGCCTTACGACTCCGTCCGCGATCTTCTCAGCACTCAGAACCTTGATGAAGCCCACCTCTGAGGTGTTGCTGCAATGCGTTCCTCCGCAGGCCTCCGCGTCCCATTCGGGTATGATCACGACTCTCACAACACCTGCAGGGGCCTCGCCTCCTTGATAGAGAGTGAAACCAAACGTGCGTTCGGCCTCGTGACGCTGCGCCCATTTCACCTCAACCGGCAGCCTCCTGGCAACGACCTCGTTGGCGAGGCGCTCGATCCTCCTCAGCTCCTCCTCGGTCAGTGACTTGTAATGGCTGACGTCGAGCCTTGCCTTGTTCTCCTCCTTCCGCGCACCCATCTGCCAAGCGTGCCTCCCCAGGACTCTCCTGACGGTCCCGATCAATATGTGGGTGGCTGTGTGATGTCTCATGATGCTGAGCCTCCTCTCCCTGTCAACGCGTCCCTTCACCACCTCCCCAACTACTGGGAGCTCACCTTGGACGAAGTGGACGATGACTCCGTCGTAAGACTGGACGTCCTCGACCCTGCAGCTGCCCGAGCTGTGTTCGATGATTCCGGTGTCGGCTACCTGACCTCCGCCCTCAGCATAGAAGCAGGTCGCGCTCAGAACGACCGCACCCCTCTCCGCTGCCAGGACTTTCGCCTCGAACTCGGTTCTGTATTGATCGACGTAGAAAAGCCTCTCGGTGGGAGGGAGGCCCCTCACGAGCGAGGAGAACGCGAGACCTATCTGATCCATCGATTCAGGCTTCGGTGACTCGGAGACGTGCATGCTAGCTACGATCTCTTGGACGTTCTCTGGAGCCTCGACATCAACTCCCGACCCCAGAGCGACCTCACGCACTAGATCCGGAGGCAAGCCGCGCTCGTCGTAGAGCCTTATCATCAGATCGGTTGTTACCTTGCCGCCGGTGGACTTGAGCTCCCTCATAGTCCTCTCCAAGAACGCCGAACCCTTGGCGAGCGTCTCGGAGAACTTCCTCACCTCGTAGTCGACGAGCTCCAAGACGTCCTCTCTTGCCTCGAGCAGCTGTCTGAACCTCCTCCCCCAGAACCTGAGTTGCAGGTCCAAGAGATCGATGAGCCTTTCATCTGCGCCAAGCCTGTTGAGCGTTCTGTGAAGACGCCTGATCAAAAGCCTCGCCAGATATCCGACCCTCGTGTTGGAGGGCACGACGCCCTCTGAGATGATGAAGGCTACGCTCTTCGAGTAGTCTAGGGAGGCGTAGAACCTCTCAAGGGACTCGAGGTTCTTCAGAGCGGACCGCAGGTCGACACTCGCGAGCTGCGCGGCCCTGTTCCTAGCCTCGGCGATCGTTACCGAGCCTCCAGGTTGAATCCACGCCGAATACTTCCCGTATCTGTGAAGGAAATGTGGATCGACTCTGAAGGATCCGAGCAGTCTCTCGGCCTCGGAGAGGATCGGTGCGTAGACCACCTCGAAGGCGGTTGGTGAACCAGTACTCATCCACGCGAACCGCTCTATACCGTAACCCGTGTCGACTGTCCTGACCGGAAGCTCCTCGAGACCTCCGTCGAGGACCTTGTAGCTCATGAAGACCAGCGTAGCGATCTCGAGGCCACCGACGTTCACCTCGAAGCAGGGCCCTGCGTTACCGCCACCGCTCCAAACGCCCTCCTTGTAGACCACCTCCTCCTCGTCGACTCCGAGACTCTCCAAGAACTCGGAGCAGAGCTCAACGGTCCTGTCCTTCCAGTAGACCTCCCTGTTCGGAAAATTGAAGGCGTGAGCACCTCCCATCTCGAAGATCGTCATGTGACGACCGAGCGTGAGACCAACCTTGTCAACGTCGACCAGTCTAATGCACGGCTGACTGACAACTAACGGGTTAGCTGGCGGCTCCATTAACCCCGACGTCACGTGAGGTTGGAAGTCAACCACGCTCGCTGAGACAAGGTAGAGGTCTCTCCTCCACCTCGGAACGACAGGATAGGGGTCGATCGGTTCGTGACCCCGCTCCGCGAAGAACCCGATGAAGGCATCACGCATCTCATCGAGCGTGTACCTCCTCCGAGTCGGAGGGCTTCCGATGAACTCGTACGGAACGCAAGGAGCCTCGTTGCAGTTGTCCCTCTCGGGGTCAAGGGTCCAGAAGTGCTTGCCGCAGACCTTACACCTTCTCCTCATGAAACCTCTTGACCTGAGGTACTCGATGTCGTAGGCCGATACGTCGAACTCCAACCTAGATCGACCTCGCAAAATGATGGTATAACGGTTTTCTTGTCCTCCTCATCCGAAGAGGGCTGCCAAACCCGATAGTGCCTCTTCCTCCTTCTTCTCTTCCTTCTTCTCCTCCTTCGGAGCTTCAGCGGTTGGAGTGGGTGCGGCAGCTACCTGTGCCGCCGGTACGGGGGCGGCCACAACCGGCGCGGCAGCGGCTGACTTGAGCACCTCATCGATGTTGATGCCCTGCAACGCCGCAACCAAGGACTTCAGCCTGACCTCGTCGACGTTACCGCCTGCAGCCTCGATGACCCTTCGAACTCCCTGCTCGTCGATCGGCTTACCAAGCCTGTGGAGCAACAGCGCCGCGTAGACGTACTCCAACTCCTGTTACCTCAGCTTTCTACACTCGCGCCCAGAATATTACTGTTATCGGTGATGGAATTCGAACGCTCAAGACGATGCAGCGCGCTTCATTTCTCCGAGAGGGGTATAAATGTAGGGAATTTTTAAAATTCGTGAAAGACCATGAGAACGAATCACCTGATACTGTTGGCTTTGCTGGGTCTGCTGTCGATTGCGCCTGCGGCACTTGCGGCTGAGGCAGCTCCTGCAGGGTTGATCGACAAGTCGCTTTCAGCGGCAATCGCCTTCGCCGTCGCTGTTGCGGCGTCGGGCTTCGCGATCTCGAGGGCCGGGTCTGCGGGTCTCGCCGCGTCCGCGGAGAGGCCGGAGTTGAGGACCGTGACGATCATCATAGCAGCGTTCGCGGAGGCGCTGGCCATCTACGGGATCGCTATCGCGTTCGTCATCTTGACTTCCTGATTCAAGGACACGGTTTTTCGCGATTTCTACACCTCTCGGGACAAACTTAAATCGATGACGTGGACTCGAGTGATAGCCCCGGTAGCTCAGCGGGAGAGCGACCGGCTGAAGTACTCCGGTTTCGTTCAGGAGAAGGCCGAGACCGGTAGGTCGTGGGTTCAAGTCCCACCCGGGGCACGCAACAGCGTTCTCACAAGGTTTTAACCGGGTATGCTGGTGATAGGCTATGCCCATCTTCAAGAGGGCCGTGAGGACCGTCTCCATCAAGACGAAAGACCTGATGAGCGCTCCCCCAGTCACCCTGAGCAGCGACGCGAAGATCGACGAGGTGCCAGGCCTCATGTGGGAGAACTCCGTGGGAAGCGTGCTGATCGTTGACCAGAGGGGGAAGCTGGTGGGGATAGTGACGGAGAGGGACGTCATCTACGCCGCATCGCATGGCCTCCTCGGCAGAGGCACCTCTGTGAGCTCGGTCATGTCGAGAGACTTGTTGACCTCCTCACCGGACGACGACATAGCGTCTGTGATAGAGAAGATGAGGGACCACAACGTGAGGCACATCCCGGTCGTCGATAGCGAGGGCAGACCCGTGGGCGTGGTCTCAGCGAGGGACGTACTGGACTACGCGGTCTCTCTGATCAGTCTCTTCATGAGATTCTAGGAAGGGCCGTCAGAAGGTCTGTGACGCTCGCCTCCCTGAAGGCCCTTTTGTAGCTACCTAGTAGCTCACCGATCGGGCAGACGCTGCCCTTGTGCTCGCCGTCCGGTAGCGGCTCCTCGACGAACCTCTTAGGCAACCAGTCGGCCTCCTCTCCAATCCCATAGGTCCTGTTCAGTTGACGCTCGAGGGTCAGCACCTTCTGACCGGCCTCCATCAGGAACTGGTCTTCGACTTCGACGCCGTAGTGGGCCGAGTAACCCTCGGTGTAGTCGCACCTATCCATCGCGATCCTCGAGAACGCACAGACGCCCAGCGAGTCCAGCCAGGCCACCTCGACCCTCTTCATGTGAACCCTAGTGGCCAGTACATCGTGATCCGGGAAATCGGAGTAAACCGTCTCTATTCCCAGGTCCCCGAAGCTCCGTATCAGAGTCGGATACACCCAGATGTGCGCCGCTCCGCCGTATGACTCGACCGCGTTGATAAGACCCCACGCAGGCTCGGCCCTAGGGTCTGTGTTCTGGACTGTGACGCCCTTTACGGTTGGAGCCGCGTCAACGTCGCCGTAATGTTCTGCTGTCCGGTGAGCGCCCATCGACAGAACCCGTCCGACGCCGGCGTTAGAGACCATTGAAACTATGAGCTCGGCCATTCTCCTCCAGTCTCCCCAGTTCAGGCGCTCCTCCGTGAGGCCCTTCTCGGAGAGCTCCGCGTAAACGGCGAGCGTGTTGCCTGCCTCTATCGGGTCGACTCCTACGTCGTAGCAGAGTTGGGTCAGGTACGCGATCTTCTCGAGGTCCAGAAGCACGCAGTTGGTGCCGAGCGCAGATATCGGGGCGCAGTCGGGCCCCTCCCCACGCAGGCCCTGCCCGATGGTCTCACGTCTGCAGGAGACCTGACAGGAGGAGCAGGTGAGCCTTCTCACGAGCACCGTCGATGAGAGACGAGTTCCACCTACCAGCTCGTACTGAGGTAGCGACGTCCTCGTGTAGTTCTTGACCGGAACCGCGTCATGTCTGCCGAGGGCCTCGACCGCGACAGCGGTCCCGTGCACAGCTAGCCTCCCTCCTTGGAGGTTGAGCAGACTGGAACCCTCAACCTTAGCCCTCAAGGCCCTCAGCAACTTCGCGAACTTCAAGGGCTGTGCGGGAGACCTCGTGAACCTCTTCCCTGACTTGATCACGATCGCCTTCAGGTTCTTCGAGCCAAAGACCGCGCCCGCACCGTGTCGGACTCCGCTTGACCTGCCCGAGTCGTTGATTACGGTCGCGACTGGCGCCTGCCTCTCCCCTGCAGGCCCGATCGAGAGCACCCTGACGTCTCCCAGAGCACCCTTGAGAGCGCGACAGGTCTCTACGGCACCGAGGCCCCTGAACCGCTCCGCTCCGACGAAACTGATGCCCTCCGATGTGACCATAAGGTAGCATAGCTCCTCCGATCTGCCGGTAATGTAGAGAGCCATGTAGCCCAACGAAGCCAGATCCGTCGCCGCGTAACCTCCGGTTAGGGCCCAAGCGATTGTACCGGTGAGCGGGGACCTGAAGACTAACGTCAGCCTGTTGCCCAAAGGAAACCCAGTACCTGAGAGGCTTCCGACCGAGACGACCAGAGGACTCCTAGGGTCGAGCGGGTCCCTGACGGCGGCGTTGCGGGCCATCAGCCCGACTCCCAAGCACCTGCCTCCCAGCACACCGTCTTGAGCGATGTGGTCGAGGTCGACGAGCTCGTAGGATCGGTCCTCGAGGTCGACCTTGACCAGCTTCATCCCTGGCGCGCATAGACTCCATCGATTTGAAAAAGGTGCTCGAGTAACTCTAGGGTATGAGGACCGGTGAACCGTCTCTAATGATCCTGTAGTCGCTTCGGTGAACCTCGGAGTAGAGCTTCGCGAACTGGATCATGGCCCTGTGCGTCTCACCCGAATAGAACGTCAAAGGCCCCCTCACCCTCTCCTTCAGGACCGAGTCGACCTCTTCCGCCGACAGAGAACCACAGTCCCTGCTTTTGGATCCTACCACGAAACCCCATAGTGAGGCGAAGGAGAGCACATAAGCCGCGAGGGGCGTGACCGACGGAAATGCGGTCCTCACGGTCTCGAGTATCGATCTGAAGGCGAAGGGGTTGTGTGCGATCGAGGTAGCTTGGGTGACCAGCGCGCCCTTTTTCGTGAGCTTGTCGTAGGCCATGCGGTAGAACTCCGAGGTGTACAGGGGGATCGAGGCCGCACCCTCTGTCGGATCTGTCGCGTCGATGACGATCACGTCATACGTTCCGTCTACTTTTGACCTCAGGTACTCCCTGCCCTCGGAGAGGATCAACCTGAACCTCTGGTCCTCGAAGACGCCGGAGCTGAGCTCTGACATGTGAAGCCTGCAGAAGTCAACGACCTCGCCGTCGATCTCAACCATCTCAACCTCCTCAACTGTGCGCCAGCGGAGGACCTCTCTGGCAGTCGCTCCCTCGCCTCCACCTATCACGAGAACTTTCTTCGGATCCGAGACAGTTACCATAGCAGAGTGAACCAAGGACTCGTGGTAGACGCGTTCGTCAAGTACGGAGGACTGAATCTTACCGTCGATGACGAGACACCTGCCGTAGGGCACCGTATCGACGACCTTCACCTCTTGGTGTTTGGTGGCCGCACTGGCGACAACTCCCTTTAGAGCGTAGTACTCCAGAAGGCCCTCTGCAATGGTCTCTGAGGCCCAGAGGAAGTAGTCCCCCAAGCTCACTCCCTTACGGCCAACCTCACCTTTTGGTCGGAATATTCGTCCCTAGTGACTATGCCGCGCCGGATCTCCATCACGCTTACGGTTCTCGGGTTGAGAACCCCCACGATCTCGTCGAACGCGGCCCAAGGATCGACGTTATCGCCGCAAGTGTAGATGTCGACCGCAGCGTAACCGTGCTCAGGCCAAGTGTGGACCGAGATGTGGCTCTCTTTTATAACGAGGACGTAGGTCACCCCACCCCCACCCTCGTACTTATTAGAGAAGTCGCCGACCACTGTTGCCCTAGCCCTCTTCGCGCCCCGCCTGACGGCTCCTGATATGGCCTTTAAATCGGCTAGGAGGGCCGGATCGCATCCATACATCTCCCCGATCACATGGCGCCCGAGACCTTCATAGTTCTGAACTCGATGCTCTTGGCTCCCAGCCCCCATTTTTCGGCTTAAATAATAAATAGCGCGTTAAAAACCTATCGCTCTCAGAGTCGAGTTTCGCGACCCAGGGCATCGACGTAGGCCCTAGACAGAACTCTTGTAAAGGAACTGTTGCAGCCACGTTTTACCACATCGAAAAAGGCGACTTGCTCGATCCGGATGGTGCGTTGAGGTACCGGAACCATGGGTGGGTGGAGGGGTGTTTACCATCAAACCCTAAAAAATTTCCCGTTTTTATGTAGCATGGCCGTCTCACGTGGCTGGTCGGGGCCTACTGAAAAATTTTGTGCCCAGCCGCGAGAACAGCGCGTAACGTGTCGTCGGATCGGCGTAGACGCCGTACAGCAGCAGCGCGATAGAGAACGAAAGCGGCGCCAGATACCCGAAAATAGGGCCTAAGGCGTAAAGCGTGAACGGTTTCGGCTCCTGAGGAAGTATGCTCAGCCACCAGTCATAGTGGAGGGAGAGCGCTGGCATCCCTATCACTATCGTCGAGAGCAGCACCAACATCGAGTAGACGCTCCCTCCACCCGCTCTCCACTCAGTGCTGAATATACACGAGCCCGCGATCCCTATCCCAAGCCCGAAGACCAGCCCACCAAGCAGGAGCTGTAGAACTCCTATCTGCGGCGGCCTTAGCGCGAAGGGAACGCCCGCGATCTGCAGGAGGAATATGCCGGTGCTGTAAGTGATCAGTACGATGGCGATTGCCTTGACCATGACGCCGCTTGCGTACCGGCGAGCCACCATGTCCCGATAGCAGGAAGCGAAGCATATGTTCGAGAACCATCCGAGCGCTCCGAAGGCCGTTCCGGCGACCCACCAGACGGCTACCAGAGGCTCGAGCAATGGTGCAACAGCCAGCGCAGCCACAGCGGCCGAAATCCCGAACCACCTCTGGGCAGATATCGGCACCGTGAAGGCGAGCTTCTTGGGCGCGGCGCGAACGATGAAAAACCTCTCGGTCGCCTTGAGTCCGAGATAGGTCCCGGGTAGGAGAGCGGCGGTGAATACCGCTGCGTGAACCCCTCCGGCCGCCCATCCCGACAGGAAGTTGCCTATGTTGCAACCGAAGCCCAGCCTCGCGCCATAACCAAGAAGGAATCCTCCCAGTACGGCCTGTAGCACCATCCACTTGTTCGGAAAGTGTTTCAAGACAAAGCTTCGAGTCACCAGAGCTGCGGAGAGACCGCCGACGAGCACGCCGAACACAATAGCCTGAGTCGGGTCAGCGAAAGGGCTCAGGAGCTTGAACTGTTGGTAGTAGGTGAGCTGTTCCACCGGGAGACCCAAGCTCTTCCAGAAGAGCCCTCCGAGCTTCGATTCGCCCGTCGTAATGCCCCACGTAGACCCTCTGCCGGCAACCACATACGCCGAATAGCCCAGAACCACCGATACCACACCTATCAGTGCCGCGGAAACGTAGACGTTCCTACTCAATCCATTATCACCTCAGGCGTGTCGAGATTGGGTGATATTTGTATGTTATAATGTAACTCTTAGCCGGTAATAATTTAAAATATATATTGACCGAATACTGCACCAGGCCCATGACCCACAACGTTCAACTGCCGAACGACTTGCTGACTAAAACCGGCGATCGACTGTACAGGCTTGACCTGAGAGGCTACAGCTGCCCCTATCCGCAGCTGTATACGGTCAAGGCCCTGAGTCAGGTTGAGAGCGGCGCCGTGGTCGAGATACTCATAGACAACCCCCCCTCCACAGAGACGGTTCCGAGGTCTATCCTGAACAACGGCCACGAGCACTTGAGCACGGATAAGGTCGGCCCGTCCCTATGGGTCATAAAGGCCAGAAGGTTCAAGTAACTCGTTCCTATGAAGTGATTTTTGAGAGACCTTTCTCTTCCAGTAGAGAGATTTTCTTATAATAGATGGAATGCGAAACGATCAATGAACGAATTGGAGATCATTAATGAGCCCAGGGAGGTCGTTCACAGTAAGGACCCGGGATCAACGGAGATCGCGAGGGTTCTGCTGGAGTCGGTCGCAAAGACATTGTCTGTGGTTTCGCTTGATGAGGAGGTCGATGGGTAGCGTGGTCATATCGGTGGCTTCCGAGCGGAGTTCGATGCTGGTGCTCAGAGGCTTTACTGAGAAATGGGAGCGTTGCCAACAGGAGCGGCTCGAGAGCCCTCGTCGATGGGTGCCGCGAGTCCGAGGGAGTTCGTATTCGCTTCCGAAGCATGGTTCAAGGACTTGGTTGGGAGAGGAGGTGGTTGATGAGAGTTAATACGGCCCAAACGGCCTCCTCGGTTCGGACGGTCCAGACGCCCTGATCCGGGATGAAGTTGATGACAGCGTCGAACACCTCCCTCGGATTGAAGCCCTGCACCTCCGCGATATCCCATATGCCTCTCTTGTATGACCCGAACGCGACGGCCACGACCCCCTTACCTCTTGCTCCTCTGATCATCGAATCGAGCCTGCTCCAACTCTGCGTGATCAGGTCACCGACTCTGCTCGCGGCCACCTTCACCAGGTAGCGCTTGGTCAACTCCGGTAGCGAGAGATCAGAGACCTCAACCGTAGTCCCGAGGAAGTAATCGGACTTGCTCCTCGAGACGAACTTGCATCTCAGCCCTCCTTTCTTCCTTTTGACTAGGACGAATACCCTGCTGTGTAGCTTCCTTGGAGTTCTGAGTCTCAGTTGTCTAGCAAGGCCGGCCTCTACGTAGTAACCCTCTCCCCTCTTGATGACTAGCCCCTCTCTTAGCTCGACACCACCTAGTGGAACCGAAGAGGACCTCGGATGACTGGGTATGTTGAGGGGTTGTAATGCACCTGCGTATCGTAGCTCCCTCATCATAGGATAGAGCCTCCTCCTGAGGTAGGGAGCGGTGTTCATGTAGTCGATGATGAGCTTGATGAGCTTCGCAGCTTTGTCCGGCGTCTTCGGGTCCTCATGAAAGACCACCAACCTTTCCACTCTGAAGGTCGCAAGGGCCCTCGCAAGATTGCCTATTCTCAGCGTTTGTTCTAGGAGCGACGGCGACTCAGACGAAAAGCTGCTCGGTATCAACACGTGAACTCTAGGGTTCGGAAGCCTGGGAAGGAAAGCTCGGTTCTCAACGGTCAACCCCGTTCACACATCAGATGTCCAGCACGAACCGCACTTCGACCTCAGACTCAGACTCCTTGATCTCCATTAACCAGTAGGTCGGAGACTTCACGTCAATGCCGGGGATGTGTGTGGTTGGGTCGAAGTCCTCACCGAATACCTTCCCTCTGATCACCAGGTCCTCTCCGGAACTAGAGACCTCAAGAACCACGACTCTCGAGGCGACCAGCTTTTCGAGCTGAAACACGAGTAGGAGCTTCTCCAGCCAGTCGTAGAGAAGGGACTGCTTGTCGTATCCCACCGCCCTCACCTCAAGCTCCCTGACCTCTCTGACGGTCTCTAGGTTCCTCACCAGAACGCTGAAGAGCGCCCTTCCGGCCTCCTCGAAGGCCTCGGAGACGTTCCGTCCGTAAGCCCTTACGTAGACGTCGCTGGTGTGCTCGAGGAACTCGAACCCCTTGTTCGACATCCCATTCCAACAGCCATCGCTCTCTTGATAACTCTGCGCTGCGACTCTTGAGTTCGCTGTCAACTGAGGAGGAGATGAACTAATCACGTGCTGTTCCAGCGCTTCCGACGTTGAGGAGAGCTGCCTGTAGGGTCCCGTCGAGTAGTGCGAACCTAGGACCCGGCTACGACGTCTTCTCCGTGGCTTTGGCAGATCCAGCGCTGGAGGTTCAGGTGGAGCTGACGGACTCTACTACGAACGTCGAGGTGGAGCCTTTGGGAAGGTACGGAGACCGCGTCAACCGCAACCCCGAACGCAACTCCGCTGCGAGGGCCTTCGTGGAGCTGAGGCGTCGGTTGGGAGCGGATCTAGGAGCTAAAATCAGGATACTTGCAAACATCCCCGTAGGGAAAGGCCTAGGCTCCTCTGCTGCTGAGGCGGTCGGTGCGGTTCTCTCAGCCTCTAGGGCGCTCGGTGTTGAACTTGAAAGGGTCGAAGTCGTGAGGCTGGCAGCTTCAGTAGAACCCGGAGGACACGCCGACAACGCTGCGGCGGCAGCACTAGGAGGCTTCAACGTAATCCTTCAAGAAGAGTCTGAAACCACGTTCCTGAACTTCAGGGCGCCGGAGGACCTCGGGCTCGTTGTTCTGGTCCCGGACATCGAGAAGGGGTCGACTGAGTTGGCTAGGGCCTACGTCCCGAAGCAGGTGACCATGGCCGAGCACGTGGAGGTCGCTTCGAGGGTCGCAGCCGCATGCGCTTCGATGCTTTCAGGAGACTTGCGAACTCTTCTAAGGGCAATCTCCATCGACCCGATCGTCGAGAGGTCTAGGGCTGATGGAGGTGTGTACGGGAACTACACCTGGAACGAGCTCAGGGAAGAGAAGCTGAGGCTCTTGAAGTCCTACGGAGTAGCTCTCACTATAAGCGGCGCTGGACCGTCTAGGTTACTGCTCTACGACAGGTCATTCGGTTGTCGCGGCGAGGAGGGCGAGAGACCGATAGATCTAGCGGTCAACGAGGTGATCGCTTCGTTTGAGAGAAGGGGACACAGAGTTCTTGAAGTCTACTGGACGAGACCAGACAACTTCGGTGCCGTTCAGACAAGCTAGCCCTCTTTTCTGGCAGGAATGTAGTAAACTTTCTCTCCCTTCGGCGTTATGACGATCACGCCGAGACACCTTTTGCACCTGTAATACCTGTTCTCTCCCTCATCGGACCGCTGACTGCCCAACCACTCGAGGTCCTCGTGATAACACGAGCCGCCGTCTCCACCCATCGGTTACAGTCAAGTCAGCGCTGATTTAAGCGATTTACGTGGCGCGCACAGAGGCCTTAGCCATTTTCTTATACTGTTCCCTCAACTTCCAGAAGTCGGTGCCCATCGTCTTTATGGATGAGTATCTCTCTGCCTTGTCGATGGCCCTCTCGTACTCCGGGCCAAACCTAAAGAAGAACTTCTTGATAGCGCTCAGCCAGATTCTAGCGCCGAGCGTGAGTACAGAAGCGGTAAGGGCCCTGTAGATCGGGTTCTCCTTCCCGAGCCTCCAAGTGAGGAGCTCAGCCATCCTCTTAGTGTTTCTCCAACAAACGTAGATGAGTGCCGCTTGGCTGGGCGTCATACTCGCGTAGACGTCGGTGAGCTTGTTCTCGCCCTTCAGCGATCCGAGACTCACTAGGGCCATCGGTGTCACGGTGAAGTACAGGTTTAGTGAGGCCATGTGATTGATTAGACCAATGGTGTCCCAAAGGTCTTCATCCGTCTCACCGACCATGCCCAGTATGATCGTGTACGCTGGTATCCAATACGCCGCGTTGTAGGCCTTTTGAGCCTCCACGACCAACTCAGCCCAGGTGCAGTCGACTCCGACCTTAAGCGGCAAGGCCTTTCGCCAAGCGTGCATCTTGACCAGCTTGTCGCTACCCGTCTCGAGACCGATCTGAACGCCGATGTGCCTGTTCGGCCCGGCCCTGACCAATTTCGCGACTCCGAAGGCCAGCTCTGGATCGGCCGCTACCGGAGCGAGCGTCGCATGCATGGGGTTCGCACCCGTGACACCGTTATACGATAGCACAGTCCTGTAGAGATCGAATATCGCCTCCTTGTTCGGCCAGTAGTCCTTGTCCTTCAGCATGTATGCCCACTGGTTGTCGGTGATGAACCAGGCGTGCCTCAGCCCTCCGCGCAGGTTGACCTTAACCTCCTCCAGCACCTTCTCCGGGGGATAGTATCTCAACGGCCTCGTCGTGACCTCGCAGAAGTCGCAGTCGAGCCCGCACCCCCTCATGATCTCTGCTTGACCGGAGATCGTTGGATTAATGATCGTGGGTATCTCCTCGACGCGCGGTATTTTGTACCTCGAGAACGGGTTTCGTGTGATGAAGCGGCCGTTCGAGTCCTTCAAGTACCTGACCCTCGGCCTTCCTGACACGTCGAAGGTCGTGCTCTTGTGGCCGAACATGAAGACGCTAGTGTCTATCGAGTCCTCTATTATCTGCTCGAAGAGAAGGTGTGCCACGTCATCGATCTCACCCTCTATCGCGTGGTCTATTCCGAGCCTGTCAAGGGCCCAAGGCAGCATCTCGAACTCCCAGACACCTGCTCCGCCGACGACTACCTTCGCTTTCGGACACCTCTCCTTTCTCAGGACGTTAACGCTTCTCATCAGGCCCAAGAACTCCTCGGTCACCCAGGACCTCATCTTCCCGGCGTTGTTGAACATCAGGGTCAAGGGCCCTATCCCGAGAGGATCCATCGTGTTTATTCCGATGATCTTCGTCTCAGAGTTAATGTGCTTGTCCAGATGATACGGATGTGCAACCACGACGGAATACCTCGTCCTCCTGAACAGGCAGGCCTCGACCTTTCTGACACCGTAGGTTGCCAATATTGCTCTTCCCGATTCGTCAAAAGGTACGTCTGGCTTCGACAGGTAGTAATAAACCGGTGGCGGGACGTATTTGACGGGTGCGCAAGGCAGGAACGATAAGAGCGGGAAATTATGGAACTGGTGACCGAGTGATGGGTCAAAGGTGAGTACGATGTTCGCCATTTCGGTGATTCACCAATCAGCGGTCCCTTATCAATCTCATGGTATTACCAAACTTATTTAATCTCGGAACACTGTTAATGGATAACCGCTAAAGCCTACCTCCCCATCTCGTTACGTGAAAGGGCTTGAAGAAAAGGTGCGACCTTTGCGGCGCTGAGCTATCGTCGGGAGAGTGGCTCGCCGTTCGGTACGCTTGTCTAGTATCCTGCGTTCCGGTCCTTCAAGGCAACCACCTCAAGTCTACGCATCATGAATTTTACCGCAAGGCATCCACTGGAGGAAAGCTAGCGACGTACAGCAGCGTAGGTCTGTTCCTAGCATCGGCGTTGGTGCTGTATGCGGGGTTGGTAACGTTCGCCGCGACTCTCCTAGTCTGCGCGGTGGTCACCTTCGCTTTAGGAACTCTTTACAGGTTGAGACTTCTCTCGACTCACAGAGCAGAGCGTCTGCACCACCGCCACTGACGAAGCTCTCAAACAGCGGCCTCCTCATCTCGGTAAAAGCAGCGGAACGAACAGGAAGATGAAGAGCGTCACCATGACCGCTATGTACAGAATCAGCGAGAGGTTCCTAGCTCTCCTCTCCCTCCTGACCTTCTCATCGTTGGTCTTCTTGCAACCCTCGCTACAGAAGTCCGCGTTAACGGCCATGGGCAGACCGCAGATAGGACAGTGACGGTGATCAGGTATCTTGTTCCTCCTTATCGTTGGCCTGACCGACATTCGATTCAATTAGTAGACTCAGCTTATTAACTCCGCGGTCGACGGTGTCAAGTTTCCTTTATATGAAAAAGAGTGAGCGATAGGTCGAGGTATGAGCACGAGACCTGCTGAGCTCGGAGAGGTGAAGGAGGGCTCAAACGTTGTGATCGAAGGGGAACCGTGCAGGGTCGTCGAGGTTGAGAGGTCGAAGCCCGGAAAGCACGGCAGCGCAAAGGTCAGAGTAGTCGCGATCGGGATCTTCGATGGCGTCAAGCGGAGCGTAGTGGGCCCCTCGGACCAGTACATCGAGGTCCCGATAATCGAGAAGAGGTCAGGCCAAGTGGTCAGCGTCGGTGACACCGTGACCGTTATGGACAACGAGACGCTCGAGATGGTAGAGGTCCCGCTCCCGAAGGACGAGACGTTGGCCAGCAGAGTCCAGCCCGGCGTCACGATCGAATATTGGCGCATTATGGACCGAAACATGATCGTTCAAGCTAGGAGAGAATGATCTCATTCACTTTGAAGTAATCGATTTGTAATCATATTATAAAAATCTTTAGGTGAAATCTACATTACATTAATATTGTTGCTGCTATTACTACAAAGTGCGAAATGAGGATTGAAGTAAACAAAAAGAATGGGATAAACAGAAAGGCGCTGACTGGGCTAGAGACGGCGATAATCCTGATAGCGTTCGTCGTGGTGGCGGCGGCCTTCGCCTTCGCGGTGCTGAACATGGGCTTCTTCACGACGCAGAAGTCGGGCGAGGTGATGCAGGCCGGGCTCGAGGAGACGCTGAGCGGCATAGAGCCCGCAGGCTCGGTGATCGTGAGGTCCAGCAACGGCGATGTCGAGAGCATCACGATCTACATCAAGTCCGCGGTCGGTAAGCACCCGGTCGACATGAGGGATGGCAAGCTGGTGATCAGCTACAGGGATCCGTACAACTTCAACCCCAACATCTACACCGCGAACGGAACTGACGTGACGGTCAGGCAGCTAACCGGTGACGGCGACACGGCCCTTGAGTACGCGGAGCTCTGGGAGATAACGATCGAGATAACCGAGCTCGAGGACCTCAATCCGAACGACCCCTTCTCCATCGAGATCAAGCCGCCGCAGGGATCGGTCCTGAAGGTAGAGAAGAGGCTACCGCCGGTCTTCGACGCGGTAATGGACCTCGGGTGACGCAGAGGGCTCTCGTTAAACCAAACATTATTTTTTTTGGGTTTTTTGCAATCTTGTCCACGAAGTGCACGCTCATTATTCGAGACAGCTGTAAATAGAACCCGAGTTGAGTATATCGGGTTTGCCGATACTGGTCAACTCTTCTACAAGGGTGCTGGTGCAAGGCATAACCGGGAAGGAGGGCAGCTTCCACACCGAGGCAATGCTGCGTTACGGCACGAAGGTCGTCGCTGGGGTGACTCCTGGAAAGGGGGGTTCTAAGGTGCACGACGTGCCTGTTTACGACTCTGTCGCGGAAGCTGTGAGAAGCCATCCTGAGATCAACGCTTCGATAGTTTTCGTCCCGGCGAAGTTCGCGGTCGACGCGGTTCACGAGGCCATCGACGCGGGCATAAGGCTAATCGTGGTGATAACGGAAGGCATACCCATCCACGACGCGGTCAAGATGATCAGTTATGCTAGGATGAAGGGTGTCAGAATAATTGGAGCCAACACGCCCGGTGTCATAACGCCCAACGAGTGCAAGTTGGGGATAATGCCTGGTAGCGTCTTCAGCAAAGGGGTTGTGGGGATAGTGTCGAGGAGCGGGACGTTGACGTACGAGATAGCTATGCAACTCACCAACGCGGGCATAGGACAGAGCACTTGCGTTGGCATCGGAGGCGACCCGGTCGTAGGGACGGACTTCCTTGAGGTCCTCGAGATGTTCAGGAACGACGATGCGACAGAGTGCGTCGTGCTGATCGGTGAGATCGGAGGCGACGCGGAGGAACGAGTAGCGCGGCGGGTCATCGAGACCAATTACCCGAAGCCGATAGTCGCATACGTCGCCGGGCGGACGGCTCCGCCGGGGAAGAGGATGGGCCACGCGGGTGCGATCATCTCGATGGGCGTCGGGGACGCCGAGAGCAAGGTGAAGGCGCTGACTTCAGCTGGTGTAAGAGTCGCATCGACCCCTAGTGAGATACCTCAAATGGTAAAGGAGGCTATGGTCAGAAGGGCTGTTGCTTAACGACTTGAAGTATCCTTAAGTTGTTGGTGATCGATTTTCCAAGAGCTTGATGGAGAGAAGCTCGATCCCGATTGTAACGTACTCACTAATAGTTGCTAATGTGATTGCCTTCATCGCTTCACTGCTACTCGGCCATACTAGAGTAGTCGCGAGCCTCGGGGCGATCCCTTACCTCATAGTCTTCGGAGCGGAGACCTACAGGTTGGTAACCTCGATGTTCCTTCACGCTGACGTCTTACACATTCTTTTCAACATGTGGGCCCTTTTCGTATTTGGTAGGGACATTGAGCTAGTGGCTGGCAGAAGGGGTTTCTTGGTGCTTTACTTCATGAGCGGGGTGGTAGGAGGGCTGGCTTACGCGATCTACATGATATTCTACGCATCACAATTCGACCCTGCAGCGCTCTTTGTGCCTGCAATAGGTGCATCGGGCGCGGTCTTCGGGGTGATGGGTGCCTTCGCGATCGTCTTCCCCACGAGACCTCTGGCCATCTTCTTCTATTTCATACCGATCATAGCTCCGGCGTTCGTCGCGGTGATGTTGATGGGCCTGCTTCAGACACTTTTGGCGCTCGTGTTGCCTTTCGGCCAAATAGCTTACACTGCGCACATAGGAGGCTTGGTAGTGGGCTTAGCGCTGGGGTCCACGCTGAGATCACAGTTGATACGTAGGTACTACGTCCTAAGCGACTAGTGGGCTATCAGCCTCAGGACGTCGGGCGTTTGAGACAGTGGATATGTCACACGCAACATCGTACCCACCAGTCTCATAAGGTCGGCGAGACCCACTATCGCCATCGCGAGCAGCAGCACGAATAGGAACAGAGCCACCGCTGAGACGACTTCCCAAGCCTCGGGCACGAGCCTGAAATCCTACCCTCGTTTATTAGGATACGTCGTGGATGACGATTGAGACGGCCACAGGTCAATGTGTTTATTAGAGAGCGCTTTCCTAATCTATAGTTGGCATGAACGCCGCGGACGTTAGTGATCTGCGGCGGGATGCGGGAGCTTTGGCAGTGACCGCGTCATGGGAGGGCGTTGGAGCGCGGCAAAATAGGGCGCGCCTTGGCCCGAGCAGGGGTACGCCGGCCGGTGGATGCCTCGGCTTGGGCGCTGAATAAGGACGTGGCAAGCTGCGATAAGCTCCGGGTACCCGCAGGCAGGGGTAGATCCGGAGATCTCCTAATGGGACATCCTGCGGTGGGCTTCGGCTCGCCGCGTTCCCGGGCGCAAGCCTGGGATCGGGAACCCCCCGAACGGAAGCATCCAAGTAGGGGGAGGAGAAGAAATCAAACGAGATCCCCCGAGTAGGGGCGACCGAAAGGGGAGGAGCCCAAACCGAACCCCCCGGGGAAACTCGGGGGGAATGTGGGGTTAAGGGCCGGAGGCCCGCCCTGAAGGTCGAGCCGAACTCCCCTGGAATGGGGGGCCAGAGAGGGTGATAGCCCCGTAGGCGTAGGTCGGATGGGCGATGCTCCGGACCCAGAGTACCGCACCTCGGATATGGTGTGGGAAGTTGGGGGCCACTGGCCTCCAAGGCTAAATACGTCCCAAGACCGATAGCGGAACAGTAGCGTGAGCGAAAGGTGAAAAGTACCCCGGGAGGGGGGTGAAAAGCGCCTGAAACCGGCCGGTAACAGACGTGGGCGGCCCGAAAGGGAAATCCCCGTCAAGGCTCCGATGAGGGGTCGCGCGGGGACAATCCCAGGGTCGCCCGCTCCGTCTTGAAACACGGGCCGGGGAGTTCACGGGTGTGGCGAGTCTAAGGGCTGAAAGCCCGAAAGCGTAGGGAAACCGACCAGCTCGCAGCGGCGACGGCCGTGAGGAGCGGGGTCCGAAAGGGCCTGTAGCCACGCCCGTGAGGCTAGAAACCGGGCGATCTAGCCCTGGGCAGGGTGAAGCCGGGGGAAACCCCGGTCGAGGCCCGAATAGGGGTCCTGACGTGCAATTCGGTCCCCTGACCTGGG
>JANXEU010000019.1 GCA_025058055.1 Candidatus Calditenuaceae archaeon
CCCGTGAGGGTGATCGCGAAGTACGCGAGCCCTGCCCAGAAGAAGGCAACCAGAACCAGAGCCGGGCCCTTCCCTATGAGTACGGGCGTCGTGATTATGCCTGATCTCTTATCGAACTCGATGTCCGGTATCGCTGAGAATATGTGCATCGCAGCGATGTGAAGGAACGCCGCGACCAGTATGGCTGGCTCAGGAACTCTGCCCGAGGCAATGTAGTGTCCGAATACTCCGGGCATGATGTAAAGGTAGTTTGAGGCGAAGTCTATGAAGGGCTTGCTCTTGAACCGGAGAGGGGGAGCGCTGTAGAAGATCGTCAGGAAGAGGAAACCGCCGAAGAACAGCCTTGCCAAGTTGTCCTGAAACACCATCAAGGCCAGACTCAAGGTGATCACCGCCACGAGCATCCACTTCAGTCTAGTCCTCAAGGCCCCCACCGCTCTGATCTCCTTCTCGTCCTTCTTGGGGTTCACAAGATCGGTCTGGATGTCGAAGTAATCGTTTATGCCGTATATCAGAACGTTCGCGGGCAGAAAGAAGTAGATCAGGTAAAGGTAATACTCGGGTCTTAGGAAGTCGTTGAAGCCCGACGCACCGAGAGTGTATCCAACGACATAGGGCCCTGCAGCGTAAATCCAAAACCTGAAACGCGATACCTTCAAAAGCTCCATTACGGGTTCGGTCAGCCGCAAGCTAGGTTACCTCCAGGAATCATGTACCGTATTGCGCTGACGAGATTCGTATAGGCCCTAGAAACTATCTGGGTCTTTTTGGGTTTCACCTTTCTTACGTATACTATTGTGGGGTTACTGTAAATTATTCTAGCGGTCATTTTATACATGTCAGCAGCTGTTTTTATTGGGATCAGGTATCTGTAAGGAATGTAACTGTAGCCCTCCTCTGCGAACTTCTGCCAAATCAAGTACCTCCGAATCTGGTCGCGTATGAATCGCGTGAACCTGTCACGCTTTTCGAAAGCCTCTGTTGGTTCTAGACTGCTGATGCCGTACCCCCTCATCTCCTCCAGCGGAAGGTACTGCCTTCCTAGTTCTATGTCCTCCTGAATGTCCCTGATGAAGTTGATGTACTGCATGGCCCTTCCAAGAAACCTTGCGTAGATGAAGGACTCCTCACTCAGCCCCAAAATTCTAGCCATGAAAAGTCCAACTACCTCCGCAGAGCCGTATACATATACGAGGAGCTCGTCTATGGTGTTGTAGACCCGCTTGTAGAGGTCTGCCTCCATGGAATCGAGAAACGCCTCGATCCACCGCTCGTCGAAGCCCCTCTCGCGTGAGAGGGCGATGAACTCCCTGATCACCACGTCGGAGGTATCGTGACCCTGCGCGGCCCTCTCGTACTCGCGCCTGAAGGCGTAAAACCCTTCGGCGTCCTGTGGAACGCTATCGACGAAGTTGTCGGCCTTCCTCAAGAAGGCGTAGAGCCTGAAGACGTCCCTTCTGACCTCGCTGGGAAAGAAGAGCGTGCTGTTGAAATAAGTCATGCTACCGCGTTTGAACAGCCTGAAGATCGCAGGATCGACTTGGACGTCCTCACGAGGTATCATCTATTTCACCATCTCCTTCGCGATCTTTCTACGGACAATTTCAGCAGATATCAGAACCATAGGAAGACCGATTCCAGGATGGGTGTACTGGCCTGTATAGTAGAGGTTCTTGACCTTGCTGCTCCTGTGTCTGGGCCTCCAGAAAGCGGTCTGTCTCAGCGTGTGTGCCAGGCCCAGGGCTGAACCTCTGAAGGAGTTGAAGCGATCGACGAAGTCCCTTATGCTGAAGAGCCTTTTCAGAACGACCTTCTCCTCGATCTCCTCTCCCGTCTTCCTCTCTAGGTCCCTGAGGACATTGGTGTACAGCCGTTCGCGTTCTGCGTCATTGTCCTCAAGTCCCGTTGGTATCGGTATGAGAATGAAGACCGCCTCCCCCTCCGCTGGTGCGGCGGAGCTGTCGTTCTTCGACGGTACGTGCACATAATAAGAAGTGTATTCCGGCCATCTAATCATTTTAGGATTAAAAATTTGAGAGAAGTTCTCGCTCCAGTCACGTTCTAAAACGACGTTGTGATTGACCAGAGACTCTAACTTACCGTTGAGCCCGATAAAAGCTATCAGGGCCGAGGGGGTGAAAGTCCTTGTCCTCCAGTAGTTAGAGTCATAAGTCCGGTATCGCGGCTCGAGGAGTTTCGTCTCGACGTGAGCGTAATCAGCGTTCATTACGACCACATCGGGCTCGAGGGAGAATCCATCCGCGTGGATTCTACGAATCTTTCCGTTGGAGACTTCCAGCCTGTTGACTTCGCGGCCAAAGAGGAACTCGACGCCGTGCTCTCGCGCGAGCTCGTAGACAGCTCCAACGACGCGCCTGATACCACCTTCCGGATAGTACACTCCTTGGACAAGCTTCACGTAATTGAGGATGGCGTAAAACGACGGTGCCTTTGAGGGCGGTGTGCCGATGAACCCTATCGAGTAGAGCAGCAGCTTGCGTGCTTTATCGCTCGTGAAATGTCTCCTGACGTAACTATCTACCGATTCGAAGATGTTGACCTTTATGCCCTGCGAAAGCACCTCTCGGTTGAAGATGCTGAAAGGGGAGTCCAGATCGAGGTATAGGGTCTTTCTGATGCTGCCGTAAAGCTCCTCGCACTTCCTAAGGAATTCACGTAACTTCGCTCCCCCGTCCCGCTCCAGGCCGTCGAACAGCATGTAAACTTCCTCGAGGTCAGAGCTGATGTCCACGACGCTGCCGTCATCGAAGAAGACTCGATAGCTGGGGTTGAGTCTCTGAAGTCGATAGAAGTCCTCGGTTCGCCTGCCGAACTGCTCGAAAAACGCATCGAATACATCGGGCATGAGGTACCAAGTCGGGCCCGTGTCGAAGTTGAAACCGTCCCTGCTGAACGATCCTGCCCTTCCACCCACCTGATCGTTTCTCTCGATAACCGTGACCTCATGACCGTCCTTGGCTAGGAGCGCCGCAGCGGCTAGCCCGCCGAACCCCGCCCCCACGACCACAACCCTGAGGCCTCCGTTATGTTTCGACTCCCCCGCCAGATGTTCCACGGTGGAGGACGTTTGAACTGTGGAGGCCATCACTGTTTCACCTAACTTCGTTCGTTGCCGCTTGCATTAAAATAGCTCACGTGCTTACTCAGCACATGAGGCTTAGCTCCAGACGTTCGGAGCTGTTAAAGTAGGGCTTTTTCGATGAGTCCGCTCACGGGTGATCACGAGCTATCGAAGTAGGTCGATCCGGAGGTAAGGTGCAGAGTAAAGATCCATCGGCATCTCACCAGACTCTTTCACACGACGACGTTGGCGATCACGCAATACGCCGGCAATCGCGCCGCGTCTTCTGTTGAACAGCGTGTTATAAGCAAAATCGTGGGTAACAGGTGAAGAAGCTTCTGAGTTTTGCTTGCAGAGTATGATGTCTGCTGTAAACCATCTCAGACCTTAACAACCCTTATCTCTGGCGTGCACCTTTGTTATCCGTGCATGAACTGGTAGAGAGATTATGGAGGAGGATAAAGGAGAACGAAGGAGTTTACGTTGGCAGGCTCAAGAGGCTCCTCGAGAAGAGCGGAGTCTCTGCGACGGGGGAGGGGATTGAGGAGGCGTCTTCGGTCACGAGGGAGCTCATGAGTGAGGTCGGTCTCAGAACGGAGACGCTCGACACTGGTGGTTATCCGGCCGTATTCGGCGAGGCAAAAGAGGAGAGGCACGGCACTCTCTTGTTCTACAATCACTATGACGTTCAACCTCCTGACCCCGTGGAGCTATGGGAGAGCCCTCCTTTCTCCCCGTCCGTAAGGGCAGGTCGCGTTTTCGCTAGAGGTTCAGCTGACAACAAGGGAAACCTCGTCGCCAGGCTTTGCGCTGTGGAGGCTGTCAGAGAAGTCGCGGGAGAGTTGCCGGTGAACGTCAAGTTCCTCGCAGAGGGTGAGGAGGAGATCGGTAGTCCAAACCTTCCCATGCTTGTCAGATCACGTGGTTACCTTCTCGAGGCTGATGCGTGTTTGTGGGAGATGAGCCACATCGACGACAAGGACAGGCCTGTGATATCTCTGGGCGTGAAGGGCCTCGTCTATCTAGAACTGGTCGCGAGGCGTCGGGGAGGAGATCTCCACTCCTCGTGGGGGGCGGTCTCGGTCAACCCTGCTTGGAGGCTGATGGGGGCCCTGGGCCTGATAGCCGATGTCTTCGGCACCCCGAAGCTGGCGGAGCTCAACGAGGACGTCGACCTAGACCCGAAGTTCCTGAAGCTGATCGAGGAGTCCGACTACGACTTCAGGGAGATAGAGGAGGGCGCGGGCGAGCTCATCCCGACGGTCAGGGGCGACGTCAGGGAGGCGCTGAAGAGGTTAACCATGATGCCCGTGGTCAACGTCTGCGGAATTCACTCAGGGTACACCGGCAAGGGCTCGAAGACCGTTCTGCCATCCGAGGCCTTCGCGAAGGTCGACGTTCGACTCGTTCCACGGATGAGGCCCGAGAAGGTCATCGAGTCGGTGAGGAGGGCGTTGAGGGCCGGGGGCTACGGCGACATAGAAGTAAAACAGCTCGGAGGCTCTTACCCTGCGGCTAGGACCGCGCCGGAATCACCTTTCGCCGAAGCGGTCGCACAGACCGCCAGGGTCGCCTTCGAGAAGGAACCGGTCGTTCTTCCCTCGATGCAGGGCTCGGGGCCCATGTACCTCTTCACAGAGGTTCTAGGCCAGCCTTGCGTGCTGGCAGGGGTCAGCAGGCGGGACTCCAGGTACCACGCACCTAACGAGAACCTCAGGATCGACGACTACCTCAGGGGAATATTCCACGTTTCGCTGTTGATGCTGAACTTCGTCCCGATGATGAGGTGGGGTGTCATGCCCTACCGCTGAACCGTGGTACCGCCTATCGCGGACACAAAAACCTATAACATGACATCTCATGGTGATGACAGTAATGGCGGGAAATTCCTATAAAAGTTACTACGAGATCTCCACCAACCGTTTTCCCAGCAAATACTGGCACAGCAACATCATCAAGGTTACCAGAAGTGTTTTGAAAGAGCACAACGTTCGCGAACCCGTGCTTGACCTAGGGTGTGGTGACGGTGTTAGGTCGCGTCTAATTCTTGGAGATCATTTAGAAATTCATGGTGTCGATATAGATACAAAAATGCTTGAATTCGCTAAAAATCGACTTAACAAAGTTTATCATCATAACATAGAAGATAAGCTTACTGAAATTTTAGATAATCAGAAGTTCAATACAATTTTACTCATAGAGAGCCTAGAACACGTAATGAACCCCGAAAAGGTATTACAGAATGTAGCTCGACTATTGAATGACGAGGGGCTACTTCTGGTTGTTGTTCCTTTAGAAACCCCCCTATTCCGTATCATATGGTGGATATGGACGAGGACTTACGGAGCCGTATGGCGAGAAACTCATCTATACAAATTCAATTCTGCAGATGATCTATTGTCGATGCTAAAGAAATACTTTTTTATCATAGAACATCGCAAAACAAATTTCGGTTGCATCCTCGTGGTATTGTGTAAAAAGTTATCGAACAAATCGTAAGTTGATCGATAAATCAGGCGATCTTCCGT
>JANXEU010000023.1 GCA_025058055.1 Candidatus Calditenuaceae archaeon
CCTTCAGGTCGAACTTGACGTTACCTCCTGAGGTGAGGGAGAGCTCGGCGGCCCTCCTCACCAGGGCTGAGTTCCCGTCGCCGTTCCATTCCCAGCATATCCTGCAAACCCTCTCCGTGCCCTTCTCCTCCAAGAGCAATCTCGATGCGTTGATCGCGAAGGGAAGCTGCGGCTCAGCAGATCCCCCGAACCAGCACCAACACGTGACTCTGGGGTTCCCGAGGGTCAGGTCCACGATCTCCCTGGCCGAGACCTTCTTACCTCTTTCCAGTATTTTGTGATTCCAGTTTTGGCAAAACAAGCAATTGAAGGAGCATCCATAGAAGAAGAGCGCCAAGTTGTAGTAGCCGACCTCCGGTCCCCTTCTCACCGCGAACCTCGGATAACCGCAGCCGGTCCCCGCAGGGCAGAACCAAGCGTTACAGCAGTTGGTCACGTGGGCGTCGAGGTAGTAATTGAGCAGACCGAAGTCGCTCCCTGAGAGGCTCCACGTCCTCCCTCCCCTGACGCCCCTTATTCCGCAGAAGCCGACCTCACCCTCACCCATGACGCAGCGAGCAGCACAGAGGTTGCAGGGCGTCCCACCAGGTGTTCTCGGTGGGTCCGGAGGCAGACCTAACTCGATCCTAGAGCGTCGGTGGTTCTCCATGGCGACCTCCAGAGCCCTGTCGGGCCTCTCCACCAGACATCCTCTGCAGACGCCTATCGCTCCCGATATCAGGGGCGAGGCAGCGCCGCAAGTCATGCACCGCGCCATTCCACCCGAACTACGCTGATCCATGACTTACCCCTTTGCGTGATGGGCCCTCGGTTAAGCTTTAACTCCAGCTGTCCCAAAAGGGATGTGGTTCCACTCAAGGACATCGTGGTGCTGGACCTGACGCAGTTCCCGCCATGGGAGTTCTCGACGCTGGTGCTGGCTGTGCTCGGCGCGGAGGTCATCAAGGTGGAGCAGCCCTCCGGGTCCGCGAGCAGGGCCCTCCCCCCCTCGTTCAACGGCAAGCCCTTGCTCCACGAATGGTTCAACCGCGGGAAAAGGAGCGTCGCCGTTGACCTGAAGCGCCCTGAGGGAAGGGAGGTGCTGATGAGGTTGGTGGAGAGGGCCGACGTGCTGGTCGAAGCGTACACGACCTCGACCGCCAAGAAGCTGGGCCTCGATCACCGGAGCCTCTCCGAGAGGAACGGCAGGCTGATCCTGTGTTCCGTGAGGGCCTTCGACGGCGACGATCCCGACGCGGGCCACGACGTCAACGTCCTCTCGATGACCGGTGCCCTCAGCCTGATGTCGGAACACTCTGGAAGGCCGGTGATACCCGGGCTGCTTATCGCGGACTATGCCGCTTCCTACGCGGTCGTAGTGAACGTTCTGGCTGCCCTTCACGAGCGTCAGAGGACCAACAGGGGGATGCACGTCGAGGTGACGATGTCGTCCGCGGTGCTTCCGTTCTTCTACCACCAGCTCGCCGCCGCACTTGCCCTCGGCAGGCAACTGACCTCCAGAGACGATCCCCTCAGGGGAGCTTGGCCCTGTTACAACGCCTACCAGACCTCGGACGGGAAGTTCATCACGGTAGGAATGCCTGCAGAGGCCCATCTTTGGAGGGAGCTCTGCGTGAGGGTCTCGAGGCCCGACCTGATAGACAGGCAGTTCGACGGTGAGGCGGTGGCCGAGCTCGCGGAGGTCTTCAGGTCCAAGAGCAGGGACGAGTGGGCCGAGGAACTGAGGGGCGTGAGGTGCGTGACACCGGTGCTGGAAGTCGTCGAGTCGGTGAAGGGTGGCGTGGTCTCGAAGCTGATCGAAAACCCCGAGCGTGGCCTGCCCATGCCGATGACACCCTTCGGACCTATAGGGAAGCTGAAAGGGGCGCCCGTGCTCGGTGAGGACACTACGAATGTGCTGAGCTCTCTGGGTTATTCTGGTTCCGAGATCGAGCGCCTCGCTAGGGAAGGCGTGGTGCGGGTGAGCTGAGCTCAGCAGATGCCCGTCCTCCTCAGAAGGCTCATGGCCTCCTGCTCGCTGGGTCTCCTCATGTGTAGCACCGTGAACCGCTCAGGTCTGATATCGGCTGCGTTGACGATCGCCCCGACACCGTCCTCCTCATTCAGCCCGATCTCGGCCAGCGTGACCGGTAACCCGACCTCCTCCATCACCCTTCTGATCCTCCTCCATCCCAGCCGCTCCTCCTTCCACCACATGTCGTTCACCTCGGAGTGATAGAGGGCCATCGCGACGGTCCCCAGAGCCACCTGTTCGCCGTGAAGGGCCCTAGACTTGCCTTTACCGTCGATGTAATGGGAGATCAGGTGCTCTGACCCGGACGCGGGCCTCGAGGACCCGACCAGCGACATCGCGAGTCCAGAGAACACCAGGCCCTCTAGGAGCTTCTCGTGCTCGCGCAGCCCTCCCCTGACGAACTCCAGCGCTCTCTTTATCGCCATCACCTCGAGCTGATACGCCGCCTCGCAGACCTCCTCACCTCCGTATCTCTTCCCGAGCTCCCAGTCCTTCAGCGCCGTGACCTTCGCCAACAGGTCTCCGACCCCCGCGGCCGCGAGCCTCCTCGGCGAGCCCCTCAGGACGCTGATGTCGGCTACGACCGCCATCGGTTCCCTCGCGAGGACGCTGGTCCTGTAAGGCCTGTCCCCCAACCAGATCGAAGCTACCGGTGAGGATATGCCGTCGTGGGACAGGGCCGTCGGCACGGAGACGAAGGGTTTCCCGGACCTGTAGCTGGCGAGCTTGCAGACGTCGATCACCGTTCCTCCTCCCACTGCGACCGCGAACTCCGTGCCAGCGAGGGACCTCTCGACAGCCGAGACGTTGGCCTCGTCGGCCTTCGTGACCTCGACGAGCTTCACCTCGATGCCGGAAGAGGACAGGGCACCGGCCACCTCCCCACCGAGGACGCCCAGAGTGACCCGATCGACCGCGACCGCGACCCTCTCGGCGCAACAGTTCTCCCCTATGAGTCTCAGGACGGTCTCTCCGGCGTGGCCGTTAACGACCTCGATGCCCTTCAGTCCGACACTATGGGTTCTCGAGCAGCTGCAGTTCACCGAGACTTCGTCGATGAGGGCATCGACGTCGTGCGACCCGACGCGCATCGGCCCTCACGTGAAGGCCGTCTGGAGGACCGCGGGCACCCTCCTGAGCCTCTCGGCCTTGAGGTTAACGATCGAGGAGACGATCTCGCAGCTCCTGCAGAGGTCCTGACCGCTCGGGAGACCGCAGAGCCTGCACGTCCCCCTCTCGAAGTCGGACCCTCGTGACCGATTCAGGAGGTTCTCCAAGCTCCTGAGGGCGGCGTAAAGGGATCCCGGGTAGCGCTCCTCGAACTCGTTGAGGAAGGACCTGATCAGGGACCTCTGCGACCCCGAGGAGTACGGGCACTCGACCTCCTGCATGGGGATTCCGGAGTAGTAAGCGTAGAGGATAACCTCTCTCTCCGGTGTGAGCCTCAGGGGCGCGACGCGGGGAAGGGCTCCCGTTCCGTCCCTCCTCAGTCCGATGGGTGGATGGTTCAGGTCTCCCCTCAGCGCGTTCATCAGGTAGGTCTGGACGATGTCGTCAAGCGTGTGGGCCGTCGCTATGACGGTCGCTCCCGCCCTCATCGCGCCCAGCTCGATAGCCTTCCTCCTCAGCACGCCGCAGACCGAGCAGGCCCCGAGCCTGAGCTCGTCCGCGTAACCCCCCTCGACCGCCTCGGAGGCCGTGAACCCGAACGCCTCCTCGAAGGTGATCACCACCTGCTCCACCCTCAGCTCCTCGCAGGCCCTCCTCGCGTTCTCGAGCGCCTCTTCCCTGTACCCGGGGATTCCCTCGTCGACCGTGATAGCCACCACGCTCGCCTTCGGGAACCTCCTCTCGATCTTGACCAGAACCCTCAGCAGCGTTAGGCTGTCCTTCCCTCCGGATAGCGCGACCGCGATCCTGTCGTCCTCCCTGAGCATGTCGTACTTGGTTATCGTCTTCTGGACCCTCCTCTCGAAGTTCTGGAGGAAGCAGGACCTGCAGAGCCGCTCACCCGAGTAGGGCCTCACGACGACTACTCCGTCCCTTTCGCAGGTCGTGCACTTCTCTCGATTCAACCCCATCATCGTTTGGAACGGTGGTAAAAAGGGCTACCCGACCGTAGCCCCGGGAGGGATTCGAACCCTCGACCACCGGCTTACGAGGCCGGCGCT
>JANXEU010000012.1 GCA_025058055.1 Candidatus Calditenuaceae archaeon
ATCGATGTCACCACTGAGAGGCAGAATGAGTGGGGCGGTGCATCCGTGACTCATGTACTCGTTAATCTTGGACTTGACTTCAGAGGATGTGCCGGAGGCTGTGATCAGCTTCACGACCTCGTCCGGGACGATCTCCATCGCTCTCTCTATTCCGCCGGGCTTCGCAGGCCATCCGCCCATGGCCCTTTGGACCTCCGCGATCAGGTCCTCCTTTACGCCGCTTGCCTTCATGATGTGAGGCTGCTGGCCGAGCGTCATGGTCACATGCTTCTTCGCGAGCCTGATGGCGTAGTCTCCGTCCTCGTGGATGGAGCAGGCGATCAGCTGCGGCCTGTCGATCTCGTCAAGCCTCCTACCTGCCCTCTCTGCTCCCCTGCTCAGGTGCCCCAAGGCCCTGTCGTTGTAAATCGGCGACACCAAGTAATTGAGCAGGACGCCGTCGGCGATCTCTCCAGAGAGCTCCATCATCTTAAAACCAGTAGCGCCGATGTAGATCGGGACGTTCCTCGGGACCTCACCCTTGCCGTGAAGAACGTCAAGCCTCACACCCCTCATCTTAACGAACTCTCCCTCGTATGTGACCTCCTCCATTCTCAGTAACCTCTTTATGACGTCGACGTACTCCCTCATGCACTTCAGCGGCTCCTTCCTCTCAACCCCCACTTTCCATGCCAGCGGGTCCCACCAGGCCCCCAGTCCTAGTAGCACCCTGTTGTCTGCGAGCTCGTCAAGCGTTGCGAAGGTCTGTGCGACGAGTGCCGCGTTCCTCGTCCACGTGTTGATCACACCAGCACCAACCTTGATCCTTTCAGTCATTGCAGCGATAGCGGTCATAGGTACGAGTGCGTCCCTCGAAAGCCTAGACTCCGCGACCCAGACAGACTCGAAGCCGTGACCCTCTGCCGTCCGAGCGTACTTCACCATGTCCCTCACGTGCATGTCCTGAAGGTATAGTCCGAGTCTCGGTATCGAGCCCACGACAATACAGTTTCAGGGACTCTAATAAGATGAGATGTCGATGGAACCAAGTCCGCCTTCGCATGCCTCAAGTCTTTCAGAGACCACGAACGCTTGTCCGAGATACCACTCTTAACACTGAGACGTGACGTTCTAGGGTTGTGGTGTTTAAAGCACGATCTCGATGAAGGCTTACCGATCGAAGGGATCGAAGGTTGCGTAAGGCTTATCTGCCGTGCGTGGTCTATTTTGACGAGATGCCGGTACAGGCGTACGTCCTCATTAGGACCAGACAGGGAGCGGCGAAGAGGGTTGCAGAGGCCCTCTCGAGGCTAGAGGGGTGCAAGGCGGTAAGCGCTGTGACGGGTAGGTATGATGTCGTGATGCTCGTCGAGGCTCAGGACCTACAGAGCTTGGGAGCACTCGTGCTAGATCGGGTCCACAGAACAGAGGGCGTGGAGCGGACAGAGACGGCGATCGTCGTCTGACTCTTCATCGCAACGAACATCGCATCACTCTTTTATTTTTGATCGACGATCTTGAAATGAGATGACGACGCCCCAGCAGATCCCGCTCGTGGAGATGAGGGGGATCACGAAAAGGTTCCCTGGAGGTGTTGTGGCCAACGACAGGGTAGACTTCACTCTTTACGCAGGTGAGGTTCACGCTCTTCTCGGGGAGAACGGTGCCGGTAAGACCACGCTGATGAACGTTCTCTACGGGCTCTACGCGAAGGACGAGGGCGAGATCTTCATCGAAGGTAAGAGGGTGACCATCAAGTCGCCGAGGGACGCGATACGACATGGCCTCGGAATGGTTCATCAGCAATTCAAGCTCATCCCGAAGCATACGGTCCTCGAGAACGTATTGCTCGGTCACAGGGAGATGGGCCTTCTCATGGATTACGGCAAGCTCCGAGAGAGTCTGTTGGAGATGATAGGCAGATACGGATGGAACCTGAACCCTGACGACTACGTTTGGCAGTTGACGGCCTCTCAGAAGCAGCAGGTCGAGATACTGAAGATGCTGGTGAGGAGAACGAAGGTCCTGATACTGGACGAGCCAACCTCAATACTGACTCCTCAGGAGACCGTGCAGTTCTTCGAGAGCGTTCGGGCGATGGCCGGCTCGGGGATGGGGGTTGTTCTGGTGACCCACAAGCTGGACGAGGTGATGCGGGTCAGCGACAGAGTGACCGTGATGAGAAAGGGTCGGGTTATGGCAGTGAAGAAGACCAGCGAAGTGACGGTCGATGAGCTCGTTTCCCTGATGATCGGTAGGGAGCTGGGAGTCGGCTATCAGCAGGTTTTACCCCCCTCTCAGGAAACGGTCTTAGAGGTCAAGGAGTTGCAGGTCAGAGACGACCGTGGCCTTATGGCTGTGAAGGGAGTGTCCTTCAACGTTAGGCGGGGCGAGATATTTGGGATAGCTGGGGTTGCCGGAAACGGTCAGGACGAACTACTCGAAGCGATCTACGGCCTGAGGCGCGTGCACCGAGGCAAGGTCTTTCTGATGGGGAAGGACATCACAAACAAGCACACCTACGATCTAGTGCTTGAGGGCATCTCGATGATCGTCCCAGAGCCCCAGAAGGGCGTCGGGATGGAGTTGGAGGTCGCTGAGAACCTGCTGTTGAAGTGCTATAAGCGTGCCCCCTATTCTATGGCTGGAGTCATCAACAGAGAATTGATGAAGCGGAAGGCTGAAGAATTGATCGCAAACCTCTCGATCGTGACAAGGTCCTCTACCGCGAAGACAAGGACGCTCTCCGGAGGGAACGTTCAGAGGCTCGTTATAGCGAGGGAACTGTTCGGGTGCCCCACTGGGGAACTACCAAGGCTACTTTTGGCTGCCCACCCCACGAAGGGGCTCGATGTTGGTGCTACGGACTTCGTAAGGAGGCTGTTGCTTGAGCTGAAGTCGAAGGGCGTAGCTGTTGTGCTTCTCTCGGACGACCTTGAGGAGCTCTTAGCCCTCAGCGACCGGATCGGGGTGATGTACAAAGGGGAGATGGTCGGGATACTCGAGAGAGGCACGGCGAGCCTTGAGAAGGTCGGCGTCTTGATGCTCGGCGCTCGAGGCGCATCTTAGCCCAACACCATGCTCATGACTGCCTTTTGCACGTGCAGTCTGTTCTCGGCCTGCTCGAAGTAAAGCGAGTACCTCGGGTTGTCTATGACGTCGTCGGTGACCTCCTGACCCCTGTCAGCTGGACCGCAGTGCATGTACTTGCCCCTATTGGTGAGGTCCATGAGCTCCTGATTGCAGATCCAGTCCTTGAAACGATTTTGATACTCCACTGCTCCTTCCTTGTCGACTCTTCCGTTGTGCGGCGGGAAGAAGACCTTAGGAGACCAAGCCTTGGGGTATACGAAGTCCGCGCCCTCGAAGGCCGTTCTCATGTCGTTGACGATCGTGAAACTGCCGCCGTATCTGTCCACGTTCTCCCTACAAGCCCGTATCACTTGGTCCTCCAGCTCGAAGCCCTTGGGTTGTGCAAGGACGACGTCCATTCCGAACATAGTTCCGATCAGGATGCAGCTTTGAGGTACCGCGAGCGGCTTCAGTCCACCAGAATATGCGTACGAAACCACGAACTTCTTCCCGCTAGGGTTGAGTGCTACGTCGGTGATCGTCATGATGTCCGCGAGGGCCTGGAACGGGTGATAGAGGTCGTCCTCCATGTTCAGCACAGGTATCGAGCTCCACTTCGCGAACTCCTGTATGACTCTGTGACCTCTCCCGATGTGCCACTTGGCAGCATCGCCGTAGATCCTGATGGCGATTGCGTCGCCGTACCTGCTGAGGACTCTCGCCACATCGGCTATCGACTCGGTTTGATAGGGGATCATGTCCTCCGGAAGTGTAGGCGTGTAGACGTCCTGTGGGCTCAGGAAGTGAGCGTGGCCACCGAGCTGGAACATCCCCGCCTCGAAGGAGTTCCTAGTCCTGAGGCTCCTGTTGTAGAAGAGCATGAAGAGCGTCTTCCCGCTCAGGTAAGGGGTTGGCATTCTATGCCTGAACCTCTCCCTGAGGTCCCTCGAGGCCCTCAAGACCTCCTCGATCTCGTCCCTCGTGAAGTCGTTGGTGTTGAGGAAACTCCTCCCCCTCATGGAACCTACGTAACTCGGAAACTCCATTTCAGTCCGATTGGCATCGTCCCTCTGATAGAGTTTACCGTCACTCTCCACCTTCCCAAATGACCTGAGGTTAAGGGTTAATAGCGATCGATACGATGAAGCGTCGTGGCATTCATCGGTCGTCAGAAGCTCGAGGACGTCAGGCGGATAGTGCTGATGACTTCAAAGGACCACACTAGGAGGTCGATTCAGATACTCAGGACGCTCGGATCGATGCTGGAGAGCATGGTCAACGGCAGCGTAGACAGGCCCTACCTTCAGCAGAAGTTCGCGGAGATACTCAAGATGGACGAGGAGTGTAAGGCCCTGAAGTCCGAGGCCGAGTTGAGGATATTGGAGGTTGGGGCCCTGCTCGTAGAACGTGGAGATTTCGTGAGATTGTTGGGATGTCTCGACAAAGTCCCCGACAGACTGGAGGGTGTGGCGTACAGGACATTGGGCCTCGTGGAGCTCGGCAGGCCCGAGAGGGAGACCCTGCAATCAGTTGTGGTGCTCCTCGAAAAGGTCGGCACCTGTCTGGAATCGCTAAACAGAGCGATAACCGCGTTGGAGATGGACTCTGAGCAAGGCTATCAGAGGTTGAAAGAGGTGAAGGTTAATGAGAAGAGCGTCGACGACGTCTACAGGAGGATCGGAATCGAAATTCTGAAGAGAGGAGAACTGACCGCGCAAACGCTACTGCTGAAGGAGATCGTTGACCTCCTCGAATCGGTCTCAGACCTTTCCGAGGAGACCGCTGACATACTGAGCTTCCTCTACCCGGTAAAGTAAGTTGGACACAAGGACAGCCTTTCCGTTCCGCGGCCAGTACCTCGAGGGTAGCGTGGTGGTCTTCGACAGAGCCCAGTCGAGGACGATCTACTCGCTCGGGTTCTTCGGTAAGCCCCTCGGAGTCTCCAAGCCTAAGGGTGCAGACTTCGACGAACCCCTTGTTCTGGACCTGATCGAGGCGAGATACCTGATGGAGGAGGGGTTCTTGGAGGTCTACAGGAACGGTGAGAGGATGGACAAGGAGGAGTTAATTGAGGCGGGCCGAGCCAATTACTCGAGGTACGATGAACTTTATTTAGTATACAAAGACCTGAGGAAAAGGGGCTATTACGTAAGCACGGGAATCAAGTTCGGAAGCGACTACGCGGTCTACGTTTACGGCCCCGGAATTGACCATGCGCCATTCATAGTGCTCGTGCGATCGAAAGAGGAGTATCTCTGGGCAACTGATGTGGTGAGAGCAGGCAGGCTCTCAACTACGGTGAGGAAGAACTTCTTGATCGCAACACCAGAACTGGGGAAGGAACAGGTGAGGTACCTCTCAATCTCGTGGGCGAGGCTGTGATTAGGTCATTCTCTTCTCTTGGCCTATGACGAGCTCCAGCAACGAACCTAGAACCAACCAAGCCCTAGTCTTGTCGATGGCGACACACGGAAGAACCGGAACGGACAGAGGCGCCCCTAAGACGAACCTAACCTCATCAGGTTTCAAGGCGTCGGGCATGTCTTGCTTGTTCGCAGCGACGACCATCGGTACCTTCGCGAATTGGCTAAGGGCCTTCCTGAACTCCTCTGTAGCGGTTGTGATGTACTCGCGGTCGCTGGAGTCCAGCATGAAGATGATCCCGTGAGCTCCTATAGAGAGGACCTTCCACATGAATGAGAACCTAGGTTGACCTGGACTGCCGAATATCCTGATGACGTAGCCGTCTCCGATGTTGACGATCCCGAAGTCCATCCCTACCGTTGTCCATCGCTTCTTCCTCCTCTCTTCGGGAGAGGTCACCTCCACGTCGGTCGTGATGCTGAGGCCGGTGAGTGTCTTGATGAAGGTCGTCTTACCTGCGTTGAACGGCCCCACGACCAACACCTTGACGTTCCTCATCCCGCTAGTCCTTGAAATAGACCGAGAGAAGCATGTTGATGAACCCTAGGTTGGGATTGGACTTCGTTACCGCAACCACGACGTCGCCTCTGAAGGGCATCGCGAAGACGTAACGCTTGTCGGTGAGCTCAACGTATATTCTCTTGTAGTCACCGAGCTCAAGCATCTCTAACACAGACCTGATTACACCAGAGACAGCTGAGATCGCCGCTGCGAGGTAGTCGGGACTCAGGGAGACGGAATTGGCGTAGGCGACAGGTGTGCCGTCGGGCTTCGAGACCAAAAGTATCTCCAAGGCCCCCCTGCTGACTTTGAGGACCTCGTCGAGGTAGACTTTGAGAGAGTCGGGGTCGTAATGAAAGCCGCACAATGTTCACCTGACCTCCAACATCTTACCGAGGACGCGCCTGCAAGACTCGGTAAGCTTGCGAAGCATGTCCGTGTCGAGAGGCCCCTCAACCCTGAAGTACGCGTAGACCTCCCGCTCGTCGACCGTGGCTATCCTCACTACCGCACCCACCACACCATCGAGCATCGCGAAAGAACTAACGCGATCGTTGGCCATGAGGATTACCGTGAACGCCTCGGTCAGTAACGCTGCCATCCTCTCGGGGTCCTCCTCGCCCACGTTGTCCACAACGTGGCCCGCGGAGTCGAAGAGGAGCACAGACTTGAGTCCGAAGACCGTCATGAGGTCCCTGAGGTCGGAGATTTCCCTCTCCACAGTAGCCGGCCTTGGAGGCTCCTTTGGGGTCGATAGGGGAACCTCCTCAACTGGTTGTGGTGCGGGCTGCGGCGGAGGCGTCGCGACACGCTCCTCGATTTGGGGTCGAGGCGTGACCCTCTCCTCTTCTGAAGGTACCTGCTTCACGGTGATCTGCAGAGCCTCCCTCATCAGCTTCAGCTCCGTCGTGATCCTCTTTAAACCCGAGATAACGGTGATCAACACGACTACTATGGCGACCGCCAGAATCGCCCACCAGATCAGTCCCAGCAGGTCAGCCGGCGACTCCAACGCTCAACCTCCACCGGATCTCTCCACATCGCCCCCTCAAAAAACGTTCTTATAAGAAGGGGATTAGAGGTCGTTCCGTAATCTGCAGGTCAGACGCTGATGACTCGGTGGCTTAAATCGGACCTCTTGATACCCGTGGAGACGAAGACCACGGCCCTCTCGGGCAGGACGTGCCTCATGTAGCAAATCTTGCAGACAGGCCTGTACCCAGCGTAAACCGCGCATCTGTTGCAGATCATCCGCGAGCAGATGTGACATCGCCTAACCGCGAACGCATCGGAGTGGTAATAGCATCTGTAGGTGATGATGTGACCGTCAACGCCGTGCTCGGTCCGGACCGAGGGCATGCAGTCTACTCCGATTCTGTGCGATATTTCACGGTAGTGACAGAACGTTGTGAAGGAATCTATGGGTAATTCTTGGGGAATCGCTGAGTTAGCGCCTATTTCTGATCGCTACAACCCTGTCATCACCCTGCCTCGGTCTCCCACGACCGTCCCGGTTGCTCGTGAGTAGATAGAGTGAGCCATCGGGAGCCTGAGCCACATCTCGTAGCCTCCCCAAGGTGCCTGATAGGAGGACCTCGTGAAGGACTACCGTGCGCTCCTCCTCGTCGAGAGCGACCCTGTGAAGCGCCTCTCCCCTCAAGGCCGCGAAGAACAGGCTGTCCTTGAACTGTTCCAATTCCGTTCCTGAGTAGAACGCGCAGCCCGACGGTGCCCAGGTGGTGCTGCCGCTATCGAGGACTGGATCAACGTACCTAGGGTCGCGACCTGCGCCGATCACGTGGGGCCAGCCGTAGTTGCCACCAGGCACTATCAGGTTGACCTCATCGTGTGCGAACCTCCCGAACTCTCCGGTGGGGCCGTGCTCGGTCGAGAAGAGCCTGCCGCGTCGAGGACTCCACGCGATGCCCTGCGGGTTCCTGTGGCCCATGCTGTACACGAGCGAGTTCGGAGATGGGTTGTCGGGCGGGGGCGTCCCATCAGGCCTGAGCCTGAGTATCTTGCCAGCTAGGGAGTCGGGCCTTTGTGATAGCTCGGGCCTAGCAGCGTCGCCGGTCGTCGCGTAGACGTTTCCGTCGGGACCGGCCTTTACCCTTCCTCCGTTGTGTACCGAGGCTCCTTCTATGTTGTCCACAAGGACCGCGTGGTCCCTTAGCGTGAGATCGTCGTAGAGCAGGATGGAGTTCGTCAGTCGTTGTTGGACGGTCGCTGTCCTGTAGAGTATCAGCTTCGGACCTCTCGGGAGGACTTCGCATCCTAGGAGGCCCCCTTCACCGACGTGGGCCACATCAACCGTCCCGAGCAGTTCAGCCCTGCCTGTGCTCAAGTCGAGCAACCTCACCCTGCCAGGCCTCTCCGTGACTATGGCCTCGCTGCCGTTAAGGAAGGAGATCGACCAAGGGATCTCGAGCCCCTCGACTACTGTCTCGACCACGATCTCACTGTCGTGGCTATCCCGAGTGGTGGTGACTTGGTCTGCGAAAGGTCTCAGGCCGAAGTATGCGACGGCCCCCATGACCGCTGCGCCTGCACCCATCAACAGGTGCCTCCTGCTGATCCGTCGAATAGCGCTCACCGTAGCTCTCCCTTTCGAATCAAAGCTGTGATATGAGCAGTATTCGATCACAACCGGACGCGTCGATAGGTACGGGTATCCGATCTAAAGGCTATTCCGATCAATCTCGCGAGCTCGGGGGCTTAGCAGAGCTGGTAGCGCGAGTCGTGTTCCTCCTTTTTTGGTCCGTCGCGCATGACCGTTGGACCAACGAGTTCGTCGTAGTTCCACTACCATCAGACCTTGGTCCACTTAGCCTTAGCGTATGAGCGATCACTTCGCTCGGGCACCGAACTGCATGAGGGGGTGTAAGCCTAGTCGCTGAGTTCTGTGCTCGCTCCATCTTGATCTCCTCTCTCAGCCTGCTCTGCCCCGAGATAGCTCCCGAAACGCGGCTTAACGTCCTCCACGGGACGGTATGCTCCAGCGCTTGATGAATGAGGCAACCCTATGCGTCTGGGTGAAGTCCATCACCAAAGCTGACCCTAAGCTCAATGAGGAGTTGTCCTCGAGTTTTATCATGTGCCCCGGCCGGGATTTGAACCCGGGTCACCGGCTCGCCTCGCGACTTGCTCGAAAGGCCGGTATACTTGACCTGACTATACGACCGGGGCCTTCAAGCGACCCAATCCCCTCCGATCTAAAAAGGATTTTAACGTCTGAATGACCAATTATGCTCGATGGCAGGCCAGCAGAAGATCACCTACGTGACTCTGTTCGCGGACCCTACGATTCACCCGAACTACGAGAGGGCCTTGAAGGAGGTCGAGTCGAAGTACTTGGGGAGAAGCTATCCCCTCTACATCGGAGACGAGGAGGTCTGGACCGGCGACGAGTTCGATGACCGGAGCCCGATCGACACCAGCATTCTGGTTGGCAGGTTTCAGCGGGCGAGGAGGGAGCATATCGCGAAAGCGATCGAGGTCGCGGACTCGGCCTTCGGAGAATGGTCGGAGCTCGACTGGAAGGAGAGAGTGAAGGTAATGGAGAGGGCAGCTCAGATCATCGATGAGAGGAAGTTCGAGATAGCCGCGGTGATCACGTACGAGGTCGGCAAAAACAGGCTCGAGGCCCTCGCGGAGTGTTGGGAGGCCGTCGACGCCATAAGGTACTACTGCAGAGTGATGGAGGAGAACAACGGGTATCAGAGGGACCTTGGACCGGGCGCTCCCGGTGAGTTCTGCAGGATGGTCGCTAGGCCCTACGGCGCATGGGTCGTGATATCGCCCTTCAACTTCCCCTTCATGCTCGCTAACGGGATGATGCTCGGCGCCCTCATCACGGGCAACACGGTCGTCTTCAAGCCCACGAGCGAGGCGCCACTCTCGGGTCTGTTGTTGTATCGAGTTTACAGGGACGCGGGTGTGCCTCCGGGCGCGATCAGCTTCCTCACAGGCCCCGGAGACTTCTTCGAAGAGGAGGTCACCACGAACCCTAAGGTCGCTGGCATAGCGTTCACCGGCTCGAAGGGCGTTGGCATGAGACTCTACAGGAGGTTCCTCACCAACCAGCCCTATCCTAAACCGGTGGTACTAGAAATGGGCAGCAAGAACCCGACGATCGTAACGGACAAGGCCGACTTGCAGAAGGCGGTAACGGGGGTCATCAGGGCTGCCTTCGGATACGGCGGTCAGAAGTGCTCAGCGACATCGAGGCTCTACGTCCACTACCGTGTCTACGACAAGTTCATCGAGGAGCTGGTGAAGGAGGCGTCGAGGCTGAAGGTCGGCGACCCGAGGGAAAGGGAGGCTTTCATGGGACCGGTGATCAATCGAAGAGCCCTCGAGAACTTCAAGGCTTACGTCGATGAAGCTAGGAGGGCCGGTGCGCAGGTCCTCTTCGGGGGAGAAGTGATGGACTATGAACCCTACAACAAGGGCTTCTACGTTCAGCCCACGATAATAGCTGGCCTACCGGACGGCCATAGGCTCTGGAGGGAGGAGCTCTTCTTGCCGATACTGCTGGTAGCGAGCTTCAGGTCGTTGGACGAAGCACTCCAGATGGCGAACGACACCGAATACGGCCTCACGGCAGGCATCTTCTCGGAGGACAGGGAGGAAGTCGATCGGTTCTTCGGTAGAATCAGGTTCGGAGTCTGCTACGCCAACAGGCGCGGCGGCTCGACAACCGGTGCCTGGCCCGGTGCCCAGACCTTTGTCGGTTGGAAGGCCAGCGGCGCTACGGGCAAGGGTGTTGGAGGGCCCCATTACCTCCTCACGTTCCTAAGGGAGCAGTCGAGGACCATAGTGGTCGAGTGAAGCTCGCGTCCGTCGAGTTTTTACGCTTGATAGCGTCTGTTGACGGGGGGTTTGTCTAGAAAGCGTGAGATGGAGAGGAGGGCGCTGAGGAGCGCTTCGAGACGGCTGGTCGAAGCGATGGCTAGAAGGAACGTCTCTCCCTTCACGCTCACTTACTCGGCCTTCGGAATGGCGCTCTTAGCTGCGGCCCTGCTGAGTCTCTCCACTTCTTGGGAGCTATTTGTTCCGATCGGTGGTCTGGTGTACGTGGCTGCGGGTCTACTCGACGCCCTCGACGGCGAGGTCGCTCGGAAGTCGGGTAGGGTCACAGCGCAGGGCGCATATGAGGACTCGGTGCTCGATAAGTTCTCTGAAGTTGCAATATCGATCGGTCTGCTACTCGGCCCCGCCGGTGAGCTGGAGGTATTGATGTTCATCACAGGCTCACTTCTAGTGAGTTACACGAGAGCGCGTGCCGAGTCCTTAGGGGTAGAGCTCGCGGGCGTTGGATTCGCTGAGCGCGCTGAGCGGACTCTGGGCCTCTTCGCAGGAACGCTGGTTCACGCGATCTGGAAAGAGGGGTTGAACTTGGCGTTGGCGCTGGTCGGTGTATTCTCGTACGCAACCGCGTTTCACCGGTATGTGGTAACTCGAAAGGCGCTCGCGGAGAGGGAGGCAGCATCAGGTCGTGGATGACGTGGTGAGGGCTCGACTAAGGGCCTTCAGAAATCGATCGTTATCTGTCTTCGAGCAGACGGTGACTCTGAGGCAGTCGCTGAGGTAGGGGTTTCCTTCGAAGCTTCTGACGACCATCCCTTGTTGTAGCAGAGACCTCTTGACGCCCTTGACGTCGTAGTTCAGGAACTTGATGAGGAGGAAGTTGGCTGATGACGGATAGACGTGAACGCCCTTGAGCCTCGACAGCTCAGAGCGAATCCTCTCCCTCTCCTGCACCAATCGCTCGACGTTCCTCATAACGTAGGCGTGGTTCCTCAGGGCGATCGTCCCACACCTAGCGTTGACGGTGCCGATGCTGTTGGGAGGTCTGGCCTTGTTGAGCTGCCTGACCACAGTCTCGTTTGCGATCAAGAAACCGATCCGCATCCCCGCTAGCCCGAAGGCCTTCGAGAGCGTCCTGATGACGCAGAGGTTCTCGTGATCGTTGAGGATGCGCGTCGCGGTCCTTCCGGAGAACTCGTGATAGGCCTCGTCCACCACTACTAAGGCGTCAGTCTCCTCGCAGAGCCTCTCAACCGTCCCGTCGCCCAGTCCGTTTCCGGTGGGATTGTTTGGATCGCAGAGCCAGATCACGGACGTGCGACCGTCGCAAGTCGTCAGTATCGATTCGACGTCCTCGTAAAAGTCGCTCCGTCGGCCAACCCCCTTGAACCGAGCTCCCTGCAACTCCGTGGCGATTCTGAAGTAAGAGTAGGTGGGGACCGGTGAGACGGCGTTTCTGCCGCAGGTGAGGTAGGTGCGTGCGACGATGTCGATGGCTTCGTCGGCGCCGTTCGTTGGGACGATGCAGTTCGCGTCCCAACCCACGTACTCGGCCATAGCCTCCCTCAGCTCCCTGTAGCTCGTGTCCGGATACTGGTTGACACTCATCTTCGCGACCTCGATGGCGACCCTCTTCATCACGGACACAGGTCTGAATGGAGAGACGTTTGTGTCCATCCTCACCACCTGATCCGTACGCAGTCCGTGTGCTCTGGCAATCTCCTCGGTTGAGGGTTCCCACGCGTAAGGCTCGAAATTGATGAGGTCCTCCCTGATCATCACGTCTCCACGAACTCACGACGTGGTGATAAGCTCAACTCGCGAAAGCACGGGAACCACGCAGTCGCGCGTTGAGGCCTCGGAACGAGAACCTGCCCCCATTTGTCGGATCGAGTTTTTAATACTTAAATAGGGTGGAAAGACGGAGTTTATGTCGGTGGAGAGGTCTGGCTCGTCATCACGGTTACAGATACAGATCTAGGACGCTCTTCACTAAACCCGTCGGGTCGAGGATGGGGCCGAGGCCGGAGCTTCACCTCGTCGACTATCCGATCGGGAGCAAGGTGATCGTGCTGGCAGATCCCTCAGTGCAGAGGGCGATGCCTCATCGCAGGTTTCACGGAAGAGTCGGCACGATACTGGGACGGAGAGGGAGGGGGTACGAAGTTGAGGTTTTACTCGGCTCGAAGAGGAAGGTGCTGTACTTACTTCCCGACCATCTGATGCTTCACACCCCATAGGTGATCGAGTTGCCGAGGCGAATCGTATCGATGAAACCCTTGACCATAACTGAGGTTAAGGAGCTCCTCGAGCAGAACGAGAGGATAAGGTCGCCCATGGTGCAACGCGTCATCAGTTACGTCTCCGCCTACTCGAAGTTGAGTCCCGTGGCTGTGAGGAAATTGAAAGAGGAGCTTATGAGCTTCCACGGACTCGATGAACTCGAGGCGACTCAGGTAGTCAACATATGCCCAGTGACCGTCGAGGAGCTGAGAGCAGTTCTGTCCGGTTACAAGAGGCTGCTGCTGACGGTACTCGCTGACGAGGAGAGGCTCTCACGAATAGTCGAGACGGTAAAGAAGTACGTCGGCGAACACCAAAGGTCAGAGGACTGACATGCGGAGAGCGGGGCGCTGGCGGCCCAAGGTCTACGAAGACGAGGCCGTAGTTCTGGGGATCAACCAGACAAGGGGTGGCGGGAGGTTCGGACACACGAACGTCGTGTATCTCCTCGGTACCGAGCACTTCACCCTTCTTGAGGCTGCGGTCTCCCCCGAGCTGAAGCTGATCGCAGGCAACCTCCTCTACATAGGAAGGGACGCGCCTAGGGAGCTCGTCAGGATCATTAGGAGAGTGAGCTATCAGGACCTTCCTGAGACGGTGAGGCTTGAGCTCGAGAGGGCTGTGGAGAGGATCGTCGCTGAGAAGGAGGAGAGGTTCGTGAGGTTCTTCAACAGCTGCGGTTCCCTGACACCCCGCCTCCATGCGCTCGAGGTCATACCCGGTATCGGCAAGAAGACGATGCTCAAGCTTTTGGAGGAGAGGGAGAGGAAAGCCTTCGAGTCCTTCAAGGAGATAGAAGAGAGGACAGGGCTGCAAGGAGTGAGAACGAGCGTAGTTAAGAGGGTCATGCAGGAGCTCTCCGATCCCGAGAACAGATACTGGCTCTTCGTCAGGCCACCGCATATCGAGGAATAGCGCCTCGACTCCGAATTCCTCGTAGACCTCTCAGCTCTCACGTAAATATTGACCGTGCTGAGAAGAGTTGACAGGATGACGGAGCTGGTGAGAATGGAAAACGTCTCCTTCGCGTACGCAAACTCGAGGGTTCCAGTTCTTCGGGAGATAAACGTCTACGTGAACTACGCTGAGTTCGTTGGGATCGTCGGACCGAGCGGGTGCGGCAAATCAACGCTCCTTCGGTTGATGACCGGCCTGCTCAAACCCACTTCGGGCAGGGTGTTGTTCAGGGGCGAACCGCTCAACGGACCTAACCAGAGGATCTCGATGATGTTCCAGTCACCGACGCTGTTGCCGTGGCTCACGGTCATCGACAACGTCATGCTTCCCCTCAGGGCGAGGAGAGACCTGACTGAGGAGCAGAAGTCCGAGCTTGCGACGAGGTTCCTAGACCTTACAGGTCTCTCGGGTTATGAGAGGGCCTATCCTAGAGAGCTGAGCGGTGGAATGCAGCAGAGAGTCGCCCTGGCGAGGGCCCTCGTCAGCCTTCCAGACCTGCTTCTGCTCGATGAGCCCTTCAGCAACCTCGATCCCCTAACGGCGTTGGCGTTGATAAGAGAGATCGAGCACATGTGGTACGATTCGAGCCTTCCCCCCGCATCGGTAGTCCTGGTATCCCACAACGTGGACGAGGTCGTTCAGCTCTCTGACAAGGTGATCGTCCTGAAGGGCAGGCCTGCGACGGTGGCTGCAGAGATAAAGGTTGAGCTCGAGAGGCCTAGGGTAAGGAGGAGCCCTGAGTTCCTCAACGTGGTCGACGAGATCATCGTCCTCATGGGGAATTAGGATTTCGCCCTCTTTGCCCTCCTGAGCTTAAAGGAGGAGGTCTCGCCGTCGTACTCGAGTATTCCCGTGGCAACCAGCCAGTCTATGATGAACGAGTTAAGCTTCCTATGCTGCTCCTCATCCACTGGGCAGAGACCCAGCTTCTCGTTGATCTCCTCCACGGAGAGAGGAGCAGTTGTCGAGGACAGAAGCGCGATGACCGACTTGAAAGGCTCTAGCCCTTGGACCAAGTCTTTCAGCATTCCCAACTTCCCCGAGGTTCCACGCCTGCTGAAGACCTGTCCATCCTTCGTCAGTATCAGGTCGCCGTTCGCGACCTCAACGAACCTCAGGACCCTCGCCACCTCTGCGACCCTCAACAGCAGACCAGTCTCCATGCCCGTCTCTCTCGCCAAACGATGGAGGTCTATCCTGCCTCCCCACAGTACCAGCACCTCCACCAGCCCCGCGATCATCGAGGGCGTAACGTCTATGGGGCAGCTCCGTTGCTCTTCTTCCGACAACCCCTGCCCGATTTCTGTGGCTCACCTATAAAACCGTGTTGTGGTTCTCACTTAAATATGGAGGATAAAGGTGGATGAGGGATGTCCCACACGCCGAAGGCAGAGGCGCTTAAGGTCGTGTTCGTCGGTAAGAGGAAGGAGGCCGTAGCGAGGCTTAAGGTCGTAAAGGGGTCAGGGAAGGTGCTTGTGAACGGGGTCCCGATAGAACTGTGGGGGAACTGGATCGCTAGGGAGAAGGCGATGGTTCCGCTGAGGATCGCTGAAGGCGTGCGAAGTTCACACGACTTCCACCTCAACGTTCACGGAGGCGGTACGCTCGGTCAGGCAGACGCCATCGCTATTGCGATCGCGAGGGCCGTTGCGACTCTCAACCCCGAATACGGCAAGATGATAGAGTCATTCGACTATCATCTGCTATCCGGTGACCCGAGAAGGACCGAGCCCAAGAAACCGAACAGAAGGTCCGCGAGGCGGTTCAAGCAGAAGTCCTACAGGTGACTCAGGTAACCGTTTTTCGGGAAGAGAACGGCCCAATGTCTGAATGAGGGCAGACCTTCTGATAGCCGAGGCGGCGATCGAGCTGATACCACCGGAGCTGTGGAGGGAGTCGGACGTTGTCGCGTACTGCACAAAGAGACGCAAGGACGTCAGGTGGACTCTCCTTGACTCGTCCTACCATCACAGAGCGATGGCAAGGCTCAGAGAGAGACAGAAGCGGGGAAGGCCTGACTTGGTGCACTTCATCCTCTTAGAGGCTCTGGGTTCGCCCTTGAACAGGGCTGGCCTTCTTCAAGCGCACGTCCACACGAGGGACGGTCGCTGGATTAGGATCAACCCAGCTACGAGGCTCCCGCGGGTCTACGAGAGGTTCAAGGGCCTCATCGAGCACCTCTACAGACACGGGAGGGTTTGGTCCGAGGACGGAACCGCCCTTCTCGAGATGGAGGTGATCGGCCTCAAGGAATTACTTGAGCGACTCGGCCCAAGTCGGCGGGTTCTGCTACACGAGGCCGGTGCAGTCATCGACGACGAAGCGATTCGACGATATGCCTCTTCTGGGAGCGTGACGATCGTGGTCGGAGGCTTCCCGCATGGCGACTTCAGCCCTCACGTCCTCGAGTTAGTTGACGAACGCGTCAGAGTGTCTGACTACAGATTAGACGCGTGGGTCGCGGTTTCGAGGGCCCTCTGCCTCTTTGAGAGGGCCCTTCTTCAACCTTGAGCTACTTGGTCCTCAACCGTAACGGAACGTCACTCCGTGACCTCTCCTCTCGTGACCGAAGTCGACAACTTTCTGAGGGCCTATGACGCCGCAAGTACCGCACGCCACGCAGGCCACGTAATCGAACCGCAATCGGGCCTTCGCTATGTCGTTAAGCGTCTCCCTGACCGCCCTCATCCTCGCCTCCTGTTCGGTGAGGCCCTCGGACTTCGCGCGCTCTAGGTTGAATAAGTATAGGTCTCTGTAAGAAGCGAAGACCCCCTTGTCCAAAAGGATCGTGTAACAGTTGACTGGGCACGCTGGTACCCACTGTTTGAGTTCATAGGCAGACGCCGCGTCGACATCGACCTTGATGTGGCTGTAGTTGTGGTCCTCATCGTACTGCAGTATCGCCGTGAGCTCCTGAACCCGCTTGATGGAGTCACGTACGTTGGGCCTCTTTGAGGCTCCTGCAACGCCTCGCACCTTTACACCACCAGCCGCCAGCAGTAACCTCGGGCCCAGTTCGTAGCCTATGCGGCCCTCGCTGATCACAGAGTTCGTCGAGGACCTCTTGACGTCTCTGTAGATAGGTTTCAGTAACTCTTGGTAGGGTGCTAGCGCTTCGGCGTCGAACCTGTTAGCTGAGACGCACCTGAGCGCCACCTCCGCCGCCATTATCCCTGTGGCTATAGCCCTCCTCATGCCGTCGATGAGTCCGCCGATCTTCACGAACGCTCCTAGCGCGTCGCCTGTCACCAAGTAGCCCGCCCTGAATGGCTTCTCCAGAAAAGTTTTGTGACCCTTCGGTATGTTGTGGGCCGAATACTCTACAAGTTCCGCTCCCTCGAGATACTGCGACACTACTGGGTGCTCTTCGAACTCCTCGAGGAGATCCATGGGCTTGCCGACGTTCGCTGGGTCTTCGAAGGCACGTCTCAGGTAGGAGTCGAGGGACGCGACGATGCCAACGCTCAACGTGTCTCTGTTAGTGTAGATGAAGGCGCCTCCGCTGACACCCCTCATGAAGGGCCCTATGTAGTAGATCGCTTTACCTTCACCCGGTTTGACGCCGAACCTCTCCTCGATCAGTTCGGGTTTGAGCTTGAAGACGTGCTTCACGCCGTGATAGACCTGATACGGTTCGAGTTTCGATCTGAGCCCGGCCTCTGTCACCAGATTGGACGTGACCCCGGAGGCGTCTATCACGAGCTTCGACCTCAGCTCCTCGTCGCTGGTTCTGACGCCGACAACTCTTCCGTCCTCGAAGAGCAGGTGCTCGACGGTGGTGCAGGTGTTCACGACTCCCCCCGCCTCTTGGACTCTGGCGGCCATCCAGCGGTCCATCTTCGCTCTGAGTACAGAGTAAGCCCTGCCGCCGGTCTCCTTGAAGCCGGTGATCCCGATTCTTGTCAGGAAAGAGTGCTCGTCAACCCTCCTGAACTTGTAAGAGACTGAGTCTTTGTCTTGTGTAGGTGCCGATACGAATAGGACCTCGTGAGAGACGATGCGCCTCTCGACTGGTCCGTTCTCCGCGAAATCCGGGAAGACATCGAGGACGGTGTAACCGGGAATGTAGTCGAGATAGAGCACACCCCCAGACACGTTCTTGCTTCCTGCCAAGGGACCTCGTTCGATAAGTGCCACCTCAACGCCGCTTTGGACGAGCTTCTTCGCAGCGGTGCAGCCCGCTGGACCAGCTCCGACCACGATGACATCGAAGTCGTAACCCATCTTCAGATCGACCTCAACTCTTCTATCAGTTTCGGGAGGAAGTCGTAAAGGTCGCCGACCACGCAGTAATGTGCGATCTGGAAGATCGGTGCGTTCGGGTCCAAGTTGACCGCGACGATCTTCTTGGACCTCTGCATCCCCACTCTGTGCTGAAGCGCGCCGCTGATGCCTAGAGCGATGTAAAGGTCGGGTGCGATGGTCTTCCCTGTTTGGCCGACCTGACGGTCCTTTGTTATCAGTCCTTCGAGCTCCTTCAACTGAGCGTATATCAGGGCCCTGCTCGAGCCGATCTCGACCTTAATTCCGAACTTCTCGCTCAACAGCTTCTTCAGCTCCTCGGCCATTCCGTAAGCCTCCCTCGGGTCTCTAGGTCTGCCTGCTCCGTCCCTCAGTATTCCGAGCCCGAGGCTGATGACAACGTTCGCCTCCTCTAGTTTGATCTCGCTCTTGGGGAGCCTTCTGGTTTCGAGCGTCTCAACTTGGAAGTCGTCTTCGTTGAACTGAGGCTCCCATCTGACGAGGTCACCGCGCCTCTTCTCATCGCGCGGGAGAGGCGTGAAGTTACCAGGTCTCACGCTGCTTATCTGGGGCCTGTGCTTGGGAGTGAAGATCTTCGCGATCCTCGTTGCGAAGTCCGGTCTCACCTGTGCGATGCAGTCCTTGTAGACGTACCTGCCTGTTGGGAGGTTCATCACGAAGTCTTCCACGATCAGGTCGATCACGTCCGCTGCAAGTCCGGTCCTAGTCCTGTAAGCCACTCTGGGGCCCAAGTCCTTTCCGATCTCACTGGTCACGAACAGCATTGCCCACGGCTTCAGCTTCACGATCATGTCCGAAAGGACAGTTGTATACGGCAACACTTGATAGTCCTTCAACCTTGGGTCGTCGCAGTAGATCACCGAGTCAGCTCCATAGTAGATCGGTTCCCTCAACAGGTCATTCAGGTTGTATCCAATCAGCACGCCCACCACTTTCATTCCGACTCTGTCAGCGACCTTCCTTGCACCGCCGATGACCTCGGTCGTTGCCCTCGTCAGCTGGCCGTCCTCGTGCTCGCAGTAAACCCAGACGTCCCTGTAACCTTCTATCCTGACCTCAATGCTTTGCAGCTGCGAGGACACCACTGAACACCTCTGCTATCAAGTCCTTCAGATCGAAGACCTTAATCAGGCCCTTAGACTCTAGCTCTCTCACCAACTCCTCAGGAAGTCCCTCGACCTTCTGGAACCTCTCGAAGGGCCCGTAGGTCTTGCCGTTGAACTCGAACTTCTCGACCTTACTGCGGAAGACCTTCGTCACACCGAGGAACTTCTGAACCGGTATGCCACCGATGTCTATTCCAGGGCCAACAATCGTCGGAGAACCAGCGAGTCCTATCTGTGAGGGGTCTGCACCTATTGCGTCGGCGTTCCAAACGACGACCTCGCTCAACTTGTTCCTGTAGGAGTAGGCCCTGGCCCGTTTCCGTCTGGAGACTGGGGGGACGTCCGGTCTGTAATCTGGAAGGATGGTGATCAGGCAGGGAAGCTGACACCTTACCTTCTGGAAATACGAGCCTGTCTTACGTTCAGCTATGAGAGTCCCAGTCTCCGCATCGACTTCGAACCATGAGACGTGGGTTATGTCTGGTATCCTTTTGCCCAACAGGTCTGAGAGGGCCTCGGCGGTCTGGGGCCCGGTACTACCGGTCTCGCCATCAGAGGTCTTGAGCCCAGCTACGATCAGAAACCTCTCAATCTCGACCCTAACCTTCTTCATGGTGTCAAGCAGCTCCTCTCTTGAAAGCTGGCCCCTTGCGTAGCGCTGTACCGCGGCCTCGGGTGCCCCGGGCTTGTCGGTGTAGAGGAGGTTTGGGATCAGGTTTCGCTTGTAGAGTTCCTCTGCTCTCTGAAGGACCTTCTCTCGAGGCTCACCGGACTCTACCATTGAAGTCAGCTCGTCGACCGCGTTTCGATGAATGTCGAGGACCTTTTTGACTCCAAGCGCCACCGCATAAGCAGTTGCCCAAGTGTCGGCACCGGCCATCCTCCTATCGCTCAGGATGTAACCCTCGTCAACGCCCTCAATCGGATAAGAGTAAAGCTCGGTGAAGAGGGGCTTCACCTTGAAGTCAGGGCCCATGCTGACCGCAACGAGCTTGCCGCCGTTGAACCTCTTCGCGTAATCCGCCGCCTGCAGCGCCTTGAAGTCCAGCGGGTTGATCACCAAGTCCATCTCCTCCCTCCTCAGCACGCCTCCGACCGTAATGACCTTCGTCGTCCTAGCGGGCACCGCCTTCGTCAACAACAGTACGATCAAGATCTCTCGGAGAGCCTTAGGTCACGGTCTTAATATATACCCTCCTAAAATCACCACAAATCGTCCGCAGAGCGTTCGAGATCGAGGTCGGACCGCTAACCGGTGATCGAGTTGAGTCTCTTGAGTGCCTCTATCCTCTCCCTGTTACCGAGCTTCGCAGACAGAACCGCCTCCCTCAGGAGCTCCGCGTTCCTCAACATCGCCCTTCGGTCCACCATGTAGGGCCTTCCGCTCTTAGTGCCATGTGCGTAGGCGAACTTGACAGGGTCCCTCCACGAGACCCGTGTGCCGTAGATCAGGGACGCGATGTAGGCTAAACCCCTGATCGTCGAGGGTCCCATCCCCTTCACAGTTAGCAGCTCCTCGAAGCTGTCGACGCCACGCGTCCTCCTGATCGTCTCCTCGTCAAGCGACTTAGGGGGTAGCAAGTGATCCGGGAGCTCCGTTCCCCCCACTTCAGGCCCCTCCCTGTCCAGAAGGCGCTGCCCCCTCAGCAACGCCTTAGCTTGGGCGAGGTCCTCGTTCAGTCTGCTCGCTGGTGTGTCCTTGAGCAGCTCAACGATCGTCTCCCTAGTGCCCCTGGAGTCGACACTTGTCATGTCGAGCACGACCTCCTCCTCCCTCTCCGCGAAGATGGACGAGTGGGGCCTCTCGACGACCGCTCCACGGTCACTGGACCAGTGATACCGCCTCGCGAGCCTCTCACGAACGTTCATCCCCTGATTCACGACCGTCCAGCTACCCTCTTCAGACAGCACCATCGCGTGGAAGTAAACGCTGTACGAGTCCTGAAGCGCGGAGTCGTCTACGCTGCAAGTCAACCTCGAGACGTTGGCTAGCTCACCCCTGTCCTTGATCGAGAAGCTGCGACCTACGCGCTCCAGCTCGTACGCAGCCCACCTCATCTCCTCTCCCTTTCCGCCGACGACCCGCATGGGCACATCCGTTCCCTCCAGACCCTCCTTCAGCGCCCTCATCGTGATCGTCGTCTGTCCGCTGGTGTCCCACTCGAACCCCAATACACACGCGAGCGCCGTCAGCCAGGTCGGGTCCGCGAACCTCCTCACGGTCTCCTCAGGGCCGTGTACCTCCACCAAGGCCCTCACTATCTCCCTTCCAAGCTCCACCATCTCCCTGTAATGCGGTACCGGACCCGACGCCAGCCAGAGCTTGGCCGTTCCTATTCTCTTCACCGACTATACCAGTCCGAGTCGAGATTTAGAATTTACCGGAGACCGATACGTAGGGTAGGGCCCTGCTCAGCGCATGAAACGTTCAAATTCTATGGCTCTGTGGTGACCGCGTGGCCGTAGAGAAGGGAGGAACGCGCGTGATTGCGGTTGAGCTAGAGTCGCCGGAGGACCTCCTAAGGCTTGCTTCCCTGCTGCCCGTTCCCTTCGTGAATTACTCCATCGAGGAGAGGGTTGTCTTCCTGCCGTTTGGAGGTATCGGTCGGACTGGGGCCGTCTACTACGCACGACTCGGAGAGCCTCTGAACTCCAGGTTCGCACATGTGAACAGGCTTAAGGGTTCTGTGACCTTCGGAGACGCGGCTTCGATGGAGCCGAACGTGGTAAACGTCGAGATCATTCGGGTGAGGGCCCACAACATCCAGTTCCTGCAGTCAAAATAGACCTCTCCTGCTGAACTTCCTCCTTTGTGCGTACTGGTCGAGATACCTGTAAACGACGTTGTGAGGAGAGCCCTGCACGAGCATCATCACCGCCCTTCTCGCGGCCTCGACGTCTTCGGGGTGTCCCAGTATCGCGACTCTGTCGCCCTGTATTGCTACGTCTACGTGCGTAGTCTCCTCTATGATCCTCTTGGTCTTTCCCTGTGAACCGATGATCCTGCCCATCACCCTCCTCAGGTCCCTGAAGTCCTTTCCGATGAACTCAGAGACATCCAGGACCGTGAGGGAGGTGTTGTCGCTGATGAGCTTCATCGCTAGCTCAGGCCTGAAACCGCTTCCTATCGCGTTCACGATGTCCTTGGCCTTGAAGAGCGCCACCGGGTCTCCGCCCTGATCGGGGGCCCTCATCAGCCTTATCTCGACATGACCGCTTGCCCCGTCTATCTCCAACCTTACCCCTAACCTCTCTTCGATCTCTCGCTTCACAGAGCCGTTTGGACCCAAGAGGGCAGATACCCTCTCAGAGGGGAGAGTGACGTAGAAGACCTGCTCGTGTCCTGCCATGGCACCCCCCACGATCTATGAAAAGCCGGTTATTCAAGTACTCAGCCCCCCAACCGTCACGTAGATCATGAAAAGGACAATTACCGCTTAGGGTTCTCAGAACTGGGTGCTGCGCGATGGTCGTGCTTTTGGAGGGCTTCATGCTGAGGGCATACGTTGCGGGAATACTTGTAGCGACCATACTTCCAACGGTCGGGAACTTCATCGTTCCGAAGAGGCTCTCGGTGATCAGCGACATGGCTGCACATGTGACGTTCGGTGCGCTGGCCCTTGCGACGCTTCTCAACCTCGTGGCCCAGGACCTGATACTCTACGGCGTGACCGCTCTCTCCGTCATCGGGGCACTTTGGCTGGTGAGGGCAGGAGGCTATTCTGGTGACATAGCGGCAGCGATCTTCCTAGCGCTTGGCGCAGCTACGGCCTCTATAGCCCTCAGCCTGGGATCGAGGTTGAGCTTGCAGGGAATACTGTTCGGATCTATACTTCTGGTCGGATGGGAGGAGGTCGTCTCAGCTGCGGCCGTCCTTGCGGTGATCGGTCTGACCCTTGCAGCGCGTTACAAGGCGCTGTTGCTCTACGTCTTAAGCGGGGAGCTGACTCGACTTAGAGGTTACAGGCCGGAGCTGATAGAAGTCCTTCTAGCGTTACTCTCGTCGATGGCGATCGTAAGCTCGATCAAACTGCTGGGCGTCCTCATGGTGACCGCGCTCACCGTGATTCCGGTTGCCTCGGCATCCAGCTTAGCCACCTCCATGAAGAGGTCGGTGGTCCTGTCGATAGCGATCGCGCAGTACTCCGTGCTCTCAGGGTTGTCGCTCTCCTATTTTGTGGGGTTTCCGCCAGGGGCCATGACGGTTCTCACCGCGCTAACGGCGCTGCTGGTGACCTCGTTGCTCTCGAGAGTAGGGGTGAGGTTCTGAAGTGGTTCAGCGATGGGTCGCGGGCCCTCTCGCGCTTCCTTTAATCGCTGTTTTGGCTATATTGACACTTGTCGAACCATCGTTCGCGCAGCCGTCGTTGATCGTCGTTATCAGAAACGCTGAGCACGTCACCAACGAGCTGAAGATCGTCATAGACGGCCCCATGGGCAAGCTTACCTTCGAGGGGCGGACGTCGGTAACCCTGACAGGCGTTTTGAGCGGGGTTTACGCGGTCACCGTGTACTGGCGGCAACACCTCGTCGCTGCTAAATCGGTCGCGGTCAACGTGGAGAACGTGGTCGAGACGATAGAGCTGCCGTTCTTCGACTTCGCGATGCGCGTGGTTGACCTGAACGGTGGAGATCTTCCGGGGCCCTTCACGGTGAGGGTTGAACCTCGTGACGCTTTCGGCGAGCTCCGCGTCGTCGATGGCTCTCTGGTCCTGATCAACGCTGTAAGGACACTGTACTACACTATCACCGTAGAGTGGGAGAGTCTGGTCTATCAAAGGAGGGCTCAGGGCGTTGCAGCAGGCTACGGCTCGGACCTGATGAGGAGAGGCGTAATCACCGTACCGGTTGGCGACGTGACGGTCTCGATAGTGGATCAGAAGGGAAGAGGTCTAGGAGGTGCGGTCCTGAGCACAGCCAACGCGAGGTTAACGACTGCGGACGACGGTGTGGCGCTCTTGAGGCGTGTTCCACTTGAAAGTGCCGAAGGTGCGGTCAGCCTACCGGTGACCGTGAGCTTCGAGGGCCATGAGGTCGCCAGTCAGGTCCTGAGGGTCTCTAGGGAGGTGAGGTCCTTTACCGTAACGGCCTCGGTCTACGACCTCAACGTAGCGGTCTTCGGGTCAAACGAGCAGCCTTTGAGCGGAGCAAAGGTCTCGCTGCTCAGGGAGGGAGTTGAGGTGGGTTTAGCGTTCTCAGACGAAGGAGGTCTAGCCAGATTGAGCAGAGTGATCCCAGTAAGACACTTCCTCAGGGTCGAGTACAAGGGAGCCGATACGGTTCTGGAACTCTCACCTGAGTTGATCAGACGCGGGACCGTTGAGGCGAGGTTGCCGGTCTTCATCGAGCTCGGCGGTGCACCGCTCTCTTTCGAGCAGCTGCTCGCTTTGATCATAGTGCTGGTGATGGCTGTTCTCGGAGCGACTTTCGCCATAGCGTTTTACATACGCAGGAGATCTCGGAAGCTGTTGGTGAGGGGGCCGATCTTTGCACTCAATACCACTCTCTTGGGTAGCGCCAATCGGAACCGTGCGATCTCCTTCCGACTCTGAACACCTCAGGCATCATGCGTTTGTGCTGGCTCGACCTAACCATGTGCTCCACCTTCACCACCAACGCCTTGTCAATTCCGAGCTCTTCAGCGACGGCCGCAGGGTCCAACCACTCGTCGAACCGCAGATAAAGGATGCTGTCAAGTAGCTCGTAACTCATCCCGATCTCCTCGATCGCCAAGTGGTCCTTCCAGAGCCTCGGAGACGGAAGTTTAACTATAACCTCCTCAGGGATGCCAAGATGCTTGCCTAACTGCTTCACCTGTGTCTTGTAGAGGTCTGCTATCGGCATGACATCAACACCCGCGTCGCCGTATTTCGTGAAGTATCCGATCGTGAGTTCGGACTTGTCGCTGGTCCCGATGACGAGGCTGTCGGTGCTCGCCGCTAAAGCGTGCAACATGATCATCCTCACCCTCGCGGTGACGTTCCCCCTCACCACCCTGTCCGTAACGGAGAGGTCTGAGGATATCTCCTCGACGATCGGCTCGATGTCTATGACTCTGTAGTTCACCTCTGGGATCGAGAGCTCCTCGATGACCTTCATGGCGTCCCTCAGGTCTTCCTTCGGTGTGACGGAAGTGGGTAGAATTAGACACCTGACCCTCTCCGGACTCAGTGCTCTAACGGCGAGGTAAGCCGTCACCGTTGAGTCAAGTCCTCCGCTCAGCCCTATGACTCCCCCGCTCCTCCCAGCGTAGTCGAGAACGTATTGCCTGAGCCTCTTCGAGAGGTACTCAGCAACGAACTCCGCATCGATCTCCAGCTCCCTTATCGGGACCTGTCGCAAAGCCTCCCCTTCAATTGGGGGCCCATGTTAAATATCTAACGAGTTGACGTTGCGGTGAAGATGAGCAGAGACGAGAGGTCAGTGCCTAGGACGATGGCTTCTCAGCACCCAGATCACGTCTCACCACCGCCTTGGTCGAGAGAGCCGATGATCTCAGGAGTCGACGAGGTGGTCGAAGTCTACTGGGCCTATGCGGAGTATGGAACCGATGAGGTGATGTGGGACGCGGAGGGTAAGGACATCGATCCCAACGTCGTCAGGAAGCTCCTGACCTCCTACCCTGAATTCTTCAAGACCAAGAGGTTAGGCAGGGAAGTATATCTGACCTTCAGGCTCCCGAACCCGTCGATAGAGGTCGTGGAGCGTAAGGTCTTCCTCGAGACGCTTCAGTCGATACCAAGGCATAACGACGTTGCCAAAGCCTTCTACGGTGATTCCGATAGGCCCGCGGTCTTTGAGGTGATATTGCCATTCACGACGAGTCACGTCGAGCTGCTCAGAGTGGGCGAGAGTTACAGGAAGGCCGTCGCGGCACCGCTTCTCGAGAGGATCGACTTCCAAGGGACGAGGCTCGTAGACTGGGTCGGAGACATCGAGCCTGAGTTCGTGGACGTGATACCCTTGGTCGAGGACATAGACACCGTGACTAACTTGGAGCGGCTGCTGATTAAGTACGCGGAGCTCGTTGGGCCGCGATACATCAGAACGTTCATCGCTAGGTCGGATCCCGCCATGAACTACGGCTTCGTGGTTGCGGTCCTTCTCGCGAAATACGGTCTCTGGGCCTGCAGGAGGGCCTCTGAGCAGCTCGGCATACCCATTTTCCCTATCATAGGAGCTGGCGCTTTGCCTTTCAGAGGTCACAATTCTCCAGACAACGTCGAGAGCCTCGTCGAGGAATATAGGGGAGTTTACACGGTAACGATCCAATCCGCGTTCAGGTACGATTATCCGATCGATCAGGCCCGTTCCGCGATCTCGAAGCTCAAGTCCGTCCTGCCCAGAGGCGAGGCGAAGGAGGTGAACAGGGACTTGCTTCTCGAGGTAGCGTCCAAGTTGGTTCCTGCGTTCCAGTTTAGCATCGAGTCCGCGGCCCGTGCGATCAATATGATAGCTTCTCACATCCCACCGAGACGGGCTAGAAGGCAACACATAGGCCTCTTCGGTTACAGCAGAACGGTCGGATCGATACGGTTGCCGAGGGCCATACCCTTTACCGCCTCTCTGTACTCGATCGGTATGCCGCCGGAGCTGATAGGGTTGAGGGCCATAAATTCGCTGAGCGAGGAGGAGTTCGACTTCGTTCTGGAGACGCACTTGAACCTCAGACGTGACCTCGAGGCGGTCGGTAGGAGGGTTTCTTGGGAGTGCATCTCCCTGATCAACGAGAACAGTGAAGCTGCTAAGGCAGTCTTCGGGCCGGAGTTCGTCGATCGTTTCGTGCCGAAATACCTTGAAGACCTCAGCATCGTTGAGGAACAGCTGGGATTGAAGACCGGCCCTCGAACCGTCTCCGACAGGATGTACCTCAACTCCGTTGAGAACGTCATGATAGCGCTGCTGACGGGTCACGATCCTGTTCAGGAGCTAGTTAGGGCTGCGTCGCTCCGGCGGTCACTGGGTTAGAATGGGTCTGAGTCGAGCTCGTTCTGACAACCCCTAAAGCTCACGTCATACGAATACGAGGTGGTCTCAGGTGTCATACGTGAAGCGGGCGATCGCGCGACTTGAGGCGAGCAGCGTAGCGATCAGCGAAATTCTCCGTGATACGATCGCAACCTTCGGAAGCGCAGTCGCTGGAGTCTTCATCGGGCCCGACTCAGACGGTTTCAGGGAAGTCTACGTCGAGTTCGAGTGTGACGAGGAGGTGATGGGTTTGGTCATCGAAAAGCTGAAGAGCGTGAAGGGCCTACACTCTTTGAAGGTGAGGGACGTAGACGCTCTAATAGACTTCGCGTCAGCTTGGAGGAAGGCCTTCTGAGAGGTTCACGATGTCTTTCTCCTCAGCCATCCCATAATCGCATCGATCGGGTTGGTAGAAGGGGGGGCGGTGGATATCTTGGGACCGGAGAGAGCGATTGGGTTGTAGACCATCCCTACTCTGGAGGTGGAGGAGAGCTCGAAGTCCGGCGTCATCTCGAGGGCGTAGAACGGACAGGCGTCGACGCAGAAGCCACAGAACACGCACCGGCCATAGTCGACCATGGGGAAGTAGGACTTCTTGTTGACAGGTATGTTCATGTTCCTCTTCTCGACTCTGAGAACAAGCGTGACGTCGTCTTTGATAAGCTCGTAGAGCACTCTATCTGGAGATTCGTCCTTCGCAATCCTCACCTCGTATCCCCTAGTTATCATCGCTCTGAAGGAGTCTTCGAAGTAGTCCCTTACGAGCAGGTCTAACCTGTTCGCCCACACGGCATCCGAGTTGAGCTTGAGCACGTAGCCCGAATCGGTCTTGCTGACGTTCTTCAAGTTCACGAGCACCGGCATCACGGGATGCGAGAACCCTCCCCTGTGGTCCTCCGTGACGTACCTGTTGAAGCCCTCCATCAGCAAATCGACGGCGCCCGTAACAGGCGACTCCTTCTTCCCGAGCTCCGAGTAGGCACGCTCTGGCATCTCGAGGACCACGTCGTAAGCGTAGACCATAGTGATCGCCTCGGCGATGTTCTGGCACGCTATGTCGCAGAGGCTGCAGCCCGTGCACTTGTCGAGTCTCAGAAGGTGTCTCCCCTTTGATCCCGGATAAGCGATGCCAGCCTTAGGGTCGTATCTGTAGTTCTCCTGAAGAGCGCTGGGAACCCGCTCATAGGGGTATTTGTAAGTGTAGGGTTTCGCGAATACGTGCTTGGCTGCTGACCAGAGTGGGCCGAGGACCTCCTTCAACGACACCATTCATCGCTCTAACTCGTTTGCCGATAATAAATCGAACTCGGTTAGTGAAGATCCGGTTGTCCTCCGTGTCTGGTAAGGCGTTCACGTATTTATAACACTGAACGTGGAGGAGATTTATGAGGTTCGACGGAGTTTTTGAAGTGAACGCTCCTCCAGAACAGGTCTTCAAAGTGGCGAGCGACCCGAAGCAGTTCAGTAAGGCCATACCCGATGTGAGGAAGGTAACGCTGCTGGATGCGGAGCGGTTCAACGTCGAGTTCGTGATCTCATTAGGTCCGATCAGGGGCAACATGAAGGTGGACTTCCGGTACGAGCAGCTTACTCCGAACAGTAAGGTACTGGTCGTCGGGAATGGAAGCGGTCTTCAGTCGACGGTTAACTTGAGAATCGATGCCACCATAGAACCTATTGGCACCGGTTCAAGGGTGAAGTGGGCTGCAGACCTCTCGGTCGGGGGACTAGTTGCAAGTGTCGGTGGCAGGCTAATTGAGAGCGTGACGAAGGACAAGGTCACCGAGATCATAAACAACCTGAAGAAGTTGGTAGAGAAGGGATCAAGGTGATTAGAGACCGCGGCCTGCGTTCATCCAGTTATGCTGTGATACCACCGCAGTATGTATTCGGGTAGCTTGAGTCCTCTCTCCTGCAGCCTCTCGACTACGAAGATGGGTACTGGACTTGTAGCGAAGGCAGCCTTGATGTAGAAGTCGTTTGGTGCGCCGGGTTCTGCGTTGGTCTGGATCCTGAAAGCGTAGTCCGATAAAGACTCGAGCGTGGTGTTGCTCCTCCCAACTACCGAGAGGATCGTGCCTCCGAGCTTCTTGAAGTTCCTACACCAAGAGACCACGATCTCAGTCTCACCGCTGTGAGAGATTACCAGCAGCAGGTCACCCGCCCTAGGAGGTGGGGTACTCGACTCTCCGGCCACGTAGACTTGATCTCCGATGGCTCTCTTGACGTGACCTAGCCTCACCGCTATCATCCTACTAACCTCTCTGCCGCTACCCAGTCCGGCGAAGAAGCAGAGGTTCCTCCTCTCCAGCAGCTCGACCAGCGTCCTCATGAAGTCGCTTCCCACGAAACTCTCGATGATGCCGTTGGTCTCGTTGATCAACCTCTGTACCCTGTCTCTGATCTCAGAGGGCCTTCCCGTATACATGGACTCCGCGATTGCTTGGAGCACCAAGCTCGCACTCAAGATGAAGACGTCCTCAAGGATGCCCACCGACTTGAAAGTCGAAGTGTCGATAGCGTCCTCGTCGATCTCACGGCCCTTGATAGTCATGCACGTGCCGAACTCGCGCCCAAGCCTTCCGAGTGGTGAATTAGGGTCGCTGGTGACGACATCGATGCTGAAGTCCCTCCTGCGTCCTGCTTTCGTGATGTAGAGGGCCAATTTCTGCGCGTCCACCAGAGGTACCAAAGACCTGCCGCTGCCAGAGAGGACCAACAACGACAGCTGACCGTATCGGTCCCTCAGAATTGGTGCTGCACCGTCCATCTCCCTGTCTGGAAAGCCAACGTCTCCTCTGTCGAAGATGACTTTACCTCCTCGCATCTTAGCGATTTCGGAGCATATGATGCTGAGGGCGCCTTTGCTCCTGCCCTCACCGTTCATCACGATAACACCTGCAGCTTTCAGCGAGGAGTAAAGCGACGCGGCCTCGTCCCAGTTGACTTCCGCCACGTTCTCAAAGACCTGATTCATGTAACCGATCGTGCTCTTGGGGATCAGCATCTCTCAGGCCTACCCGATTCGACCATCATTTAAAGTTGGGAAAAACTGTGTTCGGAGACTTTCTCCTCGAATCTCCTCCACCGACCGTTGAACTGAAGAGTCGCTGCGGCTCCAGGAGTCTAGCTTATATAATGACCGACCGCATGTTGAACGGACATGGCGTTCCAGTATCCGTTCCCGGGAGCGACGACGTTGGGCATCAGGTGCAAGGACGGTGTCGTTCTAGCATCAGAGAAACGCTTGGCGTACGGGTACTTCGTTGTCTCCAAGAACGTGAGAAAGGTCTTCCAAGTTACTCCGAAGGTCGGAGCCGCGTGTGCCGGTCTGGTGTCGGACATGCAGAACTTAATCCGTGACTTGAAGTTCTTGGTGAACCTTTACGTCCTTGAGGAGAGGAGGCAGCCCTCTGTCAATTCGATCGCTAAGGTGATGTCCAACTTGCTCTTCGGGAACAGATACTTCCCCTACCTCACGGAGGCCGTTGTGGGAGGGTTTGACGAGAAGGGCCCGCACGTTATTGTCTTGGACGCTATGGGCTCGATGATAGAGGACGACTACGCGGTGGTTGGGTCGGGTGCCGAGATCGCGGTGGGCGTGCTGGAAGGCGAGTACAACACGAAGATGGGTTCCAAAGAGATCTATGAGCTAGCGCTTAGGGCCCTAAGGACCTCGATGGCCCGTGACAGCGGTAGCGGCAACGGCATCGATATTCTGCTCATCAACGAGAACGGAATCGTTAAGGACGAGACGGTCCCCGTCAGCTGAGCCGGGTCAATACCCCCTTTAAATTGGCGAGATGCGATTTAAACTATATCAGATAGTATAACACCGTTATGTCAAATGACCCTGAACCTGATGGCGGTGAGGGCGCTTCTTACCCTCTACGCCCAGAATGGGTTCTCCGTCAGCGTCAAAGTCTCCACACCTGCACTAGCCAGAACGTTGGGCACTTCTCAGCAATCGGCTTCCAGAATTCTGATAAGGCTGGAGAAGGAGGGTCTAATCGAGAGAAGGTCGGTAGGCCGGGTTACCTTCGTCAGGGTGACAGAGCTCGGCCTCAACAAGTTGTTGGACCTATATACTGACCTTAGGGCCGTAATCGAAAGGCCCATGGACTTCGTGCTGGAGGGAAGGGTCTTCACCGGGTTCGGCGAGGGCGCGTTCTATGTGTCCCTGCCCAAGTACAGGCAGCAGTTCAGGGAGAAGTTGGGTTTCGATCCGTTTCCGGGGACGTTGAACGTCAGACTTCTCTCTCTCGACTCGATAAATAACAGGAGGCTCCTCAACAGGATCGCGGACGTCTACATAGAGGGTTTCAAGAACGGATCGCGCACCTACGGCGGCCTCAAGGCCATACACGGAACCTTCAACGACTCCGAGCTTTGCGCTGTCCTCTTCATCGAGAGGACTCATTACGGTAGCGACGTCGTTGAAGTGATATCACCAGTTTACCTGAGAGGGCGGTTCGCTCTCAAGGACGGCGACAAGGTCCGGATCCGCGTCACGATACCGAAGGAGAAGGTCGAGCGTGAAGAGGTCGGCGGTGAGTTAGTGAGCGTAGGGACGTGATGCGTTCCTTATCGAGCGGCTTAAATCGAGGAGTGAGTAGCTGTTTGGGGAGGTAATCAGAGCCATGGAGCTCGTGGAGGACTACGGAGAGGTCGTGAAGGGTAAGAAAGTGTTGTTGGACCTGTCTCCCGGCCCGGGAGCGGTTGGGATGATACTGGCTAACCTACTGCTCGAGCTGAAGGAGGTTAAGAGGGTGAAGTCCGTCTTCTCACCTCACTTCCCTCAAGTCTGTCTTATCGACAACGAGGGGCTGTCCTCTTTACCCAAGGTTGAGGTCTACCAGCGAGAAGACTCGGTAAACGCGATCGTCGTGGTCAGGAACTTCGTCGTGGACTCGACCGAGGCCGGAGAATCGGTATCGGAAAGGTTGGTCAAGGAACTGAGGGTAACACAAGACGACCTCCTGATTGTCATCACGAGCGGTAGGCTGACCGGGGCCGGCGACATCTTCGTGGCCTCTACCGATCAAGAACTACTCAGGTCTGCCGTGGCTGTCGGTGCGAAGATGGCTCCTCACATGGACGCACTACCGGTTGACAGGCTCTCCTCAGCGTTGTTAAGGAGGTGCGTGGTGGGAGGGGCAAAGGCGATGTTCGTTGTGGTGGACACCGAGGCCCTTATGCCGGACTTCAAGGCCGCCAAGAAGTTGGTGCAGCTCTTGTCGTCACTGCTAGGCATTCAGATAACCACAACCAGACTCGACGAGGAAGCTGCGAAGCAGCAGAGGTTCCTTCAACAGATGGAGAGAACGATGAGAGGTATGCTCGAGCCCGGTGAGGAAGAGGAGAGGAAGCCCTCCTACATCGGCTGAATCAGTCCACGATCTCGTAGATGTAAACGTAGCCATACGTGTTCGGGCTGTATGGCGGGCTAGACGAGTAAACGAGCCTGTACCCCTCGATCTGTGGCGGGTTGTAGACGTGATAGGTCTGAGTACCCAAGGCGACCGGTTTATAGGGTATCATGAGGCCCAGAGTAGTCTCACTCCAGAACTTGTCGGTCGCTGTGGTGGGTGAGCCGCCGGTTCCCAGAAGGCTCGCCTCATCGATCGACGCATACCCCAAGTTGCCTGCCTCTTGGTTTGCGATCTTGAGCATCCAATACCACTTGGACTCGTCGCCGTAAAAGAGGAGTTGCCCTCCCTGTTGACCGCCGACGAACGGTGCAAACGTCACGAATATCAGCACATGCGTCGCCCCCAGCTCCTTGAAGATCGGCCTACTCGCGTTGGGGGGTGACAGGTATGCATAGGCGACCTTCGCGATCCTTATGCTGTCTATCGTCGTGTTATCGATGATGCTCGTTCTGTTCCCCAGCCTCGAGATCCAGTTACCGTAGTCCCACCACGATGCGACCACCGCGTTCTCAGGAAGGTTGTTCTTCATCCACTCGAGCGCCCTCGTCCAGTCCAAGACCGGTTGCTTGACGGGTAAGCTGCTGGTCAGTACGGTCGGTGGTACTTCTGCGTAGTCGATGCTAGAGTACTGCGAGACGCCACCGGCCCTTACGGGCACGTAGTAAAGCGTGACGACCAGAAGGATCGCTAACGGTACCGCTATCAGAGCCCTGCTCTCCAGAGCCACTCTTCTTCTGATCCTCGGAGCGGGTGAAGCTAGAGTCCTGAAGCCTCCCTCGATGATGTAGGAGAGGGTTGTGCCTGCCAGTACCGAGACTACGGGAGACGTGGGCAACGCGAGCCTCACCATCGAAGACGCGAAGTAGAAAGCGAGAATTGCGTAGACTGCCAAGAAGATGGCCTCGTTCGTTCTCCTCTTAGCAACCAGGTAGAGCGCGAAGGGCGTGAGGAGGAGCGTTGGGCCGAAGTCGAAGAAGAGAGATCCCCAAGTCGCGAGCTGGTTCTCAGCAACTGATTGGACGATCGGCAGCGTTCCCCTGAACTGCGGCAACAAGACCGAGAAGAACTTCACCCCGGGAACGTCGAGGGCTCCGAGCGCGACGACGGTGACTCCCAAGATCGCAACCGCTAGAGCTATTCCCCTAGTGACTATCAGCGACTTGACCTCGTCCAAACGCTCCTTCGCAAGCCATACCGCGATGAGGTACGGTATGATGAGCCACCCCGCGGCCATGCTGAACTCTGTGAGGTATCCGATGCCCAACTTCGGGACATTCACGGCGATCATCGCGTATGTCGAGAATGTTGCGAGATACGAGAGGAGGAGGTTCCTGTTGAGCCGGCCGATTAGGGTCAACAAAGCCGTGTAAAGAGGTATCATAGCGATGACCATTCTGTGTGCGCCCCACGTAGCGGTAACGTATCCGACGAAGAGCCCAGAGATCACTCCGAACAGTAGAGATCCCTTGAGAGACCTCTTCTCGTTTATGGCGACGAGATAGAAGAGGAAAGCGGCGTGCATGAGAGGTATCGAAAGGGCCTCGTCGTCAAACCAGCCGTAATGTGTCCTCGATATATGGGCGGCGCTGACTGAGAGCAACAACACGGACGCTAGAGCTGCACCCCTACCTACAATGTACCTCGCGAAGAAGTAGACGATCACGATCGTAACCATTCCGTAGAAAACCGGTAGGGCAGCTGCCAGAGCCACCGGTTCCACGGAGACTCCGAGCGACGAAAGCGCTAGGTAGATGAAGGCCATAGTGAAAGCGACTCCAGGGTAGAACGTGGATCCAACGTTGAGCCCCGTGGGGTACCATGAGAGCGTGTCGACCATCTCCCTGAACTCCCAGAACCCGGACCATCCCCTCTCGATGATCATGGTCGCAACTCTGTAGTGCCACCAAGGGTCGAACTCGCTCAGGATAGGGCCCCACTTCGCAGGAAGCGATCTCACCATGAAGGCCGTCGAGACCGCAATCAGCAAAACTGCTGCCTCTATCGGTGTTAACCTTCCGCCGAGCTTCTTGTCGAGCCAACGGAAGGCTGTCGAGACACTTCCGAAGAGATGACGAGCTCCCGAGGACATCCTCCGGTACGGCTCGCTCTCACCTAATAATCTCACCCTTTCGAACTGACGGCTCGTCGATCGGAACTACTTCGCGAGCCCGAAGGCGAAACCGATCAGGAGCCCTATGAGGAAAAGCGGATAGCTCATCAGAGGGCCCAGCGAGCTCCTCGCTAAGTCGGCTATGGGCGACAGAGCTCCAAGGAGCGACTGAACTGGTGGCAGTCCCGCGATCGTGAGGCCTAACAAAACCACTATAGCTAGACCCACCAGAACAACCAGGAGGCCCCGAACCACCCTACCTAATCCGTATCCGATCAGAAGCCCCACTACTAGCGTGAACCCCTGAACGACGTATTGCTGAGTATTGGCGTCGAGCATGGCCACCTCGCTGAATGTTCGTTGCACTCAGTGGAGATAAGTCTTTTCGGTTGAATAGTTAAAGCCACCCCCACCTGCCGAATATCAAGTAGAGCAGCGCCGCCTCTGTGTGCATCCTGTTCTCAGCCTGATCGTACATGACCGAGCTCGGGCCATCGGCGATTTCCGCATCGACTTCCTCACCTCTCTTGACCGGCATGCAGTGCATGAACTTCGCCTGAGGCTTCGCTAGCGACATCAACTCTCTCGTGACCCTGTAACGCGGAACAAAGGCCTTCAGTCTCTGCTCGCGCTCGGCTTCAAAACCCATTGACACGAAGACGTCGGTGTACACGAAGTCTGCACCCTTGACAGCCTCCTTCGGGTCTTCAGTGAGCGTGACCTCGGCACCTGAGGCCCTCGCGGCCTCCAACGCTCTCTTGGTCTGCTCCTCCGACACGGAAAATCCCCGCGGCGAGGCGATCGCGAAGTCGACTCCAGTAAGAGCGCAGGCCTGCATGAGGGAAGTCGCGACGTTGTTCCCGTCTCCAACGAATGCGACCTTGACTCCGTTGAAGGTCCTTTTCAGCTCGAAGACGGTCATGAGGTCTGCGAGAGCTTGGCAGGGGTGGTGTTGGTCCGAGAGTGCGTTGATTACGGGTACGCTTGAGTGTGTGGCTAGCTCCCTGAGTGTTGCGTGGCTGTAGACCCTGCAGACAAGTCCGTCGACGTACCTCGAGAGGACCTTTCCAACGTCGCTCACCGGTTCGCCTCTGGCTAGCTGGAGCTCCGCTGAGGAGATGTAATCGTAACTGCCTCCGAGCCTGTGAATGGCAGAAGTGAAAGAGACCCGTGTCCTAGTGGAAGGCTTCTCGAAGATCAGCGCTAGAGTTGTACCCCTGAGCCCGTTTGGGGGGTAACCCTCGGATTTGAACCGAACAGCCGTCCTCACGGCCTCGATGAACTCGGACCTAGACAGGTCAAGGACTTCGAGGTAGTGCCTGACCATCGCTGAGAGTTCGATAACCCCGAAAATAATAGGCTATCCGGCCGCACTTCCACCTTCGTCAGGGACTGGGTCTCTTCGCTTATATCCGGTGAACTACGGTTCGAGCAGAGTTGTCCTGTCAACTCAAGGTTCGTGGCGGTTTAAGGCCGCTGACGGTCAGGCTCCCCGAGTCGTACATAGAGGTGCTGGAGGAGTTGGTCGAGTCGGGCGTTTACGTGAGCGTCGCTGAGGCTGTGAGGACCGCGATCAGAGACCTCATCGCTAGAGAGGGCTTTCTTATCAGGGGCGACCGGAAATGAGCTCCGTTTTGCTGATCGAGGAGGTGAACAGGGCGCTCTCAGAGCTGCTAGAGAGGGTGAGAGAGGAGGGCCTCATCGCCGCAGTCGCGAAGGGTTCGATACCGCCCGTTTACCCGAGAGCCACGCTGTTGTTGAGGGAGGCTAGAATAGAGAGGAGGACTATAGGAGGCAGCGCACTCTCAGTCACACAGGAGTACGAGATCGTCATCGAGAGCTTAAGGCCTGATCACGTTATTCAAGCCGAAGAGGCCCTGCGCGCGGCCGTCAGGACCATGGAGCTTCTACTCATGGAGGGGCCGAGAACCGTCGGAAACCGACCCGTCGAGGTCTTCCCCTACGAGATGAGACGGATCGAGATGCTCGATAGCGGTAGGATGTCGACGCTGGTATCTGTCCACGTGAGGGTGCTTGTCGGGTGAACTGCATAACCGCACCTCTTTTCCTCATGATCCTCATCAGGAGCAGAGAGAGTGTCATGACCGCGAGGCCGAGAGGCAGTAGGATTGGTGCCGCGATCTTGAAGTCGCGCCTCGATGCGACAAGCATCGCGATGCCTGCGGAGTAAGCGACCCCGACGATCGAGACGGCTCTTCTGAAGATGGATGACCTCTCTCGATGTGCCAGAACAGCGACAAGGGAGAGGGCGACAGCTCCTGCAGCTAACAGGGCCAGAGACTCGGGCGTTCTGCTCCTCAACCGTATCTCGTACTCCTCCCAGTGTAGGGGGATGTCTCCAACGAAGGGGACGTAGAACTCCCTCACGATGACCCTCTTGATGAGCTCAGACTCTGGAGACGAGAGTGAGATTCCACCTGCGATGAAGAAGAGGGCCGCGAACGCGAGTCCCAACATCAGAAGTACCCTCATCCAACTCTCCTCCTACGGCTTCGAGTCAAGACTATTGCACCGAACAGGTCGTTCAGCAAGGTCACCGCACCACCTGTCAGAAGAAGTTCCTCCATTCGGAGATCGGTGATGTCGAGGCCCAAGTGTGGTGAGATCAGACCGACGAGGGCGCCGACCGCGACGGTCTTGAGGAACTTGCGTGGAGAGAACCCCTCAAATCTCCTCGACTTCAGATAGCCTGCACCAGCGAAGACGGCACCGTAGAGCGCCCCTAGTAAAGCTGCGGAGAAGCTCAATTGGACCTCATGATCCAATCGTCGTCCACCTCTTAGTTCGAGGCGAGAGCCTCAAACAGCCGTTGCAGCAGGGGCACCTCAACGAATCGTCAACCGATCTGCAGCATCTCAGGGGGAGGGCTGCGTCGCAGACGGCGCACCAAGCATAACCCAACCGGTACCTCACCCTCCTCGAAGCGCCGTCGATCGAGGTGCAGAACGACCTGCATCTCATCTCGCACAGGGCCTCCGACTGGTTCTCCGCACCATCTCGCTGAGGGAAAGGCCACCTCCGAAGCTGCCGACGAGCGCGGCCTCCAGCGCCCTTCCCGCCCATAGAAGCAGGACGAACGCGATCGCAAGTACCAGAGCCAGCAACCCGAGCCAGTCGTCCATTCCGACCTTGACGGTCAGCCCTTTGCCGGTCCTCCTCACCGTAAGTCTGTCCTCTCTCCTCATCTCAATCACCGGTCAGGAGTACTCCGCCTCTGGACCTGAGGTCCTCTGTTAAGACCTCCAGCTCCTCCCTCACAGCCCTCAGGTAAGAGGTCACCTCGTCCCTTTTCGGAGACCTCCACGCGACGAACAGCAAAGCGGCGATTGTGCTGGAGAGCTTCCTTATTCTAGGCGGAGGTTCCACCAAGGGCGCATCAAGTCCGGACGCGTTTAGGGCAGCGTCGATCAACGCGTCAGCCTCTTCGACGAAGGCCCTGAGAACCTCGTCGTACGTCGAGTCGTCCACGGGAAGACCGACCTTCACCTTCACCTCTTGCACCGAGCCGTACATCGACTAGGTAGGAGCAGAAGTCAAGCATTACCCCTCGCTATATTGACGTTTTAGTTTTAAAATTCACTGAAATCAAGTTTCAAAAAAGCGATACTGAGTAAACTTAGTCTAAATCGATACAGGCGTGGTGAGTAGAAGGATCAGGGAGGCGTTGCGTAGTGTGAGAGAAGGAGAGCTGATAGTTGTGAAGTGGTGGGACGCCTGTACGTGGAGGGACGTGCCCAACTCGGTCAGAAACCCGAGGAAGGTCGACAGTCCAATCTACTCCATCGGTGCCTTCGGAGGCGTCGTCAAGGGAGAGAGGGTTGAGTACCTCAGGTTGATCGTTGAAAGGAAGCCCGACACCAGCGACATCACCTACATACCACTACAGCTGATCGAAGGGGTCGAGAGGGAGAGGTTCAGCGCCCCCAAGAAGCGCATAAGGAACTATGTGGACAACCTGAGGTTCTACGGTGAACGCGTGTGACCTCAGGGCTTCACAAGGAGTTCGTGTCCGTGGAGAGGAGGCTGAGGAGGCTTGCGAGATCGATCGAGAGGAGGTCTTCCGAGAAGGGCGTTCCGAGCGACTGGAGGCAGCTTGAGGAGGAGGTATGGTCGTTGGTGCAGGAATCTTACTCGCTCTCCCAAGCGGCAAAGTCCGAGGGCGATCTGAAGACCTCTAAGGCGTGTGTCGGTGTGGCTCTCAGAGGACTCGAGCTTCTCAGCAAGTTGAGGCGTGACCGAGAACTCGAGGAGATCAGGGCCCTAGTCGACCGAATTGAGGAGGAGGAGAAATGAGCCGCTCGGTGCCGCATAACCTCAGGAGGAGGATCGAGACCCTCAGGAGACTGCGTCGATCTAGAGGCGTCTCGGTCCCAGAGGATCCCGTGGACTTCGCGGTCAACTTCCTCGCTTGGAGGCCCTTCCCCTATCAGATGGACTTGCTAACCGACAGCAGCACGAGGATATGCGTCTGCGCCGCGAGGCAGGTGGGTAAGTCCACGACCATTGCGGTTAAGGCACTTCACACCGCGCTGTCCAAGAGAGGGTCGAGGGTGCTCGTCGTTGCACCGACTCTACGTCAGAGCTTGCTCTTCCTCGAGAAGGTCCATGAGCTCCTCAGGAGGTCGGAGGTTGCCTTCGGCTCGCTGGCCAAGACAGACAGGACGTCCGTGAAGTTCCTCAACGGCAGCAAGATCATCGCACTTCCCTCGGGCCGTTTCGGGCACACAATCAGAGGTTTCACGGCAGACGCGGTGATCGTGGACGAGGCGGCGTTCGTTCCGGAGGAGGTGATCACGGAGGCGCTGATGCCGCAAGTCGCAACGACCGGAGGTAGCATCGTCTTGATAGGAACTCCATGGGACAGAGGGCACGTCTTCTACAGGTGCTTCACCAGTAGCGGCTGGAGCGTTAAGAGATGGCCGGCTAGCGTCTGTCCACTAATTCCGAGCAGCTTCGTCGAGGAGCAGCGCAGGCTCGTCGGCGAGGAGGCATTCAGGAGGGAGTACCTTGCGGAGTTCGTGGAGGACTCGAATTCGTTCTTCTCGGCTGAGCTGATCAGGAAGTGCGTGGCCGACTATGACCCCTCACCGGGGAGAGGTTCGGAGCTGGTCGCGGGGTACGATTGGGGCGGAAGGTCCGACCCGAACGCTCTGGTAGTCGTCGAGTGCTGTGGCGGTTTTTTGAAGTTGGTTCACGCTGAGACCTGGATGAGTGACAGCTACGCGTACTCGGTCTCTAGAGTTGCATCGCTCCAGAGGGAGATGGGGTTCAAGGTCGTCTTGGAGGAGATAGGCGCAGGGGTCCTGGTGAGAGAGCAGCTCGAGGCTTCAGGAGTCGACGTGATAGGTGTCGGCCCCTCTGAGGTCGAGAGGACGATGCTCCTCCTGAGGGTGCTAATGGAATCAGGAAAGGTGAAGATCTACCTCGACCACAGGCTCGTCGACTCGCTCAGGTCCGTTAGGTACGAGAAGACTAGAAACGGCAGGGTCAGGTTCTTCCACGACCCTGGTACCCGCGACGACCTTGCAAGGGCCCTAGCACTTGCTGCCTGGGGATCTACTCTGTCGCCTTTGAGCGTCTCTGTTGCTCTCTTGGAACCATGAGGATCGAGCTATCGGACCCGGTAATTCCGAAGGGTTTCGTCCATTTACCGAAGAGGGCCTTCAGACTCTCCCGCTCCTTCGAGACCTCCGCTCCGAGGAGAAGGAGAGTGCTGGACGTTCACGACGCCTTCGGGCTCGGTTTGGGAACCAAGAAGTTCGTCGTTTACGATAAGCTGGTGGTCGACATCGACCCGGGAGACGTCGTTTTTATCACCGGAGAGAGCGGCGGAGGGAAGTCGCTCCTGCTGAAGGACCTCGCAGCGAGGCTGGCCTCCTTCAGGGAGTTCAGGCCCGTCCTCAAACTGAACGACATCAAGGTCCCGAGCAACGAGCTGGTAATAGAGGGCGTTGGCTCGGACACCAGAAGAGCGATCGAATCGCTGTCGACCGTGGGGCTCGGGGAGGCCTTCGTCTTCCTTAGGAGGTTCCGCGAGTTGAGCGACGGTCAGAAGTTCAGGTATCTGCTCGCGAAGGCCCTCGACCGCAGCCCAAAGACGCTCGTCGTGGATGAGTTCTGTTCGAACCTTGACCGCACCACCGCGAAGGTCCTTGCCTTCCTGGTTCAGAGACGCGCGAGAGCTCAGAGGGTAACGCTGCTGGTAGCGACATCTCACGACGACCTCATCGAAGACCTGGGGCCTGACGTGCTGGTGAAGAAGGCCTTCGGATCTAAGGCCGATGTTACCTATGACCTGCCGCGTCCGCGGAGTTGCTCGCTGATGAGCCACATGGTTATAACAGAGGGAACATGGCAGGATTACAAGCAGCTGGCCGAGTTCCATTACAGAGGTGGAAGTCCGGGTTTCCGGAGAGCAGTTTACAGCGCTAGGCTGGGCAACGAGCTCGCTGGAGTCATAGTTTACGTCGCACCGCACCGGGAGCTGGCTGCTAGGAACGCAGCACTTCCGATCGTTAAGGAGATGAGGTCCAAGCTCGGGGGATCGGCATTCCTGAAGTGGATGAACGATCACTTCGTGAGGATCTCGAGGGTCGTCGTCCATCCGAAGTTCAGGGGCATAGGACTGGGAGTCGAGTTGGTGAGGAGAACGATGCCCCTCGTGGGGAAGCCGTATGTGGAGACTTTAGCCGTTATGGCGCGATACAACCCCTTCTTCGAGAGGGCTGGGATGAGGCGCGTTCAGTTCGACCGCGGCCTTCCCGCAGCTGTCGAAGACGCGTTGGAGCTGCTCGACGGATTAGGTGCCGACGACTTCGTCTTGCGGGACGAGGGGCTTTTCAAGAGGTGGTACCGGTCCATCGAGCCCAGCGCGCGCCGCAAGGTTTTGAAGCTCTTAAAGGCCGCGGTCGGAGGCTACTGGGCTACTCAGTCATCTAAAGATCCCTCCGAAATGGCCAGGGCCCTTGTCAAGTTGCTGGCGAGGCCTCAATACCTGATCTGGAAGAACCCCGACTCGAGATACGGATCGCTACCGGAACCGATCACTTGCCCTCTTCCTTCCGCTCCTCAGGAGCAAGCCTCCTGATGTCGGTCCAGCACTCGCCGAGCGCGGCTCCGCCCATCTTCTCCCACACCCAGGCGATGAAGACGTTCCTGAGCACCTCGGCGTCGCTGCTCCCCATCTTGCCCTTCAGGTAGGACAGGCACCGGTACTGTTCGTCGGTGAGGGTCACGAGAACGTGCTTTGGCAACTCATCACCCCATATCATCTGGCTAATACTGCAATAATTAGGGTTTCGTCAGAGGTCGTTTGTGAGCCTTCATCGTCGGCCGTCTTTGAGCGACGAAAGCCTCTCCCTCAGCCTCCTCAGCTCAACCAATCGCGGATCCGTGCTCCTGAAGTCTGCCAAACCCCTCAAGACCTGTTCGTAAACCTCCGAGGTCGGCTCAATAGTCCTTCGACGCCGCAGGACCGCGAGGATCCTCCCCAGCATCCCCGTATCTCTTCCGAGGTCTCGGTATTATCGCTTCTCCGAACTTGTTAGGTACCAAATACCTTATGTGAGGATACGCTTATTTTCATCGCGCTTCACTCGGTATGGAAGATCTTGTGCAGGATGCTTGCATTGAGGTTCGTCGAAGGAGCGAGACGGCTGGCTGACGAACTCATAGACTCGACGGTGGAGGCTTCAGTGAACGACCCCTACCTCGAGAGGTTATCGGGTAACCAAAGGCACTGTCACGGCTACGGCTTCGCGCTGGCGAGGAGGATCAGAGGGTCTTGGGAGGTCATCAAGGGTAGGTTCGATGCGGCTCCGTGGAAGAGCGGCGAGGAGGCCTGCGATGCTAACCTGAAGGCGCTGGGCGAGGCCGCAGAGGAACTTAAGGGCCTCCTGAAGAGAGGTGACGAATACGCACTCATCCTCCACAGCAGGCGTACTGGTTCGGAGCCCCGGGGCGTAAACTCCGCCCATCCGTTCTCGGGCGAGGTGGTGCTCAACGGTGTCAACGGCCCCGAGCTCTTCGAGGCCTATCTCTCCCACAACGGTGGTGTGAAGAAGGCTGAGCTCGCTGCTCTCTTGGGGCTCGCCGATCCGGACCTGTACACGGACTCGAACGTCCTGCTCAAATTCCTGCTGAGCAGAGTTGACCGACGGGCGACCCGGGAGCTCCGAGAGTCGCTTAGGGCTGCGATAAGGGAGGCTGTTCCATACGGCCTCAGCTCCTTGGACATGCTCGTCATGTTCGTGGGTCAGTCAACAGCCCCTATGCTCTTCGCAGCGGGTTACGTGAAGAGCTCCGATGAGAACAGATGGGCCTACTACGAGCCCGTGTTGGTGAGGGGGAATGGGCTTTCGGGTTACGTCTCGAGCACTGTCAGGGACGTAGCCCTGGGCAGACGCGTCGCGGTCGAGTTCCTCTCCGGGCGGAACAGGTTCCTTTCGGAGCTGTCGCCAAACGGCATCGAGTCGCTGGAGGTATGAGGTGACTCCCTTGGAGATCATGAGCAACGGAAGAGGAGCGATATTGACCCTCGATGATAGCAGATCTATTGCTCTGGACTCGGACGATCCGAACGCGCTCGCGTGCGTCTCTCATGCCCACATGGACCACCTCTCCGGATTCGGGTCGAGGTCCGCGATTACGACAGAGGAAACCAAGCTGATTCTAAGCGCGAGAGGTTTCAGGTTACGGAATCACATGAGGCTGGGCTTCGGAGAGTCCACAGACTTAGGCAGCGGACTCAAGGTCTCAGTCCACCCGTCAGGTCACATGTTGGGTTCGGCGGTCTTTGAGGTCGAGGTCGACGGCATGAAGGTGCTTTACACTGGCGACCTCAACACCGAGCCCTCGATACTTCACGACCCAGCTTGGTCAACGGATGCAGAAGTCCTCGTCATCGAGTCAACCTACGGATCGCCAGTCTATCGCTTCAAGGAGAGGGATCTGGTCTATTCGGAGATCGTCAGGTGGATCCGGGAGGTCCTCAGAGACGGCAGGATTCCAGCGTTCAACGTCTACGCAGCCGGCAAGGCCCAAGAGATCATCGCCCTCGTCAACCAGTCGATCAAGGTGCCTGTGTTGGTAAGCAGGAGGGTAGGCAGCGTCGCATCCGTTTACAAGAGGACATACCCTTGGCTTGATTACGTCGTAGAGGGTTCAAGGAGTGCATCGGAGGTATTGAGGGACGGCTGCCTCGTTTACGTGAGCGACCGCGTCTCTCAGTTTGAGGGTCTCAGGCTGTCTTGGGCCGTGGCGACCGGCTGGGCCCTCACCAGAAGTTTTGGGGAGTTCGATGCAGCGTTCCCGCTCAGCAGCCACGCCGACTTCGCCGGTCTCATCGATTACGTTAATTCGGTCTCACCTAGAGTAGTCGTGACGATGTACGGCCACTCCTCCGTGTTCGCGTCGCACCTCAGGAGACTTGGTCGAAGGGCCTTCTCCCTAGACGAGATACGTAACGTTAGGATGCTTTGATAAAAATATGTGAGGTTGGCTGGGCTTTGTCGCGTGCTTCAGGCTAGAGTCTGATTCCGAGCTTCTTCGCTATCTGCTCGAAGTCGTCCTTGTAAAGGCCCGGAGCGAACTCCTCCGGTACGTCCGGCAACACGGGTATCGGTCCGCCTTCGGGTGGCCCCTGTACGACCTCGAGCTCGCCGTCGCCTGTTGGTGCCATGCCCTTCCAGATGCGCTCGATGTCTTTGTAGTCGTTTTGGCTGAACCTGTAGAGCTTCCTGTGGACTCCCTTAGCCATGTAGTTCTTGGCCTCGGGGAACTTGTCGTTCTCGATCTTCGGGATCGGGAGCATTCGCCACACCTCGACCCCGGTTACGGCCTCCAGAGCCTTTCCGTAGGCGAGCGCGTGCACTCCTCCCCTCACCAGCAGGTAACCTATCATCTCCCTTGCAACCGGGTTGTCAGTCATCTCGTATACCCGGATCTTCGCGAGCCTTGCGCCGACCTCGAGGAAGAAGTTGTGCAAGAGGTCGAGCGTCAGGTTTCCGCTCGAGAAGATGTAACCTCCGTGCCAGAAGGCGCCCATGCTGTCCCCAGCGAATGAGGTTATCGCGGTGTTGATGAAGTGGAACGTATTGCGTGCAGACTTCCCTCTCTCGAGGGGCTTCTGATCTGGTGGAACGTTCTTCGTCGATCCCTGAAGCAAAAGGTTGATCGTCGCAGAGACCAGCTCTATGTGTCCCAGCTCCTCAGTCGCGATGTTCGCAATCAGGTCTCTGAAGGGTTTCACCGCCGGGTTGTTGTGGGCCCTGAAGTTGAAGGACTGGTAGGTGTAGTTCATCAGCGTCGACATCTCACCGAACCTACCTCCCAGCAGCTCCTGCACTGCAGCCGCGGCGTCCGGATCAGGTTCCTTCGGTGGTGGTAGCGCGATCTGTAACCTGTCTATTCGGAGCCACATAGCGACACACCACGAAACTAGCGTTAGATAGATTTATTTTTTCAAATGAAACTAATTGTTAAATGAAAAAATATCATCCGTTCCTGCGAGGAGAGCATTTTGGGCAGATGACCAACACATCGCACCCCACTACGTTATACCCCTTCTTGTTGAGGAAGCTGAGCAGTCCTTTGATGTGAGAGTCATCTAGGTCTGAGATGAGACCGCATGCGACGCAGTGCAGGTTCACGTGAAGCCCCTGAGAGAGTTCATACCTCGAGTGACCTCTCATCGACGAGATCTCTCTCGTAAGTCCCGTCTTCGTGAAGAGCTGAAGGGCCCTATAGACCGTAGCTATACCTATGGTCGGGGCCCTCGATGCTATGTACTCGTATATCTCGGATGCCTTTGGGTGATCGAGCTTCATCAACGCTTCAGCGACTAGGAGCCTTTGGTGCGTGACCTTTACCCTGTGCGACTTCAGTAGGGCCAGCAGTTCTTCCGTCGTCGGGCCTGTGCGTTGTCTGGGCATCCCGCTCGTTGTAACTCGTGGTCGAGATTAATGCGTTGTGTCCAAAATTCGGCCTTCAACTAGCAGTGACGCGAGCGGTTCACACCGGTCTCAATGGAGGGGCGTTCAGGCCCTCATACTCGCTGAACCCCAGCACCAGGTTCATGCACTGAACGGCCTGACCTGCTGCGCCCTTCATCAAGTTGTCAATCGCTGCGAAGAGAGCTGCTCGACCGATTCTCTGCTCAACTGCCATTCCAACGTCTGCGAAGTTCGAGCCTATCAGGTATTTCGGATCTGGATACCTACCTCCCCTGACGATCCTCACGAAAGGCTCCTGTCCGTACCTCTTCGCGTAGGCCCTCCAGACCGCCAGCTCGTCTGTGGAGGTGTCGGACAACCAGACGTGAGAGGTCGCGAGAGCTCCTCTGACCGCACCGACTGCGTGTGGCACCAGCGCAACCCTGACGCTTTTTCCCGATAAAGCGGTGAGCTCCTGCTCTACTTCGGCAACGTGTCTGTGACCTGCGGCCTCGTACGGTCGCATTACGTTCGCCCTCTCAGGGTGATGAGTGCCTATGGACGGCTTCATGCCTGCCTCGCTGCTTCCCACCTTGACGTCAACGACGATGTGATCCAAGTCGATAAGCCTGTGTTCGACTGCGGGGATAAGAGAGAGCAACGCAGCGGTTGAGTTGCAACCAGGACAGGCGACCAACTGGGCGTTCCTAATGGCGTCTCGATGAAGTTCTGGAAGACCATAGGTTGCCTTCGAGAGCAGGTCTGGCGCGTCGTGAGAGAAGTCGTACCAGTGCTCGTAGAGCTTGGGGTCCTTTAACCTGAAGTCGGGGCTCAAATCGATCACCTTCAACCCGTGCTCAATCAGTTTGGGCGCTAGGCCTTTCGCGACACCGCTGGGGGTGCTCGTGAATACGACGTCGCACTTCCCTATCAGCTGATCGACTGAGAGCTGTGAGAACTTCAGGTTTCCAAGGAATCCTTTGAGATTGAAGTGAACGTTAGAGATGGGCTGGCCCGCATACTCACGCGACGTCGCGACCGTAATTTCGGCCCTCGGATGCGTCGCAAGTAACCTGAGGAGCTCCCCGCCTGTGTACCCTGATGCACCGACGATCCCGACCCTCACGTCCTTCGTCCCCAATCTATAATCCGCCTTTCGCCTCCAGATAAAAAACCGGATCTGCTAGAGTCGGCGCTTATAGGGCCTAGAGAGAGCACGATCGAGCCATGCGTCAGATCATACTCGAGGATCGCGCCCGTAACACTGAACGCGATACGCATTAAGGTGAGCGAATGGGAGGAACCTAGGCTGTGGTTCACCTCAAGAGGATAACGCTGCAGGGGTTCAAGTCGTTCCCTCCTAAGAGACAGACGATAGAGCTGGTGAAGGGCCTCGTGGTGATCGCTGGCCCTAATGGCAGCGGCAAGAGCAACATAATCGACGCGATCAGGTTCGCGTTCGGAGAGCTGAGCCCACACGCTCTTAGGGTCTCGAGGATGTCGGAGCTGATCAACCAATCGGAGGCCGGAGGGACTGCGCAGTTTGCGAGGGTGACGGTCGTTCTCGAGAACTCAGAGAGGGCCATACCCCTAGACGCCGATGAGGTCACAGTCACGAGACGACTCTACGCCAGCGGGGAGAGCGAGTACGCCGTGAACAACAGGACCGTTGGGAGGTCAGATGTCCTAGGTTTGTTGGCAGCAGCGAACGTCAGACCCTCAGGGTTTAACGTCGTCAGTCAAGGAGCGGTACTCGGAATCGCGGAGATGGGACCGGAAGACCTCAAGGAGCTCATAGAAGAGGTCGCCGGAACGGCGGAGTTCGATCAGCGTAAGCAGGAAGCCATGAAGGAGCTCGAGAAGGCAGACCGGAACGTAGCCGTGGCAAAGGCTGGTGCCGAGGAGGTTAGACGGCGGCTTGTGCAGCTCGAGTTGGAGTGGTTCAACCTCTCTCGACGCCGGCACTTGGAGAGGGAACTGGAGTTCGTCAAGAGGCGAGAAGTCGTCTCGGAAATTTCGAAGATCGATCAAGAGTTGCTAAAGGTCTTTGAGAAGATCGCAACGCTACAGGAGGTCAGATCGAAGAAGGAGAGGGAGCTAGAGCGTCTCAGCAAGGAGCTATTTGAGGCGGAGCGTCTCGATGGTTCGCTTAGGTCGGAAGAGGCTGCAATTCAGTCGGAGATCAGAAGACTCTCTAATGAACTTGAGTTGGCGAGAAATAGTCTTGAGCGCTTGAGGACCAAGATGCGAGACTCCGGGCAGAGATACGCAGAGGTGAGGAGGCGTGCGATGTCGATTAGGTCTTCTGTTGTCGCTGAGGTCGAGCAGGCTCGTGTAATCAGGGAAAAGTTAGCGTCGCTAGACAAGACCGCTGCGGAGCTTAGCCAGCAGCTCAAGGGTGTCGAGGAAGAGCTCAGGGAAGTGAGTTCGAACGTAGAGCAACTGAGGTCCAAGCTAGAGAAATACGAAGAGGCCCAAAGGATGGTTTCGGCCGAGCGGAGACGGTTGCAGCAGGAGCTCTCGAAGGTGGACAGTGAGTTGGCTCGGCTGAGAAGCGAAGAGGCTAGACTGTCTGCGAGGATTGAGTCACTGCAATTGGAGTCTAAGCTGCGCGCTGAGGAACTGAAGAGGGTGAGAGAGGAGCTGACCTCTCTGAGTTCGTTGAGGACTGAGGTCAAGAGGAGGCTGGAGGGAGGGGTTAGGCTAGTTGCAGACTTAGACCGGAAGTCGCAGGACCTGGAAAGAGAGCGTTCCCAGATTATGGTGTGGTTGAGAGAGGCCGAGGAAGCCCTAGCGACCGTCAGGCAGGAGAGTAGTAAGCGGTCCTCAGAGATGACTGAGAGGCTTAGAGAGGTGTTCGGAGAGAGAGTGGTCGGCGTCCTCGGGGAACTAGTCTCCTTTCCGGAGGAGACGCGAGTTCTCTATGAGAGGCTGCTCGGAGAATTGATGAACGCGTGGGTGTTCAGGCGTAACTCCGACGCTCTAGCTGCTGTCCTAGCCGCAAGCGAGCTCGATCTCAACCTGTATGCGATCAGCATAGAGGGAAGAGGTAACTGCTACCGTCGGAAAGGTAGGTGCCTAGCTTGCGCTGCTGACGTCAAGTCGCATGAGGCTCGAGCAGCGCTACACGTCGCTCTGTCCGGAGCTGAGATCGTAGTGAGCGATGACTTCTCGGTGAGCAGGCCAGCCGTGACAGCCAGAGGAGCCCATCACAACGGCCAGGGTGTCTTCGCCTCTCTAGGAGGGGTTGTCTCCGAGTCAGAAACGTTCGAAGAGGCGAAAGCGATACGAGAGATGGTGGTCTCGTTGCGAGATCGTTTGAAGGCTACGGAGGTCGAGCTGGAAAGGTTGCGAGGTGAGGTTTCAGCAGTCCGTGAGGCCGAGTCTGAGCTTAGAGGCGAGCTGAGGTCTATCGACTCCCGTGAGTTCGAACGGAAGGAGTTGGAGAAGAAGTTGCTCTCTGAGTTAAAGAGGATCGAAGCTGAGTCCTCTAGAGTCGAGTCAGCCTCTTCAGAGCTTCAGTCGAGGGTCGCGACATTAGTTAGTCGACGTGAGGAGCTCGAGAAGGCCCTCCAAGAGATCATCTCACCCGATCAACCAGAGCAGGAGAGGAAAGAGCTCCTCCAACAGTCAGAGCTACAGTTTCACCTGATATCAGAGCGTTCGAGGTTGATCGCTGAGCTTAAGAGGCACACCGATCAATCAAGCTCTCTCCGAAGAGAGCTAGCCGCCTTGGAGGGAAGGGTGGCCGATGTGCCCGCAAGAATCGAGGAGCTCGAGAAGGCCGCAGCCCTACATCTGGATCGCGTTAGATCGGCAGCGCTGGAGTACGCCGACACGCTGAAGTCCGTCAGGGAAAGAGAGGCAGAACTCTCGAGGTTGGAGGACCACCTTCAACGCCTCAGGAGCGAGTCGGTCGGTCTATCAGAGAGAGTCAGGGCACTCAGGGAGGAACGGGATAGAGTGGGGGAGGAACTGGCCCGAGTTGACTCCGACCTCGAGTCTTGGAAGCTCTCAAGGGTCGAGCTTTCCTCTAGGCGGAACGCTCTGGAGGAGAGGTTGCAGGGCGGTGAGGTTCTCGTTCAGGAAGTTGCATTCGAGCTGCCGCAGCCTGTCCTCGAGGAGTTCAGGTCCTCTATGGAACGAGAGCTTCAAGAGCTTGAGCTGGTTAACCAGCTGGCACCGATGCAGTACGTGGAGGTCTCGTCGACGTACAGGCAAAAGTCGATAAGGATATCAGAGCTTGAAGTCGAGAGGAATGAGATCCTGAAGCTGATCGAGGAGATTGACGCCCAGAAGCTTAAGGTAGTGACTGAGACCATCCGAAAGGTCTCGGAGGAGTTCGGAGAGTACTTCAACAGACTGACAGGTGGAGACGGTTGGCTGGAGTTCACTGATCCCCAGAGCCCACTCGAATCTGGAATAGAGATGGTCGTTAGGTTCCCCGGGAAGGCCCCGAGGTCGGCACGAGGGGTGAGCGGGGGCGAGAAGACAGTTTCGGCAGTCGCTTTGCTGCTCTCCTTACAGTCCCTTACGCCTGCAGACTTCTTGGTGTTCGATGAGGTCGACGCGCACCTTGACGCAGCTTACTCCTCGAACCTCGCTGAGCTACTGAAAGAGATGTCCAAGAAGATTCAGATAATATTGGTCAGTCTGAAAGACATAGTCGCTGAGAAGGCCGATCTCTTGATCGGTGTATACGGCAGGAGCGGCGCATCACACGTCATAACCACGAAGCTGGGTGAGTTGCTTGAGGGGGAGCAGGGGATCGAATGAGGAGCTAGAGTGGAAGGTCTTGCTCAACCCTACGGCCTTCAAACGCCTCGATCCTTGGAAGGTGAAACTGGTACCGCTCCTTCGGCAATTCTCGGCGGCCTTCAGGTCGACGGAGGTCACGTTCACTCACGCGGGCATAGTAGTTCTAACCGCCTCTACTGTGCACAGAGAGAAGTCTGAGAGGTTGGAAGTAGAAGAGGAGCGTCCCAAGCTTGAGCGGCCTGACCTGATCGTACCACCTCCCCTCGAGCTGCCGGTCAGGGGAGACGTGATCAGCGCGACACTGCTGGACGTCGTCAAAGCCCTGAGGACAGTCCTAGTGAAAATGCAATCTGATAACAGTAGCAAGTTCGAGCAGATCAACGTCGACATCAAGTTGGACGACTACTTGATCAGAATCGAGGAGGAGTTTAACGCCTTCGTTCAAGAACTGGCGGAGTTCTTCGCAGACAAACAGCTCGCGCCCCTTCTCGCGCTTATCGAGGGTCTCGACAGGTTGACCGCAGTCAAACGGATCATACTGCTCCTCTTCGCGGCTAGCAGGGGATACGTGGACCTGATTCAGGAAGAATCTGACGGCAGAGTCTTAGTGATGTGGGGTGGTGAAGGTGCCTCGAAACAGGCTTAACGACGTCGAGGCCCGGGTAGTCGTCGAGGCGATACTGTTCGCTGCCAACAGACCGGTTGACTTGAGGACGCTGATGAGGGCAACGGGGTGGAGGAGCGTCAGGGAAATGACGGGCCTTCTAAGAGAACTCAAGCGGGACTACGACGAGCAGGGGAGGGCCTTCACGCTGAGCGAGCTCCCAAGCGAGCGCTTCCTCATGCACGTCCGTCACGAGCTGCTCCCGATCGTGAGGAGGTACTACCGTGGCTCACTCCTCTCAAGCGCGACCCTAAAGACGCTCTCCTTCATCGCCTATCACCAGCCGATCGAGATGTCGGCGATTGCCGCAGTTAGGGGCTCGAGAGCCTACGTTCAGGTCAGGGAGCTAGAAGACTTGGGCCTCGTCGATGTGGAAAGGAGGGGCCGCAAAAGGATACTTCGCACGTCCCAGCTCTTCTCGACCCTTATCGGCGTAGATGGATCAGGCTCAAGGGTAAAGAGGCTCATCGAACAGGCGCTGCAGCAACAGGGAGGGGCTGGTCAGGGCGACGGAGGACGGAAGGGAGCCGAACCGAACCTTTGATATAAGTTACTTATTAGGTTGTTTAATAACACGGCCGGTCTGGTATCCGTCGCGATGACCGTGAGGTTCGCACCTGAGGTTGGAGAGAAGGAGATAACGAGGGCCATCGTCTCGAAGTTCGCCGAGCAGCTCCTATCGTCTGTGGAGAGCGATGTCGTGGTCGTGGGTGGCGGGCCTGCCGGCCTCATGGCCGCTAGGGACCTAGCGATTAAAGGGATAAAGGTGCTGGTCGTGGAGCAGAACAACTACCTCGGCGGAGGTTTCTGGATCGGCGGCTACCTCATGAACGTCGCGACCTTCAGACACCCTGCAGAACTGGTCCTCGATGAGCTAGGTGTGCGGTACGAGCCGGTCTCAGATGGTCTGTTCGTGACCTCTGCTCCATACGCGTGCTCCAAGCTAATTGTCGCAGCCTGTGAGGCCGGAGCCCGTATACTCAACATGTCTCAGCTGGAGGATGTCGTGCTCAGGGATGGTAAGGTTTCGGGTGTCGTGGTGAATTGGACTCCGGTGAAGTCCCTCCCCAAACTGATCACCTGCCTGGACCCGATTGCCCTCGAGTCCAAGGTCGTTATCGACGCGACCGGTCACGATGCAGCTGCCGTTGGCAAGCTCGAGAGACGCGGGCTCCTGAAGTTGCCTGGCATGAACGCTATGTGGGTCGAGAGATCTGAAGATGCAGTCGTCGAGTTCACGGGCGAGGTGTTCCCCGGGCTCATCGTCGCCGGGATGTCTGTTGCAGAGACCTTCGGTCTGCCGAGGATGGGGCCCACCTTCGGGGCGATGTTGCTCTCAGGCCGTAGAGCAGCCGAGATCGCGCTGATGAAGCTACAGGAACTCGAGATAAAGAGTGCTCCTTTAAGATAAAAACCTCGTTAAACTTTTATCGTTATTTCAGTAATGTAATGTTTCCTCGAATTGGCCCGGATCCCCGGTTTCTAATCGCCTGGGCAAGAGTATAAGCGGTGAGCAGAGCCAGAGCGACCGCAAGCACTATGATGATCAGAGTCAATGTCTGAGGGTCTTGAAGCAGCCCTTCGTCGCCGTTCCTGGCCCTCTCCGTGACCGTCCGTGTAGTGGTTGCTGTTGTGGTGGTGAGGTCCTTCACAGTTGTGAACCACGTCTCCACTGTTACGACCTCCTTCATCGTTACCGACACATACGTTGTGGTAACCGGGCTGACGACCGTCTCGGTCCGAGTCTCCGTAGTGGTCTGCCCCACTCGGGTCGTCACGGTTGTGGGCGGCAGAGTCGTGGTCACGTTGACCCATTGGGTTACTGTCGTCGCGGGAAGCGTTGTGGTGACGGTCACGCTCCTGGTTTCGGTGGTTCCCGGGAGTCGGGTCGTCGTGGTGACGGTCGCGGTCACGGTGGCCGGCGGCGCCTCGTCGGAGCAGTAGAAGGCCTCTATGAGTAGGCCGGTCGGACTAAGGGCGGGTCCGTTTCGAACTACTACGGTCACGTTGTTTATGCCCGAACTCACAGGGAACACCCACCATCCGGGTTGGGAAGGCCAGAGAGCGAATCCCGGTATGTTGATGCCCGTGTAGACGCCGTTCAGGTAGACCCATCCTGGGTCGTCTGACCCTCCCCTCATGTAGACCCTACCCGCTGAAGGTGCCACGAAGACGACGCTGTAGGTGAAGTTGGTGTTTTCCGGAGCAAGGCCCGGCTGGTTGTTGACCGGCCTGTAGGGGTTTATCCACATCGCCCTCGAGCCTACCGGCGGGCCTGAGTGCCAAGCGCCCGGCACAGGGTTCACGACCCACGGTCTCTCAACCGTGCCGTCTGGCAACCTGACGGACCAATCTAGGGGCGTTGAAACGGGATTCTCCCTTGATCCTGCAGGCTTCGCCACGAAGTTCAGCGAGCCGGTGCTCAGATCCATCATGCACGCACACGTCTCGGGAGCCCTCGTGGTCGTGATCACCTCCACTCTGCTCTGAGCGCTCACGGTCACCATCTGTACGACCACCGGAATCAGCACCAGACCCAAAAGAGCCAGTGCCAGGCAGAGTTTAACCGATCTCGAACCCAAAGGCATAGAATTTCCGGACAGAGGTCACGATTTAAGTCTAATTCCCAGGAGAGTTCCTCTGTCTGAACGTGAGAAGTATAAGAACCAGCCGGCAGATCGTCACATACGGCGAGCCTGGGTAGTATAGCCAGGTTAGTATACCGGCCTGTCGAGCCGGTGACCCGGGTTCAAATCCCGGCCCAGGCGATCATGAACCCCATCATCTGGACCTCGTTATCAAGAACTCTGAGAGTTCCCTCAGCGCCTCCTTCGGTGTAGAATCAGGAAGCTTGCCGTCCAGCTCGGCCCATGCTTCCATCACGATCCTCCTTGAGAAGGTCCTTGCGTAGTCTATTGATCCAGCCTCTTTCATGATATCTATCGCCTCCCTTATTAGAAAAGGATCGGATGGTCTTGAGGAGAGAATCTGCTCGAGGCGCTTCGACTTATCTTGCGGCAGTGTCCGAATCGCGTGAACCACCATCAGAGTCCTCTTCCCCTCCTTGATATCGCCTCCGATCTCCTTGCCGTACTCATGCTCGACACCGACCAGATTGAGGACGTCGTCTTGAATCTGAAAGGCTACGGCGATCGAATCACCAAACCTAGTAAGGGCCCTCTCTGTAGCGGCATCGGTGTTAGCAAGAGAACAAGCGAACCTCATCCCCATCCTCACGAGCGAACCAGTCTTCAGGCTGCACATAGTCAGATAGGCATGCTCGTCGTAGTTGGAGGAGAGTGATCTGTGCCATGCTATGTCGATCGCTTGGCCGAGGCTTAGGTTTGTCATCTCTTCCACGAAGATCGTGAGCACCTTTTCGACAACCGATCTGGGAATGCTTCCCTTCCTCAAGACCGCGATTATCGGAAGGAAGTAAAGCGTATTTCCCATGTTGATGGCCACGTCCTGTCCATAGACTACGTGAACGCAAGGCTTTCCCCTCCTCAACTCGCTCTGGTCTTCGACGTCGTCAACGGCTAGCGTTCCATTGTGGATCAGCTCCGTCACCACCGCGAGGTCGGCTATTTCCTCAGCTTCACCACCCAGAGCCTCGTACGTCAACATGGTCAGCACCGGCCTCCATCTCTTTCCGCCCCTGTCGAGGAGGTCCCAAGCCGGAACGCTGACAGATTTCGTGATCGCTTCTGTGTCAAACCTCATCCCCGACAAACCGCTTACGCGCTTCAGGTAGGCATCGTCTATTGTCCTCGGGAGTATAGACTCCATCGAATACGTGATTAGCTTCATGTACCTACTTGACAGGCTCTCGAGGGCCTCCAACTCCACATTCGGCCCCACGATCCTCTATTAACCTCTCTCTCGCGAGGACAGAACTCAGATAATCAGCCCAGAAGACCTGAAAAATCGTTGTACGTCCGAGGCCTCCTCTTCGTGGGACTTGCTCTGAGACACCTTTTGGACCAGGTGCTCCCCGTACTTCGCGTCTGAGTTGCCGTACTTCCTTAGGTAACCTTCGGAGTTGTGGGCCTCATCGGCCTCCCTCAGGTAACTTTGCAGCTCCTCTTCAGTAGGGTCTCTGTAACGGTCGACGTGATAGACGAACTCCAGCGGCACTCTCGGTCTCAGGGGAGGACTCTCGGCGGGCTGGCCGACGCACAGAAGGAACAGCGGGATCACCTTCTCGGGTAGACTAAGGGCCCTCGAGAACTCTTCCGGCGCCCTCAGCGGGTAGTCCAACACGACGCTTCCCAAGGCGAGGGCCTCGGCGGCGATAACCATGTTCTCCATGAACATTGCAGTCTCAATCAGCATCTCAACGGTCTCCACAGGGTGTCTCTCCGTCCTGAGGACGTGCTTCTCAGTCAAAAGCGAGAACGTCCTACTCGTTCTACGGACGTCTAAGCACACCAAGAGGATTAGAGGCGCTCTGAGTGGGGGATCGTCTCCGACCAGCTCGATGACCTTCCTCCTCGTCTGAGGATCGTTCAACCGGATTACGGAGTAGGACTGGTATACGCACGGCGCTCTCTGCCCGGCCTCGATGATGAGCTTCGCGACCTCCTCGCCCACAGGTGCGTTGGAGAAGTACCTTATCGATCTCCGATTAAGCATAGCGCTGATTAGGCCGCGCCTCCTGACTGAGGCTGCCCTCATCCCGAATTCATGAATTGAGGAACTTAGTAAGAGTTACCCCGTGTGATCGTGTCTGTAATCATCAGCTCTGAAGACCGGCGCTGTCCTCAACGAAGAGCGGGAGGACACCGAGGTGCTCTACGTCGTCGTGAACCCTGCCCTCTACGAGTATCGCTGCCTTTTTGAAAACGATTCCCCCGGCCCTCTTGACCAGTTCCTCTAGTGCGTTGAGCGTCTCCTTCGTGCTCACTATGTCGTCCACGATCGCGACCCTCCTCCCCTCGAGCAGTCTAGCGTACCTACCGTCTATGGTGAGCGTCTGGGGCTTCTCGCTCGTGATGGGTTTGTATGAAACCGTGATGGGGTTCTCCATGAACGGCAGTTTCCTCTTCCTTGCGATGACGTAGTGTTTGTGGCCGAGGATCTTAGCGATCTCGTGGACTAACGGCACACCCTTCGTCTCCGAGGTAAACAGGACGTCCGCGCCCCTTAACCTGTCTGCCAATAACCTAGCGCAGTGAGAGAGGAACTCCACGTCCCCAAGGCTGTCGAAGTAGGCGATGTAGAGTCGTTCGGAGACCTTCATCAGCGGCAAGCTCTTCCTGTAACCGATGATCTCGAGGTCGTAGAACCTCCTTCCCTGAAGCGGGAGAATTACCTCTCCCTGCAAACCAACCGGCTAACTGATGGCTCCGTGATAAACTTTGTTCCGATCAGGATCGTTCACGAGCTAAGCAGCGGCGAAGAACGTTGACCGTGTGAAAGACGGGCAGGTTCAGCGACTCCTTGAACTGCAGCGAGCAGACGCTGCTCTCCGTGACGACGAAGTCAGGCCGTTCAGCGCGTATACGTTCCGAGACCATCCTCCCGATCTGGGAGCTTACCCCTCTGCCGACGGGCCCGCTCCTCATGCCCCATGTCCCGGCCATCCCGCAACACCCCAGATCCCGCGTGACGACCCTAAGTCCGACCTTCTCCAGCAACGACCTTGTTGCGTGACTGAGGCCGCTCCCCAGTCCATGACAGCTGACGTGATAGTAGGCAAGCGCCCCTGCCAAATCCGATCGACCGAACTCCGTTAGAAGCCCGTCAGCGAGAAGGAGTTCGGTAAGGTTGAGAGTAGACTGAGCGATTGATCTCGACTCGAGGGTGCCGAGCATTGCGGGAAACACCTCCCTCAAGCAGTAGCCCGCGGTTGGCTCCGTGACCACGACCCTCGCCCCGCGTTCCACGTAGAGATGCAGCACCTTAGAGATCCTCTTTGCAACCCTCATGGCCGTACCTAGTCGACCGTACTGTATCGCAGGCATGTGTGTTCCTGGACCTTCGTAAAGTACGACTCCGTAGCCGAGAGACCTGAGAACTTCGACTGTCTCTACGCCCACACTCCAATCGACGTAAGAGGTGTATGTGTCCGGAAAGTAAACGACGGTTCCGCGCTTCCCGTCTCGTTCGGCGCCGATCTTGACCCTCTCCAGCGCTTTGCGCAGGGTACCGCCCCTGAAACTCGGCAAGGGCGCGTTCCTGTCTATTCCCGCTAGAGCCTCCAGCGCCGCTCTGAAGGTCCTAGACCTTTGAGCGCGGCAGAAGAGGGCCGAGAACTTCGAACCCAACCTCGCGTAGAGCTCGAAACCACCTGCCAGCAAATCCAGCCTCAGGTCCCTTCTCGCGAAAGACTTCACTCTCGAGATCAGCAGAGGGATCCGGATCCCGACCGGACACTCGAGCTCGCAGAGTCCGCACCCGAAGCAGAGCCAAGAATACTCGTTCGCGACGTCGAACCCCGACGTGACAGCGTCCAATGCCACGCCGATGGGGCCCGAGTAGTTACCTCCGAAGACGAGACCGCTGACAGTCTTGTAGGGGTTGCAGACGTTGAAGCAGGCCCCGCACCTGATGCAGAGATTAACCTGCCAGAGCCATGGGTCGTCACGCGCTCTTGTGCGGCCGTTATCGAGCAGCACCACGACGAACCTCTTCTTCTCACCGTACCAGCGCGGACAGTAGAGGGTGATGTAGGAGGACGTCCTACCTGCGGCGCTCAAGGCCTGAATTCTCGCGACCCTGATCGCGCTCTCTAATCCTTTCACCAGCTTCTCTACCCCCGCCAGACAGACGACGACCTTCGGGAACTCGACCACGAACAACTCGTTGCCCTCATTTGTGACCACCACGATGGTGCCGGTTTCCGCGTCGATCGCGTTGGCTCCGGTTATCCCTGCAGCAGCGTCGATCATGATCCGCCTCAAGTACCTCCTAGCCGTTGAGGAGATGTCTCTGAGGTCTGTCCCGACCCGGGTGCCCAGTGATCGGCTCAGGACCTCCGCTATCTCCTTCCGATCCATGTGCAGAGCCGGGCCGAGAATGTGAGAGGGCCTTTCGTCTGCCATCTGAACCACCCATTCACCGAGATCGGTTTCTACGACCGATATGCCTTCAGAGCGGAGCGCCTCGTTGAGTCGAATCTCTTCGCTGGTGATCGACTTGGACTTGATGGCCACGCTGACGCCGTGCTCGCGTAAGACCCTGACTATCGCACTCTTCGCATCCTCACCGTTGCGTGCTAGGACGAACTCCCCACCGAGCCGCTCAACGGACGTCTTCAGAGTATCTATGAGCTCGTCCAATCGATGCAAGCTCTCTTGCTTCGCGAGACGGACAGCTTCGAGCTCCGAAGAGGCAATCCTCATCATGCCCTCATCCCTTGAGCGCTTGGTCCCCTCTAACACCGACCAGAGGCGTTCGATTCTGTCCCGTCTCCTGAGGGCTTCAGAGGTTTTCTTCTCTAGGTCCATCACATCACCAAGAACCTGAGGGTTACCGGCCCATGAACACCAACCACTCTCACGTGTTCGATGTCCCTAGTCATGCTGGGTCCTGCGACGATGTGAACTGGCCCTCCCCTCTCCTTCATCACGTGTCCGATAACCTCCGCCGCTTCGGCGATCCCGGCTATCGCTACCTTCCGGACTATTACGGCCAAATGCTCCGCCAGAACGGTCGCCTTTTGTATCGCTTCGTCTCCCCAGAGGACAGCGGCACCCAATTCCGCGATCGCAACGCCGGCAACCCTCACGACGAGAGATCGGTTGTCGTGAGGTTTCAGCGACTCTAGTTCAGCCCGTTTGTGTGGCAGAACTTTCGGTGGAACACTCAACCCCAAGTAAGACATCTCGTTCGCTAATGACTCCTCGAGGACGATGTACCTCGCCCCTACCTCGTCAGCGGCCCTCAACAGCGCGTTCGGGAGTTCGGCAATATCGGTGAGGTGCTCCAAGGTCACACCATTGTCCCTGCAGGCATTGAGGAAGACATCCACGGACAACCGTTGTTATCTGCTGGACGACTGAAATAAGCATATTGGAGGCTTGATGGAAGTCAGGTCGGGAAATGAGGGTACCGATGAGTCACATCGAACTGGCCGCGTTGGTGCGGGAGTTGGCACCCAAGCTGGTAGGTGCGAGAGTGGTCAACGTCTATTCGATGGGAGACGGAAGCTACACGTTGAAGCTCAGGACAGCCTCAAGCGTATTCGAACTGAGGTTCGTTCCAGAGTCGATTGTATTTCTCATCGAAGGCACTTACGAGGAGCATCCGCATCCAGACGAGTTCGCGTCCTCTCTGAGATCACAACTGAAGGGGAGGACCCTGACAGACCTGCGAGCGGTTGAGGGTGAGCGCGTGATAGAGTTCGTCTTCGACTGGGGAGGGAGGCTCGTGATTCAGCTCTTCCCCGGGGGGAGGACTCTCCTGCTATCCAAGAGCGGTGAGGTCTTGCTCGCACGTCCGGCCCTTGGACCCAGTGAGAGCGTGCCAGTCTACTCTCCGAGGCGCTTCGCGCCGGAGGATCTACTCGATGGGCTCAGGTCTCTCCCCAAAGACCAGAAGCTCGGCCAAGCGATGGTCAAGTCGCTGAACGTCCCGCCGAAATACGTCAACGAGGCACTGTACAGGGCGAAGGTAAATGGCTCCGTGAGGGTGAGGGAGCTCAGCGCGTCGGATCTGGAGAGGCTGAGCGGAGCGCTTGTAGAGCTGTTCAAAGAGATAGCTTCGGCGAAGCCTGTGGTCTACAGGTCCGCAGAAGGTGTCGAGATCTCCTTGGTCAGGCTCACCCATCTCGAGGCTAGGGGCTACTCGGTTGAAGAGTTCGATAGCGTGAACGAGGCGCTCTCCAAGTACTTCTCGGAGCACTTAGCCGTTCAGAGGGCAGTCGTCGAATCGAAAAGGCAAGAGGAGAGATTGAGGAGGATTGAAGAGGAGATCAGAGAGAAAGAGCAGGCGTTACGTTCCGTTGAGAACGAGGCCAACGAGCTTAGGTCGCTTGCTGAGTTGGTCTTCGCCCACATGCACGACCTCGAGTCCATCAAGGTGAGTCAAGTCCGTATCGCGGAGATAGGAGATCTCTCTGTTTCCCTAGAAGGGGCAGCGCTTGTGGTCAAGAGGGGCAGCGCGTCCTTCGTTATGAGCGTGAGGGAACCAGTCTCGAAGCAGATCTCGAGGATCTACGAGAGAGTGAAAGGCCTAGAGGAGGGCGCGAGAAACCTCCGAAAGGAGGTCGAGGAGCTAAGGGCTCGGATCGAAGAGGTCAAACGGGCGGGTTTCGAGCTCTCGAGGCCGGTTGAGCCGTCGGTGCGAAGGGCGAGGCCCAAGGAGTGGTATGAGGCTTACAGATGGACGTTCACCAGTTCCGGAAGGTTGGTGGTTGCAGGGAGGGACGCGAACAGCAACGTCAGGCTCCTCAAGAGGAACCTCGAGGCCGATGATCTGGTCTTCCACGCAGAGGTGAGAGGGTCGCCGGTCGCTCTGTTGAAGGGCGGCGGAGACGAGTCTGACGTTCTGGAGGCAGCGACCTTTTGCGCCTGCTACAGCAGGGCGTGGAAAGAGAAGCTGAGCCGCATAACAGTCTACCACGTCAAGCCCTATCAGGTTTCGTTCTCCCCTCCTCAAGGCACCTACCTGCCCCGAGGCTCTTTCATCGTCAACCCTCCGAAGAACTACCTTCAGGTTAAACTGGAGCTGACTGTCGGCATCACGAAGGACGGTAGGGCGGTCTCCGGGTGCAGGGAGTGGGTCAAGTCAGTCGCTGCGGTTTACGCGGTCTTGGTGCCTGGTGACAGCAAGGCTGCGGAGGTCGCAGCGGAAATGGTGAGGCTTGCAGAGGAGAGTGGGCTTAAGCTCGAGAGGACGTTTACCTCAGAGCTCGCCTCACTCATTCCATACGGAGTATGCGAAGTCCTCGAGGTCAAGAGCGGTGTGTTGAGGAACGAGTCGACCAGCGCGCATGATGGGAGCAACTGATGTCACCGAAAGGGAGCACCAGCACGCGACTTTCACGGGTGGTCTCCCACCCCACTACTCGCCGCGCGGACAGGGCTTAGCTTCCGGGTTCGGAACGAGTCCGGGCGTTCCCCCTGTCCTATGACCGGTGCTCCAACAGACCACACCATCAGCTCGGTATTAACCATGAACCCACTGGAGAGCATATTAGACCGTGCAGTGGAGTAGGCGCGTGAAGGTACTGCTGTTGAAGGAGGAAGACGTGAGAGCGCTGCTGACGATGCGGGAGGCGATTGAGGCTGTTGAGATGGCTTACAGAGAGAAGGGTCTGGGTAGGGTGCAGATGCCTCCCAAGTCCTACCTGTACTTTGAGGAGTTCGACGGAGACCTCAGGGTGATGCCCTCGTACCTGGAGACCATCAAGATGGCCGGCGTCAAGCTCGTCAACTCGCACCCCTTCAATCAAGAGCGGTACGGACTTCCGACGGTGATGGCCATCGTGGCGCTCTATAAGCCCGAAGACGGCAGACCGCTCGCTATCATGGGAGGCGCATGGTTAACTGCGATGAGGACAGGTGCGGGGAGCGGCGTCGCAACAAAATACCTAGCAAGGAGGGGGTCGAGGGTGGTCGCAATAGTTGGAGCCGGCACCCAGGCCAGGACCCAGCTGATGGCGATGGTCGAGGTCCTCAACGGCCTCTCTGAGGTCAGGGTTTACGACAGAAGAGTCGAGAACGCGAGGTCCTTCGCTGAATGGTCGGTTCGGGAGCTAGGTGTGTCTCCTAGGGTCTGCGAGTCTCCCCTCGACTGTGTTAAGGGCGCTGACGTCTTGTGCACGACCACGCCCTCCCGTACGCCGATCGTGATGGCCGAATGGATCAGCGCGGGTACGCACATCAACGCTATAGGAGCTGATGCGCCTGGGAAGCAGGAGCTCGATCCCAGAATCCTCAAGTCGGCTACCATCTTCGTAGACGATCTAGAACAGGCGGTACATAGCGGAGAGGTCAACGTCCCCATCAAGCATGGCCTCCTAAGAGTCGAGGACATAAGAGGCGAGATAGGTGAGGTAGTTGCGGGCAAGAAGCCTAGCCGTATCGACGAGAACGAAGTGACGGTCTACGACTCGACAGGTCTCGCGATACTCGACCTAGCGACCGGGGAGCTGGTGTACAGGAAGGCAGTCAAGGAGGGGGTTGGGACTTGGGTAGAACTCTGACCTTCAAGAGGGCTTCTCTTTCTCCCTCAAGGACTGCTGTAGCTCAAGGCCCTTCTTGAGGACAGAGATGAGGGCATCGATAGTCTCCGCTATGCGTTCGATCTCCTCTGGGTCACCGGTCCTGGCGAGTAATTTGGTCAGCTCATCGATCTTCGCGACCGTCACCTCCTCCAACGTGCTGAGGATATAGGGGTAGATGGCTCTACCAGCCTCGGTCTCATCTCTGACTATAACCACGGGCTTGTCGCAGATCGCGCACATCACTTGGCCCTTGACCTCGACCAGCGGGCTTCCGCACTCCGGGCAGCTCTCAGTCCTGAGCTTCGCACCCGACTTGAGGGCAGCAGCGAGTCTCTTAACCTTCTCTTGGTTTCTCGATCGTTCCATCGCCTCAAAGAGGTGGACTCCGCGGTCAAAAAGCATTACCCTCTCCGTGATGTTCTCGGGAAATCGTTATGAGCGGAACTCCTTGCAATCGCTGTGATGGGATGGGAGGTTCTGATCCCCACGGTGGTCGTCCTTTCCGCTAGCGGCGTTCTCTCCCCCGGCCCTCTCACGATAGTATCGATCTCCTCGGGTGCGAGATACGGGAAGCTTGCAGGCGTCCTCGTTTCCACAGGGCACATGCTCGTCGAGTTTCCACTCGTCATCGCGATCGCTGCTGGACTTACAAGCGTGCTTCAGGACAAATGGGCTCAGACGGTGATCGGAGGGCTCGGCGGAGCTGCGGTGATCGGATTCGGTCTGGTGGGGATCGCTCAGTCTCTGAGGGGCAAGGACGTCGGTAATCCCGGGATGGGGGCCGTCAGGATCAAGGGCGGCCCTTTGATCGCTGGCCTCCTCTTCACAGGCCTCAATCCCTTCTTCATCACCTGGTGGATGACCGTGGGAATGGCTCTGATTGCAGACGCTTTAGCGCTTGCGTCGGTCGCGGGAGTCTTCATCATGTACGCCTCTCACATCTGGATGGACTTCGCCTGGTTGACGTTCCTCAGCGTAGCGTCGGACAGGGCGTTGGGACTTCTAGGTTCTAAGGCTATCAAGTACACGGAGCTAGCGTTGAGTTCGGTCCTCTTGGGGATGGGCGTCTATCTCCTGTTTAGAGTAATTCAGCTCTGATCCCAACGCTCGTCCTCCGGTTAGCCATAATAAGGCACGCTACCTTGTTCATTCGAATGGCGGAGGAGGGGGGCGCGAGGAGGACGCTGATACTGGTGATCGATGAGGACAACGACATAGGCAGGAAGACGAATTGGGACACTCCAATCGTCGGAAGGGACAGAAACTTCCTCGCGGCCAAGGACCTTCTCCTCGCAGACCCTGAGGAAGCGGATGCGAACGCAATGTTCGCGGCGATCAAGTTATACGACGACCTCTCGAGAAAGGGCGAAAGCGCAGTCGAGATGGCTACCGTGACAGGCAGACCCGGCGGTGGACTAGAATCGGACAGGAAGCTGTCGCAGGAAATAGAGAAGGTGCTCGCGGAGTTCCCAGCTGACGAGGGAATAGTAGTCACAGATGGCCCCCTCTCTGAGTCGGTTAGCGCGATAATCACGTCGAGGATCAAGGTAGTCTCGGTGAGGAAACTTGTCGTTAAGCAGAGCACGTCGATAGAAACGACTTGGATTCTTCTCGGGAAGTACCTGAGAACAGCGCTCTTCGAGTCAGAGTACGCAAGGGTGCTCCTCGGCATTCCGGGAACCTTCCTGTTAGCGATCGGTGTCCTATTCTACTACAATCTGCTTACGCCCGCCACGCTCCTCATACTCATCGGCTTAGCGTTTGCCTTCAGAGGTTTTGGAATCGACGCGGCGATCGCGTCCTACTTCAGGAAGCTCCAGACGATCCCCGCACGCCCGGCGCTCTATCAGGTGAGGGTCTACGTCGGTTTCTCATCAGCGATATTATTCGTCGTGGCGTTAGTCGCAGGGATCAACAGCGTCAGCTCCTACATCGCTCAGAACTTCCCTCCGCAATCGACAAACATACAAGACCCAGTTTTCTGGGCCCAAAGGACGCCTCTGTTGGCAGGCCTGATGCTACTGAGCTCGATCGATCTCGTCATCATCTCGGCCTCTATATCGTTGCTCTACGACCTCTTCTATCAGCTCTACGTTAGGAGCGCTCGCGTCGTCAGGTCTGCTCAAGCTCTAGTCCTCATGGTCTTCCTCTGGGCTCTGATGAGAGCGTTGGGCAGCTACCTCGTGATGGGACAGGAGATCTACATCACTCAGATGATCCTGATCGCGATAATGGGGATTGCTTCGTTGGCTACCATGTACATCCTGCTCTCAGCCATAGGGCTCGGTTTCTTACGTCGTAGGAGGGTGGCAGGTGAGTCCGAGTGATGCGATATCTCATGAAGGCCTTCGGCGTCTATGCGCTATACGAGGCCCTGCTACGGAGGAGTGTGAGCAGGGATGAGGCACCGAAGCACATAGCCGTAATCCTCGATGGTAACAGAAGGTGGGCGAGGCAGAACGGTCTCTCAATTGAGGAGGGATATCGGATGGGGGCTAGGCGGGTCGAAGAGCTTCTCAGGTGGTGTCTTGACCTAGGAGTGAACACGGTAACGCTATACGTGCTCTCTCTGGAGAACATGATCAGGCGGCCTAAGGAGGAGGTCGAGACCGTCTACAAGGTTCTCGTGGAGTCGACCGAGCGGTTCCTGAGGGACGAGGAGGTGAGGGCGAGGGGCGTAAGGGTTAAGGTGATCGGGAGGAAGTGGGTCCTGCCTGCAGAGGTAGCGAGCGCCTTAGAGCGTCTTGAGCGTGAGACCTCGCAGAACAACAATCACTTCCTAATTCTAGCTGTGGCTTACGGAGGAAGGGACGAGATCATCCAAGCGGTTAAACGCGTCGCTATTGACGTCGGACGGGGAGAGCTTTCGCTTGGTGACGTCAACGAACACGTCTTCAGCAGGTACCTTTACACGGGCGAACTTCCCTTCCCTGAACCTGATCTAGTGATAAGGACCTCCGGCGAGGAGCGGATCAGCAACTTCCTCCTATGGCAGATAGCGTACAGCGAGCTGATCTTTCTGGACGTCTACTGGCCCGAGTTCAGGCGCATCGATCTCTTGAGAGCCATCAGGACCTATCAAGCTAGAAGCAGGAGGTTCGGGTCCTAGGTGATGATGTACTCTGAGTAATTGAACTTGGTCAACCTTTCGGGGCCCCTTTCCGTGACGAGCAGGGTGTCCTCAACCCTTATCCCCCATCGGTCCTTGATGTAAACTCCGGGCTCGCAGGTGAGTACCATGTTCGCTGCCAGCTTCTCCGAACTAGTCGGTGACATCCTCGGCGGTTCGTGAATGTCCAGACCAACTCCGTGGCCGAGGCTGTGCATGAAGTACTCGGAGAGAGCGTGCTCAGCGAGTTTGTTGCGCGCCACCGCATCCGGATATCCGCAGAGTGTCTCCGGTTTGATGTATTGTTCGGCCGCGTCCTTCGCAGCCACAACCGCCTCATACGCAGACGCGAACTGCGTGTCAGGCCTACCTATGAAGAAGGTTCTCGTGACGTCGGAGTGGTAGCCCTCTACCACCGCACCGAGATCTATCATCACGGCATCGCCCTCCCTGAGAGGTATGTCGCGTTCTTCTGCCCTTTGAAGCGGCCCGTGAGGCAGCGCGGTTCTAGGGCCTGAAGCCACGATCACGTCGAACGCCAACCTTTCGCCGCCCGATCTGTAGATCTCGCTCACTATCTCTGCCTTGATCTCGTTCTCCGTGATGCCTGGGTATAGGATCTCGTAGGCGCTACGCATCGCCCTGTCGGCGACCTCGCAAGCCCTCCTGATCGCACCGACCTCGTACTCGTCTTTCAGTTCCCGCAACTCCCAAATTATTCCCATCCCTGGCCTCAGTTCGGTAGACGCCAGAAGCCCTGAGACGAACCTGTAGTCCTCTAGCGACATCTCGTCAACGGCCGTGACACCGCCGATGCTCCCTATGGACTCCGCAACTACGACGTTGAAGCGTTCATCCATCTTGGTCGTAACTACCTCGAGGAAGTCCGGTGCGTAAGTTTCCGCTGCGTGTCTGGAGAGCGGTGGAACGAAGAGCGTGTTGTTGTTCTTCTTGGTTGAGACGAGGAGGGCCGCAGGCCCATCGATGCCGACGAAGTACATGAGATCGGATTTCCCGGTGATCAGGAAGTTGTCGATTCCGTGGAGCCTCATTAAGGTCAGTAGCTTCTCTACCCGTTCTTTATGCCTCACATTCTCGAGACCTCCCGAGGGTGCATTAAAGTCCTTCGGGCGCCGTTCCTAGGTCGATCGTTCAGACCTTCCCCGTCATTTCGTGGTTCACCATCACACAACCTATAAATCGCCCAGGAGCACAGTAACAGAGAAGCGGGGGTAGCCAAGCGGCTAAAGAGGTAATAAAGCCTTAGAGGCGGCGGGCTTAAGATCTTCATGAGCGACCCGCTCCCCGTAGGCCAGAAGACGGAGGGGGTTCGTGGGTTCGAATCCCACCCCCCGCAGACGTATCCCAGAGATTCTATGTGTTTTTGGTGTGGATCAATGGTGTTGTATGATTTTTATCAAATCAAAGGATTCTTTACCTTTGGCTGGAACGGTTTCGGGTGTTTCTCCGGTCAGCGGCAAGGGGCAGGTGACGATTCCGAAGGAGATACAGGATTTTTTAGGCGTCGGGCCCGGCGACCGAATGGTCTTCGTCGTTGAGGACGGTAAGTTTGTCTTGTTCAAGGACGGCGTAGTCAAGGTTTCGAAGCCGCTTCGTCGTCAGAAGCCATGGCCCGATGGTCCTCTTGAGTTTCAGCGGAAACTCCGCAGTGAGTGAGTGTGAAAATAATATTCGACACCAACTTGTATGTCGCGGCCAAGAACAGAGACGACCACCGTCATTCAGAGGCCCTCACGTTGATAGAGCACATCGATGATGGCGGGCTCCGACTTGTTGTTCCGACCCTTGTCATCGCTGAGCTCTGCACAGGATACCATCAAATGGGTGATGCCGAAGGAGCTGATGAGCTGCTAACGGGTTTCATCACATCGCCCAGCTATGAAATAGCGCCCCTCGACCATAAGACCGCGGGTGAAGCAGGCAGGCTGAAAGCCGAGCTAGGGCTCAAACTTTCCGACGTGATAATTGTCGCCACAGCTTTAACTAAAACGCAATAGTGACTTACGATGCTGAGATGGCTAAATTGGTGCCGTATGTGAGGGGCGTTGAGCCGTCTAAAGTTAGATTGCGTCGATAGCGAAAATTTTCATCCGGCAACCAGCGGTCGTGGAATTGCCTTTAACGGATCTCTCTAAACCGGATAGTTGCAACGTCATCAAGTTCGAGAGTTGCTTCTGAAGGAGTTCGTGGGTTCGAATCCAATCACCCGTAGTTTTTCTGGTCGTTTGATGTGGGTTTTGTTCAATTGAGTCATCTTTGTTTGCTATGAACCAGTTAATGATTATATACGATTGGGGATGAGTGATTGAAATATGGGTAAGCTAAAACCTATTCAGATTTCCGAGAGAGAGCTAGAACAGTACGTCATAGAGAACCCGGGAGATTTAGAGGAGGGTTTTAGAGTGCTGTACACTCAGTGGCCGACTGACAGCGGGCCGCTAGATATTCTCGGGGTGGACGAAGACGGTGTTCTGGTAGTCGTGGAGTTGAAAGCTAGGGAAGATGATGGACAATTACTCCAAGGTCTGAGATATTATGATTATGTTACATCCAACGTAGCTAGCATAGCGAAACATGTATCAAGCGAAGGAACTTCAGTGTTGGATGACGAGCCAAGGCTCATGTTGATAGCTCCTTCCTTCTCCCAGACGTTGAAAAGAATATGCAAATATGTTGATGTTGATTTGGAGTTAAAGATTTACAAGTCATACAAGCTACCTTCGGGAGAGATAGATGTTGTTTTTGAAAGCATTGAGATAGAGGAGAGGGAAGAGGTCAAAGTTCCTCCGTCTCTGGAGGATAAGTTGAACAGGATACAGAACGATGAGATGAGAAAGCTGGCTCAGAGGTTTTTGAACGATTTAGAGATATTGGGCTTTGAAATGAAGATGGTTCACGATGAATGGATAAGCTTGAAACACGGTGGGAAAAGGATAGCGACCATGGGATGTATGAAGAAATTTTTTGTCATTGAAACACAGACGGAAGGAGGCTGGAAAAGATATAGAATTCAGTCACAAAATGAATACAATAAGTTGTTTGAGTTGCTGAAGGCCAAAGCTATTTCATCGAAGATGAACCAAGAACAATGACATTCACCTTGAGGATGTGCCTTATTCTCCGTTTCATTGCCTGATCAGTTTGCGTGCCTAGTTAACGTCGACTGGTAATGAAGAAAGGTTTGGATGTTATTGTTGACAGTCTACTCTCCGCTTTGCTGCTGCCATGCAGTCCAGATGACGAGTTGCACGTACTACTCGTCGTCAATTCATTTTATGCAGCAGGAGTTCGCAAGCGAACCCGGTCGGCGTCTCATTATATTTTCTGATCCTCCTCTCTAATCCATGTTTTTGTCCGTAGACCACGGCAGTCAAGATTCTTAACTGTAGAGCCTTTAACCTAGCTATAAGGGTCTAGCAGTGTTTAAATCCTTTGTAGGTCATTTGGTTGCTGTGACCGAATGGGTGCCATCCTGGCTGGGTCGGCAGTACGGCCTGCTGCTGAGCCGCTTCTGGACGGGGGTTTTTACCTCTTCGGATGCTGCGGCTGTCGGTGTCCGGAGCCCTAGGGTTGTTCTGTCGAGGCTTGCCAAGCTTGGATGGATTGAAAGGGTGGGACGGGCTGAGTACAGGGCTGTCCATCCTCTCGCGGTTTTGTCAGACGTCTTGTTCGGCTGGCGGAGCAGAGTGGTGCAGAAGGCCTACCTCCCATTGCTGGAGTTTGTTTTGGCTAGGCTTTGGGAGGGATTCGGTGAAAGACTCAGGACGGTTCTCCTGTTCGGCTCCGTCGCCCGGGGAAAGGCGGTTGAAAACAGCGACGTAGACCTTCTGGTCGTCGCCGACGGCATGCCTCCACGCTACGGCGACAGAGTTCGACTCGTCCTGAGAATGGTCGAAGGATGGGAGGAGGTGAAAAACAGCATCAGCAGCAGGTTCGGCGTCCACCCAGTTCCCGAGATGCTTCTGCTCGACACGGAGGAGGTTGACACATCTCAGCCGTTCTACCTTGACTTGGTTCACGAAGCCATCATCATGTACGACAGAGGCGGATTCATGGCTGATAAGCTGGAAACGCTTCGAAGCCGGCTGACTGCTGAAGGCGTGCAACGCATACAGCTTATGAACGGGAAATGGTACTGGGTTATGCCTCAAAACATGACGCCATGAAGATGGAGAAGCTGGCCGCCGACTACATTAAAAGAGCTCGGGCAAGGTTGGTTGACGCTGAAGCAGCATACGCCAGAGGAGACTACCCCGAGGTGGTCAGGTACTGTCAGGAGCTGGTGGAGCTTTCGCTGAAGGCTTGCCTTAGGCTCGTAGGCATCGAGTATCCGAAAACCCATCACGTCGGAGACGTTCTGAAGTTTCATGGCGAAAGGTTTCCTGAATGGTTCCAAGCACTCGTCGCCGACTTCGACCGGATATCAGCAGAGCTCACCATCAAAAGAGCTCCCAGCATGTACGGCGTCGAAGCAGTTGGAAAGGGCCCAAGCGAGCTTTTTGACGAAGCTGAGGCATCCAACAGCCTGAAAAACGCAAAGCACGTGTTCGAGAACGCTGTCAAACTTTTACATGAAAAAACGGGGTCAGGCATTTTAGCGTAGCGGCTTTTCTCCCCTCATCACAGTGCTGTTTCGAACCTAGGTCTCATCAGTCATAGGCCTTGCTTTAATTCGCCGATGATTTGCCGCATGACTGTTCTGGGGGGAAGTTTTTCAGACAGCGCTCCTAAAACAGCAACGGCCTTGGCTCCGTTCTGCAGACAGGCGGCGGCGTTCCCGGGCCTTACCCCGCCCAGAGCCACCACGGAAATTCTCAGCGTTGACGAAACAAGCCGAATGCCTTCCAGCCCCAACTCCCGCGAGTAGCCGTGTTTGCTTATTGAAGGAAAGACAGGGCTCAGGGCCACGTAGTCGGCACTTTCTTTTTCCGCATGCAGGGCTTCGTCTAATGAATGCACAGAAACTCCTACAGCTTTCCCTTCGCCGACAATTTTCCTCGCTCGGCCGACGCTGAAGCCCTGCGGAAGATGAACGCCGTGGGCGTCCAGCTCTGCAACTATTTCGGCGTAGGAGTTGACGTACACTTGGGCTTGGTGTTTCTCGGCTTTGAGCAGAATTTTGCGGGCGGCGGTCTTCACCTCTTCCAACGGCTTTTGCTTTCCCCTTACCATGGCCCAGCGGCATCCAGCTTCAAAACATTCCTCGACTACCGTGAGCAGCCTCTCTCCGAAGAAGCTCATGTCTGCGATGAGCATCACAGGCGGGTCGGGAATCTTAAACATCGATTCTGCCTTCCGTCGGTGAGGATGGATGGGCGTGATAAAGCCGTGGTATTCGTCCAGCCCTGTAGGCAAGCCTGCCCGCTTCGACAGCCTGCCTGATGGCTCTCGCCATCATGACGGGGTTTCGGGCCTGAGCTATGGCTGTGTTGACCAAGACTCCGTCAACCCCCAGCTCCATGGCTACTGCGACGTCGGAGGCCGTTCCTACTCCTGCGTCGACTATTACTGGAACAGAGACTTTCTGCTTGATGATGCGTATGTTGTAGGGGTTTAGAATCCCCATGCCAGAGCCTATCGGAGAGCCTAGCGGCATTACGGCGGCGCATCCGATTTTTTCGAGGGCTGCGCAGGCGACGGGGTCGTCGTTGCAGTAGGGTAGGACGACGAATCCTTCGTCGACGAGCTGCTTGGCTGCTTGAAGAAGCTGGGATGTGTCGGGGTAGAGGGTTTCGTCGTCGCCTATTACTTCGAGTTTAACCCAGTTAGTGCCGAGGGCTTCCCGTGCTAGTTGCGCCGTCAAGACAGCTTCCTTAGCCGTGTAGCAGCCGGCGGTGTTGGGGATTATGAAGTAGCGGCCCGTCAAAACCCCGAGTATATTTTCGCTCATCTGGGTTGGGTTCAGACGTCGGATTGCCACGGTAACCGCTTCGGCTCCGCTTTCTTGGATGGCTTCGAGCATGACTCTGACGTTGGGATACCTTGCCGTTCCGACAAACAACCTAGAGTTGAAGTCCTTTCCAGCGATAGTTAGTCTGTCCTCCATTTCATCCACCTGCGACAGCTGTGACTATTTCCACACGGTCTTCGGGCTTGATTACATGGGTTTTCCAAGCTTTTCTGTGGACTACTTCGCCGTTTACAGCGACTGCGACGCCGTGTCTTTCAGGGTCTATCCCACGGGTTTGAAGAAGCTCGTGTACTGTCTGCTGGATGTAGGGCTGTTCCTCGCCATTGAGGTAAAATTTCGCCAGCTTCAGCCACCTCCAGCTCTAAAACGATGCGGCGTAAACGGTTTCAGCAACTCATCCAGCTTACCTGTCTCGACGTAGTCTGCTACTGCTTTGGCTGTCAACGGTGCGAGCAGTATTCCGTTGCGGTAATGGCCTGTTGCGATGACAAGCCCCTCTACTGTCGAGGGCCCGATTATGGGTGCGTCGTCAGGTGAGCCGGGTCTCAGCCCAGCCCAGACCTCTTCAACAGGCAGCTCCGCTATGGCTGGAACTATCTCCCAACAGCTTCTGAGAATGCCCATCAAACCGCCTGCTGTGACTGATGTGTCGAACCCCATTTCTTCAACGGTTGTTCCCAGAAGGATGCGGCCTTCGGGTTTCGGAACTATGTATGAAGGGCCCCAAGGCCGTGTCGGGCCCCAGACCACATGTTTGAGTAAAGGCTGGCTTCCAGTCTCCCGGACGGCTATCATCTGGCCTTTGACCGGTCTGACGGGTGGCCGGGCTTCCTCGGGAAGGCCTTCGACTTGTCGGGACCATGAGCCCGCAGCAAGAACAACGTGTTCAAACCGCTTAAACCCTTCGCATGAAACAACTCCGACTACACGGCTGTTCTCGACCACGATTCTCTCGACACCGCAGCCCTCCTTCAAAACACCGCCCGATTCAACGAACAACTTCTTCACAGCTTCAACAGCCCGGCGTGAATCGACTTGATGGTCGCTCCTGCTGTACAACGCCGCCTGCACCTTTCTGCTGATGAAAGGCTCGAGCTCCAGAACAGCTTCGGCGTCTATGAGTTCCACGTCGAGGCCGAGCTCTTTTTGGAAACGGTGTTGAAAACGCAGTCTTTCGACGTCGTCTCTGTTGAGGGCGACGGCTAGAGTGCCTTCCTCCCGGTAGCCGACTTTAATCCCCGACCGTCTCTCCAACGTCTCTGCGAATCCTTTCCACATTTTCAGAGACATGGTCAGCAGCTTCACCAGTTTTTCTTCTCCCGGTTCGGCCTCGAGGTTGGGAGCCAGCATGCCGGCGGAAGCCCATGAAGCTCCTCTTCCGGAGGCTGCTCTGTCGTAGACAACGACGTCAAAACCACGTTCCGCTAGACTCCATCCGACAGAAAGCCCCGTCAACCCTCCACCTACAACCCCTATCAACTAATGTGGGCTATGGCGGTAGGTAAATAAGTTATGGTATAAACCGCTTATGCATGTAGGATGGGTACGAGGCGGTCAAGCGCTTTCTGTCCTCAGCCCGAGTCTCGTGAATATTTTCGCCCAGTCTAGGCGTGTGAGAAGGTAGACGGCTGCCATGGCTGCGGCTGCTGTTGCACCGGCTATGAGGAGTGTGTGGGTTATGTTGACTTCGCCGACGACGCATTCGACGATGTAGCAGGCTAGGTTTCCCCAGTAGAGGGCTACGTATGAGACGGCTGTGGTGATGAGCAGCTTGCCTGCAAACACGGTGGGCAGGAAAAGCTTGCTGCTGTAGTTTGAGACAGCGAGGAGGATGAAGACGACGTCGTCGGGCAGAGGGGTTGCGGCGGCGCCTACGACTGCGAGCCATCCGTGTCTTGCGACAAGCTTTTCCAGAGGTTCCATCCTCCGCCGTGTCTCAGCGCTTATGAAAGTTCTTCCACCTTTGAAGAAGTAGAAGAGAATGAACTTGGCTACGGCCGCTCCCAAAGCGCTGGCCAGCGCTGTGGGCATCGGGTCCAGCCTGCCTGCTATTATCGCCACGATAATGGGCGGTATGTAGGGGCCTGAGACGAACGGGATGAGGCTTCCGAGAAAGCTTGCGGCGAAAACTCCGACGTATCCGTAGCCTGTCAAGCTGTCCCAGAAGCCGGGTGTGAAGAACTCCATCTACGGCGTCGTAGATGTGATTCGGTTGCTTTAGCTGTTTCGCCCAGTAAACCAAGCGGGTTGAGCATGGTTTTTTAGATGCAGCCACGTTGTTGAGCCAGCATGTCGGGCTCTACGCAGGCCTACGGCACGGATGTTTGGAGTCTTGCTGATGAGTGGGGCCCTGAGAAGGTTGTGCTGGCCTACGACCCTGACACGGGTATGCGCGGGGTGCTGGTTGTGGACAACACGGCTATGGGGCCGGGGAAAGGCGGAATCAGGTTCGCCGAAGCCGTCACGCCTGTCGAGGTTTTCAGGCTTGCGAGGACGATGACGTGGAAATGTGCTTTGGCTGGGCTGCCTTTCGGAGGTGCTAAGGGCGGCGTGATGGGCGACCCATCCAAAGTCGACAGGGTTGCTTGGATGAGGGCTTTCGCCAAGTCGATAAAGCCCTACGTTCCACTGCAGTACATCGCAGCCACGGACATGGGGACGACTGAGCTGGACATGGCTGTTTTCGCCCACGAGGTTGGGGACATGAGGGCCTGCACCGGCAAGCCTCGGGAGCTGGGCGGTATACCTCACGAGCTGGGGACGACGGGCTACGGCGTGGCCGTGGCGACGGACCTGACGTTGACGATGCTCAACAACACGGGTTTGCTTAACCTCGACAGGAGGAAGGCCCGTGTAGCGATACAGGGGTTCGGAAACGTCGGCTCTTTCACAGCGAAGTTCCTCGACGAGATGGGGTACAGGATAGTCTCCATCTGCGACGTGTCGGCTTGCATACACGACCCCGAGGGCCTCGACATACCGAGCATCATGAAGGAGCTGAGCTCCTGCATCCACATCTCAAACCTCAAACGCTACGAGAAGCATCCCAAGGAGAAGATATTCGACTACGCCGCCGACATATTCATCCCCGCAGCCACGTCCGACACCGTCAACGCCGAAACAGCGCCCAAGCTCCTACCCCACACTAAGATAATGGTCGAAGCAGCCAACATACCGACCACAGCCGAAGGCGAGCAAACCCTCCTCAAGGGAGGAGTTTGGATCATACCAGATTTTGTGGCCAACGCAGGAGGAGTGATAGGCTCGTTCGTTGAGTACAAGGGTGGGACGGAGCTCGACGCCTTCGACCTGATAAAGTACAAGGTTTCCAGCAACGTCAAAGTAGTTTTGAGCGAGGCCGACCAGTCGAAGAAGACGCCCAGAAGCGTTGCTCTGGAGATTGCGATGGCCCGTGTGAAGAGGGCTATGCTTCTGAGGAAGGGAGCGATAGACGTTGCCCGTGAGTATTTCGGCAGGCGGAAGCTCTACGACGACTCGATGCTGGGCTCGGCGGCCTCCTCATCCTAGCCGGTGGTTATATTCTTCGCAGGAAACTCATATATACGGAGGATGCGTAATGTATCTATGGGTCGTCCCCCTTGATGCTGGAGGTTGTTCTGGTTGGAAGGGGCGGCCAAGGAGTTGTTACTTCGGGAACTATACTGGCTGACGCTTTTCTGAGGGACGGCAGGTTTGTTCAGGCGTTTCCCGAGTTCGGGCCCGAGCGGGCTGGGGCCCCTGTCAGGGCTTTCGTAAGGGCTTCAGACAAGCCTATCGAGGTTTACACTCCTGTGGAGAAGGCTGACGCAGCGGTTGTCTTCGACGTAAACCTGCTGAAGAAACATCCTCCGCCTAAGCTTCTGAAGCATTCCGGAGTGCTGGTCCTAAACGCAGGGCTCGGAGACCTTGAGAGCCTAGAGGGCTACAGGCTCTGCAGAATCCCGGCAGCCGAGATAGCCCGCTCTCTCGGAAGACCTCTCTCAGTCGGCATCGCCCTCCTAGGCGCCTTCTCAGCGTTCTCCAACACGGTTCCGCTGGAGCGGTTGGCTGAAGCGGTTGCCGAAAGGCTGTACGCAGAGGATGTGAAGGTTCTTGAGAGAGGCTTCGGGGAGGTGGTTGCCTGTGCAGCGGTCTGAAACGCTGTCTCCCACGATGACTAGGCCCGGCTCCGCTCGGGAAGTCGACGTAAGCAGCTGGCGCACACAAAAGCCTGTGATAGACTATGAGAAGTGCACCAACTGCTTGATCTGCTGGGTTTACTGCCCGGAGCCGGCGATAGTCGTCGAGATGGGCCGTGTGAGGGTTGACTACGTGCACTGCAAGGGCTGCGGCATCTGCGCAGCCGAATGCCCGCGTAAAGCTGTTGTGATGGAGGTGGAGTAGATGCAGCGTCTTCACGCTCCTGTTCTTCTGTCTGGGAACGACGCTGTCGCTCTAGCCGTCAAGCAGAGCGACGTAGACGTTGTAGCCGCCTATCCTATAACCCCTCAGACCACTATTGTGGAGAAGCTGAGCAAGTACGTCGCCGACGGAGAGCTGCGGGCGAGGTTCATATCAGTCGAGTCGGAGCACTCGGCTCTCAGCGCCTGCGTGGGGGCTGCGGCCGCTGGTGCTAGATGCTTCACAGCCACGTCGAGCCAGGGCCTTGCGCTGATGCATGAGGTGATGTACATAGCCGCTGGGATGAGGGTGCCGGTGGTGATGGCTGTGGCCAACAGAACGCTTTCGGCTCCGATAAACATCCACTGCGACCACTCCGACATCATGGGCTCGAGGGATTCGGGCTGGGTGCAAATTTTCTGCGAGAACGTGCAGGAAGCCTACAGCAGGGTCATACAGGCTTTCAGGCTTGCGGAGGACAGCAGGGTTCAGCTTCCGGTTGCAGTCAACTTGGACGGGTTCACGCTCTCCCACTGCTACGAGGCTGTCCAACCCTTAGAGGACGAGGATGTACGAGGATATCTTCCTAGGAGACGAAGAGTTGTGCTCGACTACGAAAGCCCTGTCACGATGGGCGGCCTGTCGCTTCCTAACACGTATTTCGAGATTAAGCTGGAGCAGGCAAGGGCCCTCGAGAGCTCTAAACATGTTTTCCGAGAGGTTGTCAAGGCCTATCCCGGAGAGAAAGACGGGTTGGACGTCGTGGACGTCTACAACCCCGGCGCATCCGTCAAGGCTGTCTGCTTGGGCAGCACGGCTGGCACGTTGAGGCATGTGGCCAAGACATACGGCTTCGACGTCGGAGTGGTGAACGTCAAGCTTTTCAGGCCTTTCCCGAGGGAGGAGGTTCTGGCCGCTCTGTCGGAGGCGGGGCTGGTGGCTGTTTTCGACAGAGCTTTGTCTCCGGGGGCGGCTGCGAACCCGTTGACGTCTGACGTCAAGGCTTTGCTCTACGACGCCGGGCTGCGGAAACCCGTTTGGACAGTTGTCTACGGGCTGGGAGGCAGGGACTTGACGACGGCTGTGGTCAGGAAGCTTCTCGAGGAGCTGGTTGAAGCAGCCTACGCAGGCCGTCAAGAAGCGAGGACTGTCTACCTGAGGGAGGTGGCTGCGTGGTGAAGCCTGTCCAGAGGCTCGACGAGCTCGTCGACACAGAGGCTTTGAGCCCCGGCCACAGCGCCTGCGCCGGCTGCGGAGCCATGATAGCCGTCAGGCAGATACTGATGGCTGCTCCACGTCCGTTGATAGTCGTGAACGCAACCGGCTGTGTCGAAGTCGTTTCAACCCAGATACCTCACACGGCTTGGAACATTCCCTACATACATGTGGCGTTCGAGAACGCCGCAGCTGTCGCCTCAGGCGTTGAAGCGGCGTTGGATGTTCTTGAGGCCAAGGGCCTCGGCCGAAGGCATCACATCCTCGTGCTGGCTGGCGACGGCGGCACAGCGGACATAGGCCTTCAGGCTCTCTCAGGAGCTTTCGAGAGAGGCCATAGGTTCGTGTACGTCTGCTACGACAACGAGGCTTACATGAACACGGGGATACAGAGGTCTTCGCTGACGCCGCTGGGCGCATGGTCGAGGACGACTCCAGCCGGGAAGCTCGAGGAGAAGAAAGACCTAGTGGCCATAGCCACAGCCCACCGCATCCCCTACGCAGCTACAGCCACGATATTCTTCTGGAAAGACTTGGTCAACAAGGTTAGGAAGGCTTTCACGTTCGACGGCCCCTCCTTCATCCACGTCTACGCACCCTGCAACAGAGGCTGGTACTTCAACCCTGCTGAGACTGTTAGGCTGTCGAAGCTGGCTGTCGAGACACGGTACTTCCCGCTTTACGAGGTTGAGCGAGGCGTTTACAGGATTAACTACTTTGTTGCGACGCCGAAGCCTCTTGAAATGTTTCTGAAGCCTCAGGGGAGGTTTCAGCATCTTCTCAAGCCCGAGAACAGCCATCTGATGGAGGCCCTCAAGCAGAGCGTCGACAGGAGATGGGAGGAGCTGGTGGTTTTAAGCCAGCGTGGGAAACAGGCCTATGCAGCGATGCAGGGTTAGCGTTATTAGCTGGTATGCCTGTGATGATGATGGTTGAGTTCCAGCGTAGTTGTTGACGAGTCGGCTCTCCGTCTGAGCGTGGCCGTTGAGCAGGCTGTTGAGGAGGGGTGGAGGATACTCGTCCACAAAACCCTGCTTAAACACGTGCAGGAGAGGGCTTTCGCAGGAGACCTAGCGGCCCTCGAGGGGTTGAAGAAGCTTACCGAGGCGGCCGGCAGCAAGGTGGAGTTCGTCGGCGAGCTGAGCGAGGGAGGATGGAGAGACGCCGTCCTAGAATACTGCAGGAAAAACGGCGAGACGCTTCTGACGTCAGACCCTCTAGTGGCACGTGTAGCCGAGTCAGTCGGAATCAAATGCATATACACGGTTCCAACACCTCCGATCCAGATAGAGTCGGTCTTCGCAGGAGACGTCATGAGCCTCCACGTCAAGGAGGGGCTTGAGCCACGGATTAAGAGAGGCCATCCCGGCCGATGGGTCTTCGAAAGCATCCGGGAGAAGCCTGTCTCGAGGACGGAGCTGGAGGCTCTAGTCGCCTACATAATGAAGACGGCCTACGGAGTCTTCGGAACCGAGGCCTTCGTCGAAGTCGACAGGCCGGAGCTCACTATTCTCCAGCTGGGGCAGTTCAGGATAGTCATCACAAGGCCTCCTCTCTCAGACGGGATGGAGATGACGGTCGTCAAGCCCGTCATCAGAGTGAAGCTCGAGGACTACAGCCTCCCGCCCAAGGTGCTTGAGAGGCTGGAGAGAAGAGCTGAGGGCATATTGATAGCCGGGCCTCCCGGAATGGGCAAGTCAACTTTCGCACAGGCCCTCGCAGAACACTACCGCAACATGCGGAGAGTAGTAAAGACGGTTGAAAGCCCACGGGACCTCAACCTACCGCCCGACATAACACAGTACTCTAAAAGCGCAGCTGACGACGGCTCAATCCACAACGTCCTGCTGCTGAGCAGGCCCGACTACACAGTCTTCGACGAGATGCGTGAAGCAAGGGACTTCGAGATGTACATAGACCTGAGGTACGCAGGCATAGGGATGATAGGAGTCATCCACGCAAGCACACCCATCGACGCCCTCCACAGAATAGCCAACAAAGTCGACATAGGAATACTGCCCTCAATAGTCGACACCCTCATCTTCATGGACAAGGGCCGTGTGGCCAGCATACACACCTTGGAGGTCGTGGTCAAGGTTCCAGCAGGGCTTAAACGAGCTGACCTAGCAAGGCCGACCGTCGTCGTCAAAGACTTCCTCAACGACGAACCCGTCTACGAGCTCTACGTATTCGGCGAAAGAGTCTTCTTCGTGCCTGTCAAGCCTTCAGAGGGAGTTGGCGGCGAAGAATTCGCTTTCAGGCGAGTCATCGGCAAACACATCTCCGACTTCTCCGTCGAGCAGGTCGGGGACAGGCTCATCGTCAAAATACATCCAAGCGACATGCGGACATACTTCAAGAAGTGCCAGAACAGGGTTTTGAAGATAGCGAAGCAGGCCGGCTTGTCTGTGGAAGTGGTTCCCAAGAACAGACACGGCGGTTGAGATGGAGGCTTTCGCAGCCTCCGAGAGGAGAATCGAGGCAACGGTCTGCCACGTCTGCAGAGGCTTCGCCCGGTTCTGCAAAATAACCACATGCCCCTTCTACAAGCAGGTTTGGACGGAGAGGATGCTGGCTAAAGTCGGAGGCAAGGTGGTCTACGGCCCTTCACCGCCGACCGTGATAGTGGGTGAGAAAGGCTATCCGAGGCTGAGGGTTGGGCCCGCTGTATCACTCCACGAGCAGGCGGAGCCTACGTTAGAGGACGCCGGCAAGTGGCTTGAAATGTCTCTGGACGAGCTGCTGAGGCTTAGGCTTTCACTCTTCTACGGAACGGCGGTGCGGCATGTCAAGCAGAGGGACAGGACGCTTGAAGCGGTCAGGGAGTCAGCGGCCTCAGCAAAACCCGTCGACGTCGAAGTAGTTGTCGAAGGCAGAACCGTCAGCACGCCGGGCTTCGGAGTCAGAAGAGCGCCGTACGGCCCTTCAGCGAAGATAGGAGAAGTTAAGCTGGTCGGCAACGTCTCCGTTCCCCGGAAGTTAGACAGCTTGGTCAACGACCCCTACGTGTCAGCTGCAGAAGCACTCCACACACTCTACAGCGAGAACATCAACGAATACTACCTCACACGGGTCTTCTCAGCAGGCCTTCTCGGCCGCACAGCGGAGCGGAAGCTAGTTCCAACCGAGTGGAGCATAACAGCCGTCGACGACATCCTCTCCAAGAAGTTTTTCAACATGGTCAGGAGAAACAACGTGATCTCGGAGTACAGGGTTCACAGCCATCAGGCGCTGGAGAACGCAGCCCACATAATTCTTACGCCGACTCCTTGGATGTACGAGCTTCTCGAAGGCTGGCTGAGAAACATACAGAAATCACCCTACGCAGACCACGAGTATCTCCAGCCACGCAAAACCTACGCCGAAAACACAGGCGGAGCCTACTACGCAGTAAGGCTCTCAGTCCTCAGACACCTCAGCAGCAGAAAAGAGCAGGCGGG
>JANXEU010000037.1 GCA_025058055.1 Candidatus Calditenuaceae archaeon
AAGTCGTGGATGAGGAGCAAAGTGAGCCTGTTCTTCGGCTTCCTGTTTCCCGTGATGCTGCTGCTCGTGTTCGGGAGCATCTTCGGAGGGCCTTCTCCACCCAATTACACCCTTTACGTCAGGAACCTCGACGTCGACCAACACGGCGCCCCCGGTGTCCTCTCGGAAGCTTTCGTGAAGGCCCTTAACAGCAGCGTCTTCGAGGTGCGTCTCCTGAAACCTGGCGATCCGACACCGCGCAGCACGGGTTTCGCAGCAGTTCGAGTCCTCACCATCCCCCGGGACTTCACAGACAACTTACTCAACACCACGATGGTTAACCGGATCGACATAACCGCCGACACGATTATGAGGATTATTCGCATGGCAGGAGAAAGGATTCCTGAGCAGACGCGCGACCAGATCGAGGCTTCAATGGAGGGACTTCAGACGTTCAAACGGTTCATCGGAGCCGAGAGGGTCGCGATAACCCTTGAAGGTAGTCCCGACGATCGACTGCTCCAACCCATTGAGGGCATCATCAACATAATCGCGTCGAAGTTCGAGCTCGGTCTTCTCAACGCCTCATCCGCGATAGAGATCAGGAGCGTCCACGCGCAGGTCAGGCAGCTCCGGTCAGTCGACTACTACCTCCCCGGGTACTTAGCGGCCTTCATAATGACCAACGGGTTGATCGGCGTGTCCTCTCTCGTATCAGACATGTACAGGCGCGGGGTGATCAAGCTCCTGGCCTCCACTCCGGTCTCTAAGGCTTCGTGGATAACGTCGTTGATCGTCGTTCAGACCTTCGCATCTCTGTTATTGACGGCCGTGATGGTCGCGGTAGGGTGGTTGGTGTTCAGAATTGTGGCGATACCTGATCTCTACAGCTTCGTTGTCATACTCCTGGGGACGCTGGCATTCACCGGGTTCGGTGTTCTCATAGGTGGCACGGTCAAGGAGGCCGAGGCTGTCACAGCACTGGGGAACTCGATCTCCTTCCCGATGATGTTCCTCTCGGGGGCCTTCTGGCCGCTCGAGTTGATGCCCGGGGTCCTCCAAGCCGCAGCCCGATACATGCCGCTCTACTACTTTCACGTCGCCTTGAGAGAGACGTTGGTCGCCGGATCGCCCGAAACAGCTCTGTTCCCAGCTCTCTTGGTTGCGGCTTTAGCCATCGTGGGGGTAACGTCTGCGGTCCTAATGACCAAGTGGCGTGACTTCTGATCACCTGACCTCCCGATGAGGTCGGAGTCCCAATACCTGAAAAGTGGACGTGAGTTCTCTGGAGTGCACTTGTAGTGAAGCTCGCGTTCGAGACGAGATACTCCACGCTTTACGAGATTGAGAACGGCAGGGACGGGATCGATCACTTCGTCTCCAGACCTACGACCATAGAGGAGTTCCTCCGTCTACAAGAAAGATTCAGCTACCTCCTCAGGCCTGAGAACGCTCCCCTCCTCGAGGAGCTGAAGATGGTGTCGAGACCGCTGGGTGAGACTGGTCAGGCTGGCGGGCTCGTGAGGGGGCTTTGGTCCAGCTCGGTCTGCGGTCAGTCGAGGCCTCAGCGGTTCGAGATGTGAAGCTAAGACCACGAGGAGATCTGTCCCCTGCGGCCGCCGGGATTTGAACCCGGGACCTTGGGCGTGGCAGGCCCACGTCCTACCAGACTAGACTACGGCCGCCAACACCGGACCTTCAAGCTCAACTCTTAACATTTTCGGACCGTTAGGTGTAGACTCGTCCTGAGCCTTACGGTACGTATTTCTTTTAGGCCTCCTGCGTGAATGAGGAACATGCTGGCGTCGCAAAAGATCGTTGAGGGGTTGACCGAGGCTGTGAAGGCCTCAAGCAGGAGAGGTTTCGTGCAGTCGGTGGAGCTGATGGTTAACCTCAAGGACATAGACCTCAAGAGACCCGAGAGCCGAATCACCGAGACGATTGAGCTACCGAGGGGCCTGGGGTCCAAGCCCAGGAGAGTGGCGGTCGTCGCTACAGGGGCGCTCGTGGTTGAGGCGAGGAAGTCTAGCAACGTCGACAAGGTCTTCGAGCGTGAGGAGATCGAGTTGTTGATCGGAAACAAGAAGGCTGCGAAGAAGTTAGCTCGAGAGTACGATTACTTTCTCGTCGACACGTCGTTGATCTCGCTGGTTGCGAGGGCTTTGGGTTCTGCTCTAGGGTTCGTGGGAAAGGCACCCGTGCCTGTTCCGGCGGGGTCCGACATAGACTCACTGGCCTCTCGCTACAAGAGGAGCGTGACGATCAGGGTGAGGAAGAACCCTCAAGCGGGCTGCGTCATAGGTACTCAGGACATGCCGATAGAACACCTAGTGGATAACGCCCAAGCGGTACTGAATAGGCTCGTCGAGAGGCTTCCGAAGAAGTGGGTAAACGTCGATTCGGTATACATGAAGCTGAGTATGGGAGAACCTGTGAGACTATCGATAAAGGTTTAACCTACTGCTTGAGGAGCTCCTCGTAGGCCCCCTCCTCCACCTCTCTGATCACTTCCTTAGGGCTTTTGCCCTCCACGTTTATCCCCATGCTGACGCATACTCCCAGAACGCTCTTGACCGCGGCCTTGAGCGAGTTGACCCTCATGTGGGGCGTCTTCAATCTCGCGATCCTGACGATTTGATCCATCGACAGGTTCGCAACTGATTTGCGCCCAGGCTCGCCAGATCCCTTCTCGATCTGAGCTTCCTTCGCGATGAGTGCGGAGACGGTCGGAATACCAACCTCCACATCGAAGTTTTTGGTGTCGGTGTCCACGATGACCTTCACCGGTACCCTCATCCCCCTGAACTCGCCGGTGAGCTCGTTAATCTTCTCGACCACAGCGAGCACGTTTAGCCCCAGAGGCGTTAGGGAGGGCCCTATGGGCGGGCCTGCGGTGGCCTTTCCTCCATCGACGTCAAACCTCAGCGTCTTCACCGGCATGTCAGGGAAACGGTTCCGCTTCGATCTAATAAAACGTGTTGAGACCCTGCGACCACGCTTTTAACTGCCCTAGTTGATTGTGGGAGCGTGAAGCGGACCCACGAGATCGCCGAGATCCCGGAGGAACCAGGGGCAAACGTCAGGATAGCTGGGTTCGTAGAGAACATCAAGGAGGTAGGGAGGCTGCTTTTCGTCTGGGTCAGAGACCGTACCGGAACTGCCCAGCTGACTCTGAAGAAGACCGAGGCTGATGAGGAGTTGTTGAAGGTCGTGAGGTCGCTCAACACCCACGACGTAGTCTCCGTGGTGGGTGTCGTTCCGGACAGAAGAGAGGCGAAGGTCGGAATGGAGCTAGTACCGAAGGAGATCGAGGTCCTCTCAAGAGCCGAGAGGCTGCCGATTGATGTAACGGGCATCGCAGCGACTCAGCTTGACACCAGGCTTGACTGGAGGGCGATCGATCTCAGGAATCCGAAGAACCTTGCTGTGTTCAGAATACAGAACACCCTCATCAAGGGAATGACCGAATGGCTTGACTCGCACGGTTTCATGCAGGTCTTCACGCCCTGTATAATCGGAGCGCCGTCAGAGAGCGGGGCCGAGATGTTTGAGATAGACTACTTCGGCAAGAAAGCCTACCTAAGGCAGGACCCGCAGCTCCACAGACAGCTACTGATGGTCGCGGGGTTCGATCGCATCTACGAGATAGGGCCTAGCTGGAGGGCAGAGCCGAGCCACACGCCGAGGCATCTCTGCGAGCACAGGGGATGCGCGGTTGAGCTCTCATACATCTCAGATGAGCTTGACGTAATGCGGGTCGAGGAGCAGCTCTTCGTCGCTGGATTGAAAAGGGTCGTGGAGGAGAGGAACCGGGAGATTGAGATTTTGGGGATAGAGCTTGAAGAACCCAATCTTCCGATACCGGAGCTCCGCTTTCCGGAAATCTATGAAATCCTCAGCTCGATGGGGAAAGAGGTTAAGTTCGGTGAAGACGTGGATCGAGAGGGCGAGCGTCTGCTAAGTCAGTACGTCCTAGAGAAGTACAACTCGGAGGCCTTCTTCATCAACAGGTTCCCGTTTGCTGTCAAGCCCTTCTACGTTATGCGCGTCGATGATGACCCGATCTGGGCGAGGAGTGTCGACCTGATCTACAGAGGTCTCGAGTTGAGCTCAGGCGGCCAGAGGGAGCACAGGTACGAGAAGATCATGGAGCAGGTTAGGCTTAAGGGAATGAACCCTGAGACCGTGAAGTGGTTCACGGAGTTCTTCAGGTACGGTGCCCCGCCTCACGGAGGGTTCAACATAGGAATCGAGAGGTTGACCATGGCTGTGGTCGGCGCCTCCAACATCAGAGAAGTGGTGCCGTTCCCGAGGGCACCTGAGAGGTATATGCCTTGAACCACGCCGAAAAGTTCAGCAGATTAGCAAGACGAGCCCTCGAACCTGACGTGACAGATGACGAACTTATGAAACTCGCTGAGGAATTGGTCGCGCTGAAGCGGGAGATGAGGGTCGAGCACGGCCTCGATGAGGGATCGATGTCTCCTGAAGAGGAGGTGCAACGACAGTTCGCGCGACTCAAGTCCCTGAGGTCGTACCTCGATCTCGATGACTGATGGACCTTCAAGACACATGTCATCCTAACTCTCGATGCCACAACCTCGTGATGACTAGGTAGTTCTTGACAAGCTCTCTTCTGACGGTCAGCTACGTCTAGACCAGAACACCGAACGTCTCTCCGTCCTAGAGTAAAACGCGTTGAATGCCTGTACTTCTCGACCCGTTCAGGGGCTTCACGAATTGACTCGGTGATGACGAGGTGCCTTCGTCCCAGGGATTCAGTTTTATCTCGGAGATCGCGAGTTAAATCGTGCAGGGCTTGAGTCTTCCCGAGCGGCCCGAAGAGCTCCTCCCCTCAGTGAGGGCAGCCCTCTGTAAGGAGCTGCTCGAGAGGCACGGACTTCGGAGGATACAGGCTGCCGCGATCTTAGGTGTCAAACCGGCCACCGTAACCCACTACCTAAGCAAGAAACGGGGATCCGCGTGGTTGAACGCGATCGAATCGAGTGAGGAAGCTAGGAAGATGATTTCGGAGGTGGCTGAGTCGATGGCGAGGAGGTACAGGCTCGGCGTGTCGATAGACGCTTCCAAGGAGATCTCGGACCTGACCAACAAGATGTACGGAGCTCTCTACGGAGGGGCCGCGTCTACGAAAGGGGTCCTGCTCAGCGACGAGACGCTCGAGTCTCTGAGGAGCAGAATAAGGTTCGAGGAGGCCGTCGCGAGGAGGGTTCTGGAGGTGATGAACAGGGTTAAGAACCAAGCGATTCAGCAAGTACTGAGACAGATAGCTGCGGACAGCCTCCGGCACGCAGAGATCCTGACTCTGGTCTCGAGAGGTATTGAAGCCCGCGACGAGTCCTTTCAGTCCGACATGGAGCTCGTCGTTGAGCTGGTCAAATACGAGTCCGAGGCTGAGGAGAGGGAGCTCGTCGAGTTGGTCGGGGAGGTCGACGACCCTGCGGTGGCAGCTCTGCTGATCTCCATCGATCACGATGAGCGTAAACACGTCGCGATGCTCGAGGTGTTGCTGAGGTCGCGAAGGCGAGACGAGGACGCTCAGGAGAGTTTAACGTCGTGAATTACTCCCCTAGAGGCGAAATTTTGACTCGTTTTCCGGTTTTTCCAGCAGGATCTCTCCACGGCCTTTTGTCGTCGTGAAATGTTTATTATAACGTCGTTATGAGAGAAAGACCGTGAAAAGGGCGTTAGTCCTCGGGGTCGTTGCCTTCGCGGTTTTAGCTGTTGCTGCGCTTTTGATGTTTCTGAATCAGCAGCAGGGTGAGGAGCCGCTAGTGATCGCGATACAGCCAACGCAGAACCCTGCGGCGATTCTCGAGAGGTCTCAGCAACTGAAGAGCTTCCTCTCTCAGAGGTTGGGCAGACAGGTCGAGGTCTACGTCCCGACCAGCTACTCGGCTGTCATAGAGGCCCTGAGGTACGGTAACGTTCACGCGGCTATGATGGGTTCCTGGCCATCTGCTCTGGCGGTTACGGTTTCTGATTCCGAGGTCTATCTGGCCGAGGTCAGGACTGTCGCGATCGACGGTCAGCGCGTCTCCGGGACCTATTACTTCTCCTACTGGATAGTGAAACCGGAGTCACCCTACAAACGGCTCGAGGAGCTGAGGGGGAAGAGGGTCTGCTTCCCAAGCCAGATCTCGTCCTCCGGTTACTTGGCACCTTTAGCCAAAATGGTAGAGTTGGGTTTACTGACGAAGAGAAGTGACCGACCAGTCGATCCCAAAGAGTTCTTCTCAGAGGTCTACTTCGGTGGAGGATATCAGCAGTGTTACGAGGCCCTCATGGCTGGCAACGTCGACGTTACCGTAACTGCTGGGGACATCGCATACGACCTCTATCAGAGGGTGATGGCCACCACCAGGGTGATCGAACAACAGGGCCCCTTACCGTCCCACACCCTAGTAGTGTCGAATAGAGTTGACGCTAGGACGAGGGAGCAGCTGGTCTCAGCTTTCTTAGAGCTCGGGAAGGAGGAGTACAGGGACCTTATGAGGAACTTGGTCTCAGGGCTCTTCGTCGGCTGGGAGCGCAAGGGTTCGAAGGATCATTTGAGCTCGCTGCAAAGGTTTATCGAGCTGACTGGTCTTAGGTACGAATCCTGAGGGACCGCAATTGAGGATCGTGATGAGGGACGTAAGCTACGCCTACAGGCTCGGTAAACCCGTCCTTCACTCCGTGAACCTCACCATAGAATCCGGCGAGGTGCTGATGATACTGGGAAGAAGTGGTGCAGGTAAGACTACTCTGCTCAAGCTTGCAGCAGGGCTTCTCAAACCCCAATCCGGTTCAGTCATATACGAGGACGGCCGACTCGAGGGAAAGGTGTCTCAGAGCATAGCTTACGTCCCTCAGAAGATCGGTGTCGTAGAGAACCTCACCGTGCTCGAGAACGCCCTCCTCGGAGCGCTGGGGAAGCTACCTTTCCTTACGCAAGTCGTAGGGTCGTTTCCAAAGGAGCTAGTCGCAAGGGCGGTCGAGGTCTGCGAGATCTTGGGCCTCGGAGAACACATTCACGCAAAGGCAAGGGAGCTCAGCGGCGGACAGAGGCAAAGAGTCGCGATAGCGAGGGGGCTCGTTCAGGGAGCGAAGCTCGTGCTTGCAGACGAGTTCGTCTCCCAGCTGGACCCACTCACCTCACTAGAAGTTTTGGAGCTCACTAGAGAATTGAAGAAGCAGGGTATTGGGTTCGCGATAACGACTCACGACGTTCACTTCGTCCCGAAGTTCGGCGACAAGGTCGCGGTGATCAAGGAGGGCAGGCTAGTACTTCACAGTAACGTATCGGACATGTCCGTCGAAGAGGTTCTGAACGTGATTTGAGCGCCAAGTGGCGGACCAATCCGAACACTAACCTGCTCGTTCTCCTCGGCCTCACGATCTTCCTGCTCTGGTACTTCGGTGCCTTCAACCCTAGGACGCTAGCGAAGCTCCCAAACGTGACGGCCTTCCTTGCCAACGCCTTCCCCCCTGACCCCCGCCCGACTCCGCTGCTCCTCCTGAGCATGCTCGAGACCGTTCTGATAGCCTTGGCTGGGACCGTAATAGCGGTCCTCATCTCTGTACCTCTGGCCTCCATGAGCACCAGATCACTCTTCTCAACACCTGTCACCACTTTCTTCAGGCTACTGCTCTCGGTCATCAGGACGGTTCCGTCGATCCTCTGGGCGCTGCTCTTCGTGATAACGGTGGGTTTAGGGCCCCTAGCAGGAGTTTTAGGAACAGCCATGTACTCGATTGGTTACCTCGGAAAGCTGCTGTACGAGGCCTTCGACGTCGTCGACAGGGAGGTCTTAGACTCGGTGAGGATGTCCGGTGCGGGGAAGATCGCGTTGATGAGGTACGTCGTTATCCCTGAATCGGCGAACTACATCATCAGCCAATCGATATTCATGTTCGAGTACAACGTCAGGGCATCCACAATACTGGGGCTAGTTGGTGCCGGGGGCATAGGGTTCTACATACTCTCGTACGTTCAGGTGCTGGACTACAGGTCGTTGACGACCACTCTACTCATCGTCTTAGCATTCGTAGTGATCTTTGACCTGATCAGCAGCAGACTGAGGTCTAGGTTCTTACCCGCGTGACCGTTTTTCCCGAAGAACTTCAAAACCCCTGTGGCCTGACGGGCCTTCTCCTCGTGTGGAAACCGCCCGGGTTCTTGAACCTCTCCTCGATCCAGACGTTGCCGCGTTCGTGATAGGCGCCGTTCTCGGGCCTCTCCCAGAACCCGTCCTCGTACTCGGAGAGGAACTCGATCTCGTTGAGCCATTTCGCGCTCTTCCAGAGGTAGAGGTGTGGAATGAAAGGTCGAGCTGGATAGCCGTTCTCTAGAGGGATCGGTTTGCCGTTCATCCTCAAGGCGACGATTGCGTCATCGTCGAGCGCGTCCTCTATCGGAACTGGGGTCGAGTAACCGTCGAGGCACTTGAACATCACCCACGTGGAATCGGGTTTCACTCCTGCGAGCTCTGCAAGGTACTTTATCTGAACGCCCTCCCACTCGACGTCCTTCACAGACCACCTCGTCACGCAGTGAGCGTCCTTGACGTACCTCTTCAATGGCAACTTCAACAACTCCTCGTAAGCTAAGGAGAGAGGCCTCTCTACGAGCCCTGTCACGGCCAGCCTGTAGCTTTTGATGTCTACTCTGGGGATTCCGAGCGCCGCGTATATGATGAAGTTCTTGATGTATCTCTGGCCGGGTGGTAGAGTTCTCGGTACGAGCTCCATCTCTCCGTTGAGTCTGAAGTCCTAGCTGATATTGGTTTTCTCCGTCCTCTGTTGTGAAAGCAGGGCCCTCACCTAAATTAATACCGGAGGAGTAAGTTGGGTGTGGAAGCCGATCACATCAAGGAGCTCATCGAGGCCGCCCTCGGTCAGAGGAGGCTCACACTGCTTTTGAAGGGCGGCGAAATTCTGAACGTTTACTCCGGTGAGCTCGAGGAGGTCAACGTCGGCGTTTACAGGGACAGAATAGTCTACCTCGGGATCGAAGAGCCGGCGTCGGAGACCGTGGTGAACGTGAAGGGCGTAATGGTCCCCGGGTTCATCGACACCCACCTGCACATCGAGAGCAGCATGGTGACACCTCAGAGGTTCGCGGAGGCCGTGCTGCCTCACGGTACCACGACGGTCTGTGCCGACCCACACGAGATCGCGAACGTCTTGGGCGTAGAGGGGGTCAGGATGATGTTGGAGAACTCCAAGGACCTCCCGATGAGGATTACCTTCTTCGTTCCCACTTGCGTCCCCGAGTCTGACGCGGTCACAGCAGGTGCTGAGGTTACACCGGAAGAGGTCGAGATGGCGCTGAACTGGGAGGGGATCGTGGGCCTCGGGGAGGTAATGGACTTCGAGTCTGTCCTCTCGGGGCGTAAGAAGTTCATGAGGATCCTCGAGATCGGGTGGAGGCGTAGATGTGTGATCGACGGACACTGCGTGATGCTCTCCGGGACGAGGCTCAACGCCTATGTGGCCTCAGGGCCTGAGGCAGATCACGAGAACTTCACCGTCGAGTCCGCGATCGAGAAGTTGAGGAGAGGGATGTACGTCAAGCTAAGGGGCCCCTACATCCTCGACCCGACTAGGTTCATCAAGGCGATCGGGTCGCTGCCAAGTCCTTGGAACAGACTGATCCTCGTTACAGACGACGTGATGCCTGACACGCTCGCCGAGGAGGGCCACTTGGACTTCGTCGTGAGGTCGATGATCGAGGCCGGAATGGACGAGGTCGAAGCGATCCGGAGCGTCACGATCAGGCCTGCAGCCCACATGAGGATGTATGAGCTCGGGGCTATCGCACCCGGGAAGGTGGCTGACCTTCTGGTGCTGGGGGGCTTGAGGAGGGTCGACGTGAAGCTCGTGGTCTTCGGAGGGCGCGTCGTCGCGAAGGACGGACAGCTAGTGATCAACATTCCAGAGAGGAGGTTCGACAGGAGAGCCATGGGCACAGTGAGGGTCAGGGAGCTTAGCAGAGATCTCTTCGAGTTCCGGCCGCCGATAACGGAGGGGAAGCTGGTACTCAACGTGATAGAGTTCAAGAGGCCTGACCCAACGGTCGAGGACGTCTCGAGGGCTTTCCTGGAGATGGTCGTGACTAAGAGGTCCACCGCTGAGGTGGCGGTGAGGGAGGGGAAGTTGCAGCCTAGTGATGTAGCGCTGATGGTCGTGATCGAGAGGCACAAAGGATCCGAGAAGAGGGGGTTCGGGTTCGTCAAGGGTTTCATGGAAAGGGGTGCGATAGCGACGACCGTGGCTCACGACTCACACAACCTTGCAGTCGTCGGGATGGACTCGAGGGACATGTACCTCGCAGCGACTGAGGTGGTCCGATCAGACGGCGGACTGGTCGCTGCCCTAAACGGCGAGGTGCTCTCGAAGATCGAGCTTCCGATCGCAGGCCTGATGTCCGAGGAGCCTGTGCCTGTCATGGCTGAGAAGATGAGGCAGTTCAGGAGGGCTCTCGCGAAACTCGGTGCCATCGACCACCCCTACATGCCCATAGTCTCGCTGTTGACGCTCTCCGTCATCCCGGAGGCTCGTGTCACCGATAAAGGGCTCTTCGACGTTAACGCACAGAGGTTCGTGGAGCCGGTCGCAGCGGTCGTTCGTGGCTGAACTCAGAGGTTGCGAGGATTGACGCTGGACGTCGTGTTGAGGAACTGCAGAGTCGCAGACCCGTTCGGAACGTTCGAGTGCGATATCGGCGTCGACGGAGGCAAGATAGTCTCCGTCTCGAGGACGATCGATTCTCAGGCGGACTTGGTCATCGACGCGTCAGGAATGGTGGTTATCCCTGGGGCGATAGACGGTCACGTTCACTTCGAGATGGCCTATGGCAGCGGGATCTCAACTGCTGACGACTTCGACTCCGGCAGCGCAGCAGCCTCCTGCGGTGGCGTGACGACGTTCATCGACTTCGTGACTCCCGAGAGAGGGGCGTCACTGCTCGACGCGTTTGAGGAGAGGCTGAGGGTTGCGAGCAGAAAGGCGAGGGTCGACTTCGGGTTTCACGTCTGCGTGGTGGAATGGGGCCCTCGCACGATGGCTGAGCTACAGCGACTGGTCGACGAGCGCGGTGTCGGGTCGATTAAGGTCTTCACCGCATACAGCAAGCGCGGCCTCATGCTCGACGACGGTTCGCTGCTCCAAGGGCTCGGATGGGCATCGGACAAAGGGGTGCTGACGCTCTGTCACTGCGAGAACGAGTGGATCGTGCTCAGGGAGACCGAGAGGCTCGCCGATGCGGGGAACGTCGACGTCTCGAGGTACGAGGAGAGCAGACCGGACGTATCAGAGGCGGAGGCTGTGCTAAGGGTAGGTTACCTCTCGTCGGTCACTGGAGCCAAGACTTTGGTCGTTCATCTCTCGTCTAAGAAAGGCCTCGAGACCGCTGCAACGGTTAGGAGGATGAAGGCTAGGCTCCACGTCGAGACCTGCCCTCACTACCTCCTCCTGAGCAAGGTGGTTTACGAGCGGCCCGACGGCGGCCTTTACGTCATGGCGCCTCCCCTCAGGTCCAAAGACGACTGCGAGGCACTTTGGTCGGGGCTCTCGAAGGGTGAGATCGACGTAGTTGGGAGCGACCACGCACCTTACTCTTCAGCGCACAAGCTCCGTTCGAGGGACTTCAGGGAGATACCCGGTGGAGTTCAGGGGACAGAGGTGATAGTGCCTCTGCTATTCTCGGAGGGCGTCAAGAAAGGACGGATAACTCTCGAGCAGCTCGTGAGACTGACGTCGTACAACCCAGCGAGGATCTACGGCCTCTACCCATCGAAGGGCAGGATAGCAGTAGGTGCGGACGCGGACATCGTCCTGATCAATCCCGACCTTCGGGTAAGGCTCGGTCGGGACGTGCTTCATAGCAGGCTGGACTTCTCGATCTACGAGGGCTTGGACGTGACCGGATATCCCGTGCTCACGCTCTCTCGCGGTGAGGTGGTCGCTCAGGACGGTGAACCCACTTCGAAGCCTGGCAGAGGCAAGTATTTACACAGGAGCTCTGGCCATCAAGACTCGACGTAGACTCTCAGCTGCTCCAAATCAGGCGTGATCAGCGGTATTTCACCGACCGTCGACACGAGCCTCTCCACCTCCTTCAACCCAGACCCCGTCACGACCGTCACGAGCTCGTCCGATTCGTCGAAAAACCCTTCATCTCGCAGTCTCATGGCCGCGGCCAGACCCACAGCACCTGAGGGTTCTGCGAAGACACCCGCCCTATTCGCAAGAAGCCTCACCGCATCTAAGATCTCTGCGTCGCTGACCGACACACCGGTTCCTCCAGTCCTCCTTATGCCCTCGATCGCGGCGTCGCCGTCCCAAGGGTACGGATCCAGAAGCCCGGAGGCGATCGATCGCGGCGACCTCTCAGGCTCAACCTCACCTAAAGAGAGGCCCCCTCTCACAGCCCTCACGAGGGGTTGGTTGCCCTCCGGCTGGACCGCGATCAACTTGGGCAAATCGTCCCCCACCAATCCGAGCTCGACCAAGTCCCTAACCCCCTTCCAGATCCCAGCGAGGAAGCACGCCGAGCCTGTCGGGACTAGGATGGCGTCAGGGAACCTCCAACCCAGGTTTTCAGCGACCTCGTAAACGACCGTCTTGGGCCCCTCGACCTGATAGGGGTTGAACGGCCCGAAGCTCGGACACGGGTACCACCCGAAGGCCTCAACGGCCTTAAGCATCAGCTGAACCGTGGGATCCCTGCCCTCCTCAACGGCCTTCACTCTGAACAGCTTGGCACCATAGGTTAGGAGCTGTGCTGCCTTCCCGATCGAGACCTCCTCTGGGACGAACGCGTAGCATTTGAGGCCGAGGCTCGCCGCGTATGCGGCCAGCGAGGATGCAGCGTTGCCGCTTGACGCGGTCACCACGGTCTCCATTCTCATCTCGACGGCCTTGGCAACGCCAACTGCCATAGACCTGTCCTTGAAGGAGCCGGTGGGGTTACGGGTCTCGTCCTTGAGCCACATCCTCCTGAGACCGACGTGCTCGTTGAGCCTCCGCGCGCAGATGAGCGGTGTGAGGCCCTCGTTCAGGGGCGCTCCGAGCTCCCTCGCTGCGGGAAGCAACTCCCAATACCTCCAGACACCACCCGCCCAAGGCCTCCTGCTGAGCGCGTCCCGACTCAGGAACTCCTTCAGCTCCTCGTAGTCGTAGACGACGTCCAGCCTACCCAAGTCCCTTGATCTGCAGATCAAAGGTCTCTCCGCCGGCAGGTATCTCCTCCCGCACTTGGAGCAGACCAGTTCCCTGAGGAACGACAAGCTCACCCTCCACCTCTAAGCGGTTCCACGGCCTCATGGGGGCCCTCACCCAGTCTTTCCCAGAGCATCTCGATGGACCTGAGTATCCTAAGCTCAGAATCGAGCTGATCGATTTTGAGGAGCTTGCCGTCGCGCGCAACCAGCTCACCTCCTACCATCACAAGCCTAACGTCTGACCCCCTGAGACCGTTGACGACATAGGAAAAGGGATCGCCTGAGGTTGGGGTTGCCATCACCGCAGGCCTTACGACTATCAAGTCTGCCAGCTTTCCGGCAGCGATGGAACCGAGATCTCGCAGGCCGTATGCCCTTGCGGCCTTAACCGTTGCCATCTCGAGAACCTCTCTCGCCGAGATAGCCGTCGGGTCCCTTCGGTGAACCCTGTGTACGAGATACGTGGCCCTTATGTTCTCGAACGCGTCGAAGACGTAACCGTCGTTCCCGAGGCAGACGTTCACCCCGGCCCTCGTCATCTCAGGAACCGGAGAGACGCCCACCGCGTTCAACATGTTGCTCATGGGGTTATGAGCGACGCTCGCTCCGGACCTCGCGATTATCGAGATCTCCTCCGGAGAGAGGTGGACGCAGTGTGCCAGCACCGCTCTCCGAGAGACTAGACCCAGCCTGCCAAGCCTTTCGACGGTCCTGACGCCGTACCGCTCGACGTTGTGGTATACGTCGTTGGGGCCCTCGGAGACGTGTATAGTGATCGGGCACTTGTGACGTTCCGAGACCTCAACGGCCCTCCTCAGGAGCTCGTCGGTGACCGTGAAAGAAGCGTGCACGCTGATCATCCCCATTACCCCTTTGACCGGTGAGCTGGAGAGAAAGCGCTCGTTCTCCCTCAGACCCCTCATCCCCTCCTCAGAGCTTCTCCTCTCGGTAGCCTCGAATGAGATGAGCCCCCGGATGCCGACCTCGTTGACTGCCCTCGCGATCGCGTCGAGGGATCCCTCGATTCTGTTGGGTGCCGAGTACGTGTCCGCGAAACAAGTGGTCCCTGTGAGGGCCATCTCCATGCAAGCCGCAAGAGCGGAGGTATAGGCGGTGTCGTTGTCTAGCCTCTCGTCGAGTGGCCACCAGACCCTCTGCAGTATCTGCAGGAAGTCCGTAGGTGGCTTCACCTTCAGCGCCGATCCCCGGAGTGCGATCCCGTAGAGGTGCGTGTGGCCGCAGATGAGTCCAGGCAGGATGAAGCAACCGGATGCGTCGATTACCGAATCAGCCCTCTCCTCGCGCCTCAACTCGTCTACCCTTCCGACAGCGACGATCCTCTCGCCCTCGACGAGCACCGCGCCCTCTCGTATGAATCCCAGCCCTTCGTCCATCGTGATTACCAGACCACCCTTGATCAGGGTCCTCTCGGACCTCATCGTGTCACCTCAAACCGATGCTAAGGCCTTGATCGCATACTCGACGTCGCCGCTGAGAGGCAGTACAAGTGGTGCGGTGCACCCATGAGCCATGTACTCCTCAATCTTTGACTTCACGTCCTCAGGCGTACCGGACGCGGTGATGAGCTTCACGACCTCGTCCGGGACGATCTCCATCGCTCTCTCTATTCCGCCGGGCTTCGCAGGCCATCCGCCCATGGCCCTTTGGACCTCCGCGATCAGGTCCTCCTTTACGCCGCTTGCCTTCATGATGTGAGGCTGCTG
>JANXEU010000034.1 GCA_025058055.1 Candidatus Calditenuaceae archaeon
ATGGACCGAGGAGTCGGGTTCAGGCACCTGATGGGCATAATCAAGGAGTTCTACGCCAGGCTCGGTTTGAGAGAGGTCAGATTCAGACCAAGCTACTTCCCCTACACGGAGCCCTCTGCTGAGGTCGATGTCTACTTCAGAGACCTGGGAAAATGGGTTGAGCTCGGAGGGATGGGCGTCTTCAGGCCGGAGGTGACCCGACCGCTCGGCGTTCAACACCCAGTCTTGGCATGGGGTCTCGGGCTAGAGAGGTTGGCGCTGATACTTCACCGCCTCGAGGACATCAGGACCTTCTACCTGAACGACCTCTCGTGGATTAGGTCAGCCAATCCGCTGGTCATCAGGTGAGGGGCAGTGCCAGCGATATCGATCAAGGCCAAAAAGCTAAGCTCCCTCGTGGGTAAGGAGTTGTCTCCGGAAGAGGTGGCTGAGCTTCTCGCCGTAATAGGGATCTCGGTTGAAGAGGTAACTGGCGATGAGGTCAAGGCCGAGTACAACCCCAACAGACCTGACTTCGCGTCGCACGCCGGTATCGCTAGAACTCTCAGGGGACTTCTCGGCATCGAAGTGGGACTTTACAGAGTGAAGGCTAGGAGTTCCAAGTGGAAGGTACTGGTGGACCCCAGCGTCAAGCGAGTGCGGCCCTACGTTGTCGGTGCCGTTGTCAAGGGCTTGAAGTTCTCAGAGGATGACTTAGTGGAGTTGATCGCCGTTCAGGAGGACCTCCACTGGGTTCTGGGAAGGAACCGCCGCAAGGTAGCGATCGGAATACACGACCTCGCTAAGGTGAAGCCACCTGTGCATTACGTCGCACGCCCGCTGGGAGAGGTGAGGTTCATACCGCTACACGGAACTCATCCCATGACGTGTTCGGAAATACTCGAGAAGCTACCGACAGGTAGAGCGTACGGCCACTTAGTGAGACAAGCGGGTCTGGCGCCGCTCATCTTAGACGGCAGGGGCGAGGTGATGTCCTTCCCGCCGGTGATCAACTCTTCTCTAACGGAGGTCACCACTTCGACCGGTGATGTCTTCATCGACGTCACGGGGACGGACACGAACGCCATTAACGGTGCGTTGAACGTGTTGGTCTCACATCTGAATGACCTCGGAGGTCGAGTGTTCACGGTCGAAATCGTCGACGGTAGGAAGAGGTTCAAGTCACCGGACCTATCTGTGAGGGAGTGGTACATCGACTTGGAGACTGTCAGCGAGTCCCTCGGGGTCTCACTCAGCGACAGAGAAGTCATAGGTGCGCTGAGGCGGATGAGGTTCGGTGCGGCGCTCAGGAGGGGGAAGATAGTAGTCAGGGTCCCACCACACAGGACCGATGTCCTCCATCCAGTAGACTTCGCTGAGGAGGTCGCCACAGCGATTTGGAACGAATTGGTGCCCGTGGTCCCAACGACCCACGGCTTCGGTTCGGTTCACCAGAGGAGCAGGGTCGAAGAGGTCCTCAGGTCCGTGATGATAGGTCTGGGGTTCACAGAAGTCGTCAACACGGTACTCGTTAATAGCATAAACCTGATGAGGTTCCTGCCGCAAGACTCATCTGGTCCGGTGAGACTGCTCAACCCGGCCTCCGCGGAATACAACTCCCTAAGGACGACTTTAATTCCGGGGCTTTTGGCGAACCTAGCTCTCAACAAGCACAACCCTTTTCCCCAGCGGCTCTTTGAGGTAGGAGACGTCGTACTCTACGACGAGTCAAAGCCCGAGATGACGAAGAGGGCCCTGAGGTTGGCGTTTGTGACGAGTCACTCACAGGCGTCCTACACAGAAGTGAAATCGTTCTACGAAGAGGTGTCGAGGTTCCTGAGGGTTAAACTCGTGCCGGTGGAAAAGGACTATCCGTTCCTAGTTGAGGGGCGGGCGGTGGCGCTGACCAGCAGCGGCGTAGAGGTCGGTTTCGCGGGCGAGGTTCATCCAACTGTGCTCGAGGAGTTCGGGGTTGAGATGCCTACGGCGGCGGTGGAGCTGGACGTGGATTCGCTCGGATTGTTTGCAGACGGACGCTGAACTCGGTCGTTGTCAGTCGTTCTGTAGTCCCTTCTCACAATTGACCCTTGAAAGTCGAGTTCCTAAAAAAGGAGAGGATGAGTTCTAGGAGCTCAGCTACCGAACAGCCTCCTGTGCTCCCTCATCATGCACCTGTCCCAAACGACCTTCACGCCGTTCCTCCTAGCTAGCTCCACGGCCTCTGGGTGATAGGCACCACTCTGGAGCCAGATAGCACGAGGTTTGAGCTGCAGGGCCTCCCTGACCACGCCTGGAACTTCTTCAGCTGGCCTGAAGACCTCCACCACATCAACAGGCCCCTTGACCTCCGAGAGCGCTTTATGAGACCTCAACCCCAATATCTCGTCTGCAGTCGGGTTCACCGGGACGATCTCGTATCCCTTCTCATGCAGGTACTTGGGGACGTAATGGGCCGGCTTGGCGGGGTCCTTCGACATCCCGACGACCACGACCCTCTTCAGCGAGAGGATACTCCTCACCTCCTCATCCGAGAGGCCATCGGCGGAAACCGTCATAACCCTCAATCGGAGGCTCTTGGATAAAACTGTTCCATGAGAACGGCTCAGACTTCCAACACGTGGAGAACCCTAACCAAAGACGGATGGACCCTACAGGAGTACCTCTCGACGACCATGGAGCTCGCTAAGGTCGCGGGGAGCTTGAGGCCCATCGGGTAGGCGACCACGATCCTTCTTCCCCTCTCAAGCAGCTCGGTTAAAGAGGAGATCACGAAATCAACCAAGTCAACCAAGGAGGGCCCTATCACTCTGGTGGACCTCCCGTATGGCGGGTCCGTGGCTACTCCACCTACTCCGCCTCTCAGTGGCATCGAGGAAGAGTCTCCAGCAACGACCTCTGACTCCTCTCTTAGATTGAACGCTTTCAGGTTCCTCAGCGCCCCTCGCGTAATCCAAGTCCTTACCTCGATCCCGATAGCGTCGTACCCCAGCGAAGCCGCCTCCATGAGTATCGCACCCGTTCCCGAGAAGGGGTCGAGAAGCCTCGCGCCGATCGGCGTCCTGCTGAGGTTCACCATGACCCTCGCCTCTCTGGGTTGAAGTGTTGACGGAAGCTTGAAGGGCCTGTTGACGGGTGCCCTCCTGGCCAGTCCGACCCGATCTCTTTCCCCTGTGAGGGGTCCACCAGCTACTAGCTCACCGGCGACGTATACTCTGAAGACGGTCTCCGGTGATTCGAGATCCACTTTCAGCCCGGGCCTGACCCGATCCAGTACAGACGCAACCCATCTCTCGACCTCTACCCTTGAGGGCCTCTCGTGTCCGTGAAGTCTCAGGGCTCTTACAGCATAAGGCTCCGTGATCGCCTCAACGCTGGACTGGTCTATGTCGATGTCGGTGCCTATCAGGTCAACGTCGGCCTTCAGTGAAAGCACAGCGACTTCCTTCACTAACCCACATCTCGCTGCAACTTCCTTCGCCTGTTCGGGCAACGCCCTGAAGGTTGCCAGTCTTTCGGCGATGGGTCTCGGGTCACTCTCGACGCCTAGTACGGCCAACACAGCCCTCAGCTCTCCGAGTCCGAGTTCAGGATGGTCTCCTGACGTGAGAGCGATGTATTCCCGCTCCCTCACGATATCATCGGCCTCAGGGCCTCTACCAACTCCTCAGCAACGGACAGCCTCGAGTAGATGGAGGGGACCGTGTCGGTCGATAGGACGTTTAGTGCTCCGCTCTCAAGAATTTTGCGAGCCGCGTTACCGACGAAGAGACCGTGAACGCAAGCCACAACGACCGCCGTCGCGCCTAAGGAATTGAGGGCTCTGATCGCCTCGACCATTGTACCACCTGTGCTGATTATGTCGTCGATAACGAGAACCCTGCGTCCTTTCACGCTCGTTCCCATCACTCTTACCTCGACTCTGCCGGTCCAAGGGTCCCTAGAGCTCGTGAGGGCAGCCCATTCGGCACCTATCGCGTCGCCCGCGGCCTTAGCCATAGTCTCTCCCTTCTTGCCAGGAGAGGCCACGACATCGAACTTACCGAAAGACTTTGACGCCTCCTCGGCCAGCTCGGAGGTGACGTCGACAGACACCGAGTTCAGCCCCTTCAAGTTGAGCGCCCAAGGTGAGTGCGGGTTGACGGTCACCAGCGTCCTGACACCGGTTTCGGTCAGGAGTCCAAGAAGGTGTTTGAGGCTCACAACCTCTCCCGGGAGGAACTCTCTGTCCTGCCTTGCATAGGCAAGGTATGGAACTACCGCTATCATCTCGCTGGCCCCTCTCTCCCTCAGAGTTCTCGCCAGCAAGAGAAGCTGAAGCGTGTGAACGTCCTGCGGCGGATGAGTGCCTTGAACGAGTATCGCGGTCTTGCCAGTTACGTTTCCCTCAAGCCTCATGTAGGACTCACCGTCGGGGAAGAACTTGTGGAAGACCTCGATCGCCTCCAGTCGGAGCAGCGAGGCTACCTTCCTTGAGAGCTCGGGCGAGGAGGGCCCTGCAACGATCACCGCTTCCATCCGTCGTGGAGACCTGAACGACGCTATTCAACCTCTTCGACGGAGCGCGTCACGACTTTTAGGTGCCGATCGGAGTCAATCCTCGATGAATGCGGGGGACCTCCTGAGACGTGTGAGAGGTGTGTTCTTTGACAGGCCGCAGAACTTCGGCTGGTTTGAGGACGGCCTCGCCGCGTCCGGGAGGCCCGTCAATAGATCTCAACTGAAGTACGTGAGGAGCAGGGGGGTGGACGCTGTCCTCTCTCTCACGGAGGAACCTCTTCCACAAGAGCTGCTGATGGGGTCAGGGCTCGAATACCGTCACGTTCCCATGAGGAACCACGAGATGCCCAGCAGGGAAGAGCTGCTTCAGGCGTTGAAGGCCATCAAGGAATTCAGGTCTAAAGGTATGAAGGTGTTGGTGCACTGCGCTGCCGGCAAGGGAAGGACAGGAACGGTGCTCGCGGCCTATCTGATGGCCACCCGTGGTCTGAGCGTCGGCGAGGCCATAACCCTAGTCAGGAACGTCAGGAGAGGGTCGATCGAGGCCGTACAGGAGGTGGGGTTGAGGTCGATCGAGGGCTCCATCAGAGGCATCCTCATGAGCTAGGGGCTCAGACTGCCCATCGGCGCCTCACTGTTCGGCATGGACGTTGGTCCTCACTGCCCCTACCGTAAAGTTCCTCTGGAGGTTATAGGTCTGACGTCTCTCTGAAGGCCAGGGCCTCTAGGTGTGGCCGAGTCTTACTGAAGCAGGGCCTGTGAATTGGCAAATTCCGGTAACCCATCAAGTCCTTTATCCGGTTTCGAGATCTACTCGTGAGATTGAGGCACACTGATCGGGTCGAAGTGACTCTGATCGACTACGGCCCGAAGTCGAGAGTCTCTGAGAAGCAGCTTGGACCTGACGAGGTGATAGCCATTGAGGGTGCTGGAACCTTCTCGACGGTCGACCTCTCGGTCAATGCGTCTGAGCAGCTCTCGAAGGGTAAGGACTTGAGGAAGTTCTCAGCTAGAGTTCACTTCGAGTCGACAAGGCGGGGCCACGCCTCACTGACGACTTCCTTCATACCCTTCATCGAGGTCAGGTGGTGCTCGAGGGCCCTCTCGATGCTCGTCCTCAGCACGAGGTTCGGGAGCTTCCTGCAGGAGAGTCAAAGGAGGTCTCTCGTAACGGAGGAGAAGCTGTTGATCCCCGCAGAGGTGAGGGGTACGGCCTACGAGGGTAAGGTCATCAGCGAGCTGAAGAGGACCCACGAGTTTTACACCTCGCTTGTGAGAGGCGGCATCGAGATAGAGGACGCGAGGTACCTGCTCCCCCTTGCAACGGCGACGTCGTTCTTCTCGGCCTCGACTCTGGAGTCTCTGGTTTACCTGCTGAGGAAAGTTCGGGACGGATACGGCATCGTCACCGAGGAGTTGAGGGTTTTCGCTGACGCTGTGCGCGAAATCCTCTCATCGGTCTCACCAACACTCGTCAACTCGAGGCTCTCGTTCACGGGACAATGGACAGAGTACGTTCCGCCGGACCTCATGAGAGAGCCTGACGGCGTGATGGAGAGCCTCTTCGACGGTCTCCTCCCTCAAGACGCCAAGGTCATCGATTTCAGGAAGCTAAATGGAATAGAGTCAGTTATACAGGAAAAGGCTCACCTGATACCTCACTTTCAGGGCATGGTTGAAGCTGTGGTGCTGGAGGCGCCCTCATTAGCCGCTTACCACCAGTCGATAAGACACAGGACCGTGCCGACGTCGGTCGAGTCGATCCTCGAAGCCTCGAGCAGAGCCCTTCGAGACCCTCAGAGGTGTCTGGTGATACCGCCGAGCGTGAGGTCTTCCGAGTCCAGAACGGCCGCGTTCAAGGACGCCTGTGTGAGGGCCCTTGAGCTCCATGAGGTGTTGAGGGAAGAGGTCGGGCCTGCGGCCTCGATATACCTCATACCTCAGTCGGTGAGGATCAGAACGGTCAGAGTCTACGACCTCTTCAACCTGCTCAGCCCCTTGGGCTTTGTCGCCACTAGGACTTGTAGCGCCGCCCAATGGGAGGAGAGGGCAATAGCCTACAGGATCTGGAGAGAGGTAGAGGAGGGGGCACCGTGGCTGGGATCTCTAATAGGTGAGAAGTGCAGGCACCTCGGTTACTGTCCGGAAAGGGAGTGGTGTCCGATCATAATGAAGTATCACAGGTACTCTGACGAGGAACACGCAGTCCACAACAGACTTCCCGAGCCGCCCGAGAAGCGCGGTTAGCGCCGAGGCAAGGTCATAAGGATCTCTGAGGCGGTGATGTGGGTTCGACCCTTGTCGGAGAAGATAACTGTTATCGGAGGTGGTGCGGTGGGGTGCTTCGCAGCTATTACGGCCGTGCTTGAAGGCCTAGACGTCATCGTTATCGATCCCAGGGGACCAATGGGCGGCGCCGCATCGAGGTCCGCAGGAATCGTGACGGTACAGCTGGACGAGAGGACCGATGTCCTTCTGGTACTGGGGAGCTTGAGGTTGCTCGGAGAGGTCGCGAGCACTTCGGCGGTTCGCACCGGGTTCCTCCAGATAGGAAGGATGGAGGATCTGAGCGAGTCGGTTGAGGCTATGAATCAAGCAGATGTGCGCTACGAGCTTTTCTACAAAGACGATGTGAGATATAGATGGCCGAATCTTCACGTTGACGAAGAGGAGGTCTCGATCTATACGGACTTAGACCTCGCGGTGGAACCAACGATCCTGGCCTCTGAAGCCTCTGAGAAGCTCTCTGAGCTGGGGGTCAGGGTGATCAGGGACGAAGTCGTCTCAATGAGGACCTCTCAGGATGTGGTCAGCGAACTTACGCTTTCCAGCGGCGAGCGGATGAAAGTGGAGAGAGTGATTCTAGCGGCTGGGGCTCACAACAACGTTCTCCTCGGCCAGCTGGGCTTGCAGCTCAGAGTGCAGGTAATAACGTGCTACGCGTACAAGTTCGACCTCGGCTCTCCGACGAACTTGCCGTGCTTCTCCGATGAACGACTCCACTCCTACTGGAGGCCTTGGAACACGATGATGGTGGGTGGTGGATATGACGCCGAATGGGCCGTGAGGCCGTGTTATGAGCACAGGGAACCGCCCCGCGCTTACGTCGAGAGGTCCCTCCGAATGTTGAGGTACAGGGTGAGGACAAACGTCACACCCAAGGCTCTCTCCAGCCTCAGTGGACCCTGCGAGATCACAGAAGACCTCGAGCCTTACTTGGGAACCGTTGAAGGCCTCTCGAACCTCGTCGTCGCCGGCGGCCTGCGGGGCTATGGCCTGATGAGGGGGCCGAAGCTGGGGGAGATGGCTTACTGTATTGCGGTCGGCAAGCGTCCGTCGCTAGATGTCGAGCGTTACGGCCTTCAAAGGCTCCTCACGTCTCACGGTCGAGGCTAGATTTCGTTTATTAACAGAATTGCTAATAATATGTGCGCGGACATGTCTCTCCAAACTCCTTCACTCAAAGGTCACGAGTTCTTAACGGAGGTCCTCAAGAGGGTTAAGGAGGGCATCGAGGTGACTGGTGTCGGTGAGGAATACTACGAGTTCCTCAGATACCCCAAGGTCCAGTTGACGGTCTCGATCCCTGTCAAGATGAGAGACGGAACGATAAGGACGTTCCTCGGCTACAGAGTTCAGCACAACAACGCTAGAGGCCCCTACAAGGGCGGGATCAGGTACTACCCGACGACTGACCTCGACGAGGTGACCGCGCTCGCGATGCTGATGACTTACAAGTGCGCCGTCGTGGACTTGCCCTATGGCGGAGCGAAAGGGGGTGTTCAATGCAACCCGAAGGAGCTGAACAGGGATGAGCTCGAGCGGATCACGAGGAGGTACACCTACATGATCGCGGACATCATAGGCCCCTACAAGGACATCCCCGCCCCCGACGTCTACACCGATGCGCAGGTGATGGCGTGGCTGATGGACACGTACTCCCAGATCGTGGGGAAGTTGACTCCGGAGGTGGTCACCGGCAAGCCCGTTCCTTTGGGAGGGAGCGAGGGCAGAGAGGAGGCTACCGGACTCGGTGTCGCTATCGGAGCCAGAGAGGCAGCAAAGGCGCTGAACTTGGGTGTGAAGGGCATCAAGGTCTCTGTTGAGGGCTTCGGGAACGTCGGTTCCTATGCGGCGTTGCATCTGCACAACTGGGGAGCGAAGGTCGTAGCGGTCAGCGACAGCAAAGGGGGCATCTACAAACCCGAGGGTCTCAACGTCCCCTCTCTGATCGAACATAAGAAGAGGACAGGCACGGTCTTGAATTTCAACGGCGCTAAGACCATTTCTCATGAAGAGCTGCTCCATCTCGACGTAGACGTTCTTGTCCCATCGGCAATAGAGGGAACGATAAACGCCAGAACCGTCGAGGGAATCAGAGCGAAGGTCATCAGTGAGGGTGCGAACGGCCCTACGACCGCCGACGCTGACAGGGTCCTGAAGGAGAAGGGGGTCTTTGTGGTGCCAGACATCCTTGCGAACGCCGGCGGTGTCACGGTCAGCTACTTCGAGTGGGTGCAAAACCTCAAGCGCGAGAAGTGGTCCAAGGAGGAGGTACTCTCCAAGATGGAGAGCAAGCTGGTTAAGGCGTTTCACGATGTCTTAGACACGACAAGGCGTTATGAGGTCTACAATAGATCTGCCGCGTTCTGCCTAGCAGTAGAGCGGGTCTGTGAGTCCGTGAAGCTCCTGGGTATATGGCCTTAGAAGATCAACGGCTGAAAGAGATCGAAGCGTAACCCACCACCGAAGATCTATCTCCTCCCGTGTCTCCACTGGTCGCGTATTTCAGTAATTTGGATTTAGTGTAGGACTTTAGCCTAGAATAGTGAATTATTGCAGCAATGGGGCCGTATCCACACAGAGTCGCATATTCCGTCTTCATGGTCGAGTAAAACCCATCTACATCGAGTTCAAGGATCCTTGAGATGACAGCCATGTCACGCCTCGTGGCCTCTTCATGCGGTTCGTAATGTGTGAAGTCGCTGCTGGCGATCACCGCGAACTCCTCGGGAGACTCAATCACCGCCGCAAGGGCCCTTCCCACCTCGAGGGCGGCCTCTCTGGATTGATCTAGCATGCAGATGGGAACGAATTTGATGTTCTCGCCGAATACGAACTGCACGAAAGGCACCTGGACCTCTATCGAGTGCTCTTCCTTATGACTTAGCTCATCGAGTGAGAAGATGTCTGACGACGAAGCGAGTCTTCCGACCAGCTCTCGATCGATCTCAATGTCGCCCAATGGGGTTGACCAGTAGCCTCCCGGATAGAGGGAGACGTCCGTGCCTATTCCGTAGTGGTTCGGTCCCACCACGACTACGGTTTTGGGCCTCTTCTTCTTAGAGAGTTCAAGGTAACCGTGTGCAGCGACCGGGCCTGAGTACATGTAGCCAGCGTGCGGCGAGATCAGCACTGGAACGGGTTCGCCAGAGGTCATCGGTCTTTCGGGGAGCTCTCCTGGACCATGCGGCGACAGGAAACATCGCCTTATCTCTTCCAAGAGCGACTGTTTCGTTCCCGAGTAGAAGAAAGAAGCGACTGCAGGTCTCCGCTTCATCACCACATCATCAACCGCTCTAAGAATAAGGCTTAGCTCTGACTCGACTCTCCATGAGACTGTCGGTGCTGAGGTGTCGGCGCGGTGAGCGCGACGTATCCCAAGAGCGCTATCACCAACATCAGGCCAACAGAGATCATGTAAACGCTCCATGTGATCAGAGCGTCTCTGTCCACAAACGTGATGAGGCCGACCATCACTCCAGTATACATCGCTGCACCGAATAGACCACCCATCAGCATGATCGCTCCGACCATCCGGACGAGAGTCGCCAAGTTCCCTCGTTGAGTCATCATCGCGACAGAAAATAGAGGTTTTCGAGTTCCGCAGAGCTCAGCCTGTTGATCGGTTTTTATCTTGAAGGGTTGAAAGAAGGGGTATGAAGGCGAAGAACTTCAGAACCATCGAGAGGCCCTACACTAGGGTCAAGATGATAGCAGGCGCTCCGCAACCGAGGATCGCGAAGTACGACTACGGAGGCTGGAGGGAGAACTACGAGTACAGGCTTGACCTAATCGCCAATTCCGATTGTCAGATCCGGGACGTGGCACTCGAGTCAGCTAGGGTCGCAGCGGGGAAGTTCCTCAGCTCCAAGATCGGCAACGACTTCTACCTTGTCATCAAGGCTCACCCACATCACGTCCTTAGGGAGAACAAGCTGATCTTCGGTGCTCACGCAGACAGGCTTCAAGAGGGCATGAGTAGGGCCTTCGGTAGGCCGGTGGGGAGGGCCGCTCAAGTCTTCGCTGGGAAAGAAGTGGTGAGCCTATACGTCGACGGCAAGAGCTTGGACCTCGGTAGAGAGGCTTTGAGAATCGCTGCGAGCAAGCTCCCGAAAGAGTACAGGGTCCAAATAACGAAGCTCGCCGAAGCGCAGGCCTAATGTCCTCAACGTTATCTGGTCAGACGCGAATGGGTTTATGACTGACGCCTGAGGGAAGAATTTGCGGGTTGAAGCCCGACATACTCTCGGAGCCAGTGATAAAACACGCAAGGACAGACTACGTCGTCCTCGATGAGAACGCATCGGTCTCGGACGCCGTGAAGACGATGCGCGATCGGGGCGTGACTAGCGTCTTAGTGTCCAAGGGCGGTAAGACCATAGGCATCGTGACCGAAAGAGACGTTCTGTATCGCGTTGTGGCAGAGGGTAAGGACCCGAAGAAGGTCAAGCTAGGCGAGATCAAGTCATCACCACTGATCACCATCTCTCCCGACAGGAAGGTCAGCGACGCCATCGCCATGATGTCACAAAAGGGGATAAGGAGGATAGTCGTGACAGAAGGCGATAAGGTGCTGGGTGTTCTGACGACAATAGCGCTCGCTGGCGAACTCGTCGAGAAATCGCTTCTCCCTGAGCTGGAGGAGGAGAAGGGCATCACCTGCCCCTACTGTGGTTCAATGTTCAAGGACGCAAAGGATCTCTCCAAGCACATCGATAGAGTTCACATCAGCGAGATGCTACGTGGCGAAACCGGAAAGTGGTGACCGCTTAGCCAGTACGCAATAGTCGGGGATAAAATTATCACGGAGCTCCCATCTTAAGTCACCGTGGAGCTCAGATGGTTTTTCGCGGCGCTATTGGCCCTCCTCTTCTGGGGTACTTGGGGGCTTCTCGGGAGAGTGCTCTCTCAGCAGCTCGGATGGCGCGAGATGACGGCTCTCGCGGCACTCGGTCAACTAGCAGCTAGCATGAGCTTCATCGTTATCCTTCGTCCAAACTTGCTCAGTGTGCCTTCCTTAACTGCGATCGGACTTCTCACCGGTGCATTGGGGTTTCTCGGTGCGACGATGTTTTACGTTGCACTTGAGGCCAACCCTTCTTCGATCGTGGTCGTGACTACATCGCTATATCCTGTGGTCACGGTCGTACTGTCACTGTTTCTATTGGGCGAGGTCCCCAACGTACGACAGCTATTCGCGATGGCTTTCGCCCTCGTTGCCCTAGTCCTCTTCGCTACCTCTTGATGCCCTGAGGGTCGCAGTTAGTAGGTCCCGTTACATCCCGCGCAACGCTTTATGACTAAGAGGTCGGTTCGTGGGTGCGGACGTTCTGATGGTCGAGGAACGGGGGAGCCTTAAGAGAGAGGTAGGTTGGTTCGGATCCTTCGCGATGGGTTACGGCGACGTTGGGGCGGACATTTTCATTGCGTTGGGCGTAACGATGCTATACGCTGGAGGGGCTGCACCTCTCGCATTCCTTATAGGGTCAATAGCTTACGTCGCGATCGCCCTATGCTATGGCGAACTCGCACCAGCCTACCCCTATGCAGGAGGTGTGCAGGTTTATTCCCTGAGGGCATGGAACACGCTGCTCAGCTTCATCGCAGGTTGGGCTCTTATGCTAGACTACCTTCTGTGCATCTCACTCTTCGCGACCGCCTCTGCCGGTTACCTTCACTTCATTCTTCCTCAGCTTACGGCACTCTCTCTCGACCTTGGTCTGATCGAGTTGAACTCCTTAGGCATGACTTCCGCTTTGCTCGTTGCCATTCTCTTGGCGCTCAACTACATTGGAATCAAGTACTCCGCTTGGTTGATCTCGTCCGTAGTCGCGTTCAGCATTGCCGTTCAGTCGCTCATCTTCCTGATAGGATATCTGACCTCTTTCGACCTTGAGTTATTCCTCAAACAAGTCCAGAAGTTCGGGAGTGGGGAGATACTGCCAGAAGTCGAATACGTGTCTTTATTTGACGTTCATACGAACAACTTCCTCTACGGGGTCACCATTGCAATGGCCTCTTTCATAGGCGTAGAGTCCATCGCTCAAGCAGCGGAGGAGACGAGGTCTCCACATCGGTGGATACCGAGAGCCGCAAAACTGGCTGCCTTAGCGGTGCCGCTATCGGTTCTTTTGATGAGCGTTCTCGCACTTGGAGTAACCGAAATAGACACCGTAATCGATTCGATTGAGAACCCAGTCGCTGCACTCGTCAACGAGTTCAAGTTCTTCGGCGAGGAGATGGCGTTGATCGTAGCGTTAACAGCGATGATCATGTCCCTAGCTTCCTCCAACACAGGAGTTATCGGAGTCTCGAGGTTAACGGCGTCGATGGGTAAGCATTCCTTACTTCCCCAATGGCTGTACAGAGTTCATCCGAAGTTCGGTACTCCTCACAGGACTATACTCCTATTTGGAGGCATAGGGCTGTTCCTCACGCTGCCAGGTGACATCCCGCTACTCGCGAGCCTCTACAACTTCGGAGCCCTGATAGGTTACTTGATACTATTACTGTCCGTGATCGCTCTGAGACAAAGTGAACGGAATGTCTACAGACCTTGGCAGCTTAGACCGTCCTTCTCTTTCCGCTGGGGAGGGAAAGAGTTCACGGTGCCGCTGCTCGTGGCCATCGGTCTCGTGACGACTTGCGGCATCTTCGCGCTCTATCTAATGCTCCACCCTCTAGGCAGAATCATGGGAGGAGTTTGGATGGTCGTTGGTATCCTTGGCTACGCTTTGTACAGAAGAAGAGCCCTGAGGTCTGCGGTGATCGACACTAGCGAACGTGAGCTCGTCATCCCCGCAGGGTACAGGATGAGCCTTACGGTCTTTGTGCGGCCCTATGAGAACCCGGATCACGTAGTCAAGACGCTGACTTCCTACACAGATACGAGGTTCGACATCAAGCTGGTAAGCGTGTTGGAAACTGAAATGGCTGGCGAGGTAGCGCTTGACTCGGAGAACGTTGCTCGAGAGCTTGAGCGGATCGCGTCTAAACTTAGGTCTAAAGGCTACGTAGTGAAGTACGAAGTCCGGGTCGGAGACTTCGAGGAGTCGGCTGTTGAGGAGCTGACCTCTGGAACCGCTGATTTCGTGGTATATCTGGTCCGCGGGTTCGAGAAGGCTTCCGTTCTGAAGTCCTCAGCCCATAGTAGCAAGATACACTCGGTCCTAACCAAGTTTCCCGGCAGAGTCGTCCTGCTCAAAAAGACAGTTTAACGTTCACTTCTGTTCTACCTCATCCTTAAAGCTCGACACGAATCTGCATCAAGGATCGGGAATTGGTTGGAGTGAAGGCATTGATCCATCTCTTCGTAGAGCCAGGGAGGCTAGAAGTGGTTGGAGAGGCCCTGTCGAAATTCGAAGAGGTCACGGACGTCTTCGAGGTCACGGGCGAGTACGACATCATCATAATCGTTAACACCACCGACGTCACGTCCTTCAGGAAGTTCATAGCTGATAAGCTGTTGACCATCCCAGGCATAAGGAGTGCTGTCTCTTCAATAGTGCTTCACGTCTACAAGAAGGGAGGTAAGGTCACCTACGAGTGAGCCCTCACTTTCGTCGAACACTCCCTCTCTCACCTGAAATTCCGATCAATATCGCTTCCGGGGGTTTGGGACCAGAGTCTGCGTCACCGGAGTCGTTGTGTTTGCAGGCAACGTCACTCAGTCGTGGGAGGGGTATGGCATGAGCTTAGAACTTCAGGTCCTAAAGGACAACAGATGGATCGACTGCACCTCGAAGTTGACACAGCTCTCCCACACTGTTCAGAGCAATCAACTCGAATCTCTCGAGTTCTCGTTACTCGACGAAGTGGTGACCGCAGGTGAAAGAGTTCGTTACAAGCTCAACGGCATTACGAAGTTCGAAGGGATCATCGTCAGCTTCCGCAGGACGATTGATCGAAGCGTCGGCCCCTCAGTTGACTGTAGAGCGCTGTCAGAGCTCATATTGTGGGAGAGGAACGTCGTGTATCGCGAGTACCCCACGGGCACCAGTGCAGGGGCCATCATCAAGGACCTTGCGGCCCTAGAACCCGGGGTTGACGTTTCAAACGTCGATGAAGTTGGAACTCCTCAGCTCCTCGCCCCATGGTCCATTCAGAACGAGTCAGCTCTGAAGGTTATGCAATCGGTAGCTAGGGGGACTGACTACTGGCTCAGAATGAAGGCGGGGCGTCGACTGTACTTCAAGCCGAAGACTAATGGCACACCGGTCGTGACAATCGACGACTCTACAGTTCTCTCCGCGGAATACTCCGAGGACCGTTGGAAGCTAAAGAACCGCGTGATCTACGTTGGTGCTGAGGGGCGAGTTCTCGCAGACGTGAGTGAGGGTGCTGGTGACCTGCCCGTTGTGATTCACGACCCCTTCCTGACCTCGGATAGTGAGGCCAGAAGGAGGGCGGTGGTCAGGCTTGCGCGGAACCGCGAGTGCGGTAGGCAGCTGAAGCTTAGGGTCTATAGGGAATTAGCCGACTTCTCGGAGATAGATCTCTTCAGCACCGTGAGGATCAACCTGCCCTCTTTGGGGCTCGATGACGTCGACATGTTCGTGGTAGAGATGAGTTACAGTCCTCGGTCGATAGTCGCCGAGATTGTTGTGGGTGGAAAGCTCGAACTCCTGGAGGACTACCTTAGCGAGGCTATTGGAGGCGACATCGCGGCCCGATTCGGCCCGCAACCCACCATCATAGGTGAAGTCACATGGATTAGATCAACGCTCTACTACACACAAAGGGCCCTTGTGGCAACTAGTTACCAGTACGTCGCGTACCTCAACAAGCGACCGATAACGGTTCACCGAAGTTCGAACGTTAAGGTGAACGACGTCACGGGTGAGGTCGAGCTAGCCTCAGGCAAGACTAGCGGCACGTTCGAGGTCGAGTTTGTACCACCGGGAAACAGGTTCGCTCGATGGGGATACGTAGGATGGTCCAGCCAGCGTAATGATGGTGACGTCACGGTGGAAGTGCGTGATTCCGCCGGCAACGTCCTCGCGAGCATGAACGATCCAAACATTTTGGGATGGGCAGTTTCAAAAAGAATAGTTTTGAAAAGATGGCCAAGTCAAGCATACTTTATGACTAAATACCCTGCATTTATGAATTGGGGGGCTTCATCTAACGCACAGGTTAGAGACGTTCGCATGGGTTTCCTAACAGGTTCCTGCATAAGACTGGAACCGACATCTTACGGCTCTTATGGTGAAATCTTTTATCCATTATCGAAAAACTTAGATCTAGACCTCGCGTGGGTAAGGCGCATGAACGTGTATCTCTATTCATTTGACGATAACGTAACGTGCAAAATAAGATTGCATCATAATACCACGAACTATCGCGAGGCGGAAATAGTAATTCAAGAGGCGGGATTATGGAACAACTACTCAGTAAACATCGCTACCATGTCCACTGTCGGGCAACCGACGAAAATCAATTGGATTAGTTTTTTGTCCAACTATCCGATTCTTATTGATAGCGATTACGTATTCCATCAACTGGGCCACGAAAAAATAACGGTAAGATTTAATATGACGCGCCCGACAATAACATGGCAGAGTCCCAAAATATCGCACATTTACATCACTTATTTAGAGAGGTCGTGACGCATGACTGAATACCTTATTCTTGGGCGGGATAGGGCCTCGCCGTTAATCTGGGAATTCCAAAGACAAGTTACCACGCCGTCACAACAGTCCACGTTGCAGGTAAATGTGCCTCAAAGTGACTTTACTCGAAATACTTCGACAAGCGGTGCAAACTCATACAACATGAACTCTATGACTCAACGAATTTTCGTGTCTTTCACGACGCCGCAACAACCAACAGGAACCTCGGGGATTGTTGAGTTGTTACCACCTCGTCTGATGAGTTTTACAATTACCTCTTCAAGCGTGGGAAATCCGCAATTCGCGACAGAGCTATGGACTGTTGCTAGTAATGTGCCCGCTAGCAAAATTCAGGACCTTGGTGGTTTGAGCTGGTCAGCCAGTTTCTCTTCTGCTCCCGTGCTGAATTGGAACACAACTTACGCGATAGTGGTAAGGCCCGTATCAGTTAATGCAACAAATTATGGCGTTTTCTTCCGTAACACACCAACGAATAACGTCTTAACACCCGGCAACGTTGGCGTCTCGAGCAATAGCGGATCCACTTGGACTGTTTACTCAGGTCAAATGTTACACGAAAACTTAAGAGTAGTATATGCCATCAGGCTCGGCTCATGGGAATTCTTCATTAACAGACCAAACGAAGCGGCGAATTATTATCTAACCATCACCCGTCCGTCCATATCGGGAATAACTCACGTGAACGAATACGTGAATGACTCTCCATATGACCCTAATACCCCCACAAACATTTCCGGCCGCTTTTATTACAGTTGGTTAGTTCATACGTCCTCTTCCGTGAACACAAACATCACTGTTTCATGCAGTTATACCTTGAAATACGAAAAAAATCTCATCACGGTAGAAATGTTCAACGCCGCTGAAGCATACCTATCAAAAATCGACTTTTTAGCATCAGGAACGAACACAATCCAACTCAATGACAATCCAGATCAAATATTTTCTGGAAACGGTGGAACCACTCTCACGTTCGACCCGCTAGCGGTATTTTGGAAAGCAGAGGTAATTGCAGGTAGAGTGCGATTGACAATGATGGTGTTTGAATAATGGCATCGATAAGAGAAATTGATTCTGAAACAGGGTTGCGAGCTGATTTAGCTAAAAGGCTCAAGGCTCTCGAAACTAAGGCGGACGTCATCGTCATCGACGACGCGGGAAGAATCGCCGCGGGATCGCGCAAAAAAGCTCTTGAACGCGTGGTAGCGACAGAATTCATCATGAGTGAGATGTCGGCAGGCGATGTGCAAAACTGTGACGAGAAAAAGCTAGACGTAGCGCTGCCAGAGGCAAAATGCTACGAAAGAAACGGGAGAACGTTTGTGGGGTTTTCTGACGGAGATTTACCGAAAATCGTGAAGGTCGATGACGGATACAGTCTCATCGCACTTATCGCTCTGCTCGTTTACAAAGTGAACAAACTCGAGAAATCGGTATCCGAGCTGAGCAAAAACAGTCACTGATTAGATTCCGCATTCATCACCACCGTTCATATAGTGGGTTTGCTGAGAAAATCTTGGGACATCGATGCCGGGGTGCCCTAGCCCGGTAGGGGGGTGGCCTGCTAAGCCACTGGGCCGATGAGGCCCGCGCGGGTTCAAATCCCGCCCCCGGCGACCCAGTTATGCTATATCAAAAATTGTGTATCATGTTAACAGGATTGATATCAACTAGGCAAATTATGTATACATCAGCATAAGGCGGCAACTCGTTTCGGTGGTAGAATCGAACTCATGACTTCACTTCAAAAGCTCACCAGTTTGGAGATACCAAAGTAAAAGGTCTAGTGCTTCCGGCTTCACGTTCAACTCTTCGGCCCATAACAGAAACCTACGCTCCAAATCGAGGTACTTCCGTCTACTTAGTGATCTCGGCGACTCGTCAAGCTTTCCGGCTCTCATCATCCAGCTGATGATGTGTCTATCGAGGACCGCCAACCCCTCTACTCCAACGTTCCTCAGGAAATGTGAAGCCTCCTTGTACCCTATCCCCCAAGCCTCCTTTACTAGGGCCTCTCTGGCCTCGGAAGGTTTCAAAGTTAGCACCTCAATGATCCTCGGAGGATCGCCTCTCAGCAGTGACCTGTTGGTGACCACATACCTCGCCTTCTGGTTGTGGAATCTGACGCCGGTTCTCCTCAACAAACCAGCGATGGACCCAGAGCTACCTCTGAGCAGGAGGTTCGTCGCCTTCAGTTCGTCAACCGCTATCAAGGCACTGGAGGCTCTCGACTGAGGTGTGAGGACGCAGAACGTGAGTTCCTCGAAGAGCCTACCCGCATCTCCCCTGTCAACAAACTTGAACTCCGCGAGCCTCGCGTCAATCTTTTCCTTCAGATCCTCGTACACAGCCAGAAGGCCCTCCCTCATGCAACGTGATCGACCTCGCCCCAAGTGATTAAGGATGTTTAGGATCCGAACGCACAAGCTTCTCTCAACATCCCTTGTCATCTCAACTTTTATCAAAGCCTTGAGTCGTCAGTTGAAGGGCGCCGGATGACATATGATAAGGAGTGGAGGGAGCACGTTGCTCACGGCAAACACGTCGATGTGAACGGAATTCGGACTTTCTGCGTGGACATCGGGAGAGGTAGCGCGGTGCTCCTCATACACGGCTGGGGATCGTCCTCCTTCACTTGGAGGAAGAACTACAGCTCCTTGGCCGAGGGCTTCAGAGTGATCGCGGTCGACTTGCCTGGTTTCGGTCTGTCGGAGAGACTGAAGGAGGGGCTCAGGTTGTCCTCGGTAACGGAGCACCTTCTGAAGCTCGCAGAGGTCCTCGGATTGGGTAGCCTCTCGGTGGTGGGGCTCTCGATGGGTGGGGTGATAGCTTCGCATCTCGCTGCCACGCATCCCGAATGGGTGAGAGAGTTGGTTTTGGTAAACCCGTCCCTGCGACTGAGGCAGACCGGAAGGGGACCCCCCTCGAGCAGGCTGATAAGGAGTGGACCGGTCGCCGCGCTGCTAGCTGCGGTCTTGGTCAACAGGTACTTCGTGAGGAGGGTATTGAGGAACGCGGTCTGGGTCAAGGATGTCGTGGACGAAGAAATGGTCACCGGCTATTACATGTCGGTAAAGGAGTCGGGAAGGACTTTGCTGGAGGCCTTCGACATCATAGCGAGCTTCGACTTGAAGACGTTTGAAACTCTGAAGGTTCCCACACTCTTCATCCTAGGAGAGAGGGATCGACTGGTCCCAACCGAAGCGAACGCTGAGCTTGCTGGGAGGATGGGGTCGGATGTAAGTACGATACCGGATGCAGGTCACCTAGTTCACGAGGAGAGACCCGAGATGTTCAACTCCGTTCTGAAGGAGTACCTGTCTCGGCGAGAAGTTTATCCTTGATGATTTTTCTAATTCCTCCGATACCTTCAATTATTTTACGGTCCATGTGAGCCGGTCGTGGGATGCCGAGAGGAGCTCTGATAGCAATAGAGGGGATTGATGGTGCTGGGAAAACGGTCAACTCGAGGTGGGTAGTGGATCTGATAGGTAGCATGGGGCTCAGGTCGAGTTACACACGGGAGCCAACGGATGGTCCCATAGGACGGCTTCTCAGGAGCGGGGCCTTCGGCGAGTTCAGCGATCCTCGTGTCGACGCTCTACTGTTCGCCGCTGACCGACTGCATCACCTCGCCCAGACAATCGAGCCCCTGTTGAGCGAGGGTGTCATGGTGGTGTCCGATCGATACGTCCACTCCTCGATAGCCTATCAGGGAGCGCTGACCGGTGACAGGGCTTGGGTTGAAGAACTCAACAGGTTCGCGCGACGGCCCGACCTAGCAATCTACCTCGACGTTGACCCTGCAATCGGTCTCAGCAGGAAGCTAAGCGAGAGGCCTACGAAGTTCGAGAGGGTCGAGGTCCTCGAGAGGGTAAGGGATCTTTACCTCGAGCTCTGCGAGGAGGGCGAGCTGTTGCGAATCGATGCGAGCAGAGACCTAGAGAACGTGAGGAAGGATTTGATGAAGGCCGTCGAGGAACTCCTCCGAAATCTCCGGTGACCGGGTTGATCAGTTCGTCAGCCGGTTGCTGAGGAGCGTTTTTAACCGGAGTTCAACCTCATTCGTTGGGCGTGAGTTGAGAAAGGGTGGTCCCCTCGTCGACTCCTTCGGCCGAGTCGCGAGGAAGCTGAGAATATCGGTGACCGACAGGTGCAACTTCAGGTGCCTCTTCTGTATGCCCAAGAACCCCGTATGGCTTGACAGAAAGGAGGTCTTGTCGCTGGAGGAGATAACGAGGCTGACGAAGATCTTCGTCGGGATGGGTGTGGACAAGGTCAGGCTGACCGGTGGCGAGCCGCTGGTGAGGAAAGGCGTAGTTGACCTCGTGAGGATGCTCCGGGAGATAAGTGGGCTGAGGAGCCTCGCGATGACGACAAACGGTTACTACCTAGCCGAGCTCGCGGGTCCTCTCAAGTCCGCTGGTCTCGAGAGCGTCACCGTAAGCCTGCACAGCCTCAAGCCAGACCGATACGAAGAGGTGATAGGAGTCCAAGGGGTCTTCGAGAGAGTTCTAAGGGGCATCCGAGAGGCCCTTGACGTCGGCATTAAGGTCAAGTTGAACGTCGTGGTGATCAAAGGGTGTAACGACGACGAGATATTGGACTTCGTGAGCCTAGCAAGGGAGGCTGGGATGACTGTCAGGTTCATCGAGTACATGCCATTCGATGGCGAGAGGCTCTGGAGGCCCGAGCTCGTCGTGAGCGGAAGAGAGATAGTTCATAAGGTATCCGAGAGGTTCAGGCTCGAACAGGAGCCCAGAGAATCGGGGTCGACATCCAAGAACTTCAGGTTCGCTGATGGCTCGCCAGGAGGCATAGGCGTCATCACATCAGTAACGGAGCCCTTCTGCAGCGACTGCGATAGGGTGAGATTGACCGCCGACGGAAGGGTCGTCCCGTGCCTTTTCAGCAAGTCCAGCTACGACCTGAAGCCGCTGTTGAGGAGTGGAGCAAGCGACGACGAGATAGAGGCCTTCATTAAGGAGGCATTCATGAAGAAGTTCGCAGGGGTCGAGACGTTGCTAAGGGCAGAGGCTGTTCCCAAGCACGTGAGGGCGATGTACACGGTCGGTGGTTGACATGGGGACGGAGGGAGTACACGTACCTAGGCTCACTGTGAGGGATATTCTCTTCAAGGTCGAGAACGTGATCAGCGGTGATCAGACCGTCAGAGAGGCAGCGATGCTGATGGACCGACTCGGGGTGGGAAGCATACTGGTTGAGAGCGGAGGGAAGCTCGTGGGCATCGTCACAGAGAGGGACCTCGTGGTCAGAGTACTCGCGACGGGGCTGGACCACACCAACACCAAGATCAAGGACATAATGTCCTATCCGGTAATCGCAGTGTCTCCTGACACGCTGCTGGAGGACGCCGTGATACTGATGGTCAACAACGGGTTCCGTAGGCTTCCCGTGGTCGACCAAGAAGGGAAGCTGATTGGCATCGTGACGATCAGCGAGGCCGCTAGGGTTCTAGCTACAACTCAGAAGACCGTCTCCAATGTGTTCGAACTGTTACTGAAGGTCGCAAGGCCTGGAGAGGAGAAAAAGAGCACACCGATGTACGGGTAATTTGAGGTCTATCTGCTCTTGGCCCTAGAGAACCTCTTCTCGACGTCGTCCCAGTTCACGACGTTCCACCAGTTGTCTACGTAGGTGGCCCGGTCGTTCTTGTACTGTAGATAGTATGCGTGCTCCCAGACATCCAATGAGAGGAGGATCTGCAGCTCCGCTAGGTGCATCAAATTCTGCTTCTCCACTTGAGTCAGGACCAACCTGTCGGTCTCAGGGTCGTAAAGGAGGAGGGCCCAACCTGCGCCTTCAACGGTCTTAGCGGCGTCACTGAAGAGCTTCTTGAAGTTCTCGAAGCTCCCGAACTCTTGGTTGATCCTGTCAGCGATCGAGCCGCCAGGCTTACCTCCGCCCTTGCCAGACGGTGCCATGTTCGGCCAGAAGATCGAGTGAAGCCTGTGGCCGTCGAGGTTGAAGCTCAGGTCCCGCAGGACGGCGCGTACGTCGATCTGCGCCTCTCCTTTTGAGTGCTTCTCAATCTTCTCGAGGGCCGCGTTCGCGCCGTTAACGTAGGCCTGATGGTGCTTCGTGTGGTGCAGCCTCATTATCTCCTCGATCACGTAGGGCTCAAGGGCATTGTAGGCATACGGCAGTTGAGGAAGCTCGTACTTCTTCATCGGACTCTCGCCTCTCCTCTGAGTTATATAAGAATCGCGATTACGCTGTTCTTCCCAAGACGCGGTTATCTCTTCCCCTTCCGCGGAGGGACTCGACAACCTGCTCGGACACCTTGCTGAAAGCCGGTGCGGGTTCTGCGATCTCGTGACCTGGTTCGATTCTCTTTCCTCTCAGGAGCGCTTCAACGCACCAAATGTTTTGAGGGAGCCTGAACGTCTGGCGAAGAAGCTCGGACGCTGCCGGCGTGATCGGCTCGAGCAGCACGGATACCGCATAAGCCAGCTGTGTGGACACGTAGAGGGTCGTGGCGGCGTGGGTCGGATCGCTCTTTACCGTTGCCCAAGGCTCCCTAGCACTGAGATAGACGTTGCCGCGTCTTGCTAGCTCCAGCAGCAGGTTGATCGACGTCCTGAAGTCGTTGAGCTCCAGCTCCTCGCCGAACTTCCCAGCGGTGGCGGGAATTGTCTCTAACAGCTCTTCGCTCGCCTCGTCGATCGATCCAGGCGTCGGGACTCTTCTCGAGTAGTATCTGGTTAGAAAGCTCAGGACCCTGTGAACGAAGTTACCGGCGACGTCGTTGAGCTCGTCGTTGATCACGTCCCTGAAGTGAAAGGCCGAGAAGTTGGAGTCCGAAGTCTCGGGCCTTATCCTGATGAGGTAGAACCTCCAGTAGTCCGGGTCGAGGATATCGAGAGCCTCGTCGAGCCATACACCAACGCCGGCGCTTTTGGAGAACTTCTGACCTTCGTAGGTCAGGTACTCGGTTGCGAGGACGTTCCATGGGAGGTTGAGGCCCTCGCCGTGAGCGATCAGCAGGGCCGGGAGGATTATCGTGTGAAAGGGTATGTTATCCTTACCGATGAAGTAGACGCTCCTCGATTCTCTGTCGTACCAGAACTCCCTCCACTTCTCCTCGTCACCGGTCAGCTCGGCCCACTCGATGCTCGCGGTGATGTACCCCAGTACGGCCTCGAACCAGACGTAGATCGTCTTACCTTCAGATCCTGGAAAAGGAGCAGGTATGCCCCACTTCGTGTCCCTCGTGATGGGCCTAGGCTTGAGGCCTTCCATGAGCCAACTGAGCGTGAAGTTCCTAATGGTTTCGGGAAACCGTGGGTTCGAGAGGAACCACGACTTCACGCGGTTCTCTAGCGCCGGCAAGTCAAGGAACCAGTGGTCTGTGCTCTTGATCGTCGGCTCCGAGCCGCATATCGCACACTTGGGCTCCAATAGGTTCAGCGGGTCGAGTACCTTGCCGCAGCGCTCGCACTGGTCTCCCCGAGCCCTCTCATAGCTGCAGTTGGGGCACTTCCCTATCACGAACCTGTCGGGTAGGAAGATGAGACATGAGTTGCAGTGGAGCTGTTGGACGGCCTCCTTGAAGACGTAGCCTTTGCTGTACAACTCAAGGAAAAACTTCTGGGAGAATTCGATGTGGTGCTTCGAGTGGGTTCTCGAGTAGTTGTCGAAGGAGATCCTGAACCTGCTGAAGAGGTCCTTCACCAGCTCATGCATCCTGTCGGTCATCTGCTGTGGTTCAACGCCCTCCTTCATCGCCTGGAGCTCAATGGGGGTGCCGTGTTCGTCGGAACCGCTCACGAAGAGCACCCGATCTCCCTTAGACCTCATGTATCTGGCGAAGACGTCCGCCGATAACTCACTACCTATCAGTGTTCCGAGATGAGGGACCGAGTTAATGTAGGGCCACGCACCGCAGACTATCCATTTCGTGAGCGCTCTTCACCTCCACCCAGCTCAACTCCGAGAGGTTAAGGCTTTAGGTTTTTACTCGGCTTGGATCTAACGACCACGTAGAGCCTGCTGAACCTAGTTACGCCTTCGTCCAGCTTCACTTGAACGTAGGGCCTCTCCTTGGAACCGAAGACGTTCGAGACGTAGCCGACCCGACCCTGACCCTCGGAGTAAACGGGTAGTCCGACCTCAGGTACCTCCTTGACCCTTAAGACGACGGAGTCCTGCAGGCGCCGAACGACCTCTCCGAGCATCACGACCCTCTCCCTCTTCACTACCTCATCCTCTCCGCCAGCCTCAGCAACACCTCTCTCTTCCTGACCTCTTCTGGTGCCTTGATGAGTACCGCGACTCCGGGCCTCCACCAGTAGGCTGGGTGCCTCAGGTCGAGCCTCTCCGCCTCCCATCCCAGCGAGGCAGCAGCCTTGAGTAAGTCCTCGGCTGTTGGATTCCTCTTAGCTACCCTAGTCGGGACTCTTCGTCCCTCAGACCTGCTCAGCTCTTTGTTGAAGTAGTGTGCCCAAACCAGATAACCTCTCCGCTTGATCAACTCACGACGACTTCGCCTGAACTAGCACTGCGTTGACTACGCCATCAATTGAGGGCTTCGAGGTGACCCTAGCAGTTCCTATCGGAGTCTCTATCAGCGCGCCCTTCGTGAGTACGCCCATCCTGGTGAAGTCGGGGTTAGCCGGGTTCTGGACGACCTTCAGTATCTCAACGTACACGGTCTTGGAGCCGTCGAAGACGTTGGCGTGCTTCGCGTATCTCACCCTCACCTTGAAGTTCCCTCCCCTAGTCCTCTCGATCAGCTTCTCGTCTTCACCGACTGTCGGCAGCAGGGGGTCCCTACCCCTCTCGAACCTTCGCCTCTTCCTGTGAGCGCCCTTCCTTCCACCTGTCTTCTTCCGCTTGTGGAGGTCGGTGTGCCAGACCGTCATTCTCAAACTGCTTTCATCGACTACCAAATAAAGCTCGATGGTGAAGTTCAGAGAGAGTGGGTTGACTAGGGTTATCTCAAGTCCCCTGACGAAGCATTCTCAGTGGGAGGCACGTCGAGGAGCTAAACAATCATCTCACACCAGTTTCGTCTGTTGATCGTAGTTCCGGAGTTGCACATCGACACAATCCGAAGCCGAGGTGGCCGTGGCGAGCGCGACACTGCAGTCCATCGATGAGGAAGTCGATAGACTTGAGACCGAGATCGACGTGAACTTCGGTTGCAGCGCTGGCATGGTGTTTGGAAGCCCGTCTCGGTGATAACCAAGTCAACCCACCTGATCCCCCTGATCGGTGAGGGCCCACTTTCAGGCACCTATGAGCATCCTCTAAATCGCTGACCTCGTTCACAGATTGGGAGTCGACGTGGTCAACCTAAGGCTCTCTGAAGAGTTATCGGAGCTCCTCGCATCGATACCTGACATGGAGGTGGACGAGTTCATCGAAGCGTCTTCAAGACCGTTGCCGGAGACTTTCAGAGTGAACACGCTCAAGTCCAGCGAGGATCGCTGTCTCGGTCTATTGATGGAGATGGGCTGGAGGTTCGAGAGGCTGCTGTGGGCGAGGCACGCTTACAGGCTCATCACGTGTGAGGAAGGCGATCCCGGTGGAACTTTGGCTCACAGCCTAGGCCTCGTCTACCTGCAGGGGCCACTTTCCATGGTACCCGTGGAGGCCCTCGATCCGAGACCCGGCGAGAGGGTGCTGGATCTCTGTGCGGCACCCGGCAGCAAGTCGACTCAAATCGCTCAGCTGATGGAGAACAAGGGAGTCTTGGTGGCCAATGACGCCTCTTCGGAGAGGATCAAACCCCTCATCGCGAACCTGCAGAAGTGGGGAGTCTACAACTGCGTGGTTACCCTGAAGGACGGCCGGTTCTTTGGAAAAAGGACGAGGAACTTCTTCGATAGGGTGCTCTGTGACGTTCCCTGCAGCTCCCTCGGCGTCGTGATGAAGGACTGGAGCTCCGCAAAGACGTACAGCCACCGTAGGTCTGAGCGGCTCGCGAGGCTTCAGTTGTCGCTTCTGCTCGCCTCCTTCGACGCCTCCTCGCCGGGTGGTTTCACAGTCTACTCGACCTGCACCATTCACCCTCTCGAGAACGAGCTGGTCGTCTCAGAGCTTCTCAGTCGCCGACCAGAGGCCGAGGTCATCGAGTTCCGGCTTGAGGGGTTGAGGGGGAGGAGGCCGCTGGAGGAGTGGGGGAGAAGGGCTTTCGATCCGAGGGTTTCCCGGTGCTTCAAGTGTTACCCTCAGGACAACGGTGCGGAGGGGTTCTTCGTAGCCTTGCTCAGGAAGGTGGGGTGAGATTGGAGCTCATGGACAGGTCTCACCGGAAGAGAGTTGAGGAAGCGCTGAGAGAGGAGTTCGGGGTTGAGGGGGGCCTCGGGGAGGAGTTCGTTGCCCTGTACAGCTCCGAAGGAAAGGTTAGGGTCACCACGCCGGAGGTCTTCGAGGTCGCCAGAGAGATAGGGAGGTTCGAGAGCGTTGGGCTCTACGTGCTCAAGACCACTAAGTTCGGGGTTTACCTCTCCCTTGAGGGTTCTCAGCTACTCCGAGATAGGATTAGACGCAACGTCGTTGAGGTCGACCGCGAACGACTCGAGGTGTGGATGCGAGGCGAGCCGATACCTCTGGAGGGCGTCAAAGGCTCGGTCGAGGGGGAGTACGCGGTCGTGAGGTGGCGTGACGTTTATGCGGGCAGTGGAAAGGTCTCGAAGGACGGGAAGCTGCATCCCCAGATACCCAAGAGTCGGAGGCTGTTGGGCGTTGAGTGAGGAGGCAGGCAGCGTGTTCGGCCTGAACGTCCTCGAGAAGCTCAGGTCTGCCTACAAACTCGACTACGAGGAGTTCGTCTCGAAGTTCGTCGCCTCGGTCACGGGTTCTCCCTTCAAGGCGCTCGTGGCGACTGTGCTCTCTCAGAACTCAACCGATAAGGCAGCGATCAAGGCGTATAAGTCGTTGGATGAGGAGGTCGGTGTCGATCCCTTCAAGATCTCAAGCGTGCCCCTCGGACGCATCAAGAGGTGCGTAAGGGTTGCGGGACTATCCGACTCAAAGGCAAGGGCCATCAAGTCGCTGGCCAGATACGCGTCCTCCTCGGGCGATCCGGACTTAAAGTCGCTGATGGCTAAGGGTCCAGAGGCTGCAAGGGAGATCCTGACCTCCGTCAAGGGGATAGGGCCGAAGACCGCCGACGTGGTGCTTGTGACCTTCGGCGTTCTAGAGACCGTACCAGTAGACACACACGTGAAGAGGGTCGCCTCGCGTCTGGGGCTAGTTAGGGAAGGTGCCGGATATGAGGAGGTGAGGAAGACACTGGACGCTCTGTTTCCTGCGCCGGCGCGTCACGAGGCCCACCTGCTACTCATAACGCATGGACGCAGGGTATGTAGGAGCAGAAGACCTCTGTGCGAGATATGCGTCCTCAACGACGTGTGCCGGTTCTTCGCGATACATACCTCTACAGCAACACGAAACGCTGTCTCTAGGGTCAGGGCCAAGAGAGTAGGTTAATCACGGATGCGTGCGTGACGTTTGTGATGTTAGGTGAGAAGCCACTCGAGCGCGAGGTCGTCTCTAGGTTGACGAGTCTGATCGGGCCGATGGAAGACATAGGCACCCTCATCACCCTCTTGGAGCGGTTAAAGTCCTACCGAGAGAGGCTGGAGAGTTACGTCGACGTCGAGGACTCGCTACCAGTTCACGGGATAGTGTTGCGGTATGAGAGTGAGTGAACTCACGCTCACCGAAGCGGTCACACTGGTAAGAAGCGGCAACCTCGACCCCGAGGCCCTCGTGGCGGAGTGCCTTGACAGGATAAAGAGGTTCAACGCGAAGTTCAAAGCTTTCATCACGGTCTTCGATCCACCGGTTAGGGGAAAGACGAGAAGGGGATCGCTGGCCGGCGCACCACTCTCGATCAAAGACCTCTTCCACGTTAAGGGTTACCCGACGACTGCTGGTTCGATCGTGTTAAGGGAGAATGTGGCGACCTACAACTCGACGGTCGTCGAGAGACTCCTCAGGAACTCTGGCGTCATCGTCGGCAAGAACAACCTCCACGAGCTTACCTTCGGCATAACGGGCTTCAACCCGCATTTCGGTACTGCGGTCAACCCATGGAGAGAGGCGTACATAACTGGTGGGTCAACGAGCGGCGGCGCGGTCTCGGTTGCAACGGGCATGAGCTTGGCTGCGATTGGGACTGATACAGGCGGATCCGTCCGCGTTCCTGCGGCCCTTTGTGGATTGGTGGGGTACAAGCCGACCTACGGTCTGATCAGCAGATACGGCGTCGTGCCGCTCAGCTGGACTTTGGACACTGTGGGCGTGATAACCAAGTCGGTGACGGATGCGGCCCTACTGACCGCCGTGCTGATAGGGCGTGACGGCCGCGACTCGAGCGTTGCCGTGCCACGCGATTTCAGAGTTCATCCGCTGAGAACACCGAACCTCAAGAGAACGAGAATAGGTGTGCTGAGTAAGTACTTCTGCGACAGGCTCGCAGAGGACGTGAGAAGTCGCTTCGAGGACGTGACAGCTCTGCTGGAGTCAGAGGGAGCTGTCCTCTCTGAAGTCGAGTTGATCGATGTGGAGCTGATGAGCGTTTCCCGCAGCGTCATAACGCACGTAGAGGCCGCAGCTACCTTCGGTAAGTTCCTCAGAGAGAGACCGCAAGACGTAAGTCAAGACCTCAAGGCGCGCCTGTTTCAGGGCCTAACGACACCAGCTCCGCTATACGTGAACGCTCTTAGGTCGATGCCGAAGCTAATCAAGGAGTTCAGGAGGAGTGTGAAAGGTCTTGACGCCCTGCTCCTGCCGACCACGATGGTCACAGCTCCCAGAATCGGACAGAGCGAAGTCGACGTGAACGGTGTCTCGATTGACATCAGGGCCGCCCTTCTCAGGATGGTCGAGCCCTTCAACCTCATAGGAGCTCCCGCAGTGTCGTTCCCCTGTGGACTCTCGAGGGACGGGCTACCTGTCGGTGTGCAGCTCGTCGGTGACCTCTACTCGGACAGGAAAGTGCTTTCGTTGGCGGCCTCGCTCGAGCGTCTGCTCGGAGGGATCAAGATGCCGGAGTTATCCTAGATCGACTGGGGAGTAAGTTCGTTCCTCCGATGAACTCGAGTCCGGATCTCCGAGCTAGAATGGCATCGGCTTTATCGCCCTGATCTCTAGCATCATCTCGATCACCTTCCTCGTTCTCTTTACGATCTCGTTAGCCCTAACGAGCTCCTCCTCGTACGACGTCGGTGATCTGGCTAGTTTGATGTCCGACAGTTGCTTGGCGACCGACGCGGCCACTCTCGGGAAGACTTCCCACTCCTCCATAGTTGGGATGATGTAGTTCTCGTTGAGTCCCTTCTCTTCCGCGCACCTCGCCAGCTCCGTGGCTGCGGCTATAGCGGTGTCGTAGGTTATCCCTCTCGATCTGACGTCCAGAGCACCTCTGAAGACAGCGGGGAAGACGAGGCTGTTGTTGACTTGGTTGGGGAAGTCGCTCCTTCCGGTCGCGATGATCGCGGCCCCGGCGTCCTTCGCCTCCCACGGCCATATCTCCGGAACGGGGTTCGCCAACGCGAACACTATAGGGTCCTTCGCCATCGCCTTGACGTGCTCCTTCTTCACGACACCAGGTCCTGGTTTTGAAGCGGCTATGAGGACGTCCGCGTCAATGAGCGCCTCCTCCAGACCTCCCTTCACGCGACTGCGATTGGTCTTTATCGCTAGCTCGTACTTCCACCTGTTCCTGAGCATCAGAGAGTCCATGTCGTCGCGCTCCGGATGCAGCACGCCCTTGGTGTCTACGAGTATCAGGTCGCCCGGATCGAAGCCGTAGCGCTCTAACAGGAAAGCGGTCGCTATGTTCGCGGCCCCCGCTCCGAGGAGGACAACGCGCGACCCCTTGACGGACCTTCCGGTTAGCTTGAGGGAGCTGATGAGAGCAGCGAGCGTAGACGCAGCGGTACCGAGCTGGTCGTCGTGCCAGACCGGGACTTGCAGCTCGGCCATCAACCTCTCCAGCACGTAGAAGCACTCGGGGGATGAGATGTCCTCGAGGTTGAAGCCTCCGAACGCTGGCTCAAGAGTCTTGACCGTCTCGATGAACTTCTCAGGAGTCTCTGCCCTCACTGGCAAAGGAAACGCGTCAACTCCTCCGAGGAACTTGAAGATGAGCGCCTTTCCCTCCATCACCGGAAGCGACGCCTCCGGGCCTATGTTCCCTAGTCCGAGTACCCTGCTGCCGTTGGTGATGACCGCGATCGTGTTCCAGCGATTGGTGAGGTGAAAGGACTCCTCTTTGTTCCTCTCGATCGCCCTAGAGACCTCAGCTACGCCGGGCGTATACCAGATCGCGAAATCCCTCAGCGACCTCACCGGAACCTTGGGTATAGTCTCGACCTTGCCGCCGTAGTACCGAGAGTACTTGACGGCCAGCTCTCCTAAGCTCTCGGGCTCGCTCAACTCTAGTCCATTAACCTCACCCTTATGCTATAAGTGTGAAGCTCATTTCCCGACAATCACACCATCATACCTCGGAATTCTCCTCGCGAGTCCTTGGTGAGCAGTTGATATCCGATCGTCACCGCTCAAGGTCGGTTGAAATTGTTCGATCGGCGAAAGAAGCGATTGGAGGAGGTCGACAGGGTCGTCGCTGGCCTTACAGTTCTTAGGGACAGGCTCTACCGGAGGGTCAGCGAGTTGAACAGACGTCACAAGCTCCTCTTCGAGCAGGTGGTGGCCGCCAAGTCAGAGGGTGATGACGAGAGGGCCGTGATCTACGCCAACGAGCTGAAGCAGCTCAGGGCGATGATGAACCTCACCATCAGGAACGAGCTGATCGTGGAGGCCGTGATCAACCGGTTGAGCACGGTCAGAGACCTCGAGGACCTGAGGAACTACGTCGCGCCGATAAGGTCTCTGGTCTCCTCAATAGCTCCGGACATCAGGGGCATACTCCCAGAGGTGAGCGTCCACGTGCAGAAGGTCCAGTCAGACTTGGAGGACCTGTCGCTCGAGATGGGTAGCGTCCCGAACGTAATCATGAGGCCCTTGGAGCCCGATGAGGAAGAGGTGAGGAGGATCCTAGAGGAGGCCGGTGAGGTAGCCAAAAGGAGGTTGAGGGACTCTACGCCAGAGCCACCATCGCGCGTTCTTTAGTTGATGCGCTCGAGCACCCGCTTTACCTCGTCGTAACTGGGCTCTTCCAACGGATTGTCCGAGACCCAGGCGTACCTCACTATTCCCTGCCTGTCGAGCACGAAAACGGCCCTCTTGGCCACGGAGTATCCTTTCATGCCGATGAAGTCTTCGTGGACGCCTCCGTATCTCCTGGATACTTCCCTCATGTAGTCCGAGAGAAGGGTGAAGTTGAGCTTGTTCTGCTCCGCGAACGCCTTCAGGGTGAACGGATCGTTAACGGAAATTCCCAGCACTATCGCGTCCAGCTCGTTGAATCTGCTCATCCCGTCCCGAAAAGCACACATCTCCTTCGTGCAGACCGACGTGAAGGCGCCCGGGAAGAAAGCCAGAACTACCTTCTTCCCCTTGAGCTCGGCGAGCTTCTTGGGCTTCCTGTCCTGATCCAACAGCTCGAAGTCTGGAGCCTGTTCACCTACCTTTACCATATCGCCCCGCCTCTCGCGGACGTGGAATATAATTTTGACACGTTGACGCGTTTTCAGCCCTTGAGACCCAAGTAGAGCCTTCCAAGCTCCTTGCTCTCCAGGAGCTCCCTCGCCGAACCGTCGAAGACCAGCCGCCCGCTGACGAGGAGCTGCGCCCGATCTCCGTACTCGAGGGCCCTAAGGGCGTTCTGCTCCACGAGAAGCACCGTTATCCCGAGCTCGTCCCTCAGCTCCGCTATCTTGTCGATCACCGTCTTCGCGATTTTCGGCGCCAGGTTGGCTGTCGGCTCGTCGAAGAGTATGACCTTGGGCCTCCTGATGAGGGCCACCGCCATCGCGAGCATCTGGCGCTCTCCGCCGCTGAGGGTCCCAGCCTTCCTCCGCCAGTATCTCTCCAGTATCGGAAAGGAGGCAATTACCTCCTCGAGCCTCTCACGGGCCGACTCCTTTCCCATGCCGTAAGTCGCCATCGTGAGGTTCTCCCTTACGGTCAGGTTCGCGAACACGTTGTCGGTTTGGGGGAGGTATGCTATGCCCAGCCTAGCCACATGATGGGACGGTCTGCCGGTGATGTCGATGCCATCAAAGATGACCTGTCCGGCGAAGACCTTCGTGAACCCGAAGATCGTCTTCAACAGCGTCGACTTTCCGGAGCCGTTAGGTCCCACGATCGAGGTGATTAGCCTAGGCGCATAAGTCGCCGTCACACCGAAGAGGACGTGAAGGGGGCCGTAACCAGCCTCTAGGTCCTTCAGCTCTATCAACTCATCCACCGAGGTAGGACTCGATGACCCTGGTGTCCGCCAGCACAGCCTCCGGTTTACCTTCGGCGATGACCTTGCCGCCGAACATCGCGTAGCACCAGTCGGTGTACTTCATGGCGATCTCGAGTCTGTGCTCAACGATGAGGATGGTCACTCCGAGGCCCTCCTTGATTCTCACGAGGTTCGCGAAGATCTCCTCAGCCAATGCGGGGTTGACGCCGGCTGCGGGTTCGTCCAGCAGCAGAACCTTGGCGCCGCTCATCAGGGCCCTCGCTATCTCGAGGAGCTTCATCTGCCCGCCGCTGAGCTTAGAGGCTTCTGCGTCCCAGAGGTGATCTAACCTGACCTGTCTAAGGAACTCGTAGGCTCTCCTAACCGACTCTTCCTCGTATCTGATCCATCGCGTTCTCCGCAGGATGAAGGAAATGGGGCCCTCACCGGGATGGGAGCCGTCTGCGACCAATACGTTCTCCAGCACGCTCATCCTCAGAAAAGGCTGCGGAATCTGCCAAGTCCTCAGTACCCCGGCCCTGTAGATCTCGTGAGGATGAAGGCCTGTGATGTCTCTGTCGTTGAGGAGGATCTTCCCAGCGTCGGGCTTGAGGACCCCCGATATCACGTTGATGAGTGTGGTCTTGCCGGAGCCGTTCGGACCCACCAGCAGGGATATCGTTGCTGGTCTGATCTCAACGTCCACACCGTCCAGCGCCCTCAGACCTCCGAAGGTCTTCACAGCGCCGATCACCTTTATCCCGGCTCCCCTCATGAGGTCCTCTGAGTTGACGATTTCGGAGATGTGCTAAAAATAGGTTGTTGCCTTTCTGGTGGTTTAGGGAGTGAAGCCCGGCGCCCAGCTGAACGCGCCGGTCGCGAAGCTATAGGTGCCGACCTTGACCCAGTCGAACTTGTCTCCTACCCTCGACACGACCCATATGCCGTAGTCTGCACCTGCTAGGTCTCCTGCAGCGTTGAGGATCATGGGACCGACCGCGCCGTAATAGTTCCTCGCTACGCTCGGAAGGACTCTCCTTATCAGGTCTGCGTCAACCCTACCGACCTGCAACAGCGCGAGCGTGTACGCCCAGAGCTGATCGTATGCGGCGTAAGCGTATGCGTCTGGCTCTCTGCCCAGCTTCTGCCTCACATGGTTCGTTACGCGCTGAGTCTTATCGTTCTCGGCCGGCGCAAATATGGGGTTGAGCCACTTCACCCTTACGGCGAAGTCCCGTGCCTTCGGGTCCTGCAGTAACTCGGCCAGCTGAGCTGTTCCGTCACTGCCGAACCACCTGACCCGCCCGAGCTCAGCATAATCTGCTGCAGTTGACAGGAACGCTACCGCCTCTCCGAAGGCGATGTACTCGATCATGATCTTGTCCGGTGAAACGCCCTGCCCGATCAGCTGCCTCACGGTCTGCACCAGAGAAGCTACCTCCGCGGAGAAATCCCTCTTCTCCGGTGCGTACCTCACGCCGCCAGTTCCCTCGCCGGATATCCTGAGACCGAGCTTACTAGCCTCCGCACTTGAGGTCCTGTAAAGTCCGTCACCCCACGCATCACCCCTCCAGACGTAGATGATGTGCGTCACACCCAGCTCCTTGGCGAGCCTCGGGCCAATCGGGCCTTGAATCGTGTCGTCGGGGCATCCCCTGAAGACAAAGTCGTCAGGAATAGCGAGGTCCGGAGCAGTAGAGGACTGGCTGAAGAGCAACAGCTTGTTGGCGTCAGTGTAGGACTTGACCCTCCTTATCTCGGCGCTCGTCTGAGGTCCAATGTAGAGCACTATCCCTCGGGCGGCGAGGCTCTTCAGCTTCGCATCCGCGGTCTCCGGCTTCGTCTCGGTGTCCTCCACGACCACTCTGATGGTGAAGCCAGCTCCTATCGACCTCAGGTAATCGTTTACCTCCCGCTC
>JANXEU010000010.1 GCA_025058055.1 Candidatus Calditenuaceae archaeon
GAGCGCTTCGGGCACGCGATGGGCGTCAGGATACTGGAGTCCGCGGTCGACTACGTCTACGGAAGAGGGAACGCGGTGGTGAGGGAGTACGCCCAGCACGCGAAGATCCCCGTGGTCAACATGGCCGACGACATGTATCACCCCTCACAAGCGATAGCCGACCTGTACACGATCTCCGAGAGGTTCGGATGGAGGACTGAAAAGAAGCGGTACGTGATACTGTGGACCTACAGCGACCGGATCAGGAGTTGGGGGAGCGTCCAAGACGAGATGCTCCTCGCGACCCGCTACGGGATGGATGTGGTCCTCTGCTACCCACCCGGCTTCGACCTCGACGAGGAGCTCGTCAAGTTAGCGGGGCAGAACGCCAAGGACTCCGGCGGCTCCTTTGAAGTATCCCACGACCCGAGAGAGGCGTTGAGGGGGGCCCACGCGGTCTTCCCGAGGAGCTGGGCGAGCCACGCGTGCGTCATGGAGGGCCTTAACAGGTTCGGGAGGGAAAGGGAGCTGGAGCTCCACAGGAGGTATCAAGACTGGAGGCTCACCACAGAGCTTACCGACCTCATGGACAGGCACGGCATCGTCACGCACGTCCTCCCGGTCTTCAGGGGGCAGGAGGCCGACGACGACGTCATGGACGGTCCTAGGAGCGTCATCTACGACCAGGCCGAGAACCTGCTCTACGTGAGGGCCGCGATACTGGCGCTGATCGCAGGTACCGGCCCCTGAGAGATCGCGGCGATTCCGTTATCACCGGGTTCTGAGGACTTCCAGAGGCATGGTGCTGACCGCGAAGGTCTTCGAGGTGAGGGCCCAGTCGACGTTGGGAGCCGTTGCCCGTAAGCTGAAGGACTTCAGGAACGTAGAGGCCGTCAAGGAGGACGACTCGGAGGTAGAGCTGATCACGGACGTCCACGACGTCAGAGGCGAACGCGACAAGGTCTCAGGTGTGTTCAGCAGAGACAAGCTGGTCAGGGTCAGGCAGAGGGGGAAGGTCGTACCCGTGGTGAAGACCGTGGACGCGTACATCGAGTTCAGGGACAGAGGAGACAAGCTGCTGCTCGTGGTGATGCAGGAGAAGCACTTCGCGAACTACGTCGCAACCACCCTCAGCAACTCCCTCTTCCTCAACTACAGGTCGATCGTCGAGGCGAGGATCCCCCACGAGAGGTTGGTCGAGCTCCACAACCGAAACCCTGAGTCGACGAGGCTCATCTGGTTCGATCAGGTCGATTACCCGGGCGTGGACAAGCTGGCGCTGGCAGGGCCCTCGCTGATGGACACCTCGATGTACGACGAGGCCCTCAAACACGGCAAGATCTGGTACATTGTTTACGCCACCCGCGAGGGTGGAAGGGTCTTCGGGCTGACCAGGAACTGCGTCGTCACGGCCTTCAGCATGATCTCCGAGTCGGATTTCTTAGACTACGTGGTGCGTGAGGTGCTGCCGCTCATAGAATGAGTTACTGGACACTGAGAGGTGAATGGAGATAAGAGTTACGCCGGCTCGGTTAGAACGGATATCTACGTCTTCTTCCCACAACTATCGCCGCTCCGAGGAGGGCCGCGATCACGGCTAGGAGCGCCGGTATGACGTAAGTCGTTATCGGTTCAGCGAACACCTGAGTCGATGTGAAGGTTTGCGTGGTCTGGAAAGTTTGAGTCGTCTGGAAGGTCTGAGTGGTCTGCAGGGTCTGAGTAGTCTGGAAAGTTAGGGTGGTGGACTCGGTCCTCGTGGTCGTCGTGAGGGACGTCAGCGTGGTGGTCTGGCTCGTGGTGCTGGTCAGAGTCACCCTGTCGGTATGGGTAATAGTTGTGGTCCTGATGTCATAAGCAGTAACCGTGGTTCCCACTACAGACGTGACCGTGGTTGCGAGTGTGGTCGTTGTCGAGGAGGTGACGGTAGTGGTGGTAGACGTCACCAGCACGTCCGGACAGAACCTCGAGTAGAAGACGTCTATGCTCCCCGGGCTGTTGAGGGACGGCGCGAACGGTGTCAGCGTTGGAGCTGTTGCGACATCGACCGGCGATGGAGTTGCGATCGAGGGGCTCGGAGACGATATGCTGAAGCTGATCGGTCCCACGGTGAAGTCCGGCACGGCGTAAAAGATCGGCCAGTTGTCGGTGTCGCCGCCGAAGACTACGCAGGATCCGAGTGGCGACGAATCGATTGCCCTCTGCTGTGACATCTCTCTCGCGACGACGAACGCGAAGGCGAGGTCGCCGGTGGAGGCTTTGAGTGCGACCATCAGGGCGTCATCTGTGCCGAAGAGTGTCGTTGTCCCGAAAGAGTATACGTTGCCGCCCACAACTGAGACGGACTGTGTGATCGCCACACCAGGCGACGTGTCGATCACCTTAGCCCAATCGAGGTTGAGGTTCCCTGGGTCGAGCCTCATGACTAGCATCCTCTGTCCAGCGGGTGGTGCATGAATTCCCGAGACGTAGGCCTTGCCTCCCGATATCGCTATGTCCGTCCCCTCCTCGTAGCCCGGCGTCGCGAACGTCCTCGTTGACTCGTGGTTGCCGTTGGAGTCGAAGCGTGACACGAAGAGGTTGCCGTTCGAAGTCCTGCCAGATACGTAAAGCTTCCCCCCATCGAAGGCCACCGACTGTGCGAGGTCTCCTCCTCCGACGACCTTGAACTCCCTGACCCACGCAACTGAGAGGTCCGACGTCTTCACGGCCATCAGCAGCGCACCCAGCTGCGTAGCGCCGGCGACGTAGATGGTGCTACCGTCTCCGCTGACCGCCAGCCCTTCAACTTGGTCCGTGGGGCCCAAGTCATAGACCTTCAGTCCCTCTAGATTGCAGCTCGAGTCCATCTTCGCTATGAAGACGTTCGGCGGGTTCGGGCCGTGGTCCGTCAGCCCGACGACATAGACTCGGCCCGCGTGCACGACGACCTTCTTCGCGAGGTCCCCAGGACTGCCGTTGATGTCGATCGCAGAGCTACACTGATGTGTGTTGTCTGAGAGTCTGAAGACGGAGAGGAAGAAGTTACTCGGATTGGGGCCGAAGCTTGACGTCCGCCCCACGGCGTACAGGTAGGTCCCGTCGACCGCTATGCCGCCGAGAAGCTCCGGCTGAGGCCCGCCGAAGCTCTGCCTGAACGTCACGACCTCCGCGTTAGCCGCTCCGAGCGCCGTTAGCGCCAGCACGGTCCCCAGCAATAGAACTACGCTTCCCCTCATGCAGCCGGGGTTCAGTGCCCTTAAGTTATCTCTTTTCCCGATTCGGTGAGTAGAAATGCGGACGCAGTGGGTACGGGAGATCGCGCACGGAATACGCGGGTCAGATCCCGGGAATATCGGTCCTTCTCAGTATCTGGGAATGCTCGGGTCGATCCTCTCCGAGTAAGCGTCTATTCCACCCGCGAGGTTGAAGGCACGGGAGATGCCGATGTCCCTCAGCAGCTTGACCGCGAGCGAGCTCCTCTGTCCCGTATGACAGTAGACCACCAGCTTCTTGGTCTGGTCGATCTCGTGGAGCCTAGACGTGAGCTGTCCGAGCGGGATGAGCTTCGCGCCCGGTATGTGGCATATCTCCCACTCCACGGGTTCCCTCACGTCGATCAGCTCGACCCTCTCCCCCCTCTCGACCATCTCCTTGAACTGCTCGGGCGTTACGCTGAAGCTCGCGCCCAGCTCCTCGCCCGTGACCCTGACGCCGCAGAAGGCCTCGTAGTCGATCAGTTCCCTTATGGTGGGGTTGTCGCCGCAGACGGGGCAGTTCCTGTCCCTCTGGAACGACAGCTCCCTGAAGTTCATCGAGAGCGCGTCGACCAGCAGGAGTTTCCCTATCAGCGGCCTCCCGACCCCGAGGATCAGCTTGATCGCCTCGTTGGCCTGCAGAGACCCTATGATTCCAGGCAGTACTCCCAGAACACCTCCCTCCGCACAGGACGGCACCAAACCCGGAGGTGGAGGCTCTGGATATAGGCACCTGTAGCAAGGTCCCTTCCCTGCGTAGAACACCGAGACCTGACCGTCGAACCTGAAGATGCTCCCGTAGACCAGAGGCTTTCCCAAGAAGACGCATGCGTCGTTCAACAGGTATCTGGTCGGGAAGTTGTCGGTCGCGTCTATCACGATGTCGTAGTCCTTAATGATGTTCAGCGCGTTCGAAGAGTCGATGGGGGAGTTGTAGGTCACCACATCGACGTGTGGGTTTAGTCTCCTGAGCCTCTCTTTAGCGACCTCGACTTTGGGTCTGTCGACGTCCTCGGTGGTGAAGATCACCTGTCGCTGGAGGTTGGTCTCGTCGATGTTGTCGAAGTCCACGATGCCTATCCTCCCAACACCCGCAGCCGTGAGGTAAAGGGAGACGGGAGAACCCAGTCCGCCAGCTCCCACCACGAGCGCCTTCGCTGCCTTGAGCCGCTTCTGTCCTTTCATACCGACCTCTGGCATGATGAGGTGCCTGCCGTACCTCCTGATCTCGGGGAAGCTCAAAGCAACGTCCTCCCAGCCCTTCACCACCGGCTCCAAACCTGCTAGCTCGACCACCTCGACGCTTCTTCAATATCGCTTCGTATTTAATCCTGAGCGCGGTACCTCCTTGATCGGCGGAGTGTGTCTTCGTGCGTCTTCCCCTTATCGGGCCCAGTTTTCCGGTTCTCGTTAAGAACTTCCGTTATGCGTCCAAAAATTCATCTTTATGGTATAAAACCTATTTATATCGGTGCTGAATATGTACCGTAACTACGATGTCCGTCAGGAGCATGGACGAGAAGGACAGGAAGCTCATCGAGTACCTCGCTAGGGACGCGAGGATGCCCTACAAGAGGCTGGGCGAGCTGATCGGGCTCTCCGAGGGCGCGGTGAGGAAGAGGGTGAAGAGGTTGAGGGAGCAGGGGCTGCTGAGGTTCACGGTCGTTGTGGATGACAAGTCGATGGTGAAGGCCGTCACGATGATCAACGTCGACCCAGGAACGCCAACGCCAGCGGTCGCGGAGACCCTCTCCAAGCTCGAGGGCATCCTTGAGGTCCATGAGGTCACCGGCAACTTCGACGCGGTCGCGATCATCCTCGCTAGGGACATGGCCTCCCTGAACAGGTGCATCGATAGCATACGCCGCATAAAGGGGATCAAGAGCACGAACACCTGCATCGTCCTCAGATCTGTTCAATCCTCGCTGCCCAGCAAACGCGGTCCTTGACCTCATGCCTCGAGGCTATACCGACGCTGGGGGCACAATTCCTCACGCGGGTCGTTCTCCGTCGCAGTTGGCCCATCATGTCGTTAAATAGGGCCTAGGTTACTTACGTTTCGTGGACAAGACGATAACGTGGATATCGCTGTTGCTGATCGTCACGGGTGTCGCAGGGGTATTCCTGACTTATTCGGGGGTCTCGAAGACCTTCGAACACGGCATGAACGCTGTCTCCGCTCTGCTTCTGCTGATGGGCGTTCTCATGCTCCCTGGTGGTCTACTGAGGGGAGGGCCTCCGAAGGTCAGCGTGAAGCAAGTCGTGATAGTCGGGATCGTCGTCTTCACTGTGAGCGCAGCGCTCGCCGGAGCGGCCGTCGTCGGCTATGGTCCCTTCAGGCTGCTCTATGGAACAGGCCCGGCTGTAGGTGAGTCGCCCATCAAGGTCTTCGTCTCTATAGTGCCAGGCTCTTGGGATCCCAGGCAAACCGAGAACTACGTACCTAAGGACATCAAGGTCGTCCTTGCAATCAACCACACAGTGGTCTGGAGCAATGACGAAGACCTAGACGTAGCCCACACGGTCACCCACGACGGAGGGCTTTTCGACTCGGGTCTGTTCGGCAAGGGGGAGACGTACAAATACTCCTTCGCCAGAGAGGGCCTTTACACCTACCACTGCGTTCCACATCCATGGATGAGGGGCTCCGTCGAGGTCGTCTCGATCCCGCCGGAACAGGTCAACGAGATACTCCGAAGGCTTAACGTCACCACTACTTCCTGATGGGTGGGTTGAAGGCCTTCACCCTCATTCTCAACAGATACGCGTTGAAGGCCAAAAGCGCAGCTCCTATGTAGGCAGGTATCATGCCCAGAGTGCTCGCTATCCCGATACCCATGAAGGCCAGTATGAGGGACGGTGCCCAGCCACAACACAGGTAGAAGGTCGATGCCAGAGTGCCGATGAAGGCTCCGACTGCCGATCCGCCACCAACCAAGAGGCAGGACCTGAGTCGTCCTTGTATGTACAGTGTCATCAAGTAGAACACGTTCAACGCTAGTAGAGATGAGAGGAGAGCTCCCAATAAGACCGCGTAGGTCCTGAGAGTGACGACCAGACCGTCGCTGATGATCTGAATGGCTGGTCCAGTGTAAGCTTGTGACTCGATGTATGCCGGCGTGACCACGACACCCGTCACGCCTATTTTGGGGACAGTTAGAGCAGAGAGGGCACCGGACATTATCGAGAACGCGACGAAATACAGAGCTCCGAGCGCGACGCCGGTCACGGGAGGCAGCGCGGTTCTCCTCATATAGCCCTGACATCCTAATTGGGAGAGTACCTTATTTCCATTACCTCGAATTTCCGTGTTGGACGATCGAGATCGGTGGGGTGCGAAAACCCTCTCTGAGATCACGGTAGGAGTCTTCGGCTATAGGCCGGTGTCGCGGCTCTGGTCCGGCCTTAAGGCTGAAAGGCGCTTCACGAAGAGTAGCGTGCCAAGATCTCGTCGAGCCTCACTGCTCCGAGGTCGTAGAGGTAAGGTCCGAGCCGGGGGCCGCTGTCCCTGTTCAGGAGAACCCTATAGAAGTGCCTGAAGGTCTCCGCTGGGTTGATACCCCTAGCCCTTGACCTGTTGAAGACCTCGCTCTGAATCTCCTCCGGGCCCGCTCCCCTCCTCACCGCCTCCACCACCTCACGCATGACCGCCATGACCTCCTCTGGGACCTCGACCCTCGTGGGCCCCAAAGCCATCCCGAAGTCCTTGACATAGTTCACCGCATACCAGACCCTCTTCTTGACGTCCTCCGAGCTTGTATCGTAGCCGTACCTCCTCAGCCTCTCGATGACGAACTCCTCCCTCCTCTCCGTTGGGGCCATCGAAACCAGATCCACCAGCAGCCGGTAGGGAACTCTGACTGACTGTTTGTTCTTAGGCCTGAGCAGGTGTGCGTACTCGTAGAGGCCCCTCAGCCTCACCGTCTTGAAATCGTTGGCGTGCTTGGCCCTGAAGTAGAGCTCCTCGAGTTTGTCGAGCTCGTCCATCATTTTGATGATCGTGGGAGTCGAGATCCTCCTCGTGCCGACCGACCTTTTGAGGAGGAAGAGCGTCAGGCTAGGAGGTGACGCGTACCGGTACCACATCTGCGGCGTGAAGACGTTTCCGGTCGACTTGGAGATCTTCCTTCCTACGGCGTCGAGGAACATCTCGTACCTGACGTGGTACGGATGTGGATGTCCGAGGACGTTCTCTGAGACCCAGTCGTTCACCTTCACCGAGTCGGCTATGTCCTTCCCGTAAGACTCGAACCTCACGTCGAGTGCCGCCCACCTCGCCGCGAACTCCGTCTTCCATGCCAGCTTGCCGTCGTCGCTGTTGATGCGGGCCTCGCCCTCGTAGCCACATCCGTCGAACCACCCGGACTTCAGCTGCGCGCCGACGCACTTGTACCTCACCAGTCCACGTTCTTCATCGAAGTCGTGAGCCTCTGCAGTGTATATTCGGCCGCAACCCTTGCAGATCGGGAAGTACGGCAGGACCTTCGTGAACTTCTCCTGGCCGGTCATCTCACGGATCACCTCGCCAATTCTCTGCCAGTTGAGCAGCACCTTCCTGATCTGTTCCTCCAACAGTCCGGTTTTGTAAGCCTCTCTCCCCGACATGAACCTGTAATCGAGCCCCGCCTCGTCCAGGGCCTCGCGCAGCATGGAGGTCATCCTCTCGGCGAAGGAGCTGAAGTTGCCCAAGGGATCTGGGACGTCAGAGACGGGTCGAAGGAGGTATTCGGTCAGCCAATGAGGAAGGTTTGAGGGCACCTTCCTGAGGCCGTCCATGTCGTCGCAGAAGACGATCAGCTCCGAGCTGTAACCCATGTCCCTGAGGGCGAGCGTCACAGCGTGGGCCCTGACCGCGTCGGCCATGCTGCCTATATGAGGGATTCCGCTAGCACCGAACCCGCTCTCGGTCCGGATCAGCTCGAGGTTCCTGCCGAGGTCGCGCTCCCTCTGTACGATCCTGTGAGCGACCATGTCCATCCACGTTCCCCTTCCTATCACCTTCTTGGTGCCGGTGTTGTCCCGCATCCGTGCGATCTGATGACCCAACACGAAATTAACCGTGTGTTTTAAGAACCCCTAAAAGCCGGCCCTGATTCCGTGAAGTCGGGGATGACGAAAGCTGCAGTATTAGATTCTGGATGACGTTCCCAGCTCACTCTGACCCCCTGCGTTCAGGGCGTCCACGAGCTCTCTCGGTAGCTCCCTCGATCTCATGACCCTTGGATCGATGCAGACGTACGTCACCGCGCCCACGGCCACCAGCTCACCTTCCCTCAACACCTCGCCCCGAAAGGTCAAGGACCGTCTCCCCAACCTCCCGACCTTGATCCCGATCTCGAGAAGGTCATTCAACTTGAGTGGTTTGAGCATCCTGCAGTGGTACTCTCCTGTCACGAGGGTCCATTCGACTCTGAGGCCTCTGTGGACCATGTTGCCGCGCTCATCGAACTCAAGCCCCCTCTCCCTCATGAAGTCCTGTATCGCGTCGTCTATCCACTCGACGTACCTAGGGAAGAAGACCCTTGTGGTGCAGTCCGTCTCAGCGAACCTCACCCTCCTCCTCGACACGTGGAGGTATCTGGATTCCACGTCCGTGACGAGCCCTGCGATCGGATTAGGTTTCCGTGGAGAAGTCCGTGAGCGTCCTCTGACCTCTCATCCTGACGAGCTCGTATAGCCTGACGCCTGCCCTCCTCAACCTGAGTCCCGAGACGTCGGACAACATCTCCGCGAAGAGCGACCTCAGGGCTCTAACGACTGGGGCCCTCTCCCTGTTGGGCCTCGGCAGCGTAAGGGACCTCGAATAGACCTTCAGGTCGGTCGAGATACCGATCGCGCCTACTCCCTTGTGAGCAAGGCCCTCGCCGACCAGCCTCGAACACAGGTCCTCTACAGGCCCTAAGAGCTGCTGAAGTATCTCTTCGACGTCGGCGCTGTCCCTCTTGAGCGTCACGATCCTACTGAACTGCTTCCTCTCGGTCCTCGGAGAGAGCGGCTCGTCGTACCGGCCCCTGCTCGCCAGATAGAGATAGGTCCCCAGAGAGCGGCCGAACCTTTCTGTCAAAACCTGTGGATCGACTTTAGTCAAGTCGCCCACCTTCTCGACGCCCATCTCCTTCAGACGTCCTCCGACCTTCCGTCCCACGAAGGGTAGCTCCGTGACCGGGAGGCCCTCTAAAAAGCGCTCGACGTCCTCGGGCCTCACCACCATCAGCCCGTCGGGCTTGGACCTGTCGCAGGCCACCTTCGCGATCAGCTTATTGGGCCCTATCCCCACAGAGCACCTGAGCCCAGTCGATTCCCTCACGGCGCGCTTCAGCTCCGCACCAACCTCCGCAGCACCATCGAAGCCGCCGGCGAACTCCGTCAGGTCGATGAACACCTCGTCCACACTGACGACCTCCATCACACCTGAGAACCTCTCGAGCGCCTCGAAGGTCCTTCTCGAGAGCTCGAGGTAGTATTGCCTGTCGACCGGTAGCAGGACCGCCTCCTTCTCCCCGAGCCTTCGGACAGCCTCCCTGATCGGCATCCCGGCCTTGACTCCGAACGACCTTGCCACGTAGTTGGCAGAGGCCACCGCGCCGCTCAACTCGTCTCTCCCGGAGAAGACGCAGACGACCACCGGCCTTCCCGCGAGCTCTGGCCTCCTCAGCTCCTCCGCTTGGGCGAAGAAGTAGTCGATGTCCACGCAGGCTATCACCCTCAGCCGCCCTCCCCTCTCTGCCAAGAAACCTACATCACTAGGAGCTTGATAACGGGTTTTGTGCCCGATAGGGTGCTCTTCCTGATGCTCGATGGCGTGGGCGACAGACCCTCGAGGGAGCTCGGGATGATTACGCCGCTCCAGGCCGCTCGGAAGGTGGCGCTCGACCTGATAGCCTCCGAAGGCATGACCGGTCTTCTGGACCCATACGCTCCGGGCGTGCCGGTGGGAAGCGACACGGGCCACCTCTCGATTCTGGGATACGACCCGAAGGTCTACTATACAGGCAGGGGGCCGCTGGAGGCGCTGGGCGCGGGGATCGACTTGAAGCCGGGCGACGTGGCTTTCAGAGTGAACATGGCCACCGTCGACGAAGACTGGAACCTGCTCGACAGAAGGGCCGGAAGGATATCGTCCGAGGAGGGGAGGGAGCTGGCGAAGGCTGTTGCAGACCTCGCGGAGCGCTTCGACTCCGCTCTCAGCTTCGAGTTCCATTCGACCGTGGAGCACAGAGGAGTGCTGGTCATCAGGGGAGAGAAGGCGTCGTCTTCGGTTACCGACGTTGATCCTCATCGAGAGGCTGTGAAGGTTCAGATGCCGAGGCCTACCGACAGCAGTGAGGCCGCGAAGGTGACTGCTGAAGAGCTTGCCAAGTTCCTCCTCGAGGCGAAGAAGGTCCTCGACAGTCATCCGCTCAACGTCGCAAGGCGCCAGAGGGGCCTAAACCCCGCGAACGCCCTCCTTCCTCGAGGTGCCGGCGTCATGCCGAGACTTCCCTCGTTCAGGGAGAAGTACGGCGTAAGGTCCGTTGTGATCGCTGGAGGTGCCCTCTACAAGGGAGTCTGCAAGGCCGCGGGAATGGACGTGAGGCTGGTACCGACGGCTACCGGCACGCTGAACACGGACCTCAGAGCGAAGTTCGAGGCCGC
>JANXEU010000020.1 GCA_025058055.1 Candidatus Calditenuaceae archaeon
TGCACACACTGCCCATCGCTCCACCCGAGCTGGGTTTGGGTGAGGGCCGCTCGAGTTGGGCGGTTCGAACCCGAACCCGGTGAGGGGGGAGAAGTTGTAACAAGGTAGCCGCACCGGAAGGTGTGGCTGGATCACCTCCCAAAACCTGGTGGCAGAGGTCCTGCAATAGCCTGACCCGTTCATCTGTTTCGTGCGTTCCGTAATCTTAGGTTAGTGGATCTTGTAGCTCATTTACAATCCTAGTGTTGTTGTAAATTGCGTTTAATCTAATAATTTTAAGAAGATAGATTACTAAAGAGTGTTTTTGTAAGATGAGTAACGCCGCTTCGATTTCTGAAGACCGGTGCCCAGTAAATTGTGCGATGACCTACAACTCCCTTAGCCCCTGACCACCGAGGAAACAGGCGACTTGGAGCTCATCATCTAGGTTTGCGCAGGCCTTCCTATGGGCATGACGTAGACGGGAAGCTCATTGCGTGGAACTCTCAAAATCGCTCGTATCTCATCCTCGAAGAAGGCACCGATCACCACGCATCCCAGACCGAGGGCCTCCGCCTGAAGGTAGACGTTCTGCGCCGCATGTCCGGATTCCTGAAGGACGTACTGAAGGGCTCTGTTACCATAACGGACTCTTGTTCTCTCTATCACGGCGGTGAAGACAATGTTGGCGGCTGCTGCCCCGACCCACTCTTGATCGACGCAAGCGCGCGTCAGGTGCTTGCTGTAGTCACCGTCGACTATCATATTCAGCTCGTGTCGGTGAGGATGATAGTGGTACACTCCTGCACCGAGCCCCTCAACGCCCCGGGTTTTGACGACGAGATAAGACTCTAGGGGGTACAGACCCCCGGCCGATGGTGCGGACCTGAAGCCTGTCCAGAGGTTGGGGGCCGTCAAGCCCTGTGCAGCCCACAGTAGCTGCGAAACCTCTACCAGCGTCAGCGGCTCTCCCGTGTATTCTCTGCGCGACCTTCTCCGGTAGATGGCCTGCTCCACCGAGAGCGGTCCGATAGTTCGAGGTTGGGGGAGCTTCACTACCCTCAAGCCTGCTCGACCGTTGTGATGGCTAGATCTCTTAACACTACAGGTATCATAACCGTCTGCCTCATCGCTCCAAATTCCAGCATGACAGTGGTCAAGAGATCGCCTTTCAGAGGGCTGCCACGTGAACGCACCTCGTATGGAGAGCAGTCTTCCCGGCTTTTATCGGTAAAACGTTTTACCCCTTTTCAGCGACCTGAAAGGAGATGGGCCTTGTGGATCCCGAATTCATTGGTGACTGGGTCTCTGAAGACCTCCAGCCGCGGTGGTTCGAAGGTGAACGCGAAGAACACAAGCACGTAAGCCGTCAGAGCTATTACAGGTAGAATCTTCATCGGACCTCTAGTTCCATATTTAGCTATGATCTTGTGGCTGACGATCTGACCAGCTACAACTGACGTGATGAAGAGTCCGATGTCGTATGCTAGGTTGTGACTCCGGAAGACGGCCTGATACCCGTAGAAACCGGCCACAATGATTACGAGAACCGAGAAGATGCCGATGGCCTTGCCCACGAAGAAGTTTGGGTAGTGCTTCCGCAGGAGAGCGTACTGAACCGTCGCCAGCATCATCGCAGGAAAGAACGGAAGTTTCAGGTGTTCCCAGACGCTTTCGTTGACCGCTGAGAACATACCGACCAAGGGGTTACGGCCGGACCACTCGAAGGTGAAGTGTAGCGCTGCCCCCGCGAACACGATGAAGAAGATGCCGGCCGTCTCCGTGATCAGTAGAAGTCTCGCGGGTTTCGTGACCATTAATGCATCACACCGAATTCGGTGCTTACTGAAAATTTTAACGTGACACACGTTCTCACTTGGGTGGAAATTGGTGATTCGTAGATTCACAGGGTTAAGCTTTCTCGACAGACGATGTGATGCAGGGCTGTGGAAAGTCTGCTGTCTTTGAGCGGCCGCCGCACGGTTGTGTGAAATCGAAGCTTTCCGAAGGAGAGAAGGTCTCACCTCATGTATTACGCTACAAGAGCGATTTCCGTTCTTACCTGCTTCGGTTTCAGCCATCGGGTGGATCAGGTATCCGAACATCAGCCTATACGTCCTCATGGTGGCGAGAGCCTACCGACCTGTCTGGTCAGCTCCTGTAAGGTCACCTCGGTTCTAGTCTGAGCATCGACCAGCCCCGCAACCGCTTCTTCGAGGCAAACCTGACTCTCCCAGAGTCTCGTCTGCTTCTCCTCGAGTTGCAACTGGCCAGCCCGCATGTCCCCTAGCCCTATGTAGCCAGCGACCGCATGTCGGAACTCCTCGTCCTCCTTGAATAGCGCCAGCACCTCCCTCTTCGGCTTGGGTGAACTCATCGCCTATGGTTATTTTATTGCGAACATTTTATAAAAAACTTGATGTACTAGTCTCAGGCTTCTTGCAATGTTACGGTTTCAGGTTAAGTCTCAGAACGGAGCGGTTACGCTATCGCGAGATAAGTGGGGTCGTCAGCTGCTGAGGAGGTCCCAGATGGCGTCGTAGTCAACGTCGTAAAGCCTGAACATGCCGGTTGGTTTAGCACCACCTGGTGCGTGCACCACAGCCTTCACGTACGTCGAGTGTATCGTCGGCCTCTTTCCCTTGAAGTAATCTTCGTCGACGATCTCCTCAGCGGTAACGATCACCGTCTTCGCGGCCTTGGCCTTGAACTCGTCCTCGTAGACGGGACCCTCGATCTCAGCGTTCCCGAGAGGGTCAGCACGGTGGCAATGAATAATAGCCAAGTCTGGCACTATGGCCTTCACCAATACTACTTCATCGCCGTCGAAGGGGTCCCTGATCACCTTCCAACTGCCTGATTCCTCGTGAAGCTTGATCAAGTCCGATCCCAGCACTCCCCTCACCGGCATGAACGGTACGCCGATGGAGCCGGCCCTGATGCCTGCCATGAACGCGCCACAGGTGTCCTCCAGAAAGGTGATCTCGCCTCTCTCTATAGCGCGCCTGAAGTTCATCGGTATCCCGAACCACTCCAACGACACCATAGCGGCCCTCACCCGTTTCACCATTCCCTTCTTTATCATGTACTCCAGCCCAACTCCGGGCTCCCTGTCGACGAAACCGAGGTCCCTCACACCCCTTCTCTCAAGCGCGAAGATGAACGCCATCGGGTTCCGGGAGAAGGATATGCCGCTGATGGTCACGGTCGAGCCGTCTTCAACGAGCTCGAGGGCCTCCTCCATCTTGACCAGCTTCATCGTGACAAAAAGTTCTGAGATGGGTTAAAATTCTTTTTGCTTAACGAAAGAGCGCTTCACACCTATCGTCAAGCAGTCGGCGGAACGAGTTGTAGGTTCGACTCGATCTCCAATGCGTGGGCTACGCGCAGGACGGTCTCCTCGTCGAAGGGTTTTCCTGCGATCTGTAAGGATATCGGAAGACCCTCTCTAGAGAGTCCTATAGGCAGAGAGATCGCGGGTGAGCCCGTGACGTTAAAGAGTATGGTCCAGCTGGTCAGCGCGGAGAAGACGTCGTAAATTTTTCCTCTGACGAGGACTTTCCCCTCCCCGATCTTCGGCGCCGGTATCGGTGTGGCGTAACAGACGAGCGCATCGTAACGGCTGAGAAGCCTCTGAAACTCGTTCGTGACCTCCTTCCTGAATTTGAGGGCCTTGATGTACTCGACGGCCGTGAATGCCCTACCCTTCTCCAACATCTTCCTTACGTCCTCACCGTAATCGCTGGACCTAGTCCTGAACCACGGGTCGTGAAAGGCAGCTGCCTCTCCAAACCGTATCGGTGCCCAACACTCCCTCACCACATGAGCCATGGAGAACTTCACTTCGTGGACCTCGATGCCGAGACTTGAGAAAACGTCGATCGCTTTCTCCATCTGTCTCTCAACGTCCTCGTCGGGCGGGACTTCGAAAGGCTCCCTCATCAAGCAGAGCTTCAATCCCTCGACGTCACAATCGAGTGCATCTGAGTAATTAGGGACGTCGTACAGCACCGAAGACTCGTCCTTGGGATCGAACCCTGCGATGACTCTGAGAAGTAGGGCTACGTCCTCGACTGTTCTAGCCATCGGCCCCACGTGGTCCAAAGTCCAGCTGAGCGGTAAAACGCCGTGCTTGCTGACAAGTCCATAGGTAGGTTTCAATCCCACGATGCCGCATAGCGAAGCCGGAATTCTGATCGAGCCGCTTGTGTCAGTTCCGAGGGCTATCGGGCACATGTACGCAGCCACCGCTACCGCGGAGCCTCCGCTTGAACCTCCGGAGATCCTGTCCAGAGACCAAGGGTTTCGAGTAGCACCGAAGTGTGGGTTGACGTTCGTCGTGCCTGAACCGAACTCATGCAAGTTGGTCTTGCCGATTATGATCGCCCCTGCGTTCCTCAGCCTTTCCACAACCGTAGCGTCAACTTCCGAGTACTCACCAGAGAGTATCTTAGAACCAGCAGTGAACCTCATTCCCTCGACGTGGATAAGGTCCTTCACAGCGACCGGGACGCCGTGCAGAGGTCCTCTGATCTTCCCCACTCTCGCCTCTCGCTCCAGCGTCTCGGCCTCCTTCAAGCACCTCTCATCTGCTATGGTGATGAACGCGTTGAGTAGACCGTTGAGCCGTTTTATGCGAGCGAGCAGCTCCTCGACCAGGTCGACCGGTGAGATCTCATGCGTCCGTATGCTTTCGGCCAGCCTCGCAGCGCTCAGCTTTAACATCAGATCGATCGTCAACCGGTGTCACTGCACCACGCCTTCTCTCCTCAACGCCTCTATCTCCTCGTCGCTGTAGCCGAGTGATCTGAGCACCTCGTGCGTGTGCTGACCTAAGGTCGGCGGAGGACTTCTGACCTTGAGTCTGGTTCCGGAAATGATGGCGGGGAAGGCGAGCAGCGAGACCTCCCGCAACTTCGGGTGAGGCGTCTTCTCTATCATCTCCCTCTCGAGGACGTATGGATCGGTGAGGGCCTCCTTCACGGACCTCACATGTGCCACCGGAACGTCGGCCTTCTCGAGCTCGGAGACCCACTCGCTCACGGTCCTCTTGGCGAAGAGTGCACCGAGATACTCCACCAGCTCTGCCCTGTTCCTGACTCTGTCGCTGTTGGTGCAGAACCTCTCGTCATGTGAGAGCTCTGGCACCCCAAGCCCCTTACAGAACCTCCGCCACTGGGCGTCGTTCGCGACCGTGACTACGATGTAGCCGTCCAACGCCTTGAAGGCCTGATAGGGCACTATCGATGGATGAGAGGACCCCATTCTCTTGGGCTCTTCCCCTGCAAGAAGAAACGCGGAAGCCTGATGCGTCAAGAGGTAAAGCTGAACGTCCAGCATCGAGATGTCGATGTAGGTACCTTTGCCGGATTTGGATCTCTCCAGTAGTGCGGCGAGTATCGAGATGGCGGCGAACATACCTGCGGTCACGTCGGCTATCGGTACCGCGAACTTCACCGGTTCTCCTTCAGGCTCTCCTGTGAGGTCCATCATGCCGCTCATGGCCAGTGCGATCAGATCGTATCCTGGCTTCTGAGAGTAACGACCGGTCTGTCCGAAGCCGCTGATGCTGCAATAGATCATCGAGGGGTTCATGCAGCTCAGGTCATCGTATGAGACTCCGAGCCTCTTCGCAACACCCGGCCTGAAGTTCTCCACAACGACATCAGACCTCCTCGCAAGCCTTCTCACGATCTCCTGCCCAGAGGGTTTCTTCAGGTCCACAACTACGCTCTTCTTGTTCCTGTTAACGCTGATGAAGTATGTGCTCTCATCGTTCACGATCGGTGAGAACTTCCTCAAGTCGTCACCATCTGGCGGCTCGACCTTCACAACATCGGCTCCGAGGTCGGCGAGAATCATCGTACAGAAAGGACCGGCCATAACGTGTGACAAATCGAGCACCTTCACACCATCAAGCGGAAGCACCATCCTCGTTCAGAGACGCCATGAAAAAATTTTAGGATTCCTCTGGACACCCAGTTTTTCGCTCAATAATATACGAACGAGATCCCGATTAGCATAGGTCTAAGTGGTGTGAGGGAAGGTGGCAATGAGGTTGTAAGGTATACAATTCGTGCGATAAAAGATCTATTAGACGTGCGATGTAGAATTAGTCCGCTGAAGAAGGGTGTCTGTTCGTGGTCTCACCATTAGCTCTCCGAAGGATCAGGTTGCTTTTGGACGTGGAAATTGAGCTCGAAAGGCTCCGGGCGAGGTCGGAAGTCCTCACAGGGTTCGGAACCATCAGAGGCAGACGAGTCGCTTTTTGCGTTAACGATCCGGAAGTGGCAGGAGGGTCTCTGTCGGCGGAGGGCATGGAGAGGGTCTCGAAACTCTACGAGTTGGCAGCGGAAGAGGGTGTACCTGTCATCTACTTAGCGGACTCGGTCGGTGCGAGAATCTACGAGGGGCCTCTCTCCCTCAACGGAGTTGCGAAAGCGTATAGAGCTATGACCGTTGCGTCGTCTCGAGTGCCTCTGCTGTCTGCGGTGATTGGAGCCAGTGTGGGAGGAAGCGCTTTCATGGTCGCATCGTCCGATGTGATCGTCGGAAACTCCGGAGCCGGATACATCTTCGTTTCGGGGCCAACGGCCGTCCGTCGATTCGGGAAGATGGATGTGTGCGTGAAGGAGCTTGGCGGAGTTGAGGTACTGAGGGCTCTAGGGGCCTTCGACATCGTGAGGTCGGACGAGATCGGATGTGTTACGGCGCTTAGGGAGGCCCTGAGTTATCTCCCGCAACACGTGGGCGAGCTGCCACCTGTTTCAGAGTCGAGAGAAGCCGAGAGCTTGGAGCTTGAGAGGCTGCCGAGTTCGGATGACGAGTTCGATGTGAGGTCAGTTATCAGGAGCGTCGTGGATCGCGGCAGTTTCTTGGAGTTCGGAGAGGAGCACTCGAAGAACGCAGTTGTGGGACTTGCGCGAGTGATGGGTCGACCTATTGGGCTCGTAGCGAATCAGCCAGCGATTAAATCGGGAGCTATAGACGTTGAGGCCGCGGTGAAGATGGCGAGGTTCGTCATGCTCTGCGACAAGAACAACCTCCCGATACTCACGTTCGTGGACACCATAGGGTTCGAACCCGGACTCGAGCAAGAACACGGCAAACTCCACAGACACGGTGCTAAGCTGCTTCACGCGTACGCAACTTCCGAGGTACCGAAGGTCACCGTTTTGCTAAGGAGGGCCTATGCGGGAGGCTTCGTCTCGATGTGCAGTAAGGGGTTGGGGGCAGATCACGTCATCGCGTTGTCCGAGAGCGAGGTGATGGTCCAAGAGCCGAGGCTCGCGGCGGAGTTGGTCAAGAGAAGCGAGATCGAAGCGGCCTCCCCGGAGATGAGAGAGGAGATACTGAAGGCGTTCGCTGAAGAGATGAGGAGTCGCTATGCGGGTGGAGAGAAGCTGTTGAATCTAGGAGTGGTGGACGCGGTCGTCGAGCCACGTGAGCTGAGGGCCGAAATCTGGAGGGCCTTAGACTCCTTGTTGGAGAGTTACGCGAAGAGGCTGAGCGTTTCTAGAAAGCGGCCTCTTTTCCCTGTCTGAGTTGAAACAGATATAGGAGAAGCAGAGTCAAGGTGCAGAATGCAGACCAAGAGGCTGAGGTTCGCGATACCGAAGGGTTCGCTGGAACAGGAGACGCTCAAGCTGCTCCAGTCGGCTTATTACGACGTGCGAGGCGCGGACAGGTCATACAGGCCATCCATAAGCGACGAGGAGATACAGCTGAAGATCCTGAGGCCGCAGGAGATACCAGTTTACGTTCAGGACGGCCTTCACGACATCGGCATAACGGGCTCCGACTGGGTCCTAGAGACAGGTGCGGACGTTGAGGTCCTTCAAGACCTCGAGTACGGGAGGGTGAGGCTGGTGCTGGCGGTTCCTTCGTGGGACGATTCCAGAGACCTAGGAGATTTCTTGGAGAGGAGGCTAAGGGCCGGCAAATCGATCAGGATATCCACCGAGTACCTGAAGCTCACCTCGAACTACATCGCCAACAACGAGTTCTACAGAAGACAGTTCGGGAGTTCTATGCCTACCATTGTGACGCCTTGGTTCAGGACCGGTGAGAACGAGCGGGTTGGGATCTACCTCTCCTTCGGTGCGACGGAGGCCAAACCTCCTGAGGAAGCCGACGCGATCGTCGACAACACGGAGACCGGCAGGACGCTGGAACAGAACAACCTTAGGGTACTGGAGCAGATAATGGTAAGCACGGCGACGCTGATAACGAATAGAGATGCTATGAGAGATCCGTGGAAGAGGGAGAAGATACTCGACATTCTGACGATGTTCAGAGGAGTCATCGAGTCGAGGAAGAGAGTCCACCTGTTCCTGAACGTGCGTGAGGAGAACTTGGAGGAGTTACTCAGAGCGTTACCGGCCCTGAAGGCACCGACGGTGAGCAGACTCTCTTCATCTGGTTGGTATGCGGTCAACACGGTCCTCGAGCGAGGCGACCTTTTCAGGTTGCTGCCAAAGATCAGGAGGATCGCACAAGGTTTCGTCATTCATAGACCTGACAGTGTCCTTCCCGATGTCAGCGAAGTCCAAAGGAACAACACTTGACCCTCTCAGCGTCGACTTCGTCGACTGCGTCAACACATGCTTAAACTCCTCGGCATGAGAGAGCTCATGTGACCGCGAAAAGCATACCTGGATACGAGTTGGGGTCTCCGAAGTTGGAGAAGTTCCCTATTACGCGGGAGGATTTCGAGCGGTTGAAGAAATCGATAATGATAGATGACCATGATGTGAAGTACCTGAAGATGGCAGGGGAGGTCCTGAAGGGCCAGGTCGAGGACGTGCTCGATCTCTGGTACGGATGGGTAGGGTCTAATCCGCACCTTGTCCACTACTTCGCCGATAGGGAGACGGGCAAACCGATACCTGCATACCTCGAGGCGGTCAGGAAGAGGTTCGGGCAATGGATACTCGACCTCTGCGAGAGAGGGTTCGACGGAGCCTGGCTCGATTACCAGTTGGAGATCGGGAGGAGGCACCACAGGTCGAAGAAGAACGTCACCGACCGTGTTAACAGCGTCCCCCACATACCGCTCAGATACATGATCGCCTTCATCTACCCCATCAGCGCGACCATCAAGCCGTTCCTCGCGAAGAGTGGACACAGTCCCGAGGAGGTTGAGCGGATGTTCAACGCGTGGTTCAAGGCCGTTGTGCTCACGGTTGCCCTTTGGAGCTACCCGTACGCACGTGACGGTGATTGGTGATCCGATCGGAGGCTTTCAGGTCCTGATCAGCTTGTAGACTCTGAGGGGCTTGCCCTCGCGGTAGTTTTCGTGAAACATTTCACACAGGTACTTCAGCGTGTCGCAAAAGGTGAGGTGTCTGCCCGTTAGCTCCTCGAGTCGTGCCTTGACCCGTACGATCTCAGCGTAAGTCTCGTCGCTGACCCTGATCTGGGCCATCTGTTGTAGACCCGAAGACTGCGATATAACGGTTGATCAGATCTGAGAGTCTCCGGATCGTCGCTCTCCCGGCCTTCGGGGTCAACTCGGAGACGTGCAGCTGACAAAATCTTTTAGTTGTGGATTTAGCTATCGGTGATTTGGTGAGCTCGTGGCCGCATCGAACAGGCCCTTGAGCCTTCAGGACTTAACGATCGAAAGTCTCATCAAAGCCCTCGAGGAGAGGCTCTACGTCGCCGACAGGGAACTGGCCACTGCGCTCTTCCTAGCGATCCAGATGCGGAAACCGCTGCTGATAGAGGGAGAGCCAGGGTGCGGGAAGACAGAGGTCGCGAAGGTGTTAGCTGAGATCCTCGGAACGACGCTGATCAGGCTGCAGTGTTATGAGGGGCTCGACGCCTCAGACGCGATCTACGAGTGGGACTACCCGAGGCAGCTCCTGTACATCAAGATGCTGGAGACGAGGAAGGACGTCCACGAGATCGAGAGCGAAATCTTCAGCGAGCGGTTCCTACTCAAGAGGCCACTACTGAAGGCGGTTATGTACGACGGACCGATGCCTCCGGTGCTGCTGATCGACGAGATCGATAGGGCCGACGAGGAGTTCGAGGGTTTCCTACTGGAGTTCCTTGCAGAGTATCAGGTCACCATACCAGAGATAGGCACCGTGAGGACTAAGACCGAGCCCATTGTCATACTCACCTCTAACAGGACCAGGGAGATTGGTGACGGTCTAAAGCGGCGGTGCCTATACTATTACGTGACCTATCCTCCGAGAGACAAGGAGCTGAGGATTCTGAAGCTCAAGGTGAAGGGGTTAAACGAGACACTCGCCGAACAGCTCGTCAACGTGGTAAACATGTTGAGGTCTAGGCCGGACATAATGAAGAAGCCCGGGATCTCGGAGACGCTCGATTGGGCGAACGCAATGATGAGGGTCGGAGCTAAGGAGTTGAACAAGGACGTGCTTAGGTCGACACTCATCTGTGTCATCAAGTCTCAGGACGATCTCATGAGGCTCGACGTAGACTCGCTGCTATCGACTCTCTCGAGGATGGGCTGAAATTTGGACGCATACAGATTCGTTGTGGAAGTCGCCAACTTATTGCGCGAGAGACAGCTCAAAGTCGGCGTATCGGAGTCGCTCGACGCCTGTCAGGCCCTCTGCTATGTGGGCTCGTATGGTCTCCCAGAGATCAAAACAGCCATCAAGGTCACCATGCTGAAGGATCCGTCGAAGTTCTACCTCCTAGATGAAGTCTTCCAGCAGGCGATCGCAGAGGCTTCCTCTGGGCGCGATGAGGGAGAGGAAGGAGACCAGAGGGGAGAGGGGCGCGATCGAGGGGCGCAGAGCTATTCGACCGTCAGTGCAGCGAAGGACCAAAACCGCGATCAACAGCATGATAGGACGGTGGACGCCTTCATGTACAGTCCTATGGAGACTCTTCACAAGAGGTCGCTGAGGCCCATAGACCCGTTGAGGGTCAGGACGGGAAGGAGGGTGATGAGGAGGATGAAGCGGAGGCTTGCATTGCTGGAGGGCAGGAGGTATCGCAGGTCTACGAAGGGAGAGTTGGACTTCCCTAAGACCATGAGGTCGGCCCTCGGAACCGCTGCAGAGCTTATGGAGCTCAAGAAATCAAGCAGGATACTCGCGAGGTTGAGGGTTGTTGCGTTCTTCGACATCAGCGGTTCGATGGACACTTACACCGAGTGGATAGTGCGTGCGATGTACCTCATCAAGAGGCTGTCGAGAAGGGTTGAGGTCTTCGCGTTCAGCACGCGGTTGTTGAGAATTACAGACCTACTCGAGACCACGAACCTCGACGAGATAAGGAAGAGGCTCTCTGAGAGGATCGACCTCTGGGGGAGCGGGACCAGAATCGGCAGCTGTCTCAGGACCTTCTTGGAGCGTTACGGCACGCTGGTCGATAGGTCTTGGGTCGCGATAATCATCAGTGACGGTTGGGACACTGGAGAGCCCGAGGTCCTCAGGGAGAGTCTCGAGGGTCTGAAGGTTAGGGTAGGGAAGCTCGTGTGGCTCAACCCGCACGCCGACAAGCCGAACTTCAAGCCCATGACGGTAGGCATGCTGACAGCTCTGCCCTACGTAGACGTCTTCGCCGGAGCCAGCACGCTCGAGGACATGAGCTCATTCATCAGGTTCTTCGGGAAGTCGATAAAGCCGTTGAAGTCTCCAATCAAGCCGGTCTTCTGAGGGTCACTCGATCACACAGAGCTCGCCGTCGAACTCGAGCTTCGTGTAGGGGACCAATATCCAGCCTCGGTCAACGGTCTCGCCGCTGGGCGTGTCCTGAAACGCGATCATTCCGTAACTCTTCGCGTTAATTATCAGGTGTCTAGCGATCACCTCTCCCTCCAGATAGAACCTCCTCCCCTCGAGCCTACCGTAACCTATTACCCAACCCGGGGGCTCCTCGCCGTATTTCTTGATGTAGTTGATCCGAGCCACCTTACCGGTCTTCGCCACCCTTTCTAGGGCCTCCTGTGGCAGAAGCAGCTCATCGTAGACGTACGTGCTCATTCAATACTCAGGCCTCTCATGCAGCTCTTAAGCCCATCACGAACCGGGCGCTGAGTTACGTCCCTGCACGGTCTTTGTGTTATAGCTTTATAATTAAATAATGCCATAACGGCGTTATAGCGAATGGTTGCGCAGGAGATTCGGTTCGACTACAGCAGGTACGACTTCAGGGACGAGGTTCAGCCAGTGTACACCACGAAACCAGGTCTTTCTGAGGAGGTGGTCGACGAGATCTCGAGGATCAAGGGTGAGCCGGAGTGGATGAGGAAGAAGAGGTTACAGGCCTACAGGACATTCCTCGAGAAGCCGATGCCGAAGTGGGGAGGAAACCTCGACTCCCTCGACTTCCAGAAGATGAGGTACTACGTTAGGCCAACGGAGGGCAAGTATCAGAGCTGGGAGGAGGTCCCCGAGTACATCAAGAGGACCTTCGAGAGGCTCGGCATACCGGAGGCGGAGAGGAAGTTCCTCGCCGGAGTCGGGGCTCAGTACGACTCGGAGGTGGTCTACCACAACGTCAGGAAGGAGCTGGAGAAGCTCGGCGTCGTATTCTGTGACATGGACACCGCTGTCAAGGAGTACCCGGAGATCGTGAGGAGGTACTTCAGTACGGTGATCCCTGCCGATGACAATAAGTTCGCGGCGCTGAACACGGCCGTATGGAGCGGGGGGTCATTCGTCTACGTCCCCGAGGGAGTGCATGTGGAGTTCCCGCTTCAGGCTTACTTCAGGATCAACGCCTCCAACATGGGCCAGTTCGAGAGGACCCTGATCATAGCGGAGCCCTACAGCAAGGTCCACTACATCGAGGGGTGCACCGCGCCGATCTACAGCACCGAGAGCCTCCACGCGGCGGTGGTCGAGGTGATCGCGCTGAAGGGTGCCCACGTGAGGTACACGACCCTCCAGAACTGGAGCACGGACGTCTACAACCTCGTCACGAAGAGGTCCTTCGCCTACGAGGAGGCCACGGTCGAGTGGGTCGACGCCAACATAGGCAGCAAGGTCACCATGAAGTATCCGAGCGTTTACCTCCTCGGCAGAGGTGCGAGGGCCGAGATCCTCTCGGTTGCGTTCGCCGGACGCGGGCAGCATCAGGACACGGGCGCGAAAGCAGTTCACCTAGCTCCCGACACGACCAGCCGGATCACTTCCAAGTCGGTGTGCAAGGACGGTGGTAGGGTCAGCTACAGGGGGCTGCTGCACGTCGCAAAGGGCGCGAGGCGCGTCAAGTCGAGCGTGAGGTGCGATTCCCTCATACTGGACGACAGGTCCAGGACCGACACGTATCCCTACAACGAGATACAGGAGGACGACGCCACCGTGACGCACGAGGCTACGGTGGGAAAGATTGGTGAGGATCAACTCTTCTACCTCATGAGCAGAGGCATTCCGGAGCAGGAGGCCCTCAACATGATAGTCCTCGGGTTCTTCGAAGGCTTCACTAAGACTCTACCGATGGAGTACGCGATCGAGTTCAACAGGCTGATCGAGCTCGAGATGAGCGGAAGCGTGGGTTAGAGGTCACACCTTCACTCCCTTCCACGACTAATCTCATAGGGTCGAACTTTCTCCATTTTTTATAGGGCAGCAGCACATGATATGATGTGGCGACATGGGGAGGCTCGCCTTCGTGGAGGTCGGTCGTCTGAGGCCCCATGAGGAGGTCGTTGAGGAGCTCGTGGGATCGATCATGAACGATCTGCTCTCAACCGGGAGGCTCCTCCATCCGATAGTAGTGGAAGAGTCACACGGCATGATCCTCGACGGCTCACACAGGTTCGAGGCCTTACGCAGGTTGGGTGCGAAGCGGATACTCGCTTACACGGTGGACTACTTCTCGGAGGAAGTGGAGCTGAAGGCGTGGTACAGGGTGATCGACAGGCGCTACGGCATCGAGGACGTTCTAGAGGCATTAAGGTCATCGCTGAACGCGGTCTTCGAGCGGTCCAGCTTAGAAGATGGACTCGAGGCGGTGAGGAGGCGGAGAGGGGCGGTGTTGTTACTGGTCCACGGCTCAGAGGTTGCGTACCTCATGCCATTTGGTGCTTCAGGTGTAGACCTGCTCTTTAGAGAGGTCGCCCGGGTCGATGAGGCCCTGAGACGCTTCGGAATCAGGTACAACACGGAGGCCAATGTCATCTCGGGCGTGCGTTCAGGAGTCATTAAGCTGGGATACGCTGTCCCCGTCCTCGAGAAGAGGGAGGTAGTCGATGCGGTCATGAGAGGAAAAAGGTTCCCTCCGAAGTCGACGAGACACCTAGTGCACGGCAGGCTGCTCTACACTTTGACCCCGCTTGAGGTCATTACAACGGAGGACGAGTCGATCAGGGAGCAGTTCTTGAAGGACCTCATGTCGGCTGAAACGGTTTCGTTGGGTCCAGGCTACTTCATCGACAGGTTCTATGAGGAGCGCATCAGGGTCGTCGTTCATCGAGGCCTCAGGGACGTCCCCTACACGCCGGAGATATCCGAGCTCATACGCCTCCGGTCCGAAGGCACATTGCATAACGAATCGATTGATTAGTAGCCGTGTCGCTGACTAGACATGGAGCATGATGACTTCATCCTGATGCTCCCAGGCCCTACTGATGTACCAAAGGAGACCCTAGAGGCGATGCGCCGTCGTATGATCAATCACAGGGCTGACGAGTTCAGGAGGTTGCACGAGCAGGTGCTTGAGAAGGTCCGGAAGGTGTTAGGGGCGACTTCGGGCGACGTTTACGTCCTCACGTGCTCCTCAACTGGCGGAATCGAGTGCGCGGTCTCCAACCTCATCGACAGGGAAGACAGGGTGCTAGCGTTCGTGAACGGCCTCTTCGCCGAGAGGATGACGGTCGCGGCTGAATATTACTCGGACTACGTCATTCGCGTCGAGAACGAGCTGGGGACGGCTGTGACTGTTGAGGAGTTCAGGAAGGAGGTCGAGTCAACGAACGGTATCGACGTGGCCCTCATAGTTCACAACGAGACCTCCACAGGCGCCTTTAACCCCAGCGTTCAAGAGATCTCTGAGTACTGCAGGAAGCAGGGGATCGTCCTCATCGTCGACGGAGTGACCTCTATCGGCGGCTATCCCCTGGAGCTGAGCAAGTGGGGCGTGACCGCTTTCGTCGGTGGGACGCAGAAATGCCTCGCTGCACCGCCAGGATTGGCGATCGTCCACGTCTCAGAGGAGGCCCGGGAGAAGATCCGCAAAAAGCCCAAGAGGCCCCATTACTTCGATCTAGTATCGCACGAGGAGTTCATGAAGAGACTCGAGACGCCCTTCACGCCGGCTATCACGTTGTTCTACGGTCTCGACGCATCCCTCGACTACATTCTCGAGAGGGGGCTGGAGAGGTGGTATGCTGCGCACAGGCAGGGCAGCACGGCCTTCTACGAGGCCCTAGAGGAGATGAACCTGCGCGTTTTTCCACGACAACAGTTCAGGTCGCGGACGCTGATCGCGGCCAGACTTCCGGACGGAGTTCAGGACGTTCAGTTGACGAAGCTGATGAAGGAGAAGTACGGCGTTCTCATCTCAGGTGGCATGGGCAAGACTAAGGGCCTCATCATCAGGATCGGTAACATGGGGCTCGTAACGCCCGACAGAGTCGCGAGGACGATAAGGGCGCTGTCAAAGTCACTCGCGGAGCTGGGAGTAGAGTTTGGGGAGGTTGACGTGGATCAGATTGTGAGGAGGGCGTTCAGCGGCTGATCAAGAGCCGCTCTCCCTGTTGCTCTCGACCCTGCTACGTTTAAGCTGTTTCAGGACGCTCTCCTCCGCTCTGACGGTGAGTGGTGCGTTCTCAACCGAGGACAGTTCCATTACTTGACTTATCAGGTACAGAGACAGGTTGTCGTAGAGCTTCCTGTACTTGCGCTCGCTGAACCGCTCGAGGTAGCCGATCGCGATCAACGTGTTGAGCAAGTTGGTGATGCTCCTAGCGACGCGGGGACGTGAGACCACGCTATCTGGGAGCATGGCCTTCAGGTCTCTGAGCGAGAAGGGCTCCTTCTTCAGATGTGCTATCACGTGAAGCACCGACAGGACGTCTTCGTCTGTGAGATACCTCCTGCTCTTGGTGAGGAGGGCCACTATCGCGTTCTTCGACCTAGAGCTCATTCCGGACCTTCAGGAGATCCTTGTGCTGTCACGCGGCCTCCGATGAGCACCAAGAGCTCCCCTAAAGTAATCGACTTGACCAGCTTCCCCGACCTGCTGATGTTGCTTCTGTGCTCCGCGTCCGGTATCCTCAAGGTGCGGCACTTCGCGAACTCACTAGGTATGCCGACGTAGACCCTTAGTCTTGAGAGGGCCTCCTCGCCCAAGGCCTTTTTCTTCGGGAGCATCCTCTTTACTGCCTGCCAGAAGACCCTGTCTGGCCTACGTGGGTTCGAGATTTGCACCTTTTCGATCGAGGAATACCACTTCCTGTCCAGGAGCTTCTGATACCTCTCCAGCGCGGCCGACTTCGTGCCGGTGATGACGATCCTGTCCGCGTTCAGTACGACGACCCTCTTCCCCTCGAGCAGCATCTTCGCGACCCTCGAGGCCAGCCTGCCGAACCTGTGGCCGGATCCGTCAATCACGACGAGCTCTTCCAACCCTCTCACCCCATCAGCCTATACCCCGAGACTTCTCTCGCGCCTTCGGTTACGAACTGATCGAGATAGATGGCCGTTCCTCCAGCTCTCTTCACCTTCTCGTACGCGGTCTCGGAGAAGTCGAACGCCACCACCGTTAGCGGGTGGTCAAGCCTTCCGATGCCGAGCAGCTTTCCGAGGACAATCACTCGGTCGTGTGGTGAGGTTGTTCTGTTCAGCTCGTAGAGGTTGACGACGCGTCTGGATCTCTTGCTCCTCTTCAACTCCTCCAGTACCCTCTCCCAGAATCGTTCACGGTGTTCTGATGAGTCGGCCAGTCTGCTCACAGCTGAGACGAGACCGTCGTACTTCGTAGGTCTGGGCTTGTGGAGCTTACCCACCCCTCATCGCCTCCTCGATCGCGGACTTCAAGTCCTTAACAACTCTCTCGAAGGCCCTCGCAGCCTCGATAATTATCCTCTCAGGTGGAAGGAAGCCGAAGGACTCGACGTAGAGCCTCCTAGTACCTGACTCGCCGTCGTAAACAGTGACGATGCCGGGCTGCCATTTGGCGTGCTTTGAGCCCTTGCCCAACCTGACGTAGAGCTCCAACTCCAGCGCCTGTCCAGGAGCCAGCTTCACTATGGGGAAGTCTCCGCTAACGGGTCTGACGATGCTGGCCCCACTCTCCAACACCATGTCCCTAGAGTAAACTGTGATCACCTCGTTAACGGCCGATGACTTTAGCGAGAACCTCACGACGCATCTCTCGCATCCGAGCCTGTTGTTGCAGTCACACGTCTCCGGAAGTCTGTAGTTGTCCAAGTCGGTAACGAAAGGTATCAGGGAGATCCTGTGAACCAAGACCTCGTTGTTGATAACTGACGAGTTTTCCATCACCAGCACCTCCTCCACAGCCATCACCGGCACCTCGTTGATCGCGTGACGGCGTAACGCGTTAGCTAAGGACAAGTTCACGCCTTTCAGCTCGAGTGTCAGCGAGTCTTCAGCCCTCTCGACCAACCTGACCTCCATGATCGATCTACGAGACCATGAGAGGAGCCATCTTATTAGCTGTAAGCCCAAGAATCTAGTCTTCTAGAAAATCGAACATCGCATCGATGTCCTCGGAGTTGAGCTTCTCGTAGCGCTCCGTGGAGCCGACGTCGAACCACTCCTCGTCCTCGAGAAGGTACGGATAAACGGCCATGTTGTTCCGTATCATCGTCGGCACTAGGTTCCTCATGATGTCCGATGACCTACCCAACCCCCTAAGGATCGTGAGCGCCCTCGGTGAGAGCGTCAAAACCCCTATGGTCACGTAAAGGTCGATCTTCGGCTTCTCAACCAGCTCTAGGACCCTTCCGTCTTCGACTCTAGCGACGCCGACCGGTAGCTCGTAGGACTTGGATAGGGCCAACACGGCATCCGAAGACCTCGAACGGTGCGCTTCGATCAGCCTCGTGACGTTCAAGTTGGTGAGGATGTCGCCGTAATGGACCAGAACGTCCTCGTCCGTGGAGAGGGCGCCCCGCTCGATCGCGTTCAGCATCGCGCCTCCGGTCCCCGAGTATCCCTCCGCGTCCTCGACGTAGCTCACCCTCCACCCGAACCTGCTCCCGTCGCCGAAGAAGTTGACGACCTGCTCGGACTTGTAACCGACCAGCACCAAGAAGTCCCTGACGCCGTGGTGGGCGAGGTTCGCCATGATGTAGTAGAGCAGGGGCATCTGCCTCCTCCCGACCGGGATCATAGACTTCTGGAAGTAGTACGTCAGCGGCCTCAGCCTCCTCCCCTCGCCTCCCGAGAGGATCACCGCCCTCATGCCGCCGGCCCCTCGGCCCCATACCTTATAAAACCCGAGTCCATAAGCGGCTGATATGATGATTTATGCGGAAGCCCTTTGACCAGGTCGGCCGTGAGCGGCGGGAGGTTCACGACGAGGGACATCGTGGGGTTGGCGGCGTTCTCGGCGCTGGCGGGGGTCGTCTTCGCGGCCTGGAGCCAGATCGCGGTGCTGGTGGTCTACCCGCTCCTCGGGCACCTGGGGATAGCGGCGATCTACGGGCTCTGGTTCGTGGGAGGGACGCTTCCGGCCTACGTGATCAGGAAGAGGGGAGCGGCCTTCGCGGGCGAGACGATCGCGGCGGTCGTCGAGCTGCTCCTGATCAGCCCCTACTCGGTCCTCCTCTACTACTACGGCCCGGCCCAAGGGATCATGAGCGAGCTGGCCTTCGCGCTGGGGAGGTACAGGAGGTGGGGATGGGGGACGATGGCCCTCGCGGGAGCGCTGCCCGTGGTCGCGGCCTACCCCTTCGACTGTTTGGTCTCGCCCTTCTACCCGGCCTGCAGGACCTACCCGATCTGGCTCCACGCCTCGATCGTGGGCGCGATGCTGGTCAGCGGCGTCCTGCTCGGAGGAATTGTGGTCAAGGTCGTCGTCGACAGGCTCGTTGAGGCCGGCTCCCTGAGGGGATGGCCGGTTGCTGAGGCTCGAGCGGTTCAGGCCGAGGCGGGGCGGCTGGCTCGGGCCTGAGGTCGACCTCGAGGTCGAAGGGCCCTCGCTGGTCTCGGTCGTCGGCCCGAACGGGTGCGGGAAGAGCTCGCTGATGCTCGCTCTCGCGGGCCTCCTCCCCTACGAGGGCTCAGCGCGTTTAATGGGCAGGGAGCTGAGGGACTTCGGCCCGCGGGAGCTGAGGAGGCTCGTCTCCTACGTCTCCGACGATCCCTATTCAGTTATGGTGAGGGAAAGGGTAATAGACGAAGTGCTCTTCTCCGCCGAGTGCTTGGGCTTGAGGCCCGAGGAGGCCGTCAACTCCGTCGAGTGGGCCCTGAGGTCCGTGGGGATGAGCGAGAGGTCCGGCGAGAGGGTCCGAGAGCTCTCAGGCGGGCAGGTCCAGAGGCTCGCGATAGCGGCCGCGCTCGTGCCGAGGCCGAGGCTCCTCCTGCTCGACGGCCCCCTCTCCCACGTCGACGAGGCTGCGAGGCAAGAGGTGGCCCAGGTCCTGCGCGAGGTGATCTCGGAGGGCACCCTCGTGGTCGCGGCTGTGAGCGACCGGGCGGACCTCCCGATCGGGCCGGACGTCGAGGTCGAGCTCGACTGCGAACGCGAGGCGCTCTCTGTGAAGTTACAGGCCGCGGACCCTGACGGGTCGAGGTCCCACGAGCTGGTCGCGGAGGGCGTCAGGTTCGGGTACAGGAGGGGCAGGGAGGTGATCAGAGGGCTCTCGTTGGCCGCGGGGTCCGGGACGGTCGTCGCCCTGACAGGCCCGAACGGCTCCGGGAAGTCGACCGCGCTGAAGCTGCTCGCCGGCGCCCTGAAGCCCTGGCTGGGCAGGGTGACCCTCGACGGCTCGCCTCCTTCTCCGCCGAGGGCCGCTTACTGCCCGCAGAACCCGAGCGCGTACCTGACCGAGAGGACCGCCGCCGAGGAGATCGGGCTGGCCTCGAGGTCCCGGACTTCCCTGACGTACGAGGTTAATCCGAGGTGGCTCCTCGAGGAGCCCGTACACGGCCTCAGCCTGGGAGCTAAGCGCGCCGTCGCGGTCCTCTCTACGGTCCTGAGGAGGCCGGCACTCATCGCGCTCGACGAGCCGGCTGCCGGCCTCGACCCCGCGAACAAGGAGCTGATGGCCGAGGTGATCAGGTCGGTGGCCGGGACGGGTTCGATCGTGCTGGTCGCGTCCCATGACAGGCACTTCGTCAGGTCGGTCGCCGACGAGGTCCACGTCCTCCAAGAGAGGTCGGTGAGGAGGGTTGATCCGTAGGAGGAGCGCGGTTCACCCGACCGTCTCACTTCTGGCTCTGCTGGCAGCGGCGAGCGCGGCGACGCTGGAGCGCGACCCGGTTCACCTCCTCCCGATCGCGGCAGTCGTCACGGCCGCAGCCTCCGCCGTCGCCCAGAGTCCCTCCCAGGTGGCGAAGTGGTGCCTCAAGTTGCTCCCGATGGGGCTGGGGCTCGGGGCCTTCGCGTTACTCAACTCACCCTACCGCGACCCCTCCCTGCTCGCCCTCCTCCCTCTAAGGGTCTGGACGCTGACCTCCTCGGCGCTGCTCTTCGCGTACGGCACGGACCCGTGGGAGCTCGCGTGGTCGCTCTCCTCGCACCTCAGGTTCCCGAGGTGGATGTCCGCGGCGATAGCAGTCTCCCACACGATCGTCGTCAGGACGCTCGACTCCCTCGACGAGGTCGTCCTGGCCCTGAGGAGCAAGGGGCTGCTGACGCACCCGATGAGCTACCTCACGGGGGCTGGTCACCTGATGAGGGCTGTGCTCCAGGGATTGGCCGAGAGGGCGGAGAAGCTCTCTACGGCGCTCGAGGCGAGGGGCTTCGACCCGTACGCATGGAGGCCGCTCGAGCCCTTGGACGTGAGGGCGACCGACCTGTTCCTCCTCTCGGTCATGCTCACTGCGTTCCTCTCCGTCCTGATCCTCTGACCCGCTCTCCCCGTTCGAAAGCCGTCAGAGCGTCCTCGAGCCCGTGAGGGTCCCCTGCGCGACCAGCATCCTGATGACTGCGCTCCTCGCGAGGTACCTCTCCAGCGGGAGCTCGAGCCTCGGCCTGATCCGCTCCAAGGCCTCCTCGAGGGTCTGGAACCTCTCCGGCGGACTCTCGAGCGCTGCCGCGGTCACCTCCCTGAACCTCCAGACGCCGAGCGGTATCCAGCCCCTCCCGACCTCGAAGAAGACGACCGCGCCCGCTTGCCTCCTCTCGGACTCGAGGTGCTGCAGGACTGCGAGCCTGACCGCGTAGTAGGCACCTCCGGTGTTCTCGGCGTAGTCGGTCCTCCCGAAGTGGAGCTCGTGGTCCGCGTAGGGCGAGTCCTCCGGGAACTTCAGCCACCCCTCGAGGAGCTCGAAGGCCCAGGCGGTCGGAAGGAGCAGGACGTGGGCCGAGTTGTGGAGGGCCGAGAAGCTGTGGAGCCTCACCTCGTTCAGGGTCTGGTACCTCCTCACCCTCCTCAGCAGCGGCCTCGAGAGGATGTCGTCGACCGCTGTTATGCTCCACTCGGTCGGGACGAGCCGCCGCCTCGCGGGGGAGCCGAGCGCGCCGATTGAGAGGGCCCTCGTGACGTACTGCTGGTCCAGCCCGCTCTCCGCGAGCTCGATCGCCGCCTGCTCGGCCCTCATCTCCCCCTCGATCACCTCTTCGACCTTCCTCGGGATCCTCGGGTTCCCTACGACGCGGGCAGACTTCAGACTCACGGAGGGGCCGTGGGGCATCGACCTCGCGAAGAACCCGGGCCTGTGGACGATGGAGCCCTCGTAGGAGAGCTCGATGTCGACGGGCCTGATGGAGAGCTCGGCCTCAACCAGCTCCTGGACCGTCCTCTCGGAGAGCGGCCTCCTGGCGTCGACCCACTTCCTCCCCATCACCAACGAGAGCCTCGAGGCGAGGAGCTCCTCCAAGGACCTGCCGAGCCACTCCCTGGGGTCCGGTCCGACGAGCGGCTCCGGAGCGACGCTGACCGCGGGCCCCGCGATGACCCTCGGATAACCCCTCTCGCCCACCAGCATCGCCGGAGGAGTGGGACCGAAGACCGAGCTCCTCGACGACGAGATCAGGTCCCTCAGTTCATCGACGACGTGTCTGTAGAACGGGCACCTCATCAGCCTGCAGAACCTCGCGACGTTCCCGCAGACCTCGCAGTAGCTCCTCTCGAGTCCCGCCTCGACCCTCGAGACCGCGACCGAGCCGTAGTCCACGCCCAGCCCCAGATATTCTCGCTCCGTCGACGAAAAAGCTTCCCGCGGCCGACCGGCTTCAGGACTTCCCCTCCAGCTCGGGTCTCAGCCTGAGGGCCGCGAGGGCCATCCCGATAACCGAGAGGGCAGCGGTGGTCGCGAAGGGCGCGGCGTAGTTCCCGAAGGACTCGCGGAGGTACGCGGCGATGGGGGGCGCGAGCAGCGCCGATGCTCCGTAGGCGGTGAAGACGATCCCGTAGTTGGTCGAGAGGTGTCTCAACCCGAAGAACTTCGAGGTCAGGCTGGGCGCGATCGTGAGCCAGCCCCCGAAGACGAACCAGAGCGCGGAGAAGGAGGCGACGAAGGCGGCGACCGAGCTCGAGAGCGCCATCGTCGAGGACGCGATCAGGAGGATCACGAAGCTGAACAGGGCCGCGGCCTTAGCGGAGAGCCTGTCGGTCAGGTACCCGAAGAAGGGCCTGCCTGCGCCGTTGAAGACCGCGAAGAGCCCGGTCATGGCCGCAGCGGCCTGTGGGGTCATGCCGATCACGTCGATGCAGTACTTCGCGGAGAGGGAGATCGCGATGAAGCCGCCGAAGGTCCCCAAGAGGTAGCAGAGCCAGAGAGCCCTGAAGAGTTCCGTCCTCACCATCCTGTCAGGCGCGATGTCCCTCTCGGAGGACCTGCTCGCCTCTGTTGCCCTCTTTTGAACTTCCCCGACCTCAGGGAACCTGAGGAGCCTGGAGAGGACCGCGAGCAGGACCCCGAACGCCGTTCCGAGCACCGCGAACGCACTGGTCACGCCGAGCTGGAGGATCGAGTGGGCCGCGAGGGGCGCCGTGATCAGCGGCGAGAGCCCGAACCCGAGGACCGTCAGCCCGACCGCCAGCCCCCTCCTCTCGGGGAACCACCTGCTCGAGACCGCGATCGGGGCGCCGTAGTAGAGCCCGACGCCGACGCCCGCGACGACGCCGTAGAAGAAGAGCGTCAGAAGTAGCGAGTCCCTCATCGGGAAGACGAGGCTCGAGAGGACCCATCCGGCCCAGACGAGGACCGCGCCGAAGGCCGCGGTGAGCTGTGGTCCGTGCCTCGCGATCATCCGGCCTCCGAAGGGCATCGTCGCAGCGAAGGAGAAGAGGAAGACCGAGAACGGCAGCGAGGACTCGAACTCCGACCAACCGCAGAAGTCCTCGAGGGGCCTGCGGAAGACACTCCAGCTGTAGATAGTCCCGAGGACCAGGTTGGCCGCCATGCCCACAGCGGGGTAGACCCACCTGCTCACCACGTCATACAGTCTCCCTCCCCTCAATATCTACGCGAGTTGGTGCGGCCTACGGCCCTCTCGGAGGGCTTCGAGGAGCCTGCGGGCCAGGTCCGGGTCGAGCTCGCAGACCCTGAGCTCCGAGAGCTCCGGAGGGCACGGAACCGACATCCGGGCCAGAACCCCCCTGAGGAGCCTGCGCCTCGTCGTGAAGGCCCTCGCGAGAGCCTCGACGAACCAGTCCGGGTAGACCTCTCCGTGCCTCCTCGAGAGCGTCACCACGGAGGAAGTGACCTTAGGGGGCGGGCTGAACGCCCTCCTGCCGATGTCGAAGGCGATCCGGACGTCGAAGGCGCTCCTCACCAGCAGGCTCGTGAGGACGTACTTCCTCGTCCCTGGCTCTGCGACCAGCTTCTCCGCGAACTCCCTCTGGAGGAGCAGGACCGCCCTCTCCGGGAGCGCCCTCGTGGCCAGCCACCTGAGGAGCCTCGTGGAGATGTAGTAGGGAGGGGACGAAAGGACCTTGTTGAACTCCGGGAGCTCGACCCTCAGGGCGTCGCCGTTGACCACCTCGACGTTCCCGTAGGAGCTCAACCTCCTCCTCGCGACCTCCGCGAGCCTCGAGTCGATCTCGACGGTCACGACCCTGCACCCGGTCCGAGCTATGGCTTCGGTCAGCTCGCCGATCCCGGTCCCGACCTCGAGGACCACGTCGTCCCTCCGTATCTCCGCGAGCTCCACCATCCGTTCGGCCACCATTCTGTCCCTGAGGAAGTGCTGGCCGAGCCTCGCCATCCGCTGAGTCGGACTCCTCCTCAGCCCCCATTAACCTTTGGCCCCGTGGGAAAGCTGAATATCCGGGTCCCTCTTCTGCGGCCGATGATTGGTCTGAAGGCTAGGGTCCTCTTCTCTAGGCACGGTTACGCGCCCCACTTCGCGGAGAACCTCGTCGACCCCGTGACCGGCGAGGAGGTGCTCGTGATGGCCGACCCACACATGAAGAGGTCGGCGTTGATCTACAGCCTCGAGTCCGGAGAGGTTGTCTGGGAGCACAGGGTCGGAGGGAGGGCCGTCACCGCGAACCCGCACATCGTCAGGATGGTCACCGAGGAGATACCGGAGATCGGGGCCATGCCGGGGGACGTGATCTGCGCGGACCTCGACAACAACTACGTCCTGGTTTCGAGGAAGGGGAGGAACGTCAGGCTGATCGCGAGGCCGAGCGACGCGAGGTGGTCCCACGACTGCCTCCCGACCTCCGACCTTAAGGGCCTGATCATCACGGACTACTCCGCGGGGTTCGTCAGGAGGATCGACTTCAAGGGGAACACTGTCTGGAACCTCGACCTGGGGTCCGGAGTCGCGAAGCTCTCTAGGGTCGAGGGCAGCACGACCAGCGGATTCCACGGGAACGACTTCGGCGGCGATTTGCTGGTGGCGGTGAACAGGAGCAGAGAGGGCGTCTACGAGGTCAGGGAGGAAAACGGGTCGGTGGTCTGGTCGTGTCCGCCGGACTCGACGAGGAACGTCTTCTGGCCGATGAAGCCGCACTCTGCGCTGAGGCTTGGGCTCGCGGAGCTCGGGGGGAACGTGACGGTAATCGGGATGGAGGCGGGAGGTGGTGTGGTCGCGGTCGACGAGGACTGCAGGCCGGTCTGGGGCTGGATGAGGGCCTTCTTCGCACTCGGGGACAAGCACCGCAGGTGGGGAAGCAGAGAGGTCTACAGGCCGACCTCGGTCGGGCTCCACGAGACGACCCACGTCTTCTGGACGCTGAGGGGGAGGCTGGGGCTCATCGACTGGAACGGCAGG
>JANXEU010000006.1 GCA_025058055.1 Candidatus Calditenuaceae archaeon
TCACGACCAGGTCTGCGGCTCCGAAGGCCTCGGCAACGTCGCCCCCGGTCCTGAAGTAGGTGAAGGCCACGTTGTTCCCGAACTCCTCGTGAACCAACGGTGCGCCCTGCTTGAGGGCCTCTTCGGGGTCGGAGACCGACGGAAGGGGCTCGTACTCCACATCGACGAGCTCCGCGGCGTCATGGGCCACGTACCTGTCCTCAGCCACGACGATCGCTATCGGTTCACCGACGTATCGCACCTTCCCCTCAGCGAGCGGCTTCACGACCGGTATCCTCGAGTACTTGGGATTGGCGTCGCTCGCCAGCGGTCCAACCTTCGGGTTCAAGTCCGCGCCCGTGAGCACCGTCACCACACCGTTGACCCTGAGGGCCCTGCTGACGTCGATCGAGCCGATCCTCGCGTGCGGGTACTTGCTCCTCACGAAGGTAGCGTGAAGCGCTCCCGGCAGCCAGAGGTCGTCTACGAAGCTCCCTTTCCCGGTCAAAAGCTTCAGGTCCTCGATCCTGGGAACTGCTTTCCCCACGTATCGGGTCGCTGCGAACCTCAGACTCATCAACGGCGTCGTTGAGCGCTGAAGATAACGCTTACCTTACGACCGCTGATTCTTCCGGCCTCGATTGCCATCTCCTCTTCAGTCTGCTGTGAAGCCGGCCCAGGCGTCTCTCCTCGGCTGCATTGAGCACCTCTTCACAGACCCTAACGTACCTCCTGAGCGCTGCCATGGCTGTGCCTGAGCACATCACGAGGTCGTCGTAGAAGGAGCTGGACTCCTGTAGGGAGATCTCCGCCAGCCTGACCGCGACCCGCATGCTGTTCGTCGGAAGCGTCCTTGAGCTTCCGGCCATGACCTCTGCCAGAGCCAATCCCAAGTAGTGAGTCAGAGAGACTGAGAGGGCTGAAGCTTTGTCGTGCTCTCTCCACCCCATTCTCAGGAGGGTCGTGCCCGGCAGGAGTGACCGTATCAGCTCCTCCTCCCTATCGAGGTCCCCCGGCTCCACATGGGCCGTGTAAGTGCCCTCAATGTTCTCGGTCTTCGGGCCGAAGAGCGGATGTATCAGCGCGACGGTTATCCCTTTAGCCCTAATGGCCCTCGCCGCATCCATGAGGGGACCTTTGAGCGCCGAGACGTCCACGACGCCTGCATACCTGACACCGGCCCTCATCAATTCCCTCAAAGCCTTCTTCGCCTCGATGACCGGCACGGCCAGCATCACGACGTCCACACCGTCAACGGCCTCTAGCCCCTTCAGCACCTCACCGTTGACCTCCTTCGAGAGACCCTCGACAGCCTCTGGCCGCCTGTCGAAGAGGAGCAAGGAATGCCCTTGAGAGCTGAGCCTCCTCGCGAACCAGCTACCCATCTGGCCGCAGCCGATCAACATCCATTTCAAGTCTCGATCCCCGAGGTCCTCAGTCGATGTAGGACGGCCTGTCCTCCTGCTCCTCGTACTCAGCCTCCAGCCTCTTGACCAATTCCTTGAGGTCCTCGTCGCTCTCGACGAGCGAGTTGACCTTGCTGTCGAAGACGGCCGCGTCGAAGTAGAGCCTCTCGAGCCTGAGCGGGACCTCAACGATTGACGTCAGCTTCTCCAGCACCGCCAGCACGGCCCTCGGGTTGGGTATGTTTAGGTAGGAGGGGACGTGGCCCCACAGCGATATCGCCTCCACCCCTCTGAGAGCGCAGTTGTGCATGATGAAGCTGTGCATCGACGCGGGTCCCCTGTAGTTCGAGGGGTTCAGGCCGTGCATCATGGACTTCGCGTAGAGCCGCTCGCTGGTCGTCAGGAACGATATCTTCACGGGCTTTGTGTGCGGCGTCCTGTCGATCAGCCCCCCTATCGTCACGAGCGTCCTAGACCCCAGGGTATCCATCAGCTCGAAGAGGTTGTCGATGAGCTCCTTCCAGCTGTGGGAGAGCTCGTAACCGCTCACCAGAACCAGGTCCCTGTCCTTCTTTATCGCGTAGTGAATCTCGAAGGTCGGCAACTTCAGGTCTTTGATGAACCCGCCCTCTATGGTCACGATCGGTCTGTGCTGCGTGTGGTCGATCAAGTCCGAAACCTCCAGCCTCCCCATCTCCGCTGCGCCCTCCGAGTCCCTCAAGTAGGCAAGTGCAAGCGTCGAGACGTTTCCCGCATCGGCCCACCCCCCGAAACCCAATATTGTCATGGGGTCCTTCAACTGTGGTACCCTGATCAGGTTAAGCCTCTTCAACCCCGACTTAGTTGTGCGGCCCTAGTTTTAAAGGTCTTACGTCCAAAGAGAAGTCGGAAGGTTCACGGAGTTCAGGAGACGCGGCCGCTGATGTAGGCCTCGGTCCTCTGGTCCTTCGGAGAGGTGAAGATCTCCTTGGTGGGCCCGAACTCCGTCACCCTGCCAACGAGGTTTTCGTCCGTCATCATTACCGCAGTGTAGTCCGAGACCCTAGCGGCCTGCTGCATGTTGTGCGTGACGATGATGATCGTGTAGTCGTGCTTGATGGCCACGAGCAACCTCTCGATCTTAGAGGTCGATATGGGGTCGAGGGAGACGGTCGGCTCGTCGAGGAGGAGGACCTCGGGTTCAACCGCAAGGGCCCTCGCTATGCAGAGCCTCTGCTGCTGGCCACCGGAGAGGGAGTAAGCGTGGGCATCGAGCCTGTCCTTCACCTCGTCCCACAGAGCAGCCTTGATCAGTGCCTCCTGCACCCTCTTCTTCATCTCGTCCTTGGTGAGCTTGAAGCCGTTGACCCTGAGTCCGAAGGCCACGTTGTCGAAGACGCTCATCGGGAACGGGTTGGGCCTCTGAAAGACCATGCCTATTCTGGACCTGATGAAAACCGGGTCAACGTCCTTCGAGTAGATGTCCACGCCCCTGAAGAGGACTTTGCCCGTCACTCTCGCGCCGGGTACAAGGTCGTTCATCCTGTTCAGGGAACGCAGCACTGTGGACTTGCCGCAACCGGACGGCCCTATGATCGCGGTGATGGTGTTGCTCCTGAACTTGAGGTTGACCCCCTCTACGGCAAGACGGCCGTTATAGGACACCGAGAGACCCTCGGTAGCAATTGCAGCGTCCTTCTCCACGTCAGCTCCCTCCACGCTTTCCTCTTCTCTGATGATAACCTTAATCTTCTCGAGGAGGTCCTCTGCGCTCATGTTGCCTCAAGCCTCCTGTACAACCTGTACCTCATGTAAATGACAAGGGAGTTGAGGGCCAGAAGGATCAACAGCAGCACTATGATTCCTGCTGCGGAGAGCTCCCTGAACGCCGGTTGAGGCCTCGAGATCCAGTTGAAGAGCTGCAAAGGCATCACCGTGAACCTGTCGAAGAGTGATGTGGGGTCCTCCCGGATGAAGAGGAGGCCGCTGATCACCAGTATCGGCGCAGCCTCTCCTATCGCCCTGGAGATCCCCAGTATGCCGCCGGTCAACATCATAGGGAGCGCTCTGGGAAGTATTATCGACCTGACCACCTGAAAGCGTGTCGCACCGAGCGCGTAGGCACCGAACTTGAGGTCCTCGGGGACCGTCTTTATCGCCTCGACGCAGGTCACCGTCACGTATGGCAGGGTCAAAATGGCCAATGTGAAGGCTCCCGCTAGCACGCTCCGTCCAACTCCGAGCCCGTACACCAGGAAACCGAGGCCGACGACGCCGAAGACCACCGAGGGCACGCCCGCGAGGTTAGCGATGTTGTACCTGAGGACCTCCGCCCACCTCTTCCCCGCCGCATACTCGATCAGGTAAATCGCTGAAGCTATGCTGAGAGGTATGCAGATGACCGCGGAGAGTCCAACGGTGGCGATCGTTCCGAGTATCGCCGACCTCATTCCGGCCTCCGCTGGGTTCGCAGAGGGGTAGTTCGTGATCAGGTTTAGGCTCAGTCTGTGAGAGCCCTCCAATACCACGTCCACGACGAGTGCCGCTAGGACCGTTACGCCGAAGAAGACTCCTACGCTGAGAACTACCGGCACTATCCTGTCTAGCCACCTCTTGAGGTCTGAACGACGTCGGTCCACCTGATCGCGAATTAGTATTTGATCTCCCATCTCCTTATCACCCTTAAACCGATGAAGTTGAGGGTCGCGGTGATCAACAGCAGCAAGAACCCGACCGCGAATAAGGACTGGTACTCAACGGTTCCGTGTGGTGCGTCACCTGTAGCCACCTGAGCGATGTAGGAGGTCATGGTCTGCATCGATTCACCGGGGTCGAAGGAGAGGACCGGCCTGAAGCCGCCTGCGATCGCGGCGATCAAGGTCTCGCCCATGGCCCTAGCGAAGGCCAGTATTATCGAGGCCACGACTCCAGATAGGGCCGCAGGTAGAACCACCCTGAAGACGACGTCTATTTTCCGGGAACCCAGCGAATACGCGGCCAACCTGAGGTCGTTAGGCACCGCCTTCAGCGCGTCGTCGCTGATCGCTACCACGATCGGTAAGGTCAAGATGCCGATCATCAGCCCGACCGCGAGCGCATTGTGAATCGAGATCCCCTCCCAGAACACCCTGAGTAAGTTCGGAGTGACCAAGTACAGCGCGAAGTAGCCGTAAACTACCGTCGGCACCCCTGAGAGAGTTTCTATCACGGGCTTCGCTATGTTCCTGAACCTCGGGCCGGCGTACTCGCTCAAGTAGATGGCTGCCGCGATTCCGGCGGGCGCGGAGACAGCTATGGCGATCAGCGACGTGAGGACCGTTGCGTTGAGGAGCGGCAATATGCCGTAGTGCTTCTCCGCGAAGAGCACGGTCCACTTCGTCCCCGTCAAGAACTCCAGTATGCTGGCGTGTGTGAAGAAGGCAACCGACTCCACGGAGAGGGTCGTGAAGATCACTATGAGCGTGAGAGTCGATACGAGGGTAGCCGATAGAACGACGACCATGAAGAGACTGTCCGCTCTCCTCCTCCGTCTGACTGATTTCAGGAACTCATGGGTAGAGAGTGAACCCAAGAAATCCCACCATAAAATGAAAAAAGCTGTTCATTAACTGATTCATCGAGGTCCGGCGTTCCTGAGAGTCATCTGAGCGAGTCCGAAGAGCCCGTCCAGCGTTCCGCCCTTCACCAACGAGGCTGCCAGCTTGTAGTAGTAGCTGGGAAGAGGCGTGTACTTGACCTTCTTAACGAACTGCTCGCCGTTCTCGAGGTAGAAGATCACGAACTCCCTGAGGGCCGGCTTCTCGTCGTACTTCTTCTTGTTGACGTAGATGAACAGAGGCCTGGAGAGCGGATACCTGAACGATGAAACGGTCTCGTCGTTGGGCTCGACGCAGGTCGCGCCTGCAACGGCGTCGTCCCTGACCGGCACTATCTTCACCCTGCCCGCAGCCTCCGCGACATACGCGTACGGGATGTAGCCGAGTGCGAACCGCTCACCGGCAACACCGGCGATCAGGACGTTGTCGTCCTCGGAGGCGACGTAGTCGGTCCTAGACGACTTAGCCCTCCCTACGACCCTCTCGGTGAAGTAGTCGAAGGTGCCTGAGTCCGGGCCGGCTCCGTAGAGTTTAATCGGCTGGTCCGGCCATCCTGACCTTACCTGGCTCCACCGGGTTATCCTGCTGTCGGGCTTCCAGATCTCCCTCAACTCGGATATCGTTATGCAGTCGACCCAGTTGTTAGACGGGTGGACGACGATCGCCAGCCCCTCAAGGGCCAGCGGAACCTCGAACCAGACGATGTTGTTCTTGGCGGCGGTCTCGGCTTCCGCCCTCGTTATCGGCCTCGAGGCGTCGTTGATGTCGGTCTCACCCACGACGAACCTCTTGAAGCCCCCTCCGGTACCGGAGATTCCGACCGTTATGGTCACGCCGGGGTGCTGCTTCATGAAGGCCTCCGCTGCAGCCTCGGTAAGCGGGTAGACCGTGCTGGAACCGTCGATCTCAATCGTCCCTGTCAGCCTCGGCGGAGTGGGTGGAGGCGGAGTCACCGTCACGGTTACGAGCTGTGTCACCGGCTGCGTCACCGTCCTCACGACCGTCGCACCACCGCCCACCGTAACAGTCTCGAACCTGGTCACAACACCGCCTGTCTGGCCTAACCCTCCCCCAACGAAGAACATCGCGACAGCCCCTACTACAAGACCTACCACCAGCATCACGGCTGCCATCGCGGTCGGCGTAGCTCCCTTCGATTCTGACTTCGATCCCAATCCCATCTCAGCAGGCCCCTCTTGAGGTCAAATAAGTAGGTTCTCTAAGTTCTATATAGATTACTCAATATTCTAAATAGAATACTAAACTAAAATGCGATGAAATCTCTAAATAGACAGCTTACAAGCTATATATATCGTGAGGGTGCATCAACGGCGGGTACAGCAGACAGGAGGTTCGACCCTTACAGTCTCATTGCCTAAGCTCTGGGCGGAGAGGTTCGGGCTTGAACGCGGGGGTGAGGTGATCGAGATAGAGGGAGAGGACAGACCCTTGATATTGATGCCGAAGAACGTCGCGCTGTCTGACGGGGAGCTCGTAATTGAGCCCGGGACGACGCTGGAGCAGGCCACTCGTATGCTGATCTCGTTGTACTTGGCCGGCTACGAGACGATCGTCGTGAGTGAGAAGGGAGGTGTGGCGATTCAGAGGGCCCTCAAGAACCTCATCAGGAGGTGGCTGGTAGGCGTGGAGGTCGTCGACGAGCGTCTGGACGGAATGGTCCTGAGCGTGATGAGGCTCTACGAGAACCTAACCCCATTGACCGTGTTGGAGAGGATGGGAACCATGGCCGCGAACATGGTGCATGACGGCCTCTCTCTGTTGGAGGATCCGTCGCCGGAGGAAGTGGCTGACCTTCTTGACAGAGACGACGAGGTAGACCGTTTCTACCATTACTTGCTGAGGAGCGTGAACGCCTCCCTCATCGATCCGAGGACCCTTAAGGCGGTGGAGGTGCCAGATCCCCAGGTCCTCATTGGTTACACGCTCGTAGCGAGGAGCGTTGAGAGGGTCGCAGACCACGCGACGACCATCGCGTCGATCTCTGTGGACAAATCGTGGAAGTTCGAACCGATCGGTGATTTCTACGGCGTCTGCTTGGAGTCAGAGCAGGTCTTCAGGAAGGCGGTCGAGTTGGTCCTCAAGCCAGATCACAGGTTTGCCCTCAGCTCCCTAGAGAGTACTGACGAGCTCCTCACCAAGTTGGAGCTGAGTTTCTCGGAGCTCCAGTCGCGATGTTCCAAGCAGGACCCCATCGTCCTGTACAGGATGCTCTTCGACAACGTGAAGCGGGTGGTCGAGTATTCTATGGACATGTTCGAGATCGCACTCAACCTGACTACTCCGAAGCCCAGAATGATACCGATCAAGCGACCACAGAGTTAGTTATGCTGGTGTGCTGGTTTGGGAAGCCGCGTCTTCACAAGTTAAGCTAGCAGCTCACTTCGTCAGGTATCTCGTCGGGTCCTTCCTGAACAGGTCGAGGCATCTTTGACTGCAGAAGTAATAGGTAGATCCCTTGTGAACGTGGGAGAGCTTTGTGGTCTTCTCGTCAACCTTCATGCCGCAGACCGGATCTATGGCCACGGGCTGGCCTCTCCTCGTATTCTAATAAGGGTTACGTGTTGAGATAGCGGCTATGAGGTTCAGTCGCTGTACCAAGGCCTCCAGCCGACTCCGAGGGCTCCCGACCTTCTAATCGCGTTGATCACGGCTACCGATGCACCGATGCTCAGAACCGTGTGGAGGACGTTGTAGAATGCCGTGTAGAGGAGGACCATCGCGAGCCCGTGTTGGTTCGGACTGAGCTCCGTCCCGAGGAAGGCTGAGAGCGTGGAGACCGCGAACCCCAAGAAATCCGGGAAGAAGACGATCAGAACCAGGTAGTTCACCGCGCTCATGACGAGGACCCGCGAGAAGCAACCTGTTGTCCAGCTGGCCACCCTCATCGCGAGCTGCGGTCCTCTCTTCCGGAGTAGTGCGATAGCCCAGATGCCGACGAAGGTCGAGACGACGGCGAGGTACTTCATCAACGGACCGAGCGGTGAGAACTCTCCCATCACGAGCAACCCGAGGAAGTAGACGGTTGAGGCAAGAAGGCCCACCGACGGCCCGAAGCCTAGCGCTGCCACGAACGCCGGGACCTCTGCTAGCTCGAATCTCAGGTAGGGAATCGGTGGGTAGGCGAAGCTCAGCGGCATTATGGCGATGGTCGCGGAGATCACGCCAAGGGATGCCCCGGTCGCGGTCTTGAGGGCGTTCACGCCGACGATCTTAGATCCCTTCTACTCAATTTTGAGTAGTTAACCAAGAAACGGTAATAATGCAACATTTATTATATGTCGTTGCTGCAACCCTCGATCACAGGATGGATCGAAATCTTATAATGATGTGGTGATAATCTAATCACATGAATGGTGAGGATGGGTTAAGGGACCTCGCAAAGGTCCTAAGCGCATTAGGTAACATCACGAGGCTCAGGATCATCAAGCTCGTCTCCGAGACAGACAGGCCGCTGCACATTAAGGCGCTCTCGAGGGCCCTCAAGGTCCGCTACAGCGCCGTCTACCGACACGTGGCCACCCTACGAAAGGCAGGGATCGTCACGGTCCATGAGGTGGGGAGGTCCCGTGTTGTTGCGATACGTCGCAGAAAAGAGTTAGATGATTTGCTGAAAATAGTTGAATTATTTGCGAAATAGTGATAGTTAACTTACGTTAAATTGATCATATTCACCAAATTTTTGCCAAGTTATTAACAAGTCTTAAATCCATCATTTTCGCGATTGTGAACGACGTTGTCGCAGGCGAGGGTTCCCAAGTCGCTCTGGATAGCGGGCGTTGCGGCGCTAGGAGGTGCGGCCATCGCGGCAGGCGTGGCCAGACTCAGCATGCCGTTCCCGCTGCTTCCGTTCTTGAGGTTCGACTCCGCGGAGATTTTCGATGTCCTCTCCATGACGCTCTTCGGCCCGGTCGGAGGAGTTGTGACTACGCTCGCTCACTGGTACGGCCTGATCGTCAACGGAGGCTCCTTGGTCCCGGGAGTCGGTGAGACGATGAAGCTCACAGCGGTGCTCTCGATGCTGTTTGGCCTCTACACAGGGATACGCCTGAGTGGAGGGTCGTTCTGGTGGGGGTTGGTCGGAGCGGTAGCCTCAAGGACGCTCGTCATGGCCTTGGTCACGTTCCTGCTGTATTACGTGTTGCTCCCGGAGGTCTATCTCCCCTTTGGTTCTAGGGCGTTGCAGAGGGTCGGTATAACAGTTCAGGGTGAGCTGACGCTGGCGATGCTAATGACCGTCCTCAACGCGGTCTTCAACCTTCTTCACGTGTTCTTGAGCGTCGTCCCCGCGTACGCGATACATCGGTCGGTGCTGAGGGCCCTACCGTTCCTCAACAGGTACTCGTGGATGACCGTGACTCCCAAGAGATGAGGCGATGCGTCGGGTACGTGCAGAAACCTAAATTTTCTTCTTGCTTTCACGTTTGATCGGATGGGGCGGAGGCTGAACCCCTTCGTTCCGTCACCGGTTGATGTGATAGTCAGGGCCTTGCAAGAGGCAGGTCTGGAATCCGAGTCCTTGATGGTGGACTTGGGTAGCGGTGACGGCAGAGCCTCGATAATCGCGGCCAAGGAGTTCGGTGCCAAGTCGGCGGGCATCGAGATCGATGAGCTGCTAGTGCAGTACGCTGAGCGAAGGAGAAGGGCCCAAGGGCTGAGAGGAGTCAGATTCGTGAGGGCTGACGCGCGGTTCGTCGACCTGAAGTCGGTGGACGTAGTCTTCGCGTACCTCACTACTGACGCTCTCGAGGCGGTCAAACCGTCCCTCCTCAGCGCAGACGATGAAACGCTCGTGATCACGCACGATTATCCCATAAGGGGTTGGGTCCCGACTGAGGTTCTGAGGACTTGGTCGGACACGACGGCCAGACATCACGTCTTCTACCTGTACAGATTGCGTGACGCGGTTAAGGAAGGGGACTTAAGGCTCTCCATATCCAAAGCGTCGGCCTCATCGGCGCGCCCGCTTCCGATCAGGATGCTCTTCGAAGACACGTAAAACCCTTAAAACCTCATTCCGATGAACCAAGGCGCTATGGGAAGGACAGCGCGTGAGATCGTTAAGGCGAACTTGGACGAGGTAATCAAGGACCTCCTCCAGGCCTACTCGGACGAGTGGCTCGCTCACTATCAATACTGGCTCACCGCTCAGTGGATCAGGGGCATAGACGCTGACACCCTCAGGCCCGTACTTCTGAAGCAATCGATGGACGAGCTCAAGCACGCCGAGAAGCTGGCGCAGAGGATCATCCAGCTGGGCGGCAGGCCGGTGATGGACTTCTCGAAGCTGCTTAACACGTCTAGGTGCGGTTACATAGCTCCTCCGGAGGACCCTACAGACCTCAAGAAGGTCGTAGAGGACGTCCTTAAGGCAGAGCAGTGCGCCATCAGGTTCTACAATCAGATGGTGGAGAAGTACAGAGCGACCGACGTTGTCACCTACGAGGTCTTCGAGGACCTCCTCGAGGACGAAGTCGAGGACGAGGAGGAGTGGGAGAAGTTCCTGGCGAAGCTCTGAGGAGTTACCTTTAACGCAAAAGACTCCTTTTTGCGGTTTATGAAGTCCGAGCGCGACCCAGCGGCATCACGCTTCTCGAGCGAGGTCACGGATCGAGAGAGGGCGGCGTTCGAGGTCGGCATAGCGCTGGCGACGATCTATCACTCCCTCGTTGGACTTCCGGCCCCGGCCACGAGGCGAGGACTGGAGGAGCTGGCCGAGGGCGTGGCTTCTGCGGTCCTCTCCCAGCCCTTCAGGGTGGAGGTTGAGGTCAGGCTCAGGAGTCCGAGGCGCTACGGACGCGAAGGGCCGTACTCGTACGGTGAGATAGGGCCGTCGGACATCTACGCGAGGGTCAGGGTGAAGTACGGGTCAGCGGATGTGATCGGCGAGCTCGATTTCGTGAGGGAGCTCAACTACCCGCTCATGAGAATAGTCGAGATCAAGCGGGCGCGTCGACACCCCAGACGGGTTAAGCATTAATCCTCTCCCGGTGAACGGAGCACGGATGATCGTGATCGACAGCAACGAGGCCGCTGAGGCACCTGAGATCCACGAGGCCCTCAAGAAGAGGGCGGAGGTGGCCGTGAAACCGCTGGAGGCGGGCGATTACTTCATACACGGATCGCAGGGGAGCGTCCTGATAGAACGCAAGAGGGTCTTCGACTTCCTGAACAGCCTCAAGGGAAGGCTCTGGGATCAACTGGAGAGGATGAGGCAGCACGAGGGGCCGAAGCTGATACTCCTAGAGGGCAACCTCGTGGGTTACAGGAGAACGGGATGGAACGAGACTGCCGTGCTGGCCCTGATCGACAAGATCGTCCTCGACATGAATGTGCCCATCTTACCGGTCCCAGACTCCAGCGCTACGGTCACCTACATCCTCTGGAAGGACAGGAGGCTCGGTACGCCCCCCGAGCCGAGAGAGTACCCGCTCAGGGTGGCGCGTCGCGACATGAGCCCACCGGAGAGGGCGCTCTACGCGCTGGAAGGAGTCTGCGGCCACAAGACCGCCTTGGCTCTGCTGAACCACTTCGGGACTCTCGGCGACCTGTTCTGCTTCGTCAGATC
>JANXEU010000002.1 GCA_025058055.1 Candidatus Calditenuaceae archaeon
TGCTAGGACGGGGTGCTGAACTCCCAGCGGCCGTGTAACCTCCGGCCTGAAGACGCCCATCCCTCCGAGCTCAACCCACTTCCCCAGGTCCCTGAAGTAGACATCGACCTCAGCAGAGGGCTCCGTGTAGGGGAAGTAGCTTGGTCTGAATCTGACCTCTCTCAAACCGAGCCTGGCGTAGAACTCCTTGATTATGCCCATCAGGTGCCTGAACCCGACTCCTCGGTCCATCAGGATGCCCTCGATCTGGTGGAACTCCGCGAGCCTCTTCCAGTTGACCTTCTCGTTCCTGAAGATCCTGTCGACCGAGAAGACCTTCACCGGTGGCTCCCTGTGCTCCGCCAGGTATCTGATCGTGGTAGCGGTCGTGTGGGTCCTGAGGATCAGCCTCGACGCCTCCTCAAAGCTCCACTTGTATCTCCACCCTCTCGAGCCGGTGTCCCCACCTGTCTCGTGAACCAGCTTGACACCCTCAGCGTGCCTCTCGGGTATCGAACCCCTCGATGGCCACTCGAGGTAGAACGTGTCGTGCATCTCTCTCGCCGGATGATCCTGTGGTTGGAAGAGCGCGTCGAAGTTCCAGAAGGCCAGCTCCACCAGCGGCCCCTGCACCTCCTCGAACCCCAGTTCCACGAAGACCTCTCTGACCCTCCGAATCAGGGTAGTGAGCGGATGTTCCCTCGCCGCGAATACGGGCTTCACAGGTGCTAGGACGTCGTACTTGATCAGATGGACAGATCTCCACCTCCCGGTCTTAATCAGCTCGGGCGTCAGCTGACTCACAGCATCGACCGGCACCTCTACAAGCCTGACAGCCTCGACACCCTCTGAGGTAGTCTCAACGACATGCTCCCTTTCCTCACGGAGCCTCACGATGCCGGCCCTCTTGGAGAGCCGCATGACGGCCCTCGCCAGCTCTCCCAGCTCCTCGAGGCTCCTCGGACCAGACCGGAGCATCTCCAACGCCTGCTCCTCTTCCGTCCTGTAGTCCGGATAACTCAGCAGCGTCACAGTGGTCTCTCCACCCTCCTTCGCGATCTCGACCCAGCCGTTCTTCTTGGCCCAGAGCACGCCTATCCTCACCCTGTCCTCGCTCATGCCCTCAATCGATCCCAGCTCCTCGAGGCTCGCTCTGCCGCCCCTATCTCTCAAGAAGTCAACTAACCTCCTCTCGGGGAAGCCGGTGACGCTGTACTCCAAGCCCTCCTCGCTCAGTTCGGCAACCAACCTCATCGTGACCTCTTTGACGCTGACGAGCCCCTTTGCGGTCAACCGCTCGACGGATTTCGCGACCGCTCCGATGTCCAGCCCCGTCCTCTTCGAGAGCTCCGAGAAGCTCAGCGGCCCTGATGTGGAGAGGGCCCAGAGCACCCTGGCCTCGATGGGATGAAGGGTCAGCCTGCTCGAGTCTGAGCTCAAACCTGCCGCCTGACCTCTCACGCGATCTATTAAGATGACGAGTTAAAGCCGTACGTTTATAATGGTGCTCAGAACTCATGAGACGTGAAGTTCAACAACGTCGACCTCGAAAAGGTCTCTAAGACCTTAGAGCTTTTGAAGTCAGAGCCTGACAGAGCGGTCAGGACGATCGAGGTGAGCGGCACTTGGTTAATCGAGCCGAGCGAGGTTCAGTTCGTCGCCCGATGCAGGGCCGAGTCCGGCGAGTTCAAGATCGAGGTTGACTCGCCGAGCTTTCTGGGTGGTAGCGGTAGCAGGCCAGGCCCTATGCACTACTGCTTGGTCGGCATCACCTCATGCTTCATGGCCACTATCGTTGGTGTCGCCACCGAGAAGGGCATTAAACTCTCCAACGCAGAGGTCAAAGGGTCCTGTGAGATAGACTTCTCCAAACCACTAGGCATAGTCGACAGGCCGATAGTAAGGTCTGTGAGGTTCGAGGTGCGTCTGTTGGGAGACTCGCCGAGAGAGGTCTTAGAACTACTCGTGGACGAGGCCAAGGAACGCTGTCCTGCTATATACAGCCTTAGAACGCCCATCGAGCCCCAAGTAAAGCTGCTCTAGTAGAACCGCTGAACATTGGGTCTGCACCACCTTTAACTACTCGTGAGTGCAGATCAAAGCAGGGGGATTGAGAACCAGCGGACTTGAAGACCTCTCCCTTCTCTTTCAAGGAGTCGAGAGAGCCGGCACACGCGTTAACTTCGGCCCCGTCATCTACCTGAGGACTCTGTACGCACTGAACAGGGAGATCATAATGAGCAGGTCGGCGCTAAGCGTGAGGCTGGGCGTGGGTGAGGGAACCGTCAGGACAATAGTTCGCAAGCTCGCTCAAAGAGGACTGGTTGAGGTCATAAGATCGGGTTGCACGCTAAGCGAGCGCGGCAGGGAATTCATGCAAAACTTAAGGGCCTTCATCACCGAACCTACGCCCCTTTTGCTGGAGGAGGTGTGGAAGTTCGCGCACAGCGTCGGTGTGGCTGTGAGAGGTGGAGCTGGCTCTGTAGGCAAGGGACTCGAAGAGCGTGATCAGGCGATCAGGCACGGCGCTGAAGCCGCTATCGTCCTCAGCTACGTCTCGGGAAAGTTGTTGATGCCGGAGGTCAGCGATGTCTCAGCCGAACATCCAGCGTTCGCTAGGAAGGTCGAGGACCAGCTGCTTCTGAGGGACGGTGATGTAGTATTGATCGCAGGAGCTCAAGACCTTCACGCTGCTGAGTCTGGCGCTGTAGGTGCAGCCCTCTACCTCACGAGTAAACTCGTCTTGTCACGGAGTAATGCTGACCGCGAATAACAGGACTTACGTTTCAGAGAGATTCGTCGACCAAGCATCAATTCGACAAAGGAGGGGTCTGAGGAGCATCGGCAGCTGCGGGCCCGGTGGGGATCGAACCCACGACCTTCCGGTTAACAGCGTCGCCCCATGTGGTCGGGCGCTCTACCGCTGAGCTACGGGCCCTCCAACCCGCTTCTCCTTACGTCGAAGGATAAAGAGGTGTCGGATGGGCTTAACGGACAAGATGGACTCAGGCACAAACACCTTTTAGTGGCGATTGAAACAGACCCTCAGGAATGTACGGGAACAGATCGGCCCGAGGTCTTCAACCGCTGAGCACTGGAACTACCACGCTCGCCTTCGTGGTGAACGACCTGGTGGTCTTTGCGACCGACACCCGAGCTACCGCAGGGTTCTTCGTCGCACACAAGAAGGCTAAGAAAGTTCACAAAGTGGCGGATAACATGGCAATGACGATAGCCGGTAGGGTCGCGGACGCTCAGACCATCATCGACCTGATGAGGGCGAACGTCAGACACTATGAGGTGACTCAGGGAAAGCCCATGCAGGTGAAGGCTGCAGCGACGTTGCTCTCGACCTACTTGTTCTATTACAGGTTCTTCCCGTATCAAACTCAGTTGCTGATAGGTGGCTACGACGACTCAGGGCCTCACATTTACAACGTCGACCCATTCGGTGGTGTGACCGAAGAGAAGGTGATCAGCACCGGATCAGGATCACCCATCGCGCTGGGAGTCCTCGAGTCGGAGTTCAGGGACGGAATGGGTCTCGATGAGGCGATCGAGCTGGCGTACAAGGCCGTTGCTGTTGCCATCAGGAGAGACATAGGGAGCGGCGACAGCATCGAGGTTGCCTACGTCTCGCCAGCGACGGGATACGTGGAGCTTTCACAACCTGAGAGGAGGAGGCTTTTCGAGAGGTACGTGAGACCTTTCATCGTCGCACCTTAACGTCTTATGAGCACTTCTACATCGTGATCGGTGAGCGGCTTCAGGCCTCCCTGGAAGTAAACGTGCCACTTCGAAACGTCTCCGACAAAGCTCAGTTTTTCAACGCATTCCATGAGGTCCCTACCCTGAGGCCATAGACGACCCTCGATCTTCAGGTAGTGGGTTAGCACCGAGGACGGAGCTCCCTCGATCAACGACTGTACGCGGGCATCGATAGGGAAAGGACCGCCGATCAAGGTGCAGTCACCCAGCAGCTCCCTCTTGGTCTTCCCTAGGGCCAACATGATGCCCCTGTCGCCCACGCCGACTTTTCTCACGTAAGGGTTCTTGATGGAGACGAACCACACACCGTTGGTTACCCTCCTCTCCACGATGGTCCTCGCGGAGATTGGTTTTCCGTCACGCTCTCTGTGGTCCTTAGCGATCATCAACCAGTATCTAACCACGTGCCACACCACTTAAAACCCGATAAAAGAATTTCCCCTAAACGTCGAGCCTGTAGCCGGCTACTACCTCTTGCTGTACTTCACCGCCTCAGTTACGAGCACTTCATGGAACGCCGTATCTCCCGAGAGCTCGGGGTGGAACGTGGTGCCGAGGACTGATCCCTGTCTGACGGCTACGGCCCTCTCCGCGTACGTTGCCAGCACCTCGACCCCCGTTCCCACCTCGACGATCGACGGTGCCCTGATGAAGACGGCCCTAAAGCTGTCCCTGTTGAGGGCCGGTATAGGTATCTGGACCTCGAAGGAGTCCCTCTGCCTGCCATAGGAGTTGCGCTCTACCGTGATGTCGAGAACGCCGAGTATCGGCTGACGTGTCTCACCGACCACCCTGTCGTAAACTCTGCTGGCCAAGAAGATGAGCCCTGCACACGTCCCGAGGACCGGAAGGCCTTCGAAGACCCTCCTCCTGATCACGTCTAAGGATTTCGTGCGTTGTGCGAGCCTACTCATGACGGTGCTCTCACCGCCGGGTATGATGATCGCGTCGACCGAGCCGATCTCCTCCGGCAGCTTCACGGTCACCACCTCTCCCCTGACGCCGAGCCTCCTCATGGCCTCCCTTGTCGCGAGCAGGTGCTCCTCTACGTCTCCCTGAAAGGTCGTCACACCAACCCTCAGCTGACCCTCCATCCTAGGTCACCTAGGTTCTAACTCGTGCGCGGCGATAAAAACGGTTGATCATCCACTTTTTGACCCGTAAAGCGTAGGACCCCGAGCGAAGGCCGTACGTTGAGCGTCCACCAACCGATCCAGCTCTAAGGGTAAGTTTGGAAGCGAGTGAATGGGATGAGAAAGCTAACGCGGGACCTTCACAAGAAAAACATGAGATGGATAGGACTGTTTATCCTCCCTTCGCGGCCTCGGCGACAGCCTTCTCGATGTTGACGACGCGACGAAGGTTGTTGAACACCTCTTCGATCTTCACGCCAAGGATGAAGGCCACCAGCTCATCGGGTCCGTAACCTGCCCTTGTCCTGCTCGCCGACACGTTCCCGTCGAATTGCTTGAGCCCTTCTCGCTTTCCTGTTTGAAGGATAATGCAATTATCGGTCTCTTCAGGTTCGTCAGCTGTTCGATCTCTGCGGCCTTTTCCTTGTACGGGTTCACGGAAGAGAATTTTAGGTTCAACCTAAAATATTCATCCACGGGAGCCGGGGGGCGAAACGCATAGCTGTATGAGAAGTTCACAGACGTCGGTCGAGGGAGGTCACACGTTCGGTGTGTCTGTCGAATGGATCTTCCTTTGCATACCAATACAACCACAGTTTGTGTAGTCCTGTATGAGAATCGATCAACTCATTACGAGCCAAAGACATGGGGCCGGCCGGACTCGAACCGGCGACCTCCGCCGTGTGAGGGCGGCGTCATGCCGCTAGACCACGGCCCCGTCGCATCAAGACTCACCCTCTGTTCTTAAACGTAGCTCCCGATCGTAAGACGACCTGACCACCCTTTTCCGCCGGGGGTCAGGAATGACGACGATCTTGGCGCCCTGAAACGCGATACTGAAGACGCGACCTTCGAGGAGCCTGTCGAGGAAGACCGCCAGCGCGGCGACCTCACTGTGAGGCTGGTGTCCGATCGACACGTTGTAGTCTGCCAGATCGTAGACCTCTCTCGGAACCTTGCTGGAGCCCACGATGACCACCATGGTCCTCGTCGCCGATAAGCGCTTGAGCTCCTCCATTACCTCGAGGAGGCTTAAGCCGTACATCGTCAAGTGGACTAAGAGATCGCCTTCAGACCTCCGCTCCTTGAGGTATCTCAACCAGTCGTCGACGTGTGTCACCTCGAAGGGCCCTCCCCACCTCTCTGTCACGCCCCTCAGCGAGTTGAGAAGGTTCTCGTCTCGATCTCCAGATATCGCGATTCCGGAGGCGCCGAAGGCCCTAGCGGTGAGGGCGACGTGCGTGGTGACCCTATCATCCCTCCCAATCCTGTGAGAGAGTCTCAGGACCGTGATGCGGCTCATCTCAACAACTTGCTCAGCTCCGATATCTTCTCATCTATCGATTTGAGCATCTCGCTTGGGTCGAAGGGTTGTAGCGGGTCACCGCAGGAGGGACACTTGAAGAAGTGGTCGACTGCTGCTGAGAACTCCAGCTTCCTGCAGCTGCTCTTGCCGCACCAATAGACGACGCTCGACCCGTAAAAGTCCCTGAGCATCTTCAACCTCTCAATGATCTTGATCGCTTGCCCCCGTACGGTGCTGACGAGTTGCTCCAGCTGAAGCCGCCACCTGAAAGTCCTTTTGCCGTTCTCCTTCTCGTAAGTCACGGTGTAAGTGACCAGCGAGAGCTCCAGCAGCTTGTGAAGCGTCTTCCTGACCTGCTTGACGTCTACACCGAGGCGTTCCGCTAGCTCCTCGTCCGAGAGTCCTGGCGCCTCGAGGAGCAGCTTGACCACCTGTGTAGCCTCTTCTCCCCCGAAGACCTCCGTAAGCTTGACTACCTCCGAGGGGTCGACGTAGTACAAACTGCCCAAACTACAATATCTTGACCTTTCATTAAATACTTTGCGGAAAGAGAGCGTCACGATCCATAACCATTGGACTCTCGCGGGTAGTTGGGAATGATTAATAAGTTGAGGCTGGAGTGACCTCACGAGGAATGACTTCCCCACAGAAGTTAACGCTCGCGAGCTACAGAGTAGGGCTGACGAACGACTGGTGTCCCGGCTGTGGTGACTTCGGTATCCTCGCATCTATACAGATGGCGCTCATGGACCTTCAATTGCCGCCGCACAAAGTGACGATCTTCTCCGGTATAGGCTGCTCAGGGAAGCTTCCCCACTTCGTGAACGTGTACGGCATCCACACGGTTCACGGAAGACCTCTGCCCTTCGCGATCGGAGCGAAGATCGCAAACCCTGATCTGACGGTGCTGGCAGTCTCTGGTGACGGTGACGGCCTGGGGATCGGGGCCGGGCACTTCGTCAACGCAGGTAGGAGGAACGTCGACCTCACATACATCATTCACAACAACGAAGTTTACGGCCTAACTAAGGGTCAGGCCGCACCAACCATGAAGAGGGGAATGAAGACCAAAGCCCTTGCAAGGCCCAACATTAACGACGCGGTCAACCCTGTCGCGCTGGCCATAGTATCGGGTTACACCTTCGTCGCGAGGGGATACGCCTATGACACGAAGCACCTCAAGGACCTGATCAAGCAGGCGATTCAGCACAAGGGGACTTCGATGGTTGAGGTCCTTCAGCCTTGTCCGACGTACAACGACCTACACACGAAGGAGTGGTACGGTGGAGAAGATAGGGTTGAACCGACCACCGGGAAGCCGATTCCTAGGGTCTACAAGCTCGAGGAAACTGGTTACGACGGTGTCGTCCGACAGGAGTCCGAGGAGGAGGCCATCAGGAAGATGACCGCTGCCATCGAGAAGTCCTACGAATTCGGCGACCGGATACCGATAGGCGTCTTCTACCAGAACCCATTCGTTCCGACGTATGAAGAGAGGATTGCTTCTCAAGCACCAAGTTACAAGCTAGCCCCGCCAGTAGTCTCCCCCATCAGGAACAGGGCCCTTAGACCTGTCGCGGACATCGAGCCGCTGCTCCGCAAGCTCGAGATCCTCTGAACTATTCACGAGTTCTCCCTAAACCCTTAATGACAACTTTCTGGGTCTTAAGAACGAAGCATGACTGACGGTGCGGAGGCAGGGTTGCAGTTCGTGAAGATGGACGACCTCAGGCTGGAGATGTACAGGAAAGCAGGGTATAGGGTTGTGGGTGAGAGGAGACACTCGGCCGTTGAGGTCTGTAGGTGGACAAAGTCTAGGCTCAGGGGGGGACGCAACTGCTACAAGTCGGTATACGGAATAGACTCGGGCAGATGCATTCAGATGACGCCAACACTGGACTTATGCAACTTCGCGTGCTCGTGGTGCTGGAGGCCCTTCGGACCAGAGAGGCACAAAGCACATGGTAGAGAGTGGGACGATCCTCGGACCATCGTTGAGGAGATGGTGAGAGCGCAGAGGGAGTTGCTCTCTGGCTTCGGAGGGAACCCAAAGACCGAGAAGAGCTACTACAGACTCGCGATGAGGCCGGCTCACGTAGCGATCTCCCTCGATGGCGAACCAACTCTCTATCCTATGATCGCGGACTTAATAAAAGAGATCAACGCTCGGGGAATGACGACTTTCTTAGTCACCAACGGCACCATGCCGCACAGGCTCCGGGAGATGCTCGAGAGAGGAGCGATACCGACCAACCTATTCGTCAGCGTATATGCTACCAACCCGGAGGACTACGTGAAGGTCACCAAGTCTGTAGTTCCTGATGCTTACGAAAGGGTGACAGAGAGCCTCTCTCTGCTTAAGGAGTTCGAGAGAAGAGGGTGCAGGACGGTCATCAGGTTGACGCTTGTGAAGGGGCTCAACATGAAAGACCCGGAGGGATACGCGGAGATCGTTAACCGATTCCGGCCCAGCTTTGTTGAGCTCAAGGGCTATGCGTGGCTCGGCCAGTCAAGGCAGAGGCTCGATCAATCTGCTTCGCCGAGGTTCAGTGAGCTAAAGGAGTTCGCGGAAGTAGTCCTCGATAGAACGTCCTATAAGCCCGTGATGCTCGACAGTGTCAGCGTGATCATCGTCGCAGTCAGAGATCTGGAGAGTTGGCGTCGGAACCTAGAGGTCGTAAAGGTCATCTCGCGCTTACCTGGATATGGACTGAGGTAGCACCGGATTCAACGCTCTTTATGTTCAAACTGCAAATCTTAATACCGTAACGGCCCGGCTCGGATGAAGGGGAGAGGGTTGTGGAGATCGGAGGATGGACATGGGACGAGAAGAGGAAAAGAATCGCACAGATCCTCGAAACGATCGCCAATGACAACACCGCTCCGAGGAACCTCCGCAAGGCGGTGAAAGGGGCCATGGACGAGCTCTTCAACGAGAGGTACTCGCCTTCGGTAAGGGCGGCCAACGCCATCGAGATGATCGAGGAGGTACTCTCCGACGGCAACATCCCCTCTTACACCAGGACGCAGCTCTGGTTGGCCATATCGCTCTTGGAGACCGTGAAGGCAGGGCAGTACTGAGTCCCCGATCCGAAGTTCTCAACCGTCACTGCTAGAGAATGCCGATCCGAGGAGCGGGACTATGCTGATGAAGGCGATCACTATCCCCCAGCTCATCACAGCCGCGTTGCTAGAGAGGTAGCCACCTATGATCAGACCGGTCCCCAAGCCAGCGATCACGAAGAACAGGATCAACCCTATCTTCAGTAGCCCCATCGCTCTCCGGAGAACCGCGCCCCTCAAAAACCGTAACCTGAGATAACGCCGCACTCCCTCTAGGTTCCATTAACGCTTTTTACGAGGCAAGGCGTTAGGGTCGGCGGGTTCTCGTGCCCGGCGAGCAGAGCGCTGGACCAATAATCAGAGAAGACCTGAGAGGGAGAGACCTCGTAAGCGCAAAGGACCTCACGAGGGACGAGCTTGGGATTGTCTTCGAGGTGGCGAAAGAGGTCGAGTCGAACTTAGACGGCTTCTCGAACGTCCTGAGAGGGCGAAGGGTGGCCCTGCTCTTCGCGGAGCCCTCAACTCGAACCTTTTCGAGCTTCTACATCGCTGCGAGGAGACTCGGCGGCGACGTCTTGCCCCTCAACGAGCCCGAGATGACCTCCCTTACGAAGGGGGAGACGCTCTACGACACCCTCAAGATGCTCGAGGGATACGGTGCGGACTGCATCGTTATGCGCCACCCTTCAAGAGGAGCGGCGAGGTTCGCGGCCGACGTTGTCTCCGCACCAGTGATAAACGCTGGATCAGGAAGTCAAGAGCACCCGACTCAGGCGATCCTCGACGTCTACACGATCCTCAAAAAGAGAGGAAAGGTCAATGGAACCTCATTGGGGATGCTCGGAGACCTGAGGTTCTCAAGGACGGTCCCATCACTGGCCTATCTCGTCTCGAACTTCGACGATGTCGAGCTTCACTTCATAGCCCCTACGGCGCTGCAGGTGAGGCAGGAGGTTGAGCTCTACCTTCACGACAGGAACGTCAGGTACACGAAGGTCACTAAGCAGCAGGACATCCCAGATGCGATCTCGAGGCTGGACGTCCTCTACGTCACGAGGCTTCAGAAAGAGAGGTTCCCAGACCCCTCGGAGTACGAGAGGTTGAGGGGCAGCTACAAGGTTGACATGGGCATGTTGCGTTACGCGAAGTCCACGCTGGGGGTGATGCATCCTCTTCCGAGAGTCGACGAACTTGACACCGAGATAGACCGCACGCCGCACGCTTGGTACTTCGATCAGGCGCGTTACGGGTTGCCCATCAGAATGGCGATCTTCGCCCTTGTGGTGGGTGAGACACGATGAGCTTGGAGGAGCAGCTGCTGGTGAGGAAGATAGACTGGGGGACCGTGATCGATCACATCCCGAACTGGAGGGCCGATCAAGTACTGAAGCTTATCGAGGTCGAGTCGCTGATCAAGGAGCCAGACGTCTCGGTGATAGTCCTGAAGAGTGTCCCCAGCAGGAAGTACGGGAAGAAGGACGTCATCAAACTATACCACTACTTCATCAAGGAGTCCGACGCAGCGCTGATCAAGCTGCTCTTCCCCACCGTGACCATCAACTTCATCAGGGACTGGAAGGTCCAGAAGTACGTCCCGAACCTGCCCGAGGAGCTCGTCGGTAAGGTCCGGTGCCCGGAGGTGACCTGCATCTCGAACGCTAGGAGGGAGCCCGTGATCAGGAGGTTCAGAGTGCTGAAGGAAGAGGGCTACGTGGAGTGCTACTACTGCGACGCGCTGCTGGAGATCTCCTCCATACCGGACTTCATAGCCGAGTAATACTTACGACCCCGATTGGAGAGGGCTGTCACGCGTTCTGCGATTAGCGGTAATAAGTTATGAAGTTCATCGTGCAGGTTGAATGCGGGATGGAAGTACTCTACATAAGGTTTCCGAACGCTGACTACGTGACCGACGTCCTCAGGGCTATCACGGCTGTCATCGAGGAAGGCACGTTTAAGGTGACAGCAGAGTCTCTGAGGCTAACTGCGATGGATCCAGCCCACATTTCCTTGGTCGATCTGGAGCTGAAGAAGGAATCGGCGGAGGAGTACCGCGTCTCGAGGGAGGTCGAGATTACGCTGAACGTCAACGACATCGTGAAGCTGCTGAGGAGGGCTAGGAGAAGCGAGGCCCTAGCGATCTCTTACGACGATGAGGTCAGGAGGTTGAGGATATCGCTCGCCGATGTGAGGGGCGGCAAAGAGAGGGACTTCGTTCTCAGCACTCTCGAACCTATGGGAACTCCCATCAATCCACCCAACCTCACCTTTGAGGCTTGGGCGAGGGTCTCATCAGACGAGTTCTACGAGGCCATAGAGGACGCGAAATCGATCTCAGACTCTGTGAGGATCACGATACGCTCCGACTCTCTGATCATCCTTGCTAAGGGAGAGTCCAAGTCCTCTCAGCACAAGTTCGCTAAGGGAGGAGCGGCGTTACACGAGGTCGACGCGAAGTCCGATATCTCTGCATCGTTCAGCATTGCCTATTTGGAGAAGATAGTGAGACCTGCCAAGCAGCTCTCCGAGGAGATGACTCTTCATTTGAGCAACAACAGACCCATCAAGCTGAGCTTTCCCCTTTCAGGTGGAAAGGTCGACTACCTGATAGCACCGAGAATGGACTGAGCTCTAAGTCGCAGCCTTCACCATCAAGGCCTCTAAGTGGCCGTACTTGATTTTCCTCGTCTCGATGACGGTCCACCCGGCCTCTTGGATGGCCCTCAAGGCCACCGCTTGCTTGCTGAAGATGGCTAGTAGCCTCCCTCCACCTATGCCTTTCCTGATCGAGGAGAAGGCCCTCACGTAGAAATCGAAGGGGTCTGAGGGGCCGCTCCTGATGCCGAACGGCGGATCGGTGACCACGAAAACTTTGGCTCCCAGTTCCCTGCACTTCGACCGATACTCGAAGTTCAGAGCGTCAATCCTCTCTATCACCACCTTCCCCGACAACCTAGCAGTCTCGATGTTCTTCTTGGCCGCATCAAGGGCCTTAAGCGACAAGTCGGATCCGAAGATTCGAAGGGCCGCATCTCTGAACTCTGAGCACACCAGCTCGTCTCTCACCGATTCGAAGACCTCGCGATCTATGAATCTCAGCTTGTTTAGAGCCAGTTCTCTCGGGTCCTTGTAGACCGTCGGGCAGACGTTCAACCCAGCTAGCCCAGCCTCTATCGGTATCGTGCCGGAGCCGCAGAACGGGTCGACCAGCACCTGCTCACGCGACCAGCCCGAGTAGCGCACCATGAGGTAGGCGAGGGTAGCAGGGAGAGAAGCTCTGTGATGGGCGATCCTGTAGAACCTCCTCTGGAGCGATCTGCCTACGAGGTTGACCCCGAGCGTGAATTGGTCACCTCTGAGAAGAGCGTGGAACTCCACGTCTGGCCTCCTCAGGTCCACTCTCAACCTCACGCCTCGAGAGCTTTGATAGGAGTGAACGATGGCGCTGCCGACCGCAGAGGCGATGTCGAGGCTCGTGAATTCATGAATTCCTATCCTCTCCGCCCTGACGGCGAACGTCTGATCCGGTGAAAGTACTCCTTCTAGGTCGAGCGACCTCACCTCCCTGCCGATCTCTGAGAGGTCATGCACAGACGCCCTCAGGAGCTCGAGCAGCACCTTGTTGACGCCCCGCGAGGCCAACACCAGCTTCACTAGTTCCTCTAGGCTGCAATCGACGAAGACCTTGGAGATGTCAGGCTCCGCGCTCCTCTTCACTATCGACGACACCTCTTCTGACGCGATGTCCTCGAGGCCAGTGATGGTGGTCGCTATCGCCCTCAAACCCAGCCGATAGTTCTGCGAGCCGATTAATACCGCTAGAACCGTCTTAGAGTGACGCGCCCAACCCTATTATATCGGGGTGGAGATAATGGGTTGTGAGCGAGTGGGATGTCGACGACTTCGAGAAGGTCTTCCCGACTCTCTACAACGAGATGAGGACTAGACCGCAGCTGAGGACGCGATCCGACGCTCTCAGAGGCTTTATGCCCGGCCCCATCGACTACCTATCCAGATGCTCCAACAACGAGGAGGCCATCAGAGTCGTGAATTACCTGCTGGCTAGGGGTGAGCTGAACGACAGGGAAGCCGCAGAGCTCAGGTCGAGGATCGCACAGGAAGGTGTGCGGGGCTTGGTGGAGAAGCGCGAGGAAGGTTACTATCTGAGGAGGTTCGGGGCCGGGGCTAGGACCTGACAACCTCGACCGCCTGCGTAGGCGGCTCTGAAGACGTGTAAACCCACTCGGGCAGCACAAAGACCTTGGACTTATAGACTCCAACATGCCTCGGTATGAGTATCCTCTTGACCTGATTGAAGACGTCTGACCCCATCTTCCCCAGAACCATCTCTATCGCGAACTGGTCGTGGTTGAGGCGGCTGGCTGCCTCTTCGAAGACCGATCCCATGATGCGCCTCACGTCCTCGATCTTGCCGCACCTTATCCGCTTGTGGGTGAAGACTACGCCATAGACTCTGAACCTGAAGCCATCCTTGGTGATGACGTCGAAGACGCCGTCGACCATAGTGGTCCCTCTCCTGATCAGGCTTCTGAGGTACTCCCTTCCATACTCGTGGCCGCAGAAGACGGTCTCGGCATATCTCCCGTTGATTCTGACCACCTTGAACTTGACCAGCATGTACTGTTTGGTCAGGTCATCGGTGAGGTTGTAGAGGCTGACCGTAACGGTTCTACCTGTGAGCTTGTTCGGGTCGTCCGCGTAGGTGTAACCGAGTTCGCGCTCGCCGAAATACTTGGGCGCCCTGATCACGAACTCCCCCTTCGTCTTCTCTTCGGGCATCCTTGTGCCACTCGGGAGCCGGATTTAATAACTTAATTCGGGACATTGCGAAGTCGGACCGGCCGTGACCTCCTCCCGTGAGAGAGCCCGAACGGGTGAGAGATCTCGGGAGAGACGCCGCTCGCTGGGGATAGCTCTTGAGGGCGATAGGTCGCACCACGAGCTCACGAGGCTTGCGTTGCTCGCGGAGAAGCTGAAGCTCGACTCGGTCCACCTCTACGAACACCTACCTTATCGATCGGCCTGGGCCTCTGCGTTCCTGATAGCTAGGGAGACGAGCTGCGTAAAGGTAGGCCCCGTGACCGTCCCTGCGCTAGCCTACGAACCTCTAATGCTCGCAAGGCTCGCCGCATCGCTCCGTGAGGTAGCAGGGGAGAGGGCGCTGCTTGGCATTTCGAGAGGGGCCTTCGGAGAGCTGATCGGTAGGACGCGGCCGAAGGTCGACGAGTTCGCTGCCTACCTGAGGAGGGTGCACTCTCTTCTGGAGGAGGAACGGCTTTCGTTGACGCAGAGCTGGTCCAAGAGGGAGCTTCCGAAGATCTACGTCGGAACTTCGGGGACCAAGGTGAGTGCGATGGCTGCGAAGATGCCCTTCGTCTCGGGAGTAGTGGTGGATAACCTCTGGGACTCGGGCTACGCAAGGATCCTGTCCTCAAACGTGAGAGAGGCGCGCAAAGAAGTCTCGCTGAACCCTGAGGACTTCGAGCTCATCGCAAGACCTTTCTGTTACGTTTGCGACGATAGAAGAGCAGCGCTTTCGGCACTGCAACCCATTCTGAGGGGTTACGTGGCCCAATTGATAGGAGACTCGCCGATGCTGAGGTACGCCGGTTTGGACACCAACTCGCTGAAGGAAGCGCTGCAGGGACCGCCCGCTCAGGTCGAGGACGTGATCAGCAGGTTCGCTTTCTTCGGCACCGTCGAGGAGCTCGAGGCCCAGCTCGAGGAGCTTTTCGATTCTGGTGTCACGCAGGTCGTTCTTGGCTATCCGTTGGGACCGGACCCTGAGGATGCGATCAGGTCCATAGCGAGGGCCGCTCTCACGCTCAACAGACCCTGAACTCGCAAAAGGAGGCACGTCTCTCGTGAATACTTTTTTAAAACGCACCGATCTATTTCCTTCAATGCCGGGAACTTACGCGAGGCTCAACGAGCTGTGGAGAGAGAGGCCCGAGGAGCTCGTGAAGGCCCTTAGGCAACGTAGGATCGGTTGGAGGAGAGAGCCGTCGATCGTGAGGGTCGAGAAACCGCTGAGGCTCGACAGAGCGAGGCAGATCGGTTACAGAGCTAAGCAGGGCTTCGTCGTCCTGAGAGTGAGGGTTAGGAGGGGAGGTTTCTCGAGGCCGAGGCCGAACTCAGGGAGAAGGCCGAGGGCGCTGGGTGTCGTGAAGCACAAGGTGAACGTCACCACTACCGAGGAGGCGATCTCGAGGGTTAGAAAGAGGTACCCGAACCTCCACGTGTTGGGCGGGTACCCTATAACCTACGATAGCCTCTATCACTGGTTCGAGGTGATAGCCGTCGACCCCTATCACCCCTCGATATATAACGACCGACAGCTGAGAGTGCCGGACCCGCTGAGGAGGAGGGTCGTGAAGCGGTTGGAGAGGAAAGGTGTGAAGCCTGTGGGCCAGCTCCTTCAACCCCACGAAGAGTAACGCTCCTCGGTCGGGTTATGCGATACCTCGTCGGGCTCTCCAATCGGGGTTCAAAGCCTTCAGATCACGATGAGCTGCGCTCCAGAGTCAAGTCTCTGATCACCCACTTGGGAGCTCAACTGATCGAGGTGAGAATCTCAGATCTCAGGATTGAGGTTGACGTCCGAACCGATCGAATAGCTGAAGTCTTAGAGCGGCTCGAGGAAGTCGGAGAGGTCCTTTATCACGTTGCCGTAGGGTTAGCTGAGGGTGAGGGTGACCCCTTCGAGAGGGCGCTGGAGCTCTTCAACGATCAGAGGTACTGGGAAGCCCACGAGTCCCTCGAGGCGCTCTGGCGGAGGTCGAAGGAGAACGAGAGGACCCTCCTCAACGGTCTCATACTCATAGCTGCTGCGCACGTCAAGCTACAGGTCGGAGACGAGGCAGGTTACTTCAGGGTGCTCGCGAGGGCCCTCGAAAAGCTCGAGGCATCTAACATGCGCGAGTACAGGGGCTTGGACATCGAATCGATCGCAGAGAAGTTGAGAGGGACGTTGGCTGAGCGGTCCGCGACCTTAGGTTCCATAAAACTGATCCTTGAGAAGAGTCCACGTAAGACATATTGAGACCCAAGGGCCTCTGAGGGGCGTGAGGGAGTCGCGTGAGCCCCTAGTGTACATAGACGGGGAGCTCTATCCCAAATCGCAGGCGAAGATCTCGGTCTTCGACCACGGCCTCCTCTACGGTGATGGGGTCTTTGAGGGCATCAGAGTCTATGATGGCGTTATCTTCAAACTGAAAGAACACGTAGACAGGCTCTACAACTCTGCGAAGGTCTTGAGGTTAAAGATACCGATGTCCAAGGACGCCATGACCGACGAAATCATTAAGACCGTCAGGGCCAACGGCTTCAAAGACGCCTACATCAGGCTCGTTGTGACTAGGGGCGTCGGAGATCTCGGATTGGATCCGAGGAAGTGCGGAAGGCCCAGCATCATAATCATCGTCGAGTATCTCGAGCCTATACTCGGAAGGGGCGAGCGCGAATACGGGGCTTCGGTGATCATCAGCTCGACTCGGCGCGACCCAGTTTACGCGACCAGTCACGAGGTCAAGTCGCTCAATTACCTCAACTCGATATTCGCGAAGATCGAAGCGATCGAGGCCGGCGCGGACGACGCCATCATGCTCGACAGCCGCGGATTCGTCTCCGAGGCGACTGGTGCCAACCTCTTCATCGTGAGGGACAGCAAGCTCTACACCCCGCCAGTTACCGCCGGCATACTCCCAGGGATAACGAGGGCCGTTGTGATCGAGATTGCAGGCAAACTCGGAATTCCGGTGATCGAGCGTGACCTGACACCGGTGGAGCTGATGACGGCTGATGAGGCCTTCGTCACCGGTACGGGTGCAGAACTTGCGCCGATAGGGTTCATCAACAAGCTACCGATAAACGACGGTCGACCTGGTCCAATCTTCAGGAGGTTGCTGGAGGAGTTCAATAAGGTCAAAAGAGACCCTAGCAACGGCGTAAAGGTGCTCTGAGGCTCCAAAAGGCTCAGCGGTCTAACTCTGCAACCAGAACAGAATCAACGACTGAACGCTAGGAAGGTAAATGCCGAAGACCGCGATCAACGCGAGCAACACCACCATGGGAACCGCCATGCCAGCAGGGGCGTCATGCGTGTGGCGATGCTCACCAACTTGGAAGACGTACATGAAGGCCCTAGTGTAATAGCCGAGCGTTATGCCGGTTGCGAGTATCGCGACGAACGTCAAAGTCCAGAGGCCAGCCTGGAAACCGCCGAGGAAGATCACTAGCTCGCTGAAGAACCCCGCGAGCGGCGGGGTGCCTGCGATCGACAAACCTCCCACCAAGAAGGCGACTGCGGTGAACGGCATGGTCGCCATCAGGCCGCCGAGTTTGCGGATGTCCCTCTCCTCAAGCGAGTGGATGATGACACCGGCGGTCATGAAGAGAAGCGACTTCGCGAGCCCGTGGGTGAAGACCTGAAGGAGGCCGCCGTTGACGCCGAGTGGCAGGAGCACCGAGAGCCCGAAGGAGATGTAACCGATCTGGCTGACCGAGCTGTAAGCCAATATCCTCTTGATGTCCGTCTGGACGAGGGCCATCGCGCCGCCCCAGATCATCGTTACGACCGAGAGCAGTGCAACGAATTCCGAGTAGACGCGGAAGGCGTCACCGAGCATACCGATCACGATCCTCGCGAACGCATACGCACCAGTTTTAATCATCACACCGCTCAGGAGCACACTTATCGGCGTCGGAGCCTCCGCGTGGGCGTCCGGTAGCCACGTGTGAACCGGGAAGAGGGCCATCTTCACCGCAGCACCGACGAGTATCAACGCCGATATCACGACCAGCTCTGGCCTTGGGTCGAGCGTTGCCATCCTCTCGATGGTGGAGAATTCCACGTTGCCGTAGAGGGCGTTCAACCAGATGATCCCCGCGAGCAGGGAAAGAGCCCCGGCGTGAGTCATGGCGAAGTACTTGAAACCGATCACCCTCGCGTTCCCGGTCCCCCAGTAGGCGATCAGGAAGTAGCTCGGTATCAGCATCACCTCCCAGAAGATGTAGAAGAGGAAGAGGTTCGTGACGAGCACCACACCGATCATCCCTCCCACGAAGAGCATAAGCAGAGGATAGTACACCTCGAGAGCTCTCTCCTTCTCCATGTACCTCCATGAGTAGACTGTGGAGAGGAACCCGACCAGCGTGATCAAAAGGAGGAAGAAGTAGCTGAGGCCATCGAGCCTGAAGCCGAGCGTGAGACCCAGCTGCGGCAACCACGGTATCGACTCCTCAATCACCCTGCCACCGAGGACGTCTGGAAGGTGAAGTAGTGTCAAAACTAAGGGCACGCTGAGAGTTACGGAAGCGATCACGGCAGCAGCCCTCCACCCTGCTACCCGTCCGTAGACGAGCGCCAGCGGCGCGAACCCTATCGGGATGGCGACCGTGAGAAGCAGCGACGGTATACCCGGCGCCAGCGACATTTCACGATCCGACACTCACTCTGTCCTCATAAATTCATCACACCACGCCTTCGAGAGGCGTCCTGACAGAATCGCGCTTCAGGAGAGGACATAAATCTGGAGGATGAGATGTCGTCGAGAGATGACCCAATCGGTATCGGAAGCGATTCGGAGAAGGCTAGACTGGAGGAGCTTCGCAGACAGCCCTGTCCCGAGGGAGGACGTCTTGGCCGTGCTTGACGCAGCTAGGTGGGCAGGCAGCGGCAAGAACTCGCAACACTGGAAGTTCATACTAGTTGAGGGCAGGGAGGAGTTGAGGTGGCTCGCAGAGCACGCGCCGAGCGGTCGGTGGCTGGCAGGTGCGGCGTTCGCGGTGATCGTGACGACCGACCCTTCGTTCCCTTATCACAAGCTGGACGCGGGAAGGGCCCTCACCTACATGCAGCTCGAGGCCTGGAGTAGAGGCATAGTCTCCTGCATCACCACAGGATTCGACGAGAGGGCCATCAAGGAGAGGTACGGCATTCCCGAGAAGAGGTCGATAGACCTGATAGCGGGGTTCGGTTATCCCGACAGGAGGCTGATCGGAAGGAAGAGCAGGAGGCCTCTCAGCGAGCTGGCGTACGAGGGCCGCTACGGAATGCCGCTGAGGCCATGAGCTGTGCCAGGTCAGAGCTGGTCAAGCGCATCGCCGCCGAGATCGTCAGGAGGCGCGTCAAGGACAAGGAGGGGGCCAACAAGATCAAAGTGGAGGTCACGAGAGCTCTCAGTGTTGATCCGGTGCCTTCGGACACCGAGGTGATCGGGGCCTTACTGGAGATGGGGCACCGAGAGCTCGCTGAGGCCCTGAGGAAGAGACCTGTCAAGACGAGGTCCGGCGTGTCGGTGATCACCGTCGTACTACCGCTGTTCCTCTGTCCTCACGGCCGATGCATTTACTGTCCAGGAGGCGGAAGTACTGGCATCTCGCAGAGCTATACGGGAAGAGAGGCTTGGGTGGCATTCGCGGCATCGATCGGCTACGACGTGAGGCGTCAGGTCGAGGCTCAGACCTCCAGGCTCAGCAGTATGGGTCATCAGGTCGATAAGGTTGAACTGATCTTCATCGGTGGTACCTTCACAGCCGCACCCGAGGAGTTCCAGAGGAATGCGATCAAAGAGGCGCTCGACGGCCTTCACGGCCCTTGCTCGTCCCTAGAGGAGGCCCTAGAGAGAGCGGAGCTCGCTGTGCCGCGAGTCTCAGGGATAACTGTAGAGACGAAGCCCGATTGGGCGAAGGGTAGCATCTGTGACGAGCTCCTCCGCATGGGCGTCACCAGGGTCGAGATCGGCGTGCAGGCGCTCGATGACGAGGTTTACAAGGTTGTGAAAAGGGGCCACACGGTCCAGGACGTCACGGAGGCCACAGCCGACCTGAAGGACAGGGCCTTCAAGGTGACCTACCACGTCATGCCGGGTCTTCCGTGTAGCACACCGCAGAGGGACAGGGAGTGGTTCAGGCAGCTCTTCGAGGACCAGAGGTTCAGGCCCGACGCCCTCAAGATCTACCCCACGATGGTTCTCCCCCACACACCGCTTCAAAAGATGTACGAGCGCGGAGAGTACGAACCCTATGACCTCGAGGAGATGGTCGAACTCCTAGTCGACTGGTTGAGCATAGTGCCTCCATACGTGAGGGTGAACAGAATACGAAGGGAGATACCTAACGACGCCGTTACGGCAGGTGCTTGGCCTGGCAACCTGAGACAGATCGTGGAGAGACGTATGAGGAGTAAGGGGATCAGGTGCAGGTGCGTCAGGTGCAGGGAGGTCGGAAACCCTGAGGCATGGAGGGGAGTTGATCCGTCCGACGTGAGCTTCGAGGTGAGGGAGTTGCGCTACGCCGCCTCTTATGGAACAGATGTCTTCATCTCCTTCGAGGACCCGAAGCACGGCCTCCTCGCAGGCCTACTAAGGCTCAGGCTCCCCGAAAGGTATCCGAACGAGCTGACCGAAGACGCAGCGCTCGTGAGGGAGCTCCACGTTTACGGACCCGTTGTACCCGTGGGGGCGAGAGACCGCACGTATTGGCAGCACAGAGGCGTGGGCGCGGAGCTAATGAGAAGGGCCGAGGAGATCGCCGAATCGGAAGGGCGAAAGAGGGTGATCGTGATAAGCGCTGTGGGAGTCAGGGAGTACTATTACAGGCTAGGGTACAGAAGGAAAGGACCCTACGTGAGCAAGGACCTCCAGTGAACTCAGAAAAGGGTTGCCTTTCCCTCTAAGATCTCAGCGGTGACCTTGGTTATGTTGTCGAGCTCCTCGTTGACGATGCTGTTGACCTCGTAGATGTCCCCCGCCCTCACGGTCCTCGCAGGTATGTAGTTGACCGTCACCGAGAGCGGTTGATCTATCCTCCTCCCTATCTGCGAGAGCAGCTTCACGTAGACCTCCTCGAAGGCGTCGGTGCTTTCATAGATCTTAGCGGCCGTTTTGAACGCTAAGACGTTGTAGATCTTGCCGACGTGAGACACGGGGTTCTTGCCTGCGGTCGCCTCCATCGACATGTACCTGAAGGGAGTTATGAGCCCTGAGGCCCTGTTGCCCCTTCCAGCGTTACCGTCATCGCCCTGCTCCGCAGAGGTGCCCGTAACCGTGAGATAGACGACGCTCCTATCGGGTTGTCCGGGGAAGATCCTGTCTGCTGTGTTGACGTTCACGACCGCCTCGTGATCGGGCATTAACTTGGCAGCAAGGTCCGCAATCACATCGGCTATCTCGCTCTTCACATTGACGTAGTGATCGAGGTCGTACGTCAGATGTGAGACTATTCCGTCAGCCACGGTCAATGTGACCCTATTACCCACACGCAGCCCCATGACCTTGCAGTCCTCACCGCTCTCCTTAACCCGCGACTTGAACTCCTTTGAGTTTATCGTCTTCTCAGCGGTGAGCACCAGCTTCTCAAGGGGCGTAAACGGAGCGAACCCCACACCGAAGGAGGTGTCATTGGCCAACGGGACGGTCTCCTTGGACTCCACGACGCTCACGAGATCGACGCTCCCGGGCTTCACCTTGTAGTCGAAGACGACGTGCCTGTCAGGATCGAGGAACCTGAAGTTCTTCCTGATGAATTCCCTTCCCGCCTCGAGTATCATCTCACCGATCGGTATGTCCTCGTTGTTGCCAGCGCTGTTGATCCTCGTTGTTGCCCTTCCAGCTACGACGATCAGTATGGGCTCCAAGAGCTCGCCACCGCCGAACCGGGGCGCGGCCCGTCCTCCCACCAAGAGACCTTTGTCGAGGTTGTGATGAAGTATTCTGTTGAAATGTTCCAGATAGTATCTGGAGAGCTTAACGCTTGAGGCCTCACATATCGAGTCGATGATAAAGTCTGGGTGTCCGAGCCCCTTCCTCTCAACGATCTCGGCATCGCGCTTGTGGACCGGCAGGGACCTTACCTCCTCAAAGACTACGTTGCGGGTTTGCGTTGTCATACCTTCGCGGTCTCCCTGAAAAGGCTTCTATTTTGATCTACCCCTTCTCTTTGAACCACTTAGATGTTCTCGACCACCGAGACGTAGACCACGTTGTTCCCGCGTATTAACAGGTGTGGATACGACGCACGTCGGTTACCGTTGACGTACTCCTCGACGCGCTCCAGCACGAGGTTCATGTAGGTGTCGACCTCGATCAGCTTTCCTACGTACTCAGCGTCGTTCTTGAGGACCACCCGAACCTCCTTGTTCACCGAACTCCTCAGCACCTCGATCGGCCTTCCTGTCTGCGAAGACAACCTCCCTTCTCAGATGCCTTCCGCCCCAGAACCTCTTAAGTGTATTCTCGTGCAGCCTTAGGCCGCGGCCTTGACCAGTTCGCTGAAGCAAATGCCACAAGCGTAGAGGTCTCCGGTGATTCGCCTGGCATAAGTCAGAGGAGCCCCACAGACCGGACACGACTCGGATGACGATTTGGGGAACCTGTGTCCGCAGTAACCGCAGGACTCGGCGCCCAGTTCGGTGCTCTGCCCACAACTCGGACAGACCTTCCACTCGCTCTTGGTCTTGACGGAGAACTTCTGTGCCTTCCCGACCGACCGCGCGCTCGAGGTCTGTACAGACTGAGCGTTGGTGTTAGCAGACGTCTGAGAGTTGCTTGGTTGAGTGTTAGCCTGTGCTACTTTCACGTTGAGAGGGGTCAGAGGGCCCTCCTTGTACTGGTTCACCTCTTCAACCTGCGGTTCAGACCTGCTTGCGGCTACCGACTCGAGGACTTGAGATGCGATCAACTCCCGAATGCCCTTCCTGAAAAGGTATGCCCCCATCATCGACGGTGGTACACCAACCATGGAAAGGAGGAGGTACATCGGGACCGAGGGTATTACCTCCATAGCCAAGGCGTCACCCAAAGGCGTTCCCAACGTGAACATGAATAGCAGGGTGGGGGAGAGGGCAACCCCGAGCCCCAGAACGGACAGAACCAGCCCTAAAGTTACCTTCGAGACCATGCTTACCTACCGCGCTAGCTGGGTCGTATTTATAAAAATTTCACCGATAAGTTACAGCTCATGTCGGTGTGACAGACCTCAAGAACTCCTCGATTAGCGAGGGAGGGAGGTCCATGTGATAACGCCTCTTGAAGAAGTCGATGAGGTTCTGGACGTCACGCCTGAGGTAGAACAGGACGTTAGGGTGGTCTCTTCTCACCCACTGAGGCCAATCGATTATCCAAGACCTGCCTTCAGCGTCGACGAGCACGTTATAAGCGCTCAGGTCACTATGTATGATGCCAGCTGAGTGGGCGTCCTTGACTGCCTTGAGTAGTTCCTCCAACACCAGTTCGGGCGGCTTGGGAATGGACTTCACCTTCACCAGGGGGACTCCGTCGATAAGTTGCGCGACAACGGCGTGTCTGTTCCTGTATACCGGGAACGGTACAGGGAGACCTGCCTCGTAGAGCACCCTCAGAGCACGAACCTCATTGGCAGCGAATCGCGTTGAGGCCGCGAGGTAGCTCCCCAGCTCGGATGGTAGGCTCCTCGTCCTCCTGTATCTAGTCATGCTGAGGCGTCCTGCTCTGTAGAGCTTGAGGGAGACTCGCTCACCCTCAGGTGTGTCTGCAGCGTATACATCAGACTCCTTCCCTACGCCTATCACATTCCCCACCGACGCAACGATTCCTCTCCTCAGCATCGCTCTAAGTGCTAGCGCGTCAAGGCCAGCGTAGTTGAGGACGTAGCCAGACTTCCTACCCGCAGGAGACCAGACGAGTGAAGCATCGTGCAGTTCGCTCAGCAACTTCGCCAAGTACTGCTCGGAGAGTTTCATCGCTCTGGAGACCGATTCTACTCGAGTGAGGGAACCTCTCATGGAATTGCGCTCGATAACCCGGAGGACATTGAAGTGTCTGTCGGAGAGCTCTGATACGGCCCTCAGGATCCTAGCTAGACCCAACTTTTTTCCTTCTCATAAGCCCAACAACAAGCTTAACGTCGTCGATCTGCCACTCTCCCACTCTCTCGAACTCCTCACCGGTCGGCGGTGAACTCATCAAGTCAAGCCTCGTCCTAGTCTCCTCCTCCACGTGTTCGACAAGCGCCCTGAGCCCATCCAGCTTGAGGTGCTCTGAGACGTAAACTCCACAGTCCACCACCTCTGTCAGCTCGAGGTTCATCTCCTTCCTCATCACCTGCACCCTCCTGATCACCTCATTGGCGAAGGCCATCGACTTGAGAGTCTCGTCGGCCTTCAAGTCTACGTACACGGTCGCGAACCTTCCCTCTGAGGACTTGAACCAATCGGGAAGTCTCTCAACGACCTGAACGTGCTCCGCCTTTAACACGAAGACGGTGCTGTCTGGAAGACTGAGGACGTACTCGCCGTTGGAGTTCAACGAGTCTATTACTTCTTGCGGCCTTGACGCGCGGAGGGCCGCAATCACGTCGTTCAGCCTTCTGCCCGCTGCAGGACCAAGCTCACTAAGCACGGGCTCGAGTTCCCGCCTTGACTCCTCAAGAGACTCGCTGACGTTTAGCACTTCTACCTTCATGGCGTTGGTCATTCTGGCCAAGTAATCGGAGAGCCGGAGTATGGCGTCCCTAGCCCTGGGCGAGTTGGGTGATATGACGATCCTCGACACGGGCCACCTGAGCTTGTACCCGGCCTTCTGCCTAGCGTTGAGGGAGGAAGCGATGACGTCGTCAACCACCTCCATCGCGTCTTCCAGCTCCTGATCGACCTTTTCCTCTTCTACCTTAGGCCACTTCAGGAGGCAGACGCTTTCAGGCATCGACTTGGTTCGTATGCGTTGGTAGAGGAACTCGGCGACATAGGGTGCGAATGTTGAGAGCATCACTAGGTACCTCATTATCACGTAGTACATAGCTGCGTAGGACGCGATCTTCTTCGGAGACCTGCTCTCTTCCCAGAACCTCCTCCTGACCGCCCTGACGTATCTCCTGCTCAGCTCGTCGGTCGCGAATCTCAGAAGGGCTCTCGCTGCATCCGTTAGCTCGTATCTCTCGACGGAGGCAGTCACAGACCGTATCAGGGAGTTCACCCTTGACACGATCCACCTGTCCTCTGGCTCGGCGTACCTCAGATACGCGTCGTAGCCCTCCCTCTCCGGGTCGTATCTGTCGAGGTCGAAGTACGTCTTCGCGAAGGAGACCACGTTCCAGAAGACGTTGAGGTTTGACTGTACCTGCTTGATCTCCTCTGGGTCGAAGTTCATCGACTCCCAGACCTGAGACTTGGTGAGCAGATAGAGGCGTAGGTTATCGACACCGAACCTCTCGAATGACTCGTTGGCCCAGATTACGTTTCCCTTGCTCTTCGACATCTTCTTGCCCTCCTTGTCGAGCACGTGGCTCTGAGTGAGAACCGACTTGAAGGGCGACCTTCCGAAGAGGAGGGCTGATGTGAAGAGGAGCGTGTAGAACCAACCTCGCGTCTGATCGATGGCTTCCGTGATGAAGTCATACGGGAAGAGCCTGTTGAAGAGGTGAGGGCTCGAGAGGTAGTCGATGCTAGCGAAGTGCGCGACTCCTGAATCGAGCCAAGTGTCGAGCACAAAGGGTTCCCTCTTCATCATGCCACCGCACTTCCCGCATCGGAAGACTACCACATCGATCCAAGGCCTGTGAAGTCTCAGCTCTTTTGGCAGCTCGATGGCCTCCCTTTCGGTCTCAGCTCTCGACCCTACTACCCTTCTGGAACCGCAAGACTCACAGGTCCATACGTTCAGAGGCGTCCCCCATATCTTGGTCCGAGAGATGCACCAGTCCTCTGCGTTCTCGAGCCACTCTCTGAACCGCGCTGACCCGGCCCACGCCGGAACCCACTTTATCCTGCCGTTCTCCTCTAGCATGAGCCTCTTTATCCTGTCGACCCGAAGGAACCACTGCCTGCTCGCGAGGTAAACGAGGGGCGTTCCGCACCTCCAGCAGTGAGGGTAGTTGTGGACCACGACGCCCCTGTGCAGCAGAAGTCCCTTGCTGGAGAGGAGATCGATGATCTCGTTCGCGGCCTCCCTGTGATCCTTACCTGAGAAGCGCCCCACCTCCTCCGTGAAGAGACCGTTAGTCGCGATGGGACAAAAGACAGGCAATCCGTACCTCTTACCCAGCTCGAAGTCTTCGGGACCGTGACCTGGCGCGATGTGTACCAACCCAGTCCCCTCCTCCATCGACACGAAATCCGCTGAGACGATCGCGTGAGCCGGATGAGAGTGCTGCTCGTGGACCCTCACTTCCTCCATGAACGGATGTCTGTATCTAAGGCCCTCCAGCTCGGATCCCGGCAATCTCTTTACGATCTCGACGAGCTCAAGACCCGCGTTCGCCCTGACTTGCTCCAGTAACTTCTCCGCAACGATCAGGTTTCCGCGGCTGGTCCTGACCTCGACGTAACTCTCTTCCCCGCTCACGGCGATTGCTTCATTGGCTAACAGAGTCCACGGCGTCGTGGTCCAGATGACGGCGTAGGTCTCTGTCCTCTCAACGATGGGGAAGAGCACGTAGAGCGAGTAGTCCTCTACCTCCTCGTATCCCTGAGAGACTTCGTGTGAGGACAGGGGCGTCTCGCACCGGGGACAGAAGGGAACCACCTTGTAGCTGGCTACGAGGTCTCCATCGTCGTGAGCCTTCTTCAAAAGGTACCAGACGTGTTCCATGTAACGCTCGTTCCTAGTCTCGTAGGCCAAGTCGTAGTCGAGCCATAGACCTAACCTCTCAGAGTCACTCCTCCAATGGTGAATGTAGTGGTCGACCAGTTTGTTGGCCTCCTCGACGAACCTCTCCATTCCGACGACCTCGACGTCCTTCTTCGACCTTATGCCGAGCAGCTTCTCGACCTCCAGTTCTGTCGGAAGGCCCTGACAGTCCCATCCTGCCCTCCTCCAGACGTGGAAACCCTGCATGGTCTTGAACCTGAGAACGACGTCCTTGCAGACCCTGCCTCTCACGTGGCCGACGTGCATGTACCCGTTGACCGTAGGAGGTCCCTCTAGGAAAGAGAAGATGGGCCCTCCTTTGTTGTGCTCGACGAACTTCCTCGGGATGTCGTGCTCCCTCCAGAACCGAGCAACCTCCTCCTCGACCTTTGAGGGTTCGTATATCGGCGGAAGCGCGTACATATCCTGCCAATCAATTTACGGCTGAGTTCTTTTATTTTTTCCTTGACTTCGTGAAACGGCCAGCCCTCGTTTACGGCCCCTTTCATCAAACCTTCGAACACAAGTCCGATTGTTGCTCACTGTCTGGCCGTGTTATCACCCTATCACGCTCAGCCTCTCATCCAACGCGCTGACCTTCGTCTCTTTCAGGAATTAAGGCTAATAGGACGGCATGGGCTCGTTGTGACGAGAACGAACAGCGGGGGTAGCCAAGCCTGGTCAAAGGCGCAGGGTTGAGGGCCCTGTCCCGTAGGCCGAGTTGAAAAGGGCGGTCGGGTTCGTGGGTTCGAATCCCACCCCCCGCAATTGAAGAGAAGATGCTGTTTATTCGGTCATGTCGATTGGGCGGTGAATTTAAGGCGTGTTTCAGTGGAAATGGCTTTTGAGTGTCTCCTCGCTGCGAAGCGGCAGACGGATTCCTAATGGGGTGAAGGATTTTTGATGCGATAAGGTGCTTTCGTTGTTGGAGGCGGTAAAGTCGTCTAGGTTGGAAGTTTAGCTGAGAAGCTAAAGGGGCTATTCATGGATGTTAAAATGTTATTTTGAAGACACCGTCTACGTCTAACATGACCAAGCGTGTAGTCATAGTAATAGTAGCCATCATAATTTCAATAGTTTTATCATCGTTGTACATCACACTTAATCCTACATGTGTCACTAGGACCGAGTACCTAATTTAGAGACATGTCGTTTGAGAACTGCTCTTTACGGCGTCTGTGTGATCACGTTCCATGTTCAGGGACTATCTATGGATTGGCAAGACCGTGTGGACTTGGATAAGCATAGGGAATTTGAAACCATCCTTAACAGTCTGGCGGAGGCGGGCGAGTTTGAGTTTATGACTATGAGTTCATACTACATGCGCCGGCCAGCAGCAGCCAATCCGTGAAAAGCGAGAGCTGGATAGGTTTAACATCGGGTCGTAGGCTGATTGTTTAGGATGTTGTCGGGTAAGCAGAGAGAATGGCTGCTTAAGCTTTTGAAGCATCGGAGCCGTTTAACATGTGTTGAATGGGCGGAGGTCGAGTCTGTTTTGAAGGAGAATTACGAGAAGCTGTCTTCTCTGTATGAGATGGAGAGGACGGGGGGCGAGCCTGCATTAGTTGCTTACGATGAGGGGGCTGGGCAGCTTGTTTTCATGGATTGTTCGCCCGAGAGCCCGGCTGGTCGTAGAGGGCTGTGCTACGACCGTGAGGCGATGGCTCTCCGCATCAAGAAAGGTGTGCATCCGAAGGGGAACGTTGTGGACATGGCGGCTGAGATGGGGGTTGAGGTTTTGACGGAGGAACAGTACAGATGGCTGCAGACCGTCGGCGAGTTTGACACACGCACGTCCAGCTGGCTGAATACACCCGACAATGTTAGAAAACATGGCGGCGCCATATTCGCTGAACGACGGTACAACACGGTTTTCGTATGTGCAAACAGTGCTCAATCTTTTTACAGCAGCCGAGGATTCCGAGCGGTTCTCAAAGTACCAATAAGCTAATCGACAGCGGACAAAATCATTCTCAGACAAGGCTGCGACCTTTACTTTAGAACCGCATGCAGGCCTTCACCGTTAGCCGCGCCTTGTTTAAAATCTCCGTGGCCCGATCTCTGCCAAAGGCCCTGCTGGCAGATATCCGCTCTCTTTCATAGCCGTAAAACGTTGGCCCACGAATACTTGCGGGTTCTGTCAGAAGCTTCCGCATCTCCATCAGCATTTCTCTCAAATAGTCGGGCAGCATCAACCACCACCAGAACGTCTATGTCGCTTTCAGGCCCCGCCCTACTCGTGGCGACAGAGCCGAACACGCAGACAGACCTCAGCCTCTCGCCAAAACGTGTCTGCAGCAGCTGGAAGTGGTCGTCAACTAACTCAAGATACTCCCGTTGAATTTTCTCCAAGTAAACGGGCTCGCTCAGTGCCGAGTTGAACAAAATATGCTAACACGGCTATTAATCACTTCTGTTCAGAATTTCTCTAAGTTTTCTTTTAACGTAGGCTGGGCTTGTTTCAGCGTATTCAGCGATTTTAACCGGGTCTGTTTCACCCTTTTCCAGTAGATATTCGATGGCTTTGTCCACAGCTGTTTTACGCACGAGGTTTACGATTTTTCGAGGCGTTCTAATTGCGTAGTTTTTCTCGAGCATGTCTAAGTTGTCGAGGATGGTGAATGATTTTTCCGCTTGAATTTCTTTCGGCAGGTTATGAATTTCCTCTATTATTTTCTTCCAGTCGACTCCGTGCCTTCGGATTGTTTCGGCTGCATCGCCTATGTCTCTTTCCCTTGACGTCAAAAGTTTTAGAAAAACAACGTCGTTGAGGTCTAGGAGCATCAGCTTAAGTTTACCGAGAGCGATCCCGAAAGTAGCTCGGTCCAGAATTTTTTGTGAAACCTTCACTCTCGCCACCTCTTCCGTGAAAACGTCTACCCTCATTAAAGTCGGGTGTATGAAGATGTTGCTCGGGTTTGCTCTAAGGTCTCCCTGCGTCCATTCTGCTGTTTTTCGAAACCCTGCAGCTGTTAGTGCCTTCTCAACTGTTTGGTAGTCTTCTCTGCTCCTGACCAAGATGTCTATGTCTTTCGTCGACGGCTTTATGCCCCTGATGACCATATTTATTCCACCTAAAAGGTAAACGGTGGTTTCACGTTCAACCTCTCTAGCCCATTTTTCTATGTTGGACATTATTTCGTCTGAGGGGAGTGATGGATGGGCCTTGATTCCGTACTGTGAGCAGAGGTCTCTGAACTCGTTCCATGGAAGGAAAATGTCGGGGTTCGCTACTGGAAGACCTTCTACGTAGCTCTCTAAATCAAGCAGAACGCTAATCACAGGTGTTTTCTTTGCTATCTTTCTTGCTCTTAGCAGGTCTATGTTTGTTCTGTTGGCCATGTAGAACACGGCGCACATGGTTCTTTCCTGCTTAGTCCTCGATGAGAGAAGTGCGTGGACCAATACTTCTTCACGGCCTATTCTGTCAGCGGGGTAAGCATAGTAGTCTCGGTCTGTGATGTACAGGACTCCGTAATCTTTGAAACGGGAAAAAGCCGTCAACTCGCCTTTCGCAAGCATGCCTCGTGGAACTGATTTGATGATGAAACCATTCGAAAAGAGGACAACTGCTTCTGGTTCGACGGCTTCCTGCCATTTTATCATCCTGAGTAAAGTAATTAAAAGACGGATGGTTTCGTCTTCAACTACATGATATCGATGGTTGATTTTCTTCACGACACCTACTTCCATGAGACCGATGAGTGTTTTCCATACTGTTCTTCTGGACAACTCTGTGTTTTGGATTAGTTCTTCAAGATTTTTTGGTGTGAAAAGAGCGTATAGAACGTCAGGTGCGGCTCCCTTCAGAATCTTCGTCACGTCATACTGCTGTGCTACTTGTTGGAGCACTTTACCAACCGGGTTCCCACTAATCATGTATAAGTTGCCCGCTTTTTCCGCAAGACCCATTTTCATCAGTGATTTTACGACCAAGTAAGCGTGTGGTTTGCTTATACCAAGCCTTAACCCTAGCTGATCCACGGTCATCGGGCCCCCTAACAAAACCTTGACCGCTCTAGCTTCTGTGCTATTCATCAGTCTAGTTTACTTAGATAATATGACTTTATATAGTTGTCTTATGTAAGTAAATTTTTTGGCACCGCTTCGGCTGCTAAGCTTGATAAAAGGCTGGCGCATATTTAGTCAAGGTTGAGGTTTTTAAGCCGGGTAGGAAAGCTTTGAAGCTTTACTTAGTTTATCTGTTGGTTGTTTTTGGCTCCGCTTGTCGTTTTTGGTTCCGTGGTTTCATGGGTTGTCTACGTTAATGCGCCGGAACTTCTGCTGGTACTGTTGGCTGTCATTTTCGCTACTCTAACTGCTGTGGCGTTGCTCTACGTTTACTGGACCTTTAACTACGTCAAGTCGCTTGTATACGAGCTGAACGATGAGGATGTTGTCATGCATGGTGTTCGTCGTCGATGATTAACCACGACGGGATCACTGCGAATGTCTTTCTATGATGTCCGTGGATGCTGTGCTAGCAGTCGACGTAGGAGGCCGACTCGTTCGTGAACCTCTCGTCATGTGCGTCGACGATGATGCCGAAGGATGTGGAGCGGTCAGCTAGTAAGAAAGAGGTTTTGCCATCGGGTGTGATTGCGACGGCCCCTCTCCAAGCCTTGTCCATCAAAGCAACTTTGGCGCCTATTTTGACGGTTGCCCGTATCGCGTCTCCTGCGTTGCTTGGTGCGCCTACCGTCCATTCCTTACTGGAAGAGTTTGGCAAATGTTTTTCACACATCTCTAGGCTGTATTCGAAACCGCCGCTGGCCAGCAGAACACCTTCACGGGCCAGAACCCTGACAGGCGTTCCTTGACTGAGGACGACAGCCCTTACCACACGGCCCTTTTCCGTGACCAGCTGCCTAAGAGGCGACTCAAGCCAAACCTCGACACCCTTCTTCAGACAAGGATAAAGAAGCTGGCCTTTGAGCGAGCCTCCCATGGTCAACGGTACACGGCCTGTCAAGCCGTAGACGATGAGCTGCGCGCCGAGGCGTAGGAAAGCATTCATGCCTGTGGAGCTTCTGGCGAGAAACTTTTTCCAAGCCTTGTTGGAGGCTGTGGAGGCGGCAGGCTTAAGATCCATAAGTGGGAGACCTGCTCCCGAAGGAGTTCGTGGGTTCGAATCCCACCCCCCGCACACCGACAGACGTTCTCGCAATTTTTCGGGATCGGTGAGGAAGAACAGTGGTATGACGTTGAAGCTGCGGTGACTGCACCAAGGATTTGACGCGTTCCGTGCCCTTGAGGGCGCTTTCGGAAAGTAGTCAGTCTTACAGATCCCTGCTCTCATTTGCAAGCTTCTACCCTCTCTCCGAGAGGTTGGAGCGGACTCTTTAGGGGCGTTCGATCTCCCCGAACGTCAGAGTTACACATTTACGGAACCGGATGGCTATGGTCATCAGAGATGCTTGACTGCTTACTGCTAGACCTCGACGGGACCGTCGTTGAGTTCCCGCGCGAGTGGATCTACAAGGCGAAAGAGGAGAGCATCAGGAGGCTCTCCGAACGCGGGCTCAGAATACCCGAGGAGATAGATTTGACCAGACCGCTCTCGGTCATACTTGAAGAAGTTCGTCGACTGAACGGTCCGTCGATAGAAGGAGAGGTGATGAGGATCATCGATGCGACCTTCAAGCGCTACGAGTGCGCGGCCGCGGAGCGCGCTGTCCCGAGGAAGTGGGTAAAGGAGGAGCTGAGCAAGTTGAACGGATCGCTCAAGGTAGCCATCGCGACCAACAATTCAAGAGATGCGGCCGTCAGAACTCTTGAGATCGCAGGGATATCGAACATGGTCAAGTGCGTCGTTTCTAGAGACGACGTGAACAGCATGAAACCCGACCCCCACATGCTTCTGAGGGCCATAAGACTCTGCAGCTCCACGATAAACGCCTCGCTGTACGTTGGGGACTCGATAGTCGACGTCTTAGCGGCCAGATCCATCGGAATACCGGTGATCCTAGTGCTCGGAGGGATAGCGAAGCCCGAGGACCTGAAGACCGTGAGACCTCACTTCGTTGCAGACGACTTCAGGGAAGTCTCCAGGCTGATCTCCGTACTAATGAACGGGCGGTGACCGTTTAAGCACCTGTCTGTGCAAGACCTCGCCGACTTAATGCTGCTCCTCTCCAATCCCCTTGACACCTACATGCATGGTGGTGACGCATCAGGCGTTGGAAGTTTGAAGCCGCTTAGCGGCATGTCCATGACCGGTAGCTGGGACTTGTTGAGGTTTTATTCATAATAACCACCGTTGCGTGATCGGAAACGATGATGGTGACCGTCGCCGGAGGGGGAATCGCAGGGAGCTACCTCGCCAACCTCCTCTCCGGAGACCACGATGTCCACGTGTTGGAGAGGCAGAGGCCTGACGGCTTCAGGGCGGTTTGCGCGTGGGGCACTAGCTATCACGAGATGAGGCGGTTGCTCGAGGTGGTAGACGTGGAGTTCGACGATTACGTCCTTCACGTGGGTAAGAAGATGATCATAGACCTCGGCCAAGACACAGTCGATGTTCCTCTGATGGGGCTCTGCACTTTCGATAAGAGGAAGTTGATTCTGGACCTGCACAGACGCATCAAGGTGTTCTACGGAGTAGAGGTGAAGAGGTCCGAGGACCTGAGGGGAGATCTTGTGATCGATGCGACTGGTTTCCACAGGGTACTGCTCCCGAGGCTTGCGAGGGACTACTATATTCCGACGCTCGAGTACCTAGTGAAGTACAGAGAACCACCGATCGATGACTTCTACGTGAAGCCAATAAAGCCCCTGTCCGGATACTTCTGGTACTTCCCTCTGGGAAACGGGTTGGCACACGTTGGCGCGGGCGACTTCTATAAACGTCACATGCAGGTACTCGACGAGTTCGTCTCGAGACACGGCGGCGAGGTCCTTAGCAGAATCGGTAGACCGGTGAGGATAACACCGCCTCACATGACCAAACCATTCAACGACGGATCCGTCTTTGGTGTTGGTGAGAGCATCGGCGCTGTGTACCCTGTGTTAGGGGAAGGGATCATCCCGGGCATGCAGTCCGCGGAGATCTTCTACAGGCTACTGAGCAGTTCAAGGCTTCACGATTACGAAAGGGAACTTATGGACTTCTTCAGGCCCTACTATTTGGCGTTTCAGTTCATCAGGAAGAAGATCCGGAGAGAGTACAGAACGATACCCGACGCTAAACTACTCTTAGACGTCTTCATTCACATGAAGCGAAACGAGCAAAGGTACGGCATGAAGATCAGGTTGAGAGACTGGCTGAAGGTCGTCAGGACTTACGGTTGAGTTCGATAGAACGTGCCACATCTTCCTGAACCTCTCCTGAAGTGAGCGTGCTTGAACGGGCCTGTACCGCCTTACGTCTTGGAGCTGTAACGTTGAAAAACGGCTTCTAGATCCCACTGAGGGGCCCGTGGCCTAGCATGGATAGGGCGCCGGCCTGCGGAGCCGGAGGTCCCGGGTTCGAGTCCCGGCGGGCCCGATATGCAGCACACCGGTTTAGGAGGGTCTGATGTATGGCTCTCAGACTTATTCCGTCAGTTCTATGACCACACGATCTATGCACAATTTCGCTACGTCGACGAAGTCCTCTGACCTCGACAAAGGCGCTAGTATCAGGTATCTGGCTCCTGCGTTAACGTATTCCTGCAGCATGTCCACGCAATCCCTCGGCGTCCCGATGATCGCAACCCTCCTTTCGACCAGCTCTTCCAGCTTCATGTCTAACTTCTGGGCCGACAGGAAGACCCTTTCACCGATTTCCCTGTCGAGGGGGACGTTCTTCCAGACGTTGAACTCCGGTACCTCGGTGGTCAGGTACAACACCTTCGCTGGAAGAAGGAACTTCCTTTCGAGAGCTGTGCGGTCGATGTCCACGCCGACGTACACGAAGGCTGCCGGAACGATGTTCTCCGGATCTCTACCCACCTCTGACGCCACCTGACGGATCGACCGGAGCCTTCGTTCGTAATCGCCTGGCTCACCAACGATCGGGATCCAACCGTCACCCAATTCACCGACTAGCCTCAAGGATCTAGGTGAGTTCGCACCGATCCATATCGGAGGATGCGGTCTCTGGACCGGCTTCAGGTCCAGTATCGCGTTCGTGAACTTAACGAATTCGCCGTTGTAGTCCACCCGATCGAGGGTCCACAACAACTTGATCGCCTGTACGACCTCTGTCATCCTCGAGACGGGACGGTCCCATTCGACGTGGAAAGGCGTTAGGTTCATCGCCTCACCAGCACCCATCCCGAGGACGGCCCTACCCTGCGACAGAACGTCGACGGTAGCCACGATCTGTGCCAGAGTCTCTGGATGTCTTCTGTGGGGATCCGAGACCGAGGTGCCTAGCCTGATCCTCTGTGTCTTGACCGCCAGCGCCGCGAGCATTGTCCAAGCGTCCACGGCCGCGAACCTCCTGATACCGAAGGCCACCACGTGATCCGCTAGCCAGAGGCCGTCTAATCCAGACGACTCACAGAGCTCCGCCGCCCTGAATATCACTTCAGGTGGGTAAAGGTTCGGGGCGAGACCGATCTTCACCAAGTCACACTTCACCGTCCTCCTTGACGGGCTGGAAAAGGTCGATCGAACAGAAAGCCTTTCGTGATTTCGCGTGGACCTCTTGAGCGAGCCTGACCAACTCTTGACGGAGCAAGGGGCATCGATCGCTCGGGCGTTTCCTATCCGTTCACAACAGCCACTAGATGACCTCGATTCTATCGACTGGGATGCCGTAGACCTCCGAGAGGATCCTCGGCACCTTGTCCCTTTGGTCGCCCTGAAGGATAATGACGCCGTTCTTTACGGCCCCTCCGCAGGCGCACCTCGTCTTCAGCTCGGAGACCATCTCGTCCAAGTCCACGTCAGCGCCCTCGAACCCCTCGACGACGGTCACCTGCTTGTTCCACTTCTTCGTCTCCAGCCTTATCTTGATCTTCTGCATCTCATACGTGATCGTTTGGCAGACGCAGAGGCTCCTAGGAAGCCCACAGGTTGGGCACGAATCCACCATTACTTCACGATCTCATCGCATTACCTACTTAAAAGTCTTTAGTGGTCAACGGTTCATAGGGCCGCGCTTTCAGGACGTTCGCGGACGGTGAGGTGAGCGAGTTGAGGAGGGCCGAGGTGGCTGTGGTGATACCGACATACAACGAGGCCGGAAACATCGGAGCCACGGTCCGAAGAGTGATTGATGTGGCAACGCGCGCGGACTTGGAGTGCAGGGTAGTGGTGGTCGACGACAACAGCCCCGATGGCACGTCTGAGGTGGTGAGGGGGCTTGCCGAGGAGCTGGGCTGCGTGGAACTCCTGGTGAGGCCTAGAAGGCTGGGTATAGGGAGCGCATACGTCGACGGTTTCAGGTACGCCCTCGAGAGGTTCCGAGGACTTAAGGTGGTCGTGGAGATGGACGCGGACGGCAGCCACGACGCAGCCTATCTCCCCTCCCTGGTAACGCCGGTGCTCTCGGGAGCGGCAGAGGTGGCGATCGGATCGAGGTACGTGGGAGGAGGGTCATGGGAGGGGGGGCAGGCCTTCAGACAACTGATCAGCAGAGGGGCCAACTTTCTTACGAGGATCTGCACTGGCCTGCGCGTCAGGGACGCTACCAGCGGGTTCAGGGCCATGTCATCGGACCTCCTGAGTAGATGCGCCACTTCGCTCAGGGCATCGAGCAAGGGATATGTCTTCCAAGTGGAGAGCCTCGCGACCTACGTCTCGTTCGGCGCGCGGGTTGTCGAGGTGCCCATATCCTTCAAGCCGAGGTCCTCAGGGAAGAGCAAGCTGAGGGTACGTGACGTGGTGGTCTTCGCGGCCTGGAACCTCGAGTTCCTCATCAGAAGGACGTTGACGTCGCTCAGGCGATCGCTCACATGACGCCCGGAGGCCCTCCTCTCCACGCTCCTCTCCTCAGGGCACGCTCGGCCTTGAGCCTAGCTATCTCCTCATCTAGCTCGTGGAGGTTCAGTTCAACTTGAACGACCGAGGCGAGGACACGAAGAACGGCCCTAGCAGCGCTTGGCTGCCTGACCCTCGGGTTGTCGATCTCACCGAGGAGACACAGACCCTCCATCTGTCTCTCCATCGCGAGCCCGTGTATGAGGCCGTTGAACCCGGTGATGTAACCCTCGTCCATGAGAGGTATCGAGCCAGCCTTCTCGGCGAGGTCACAGAGCCTCACCGAGGTCGCGGCGTAGAAGACCCTCGGGTCGTCGATCCGAGTCTCTCCCGTGTGAGCGGCACCGAGTGAGATAACAGTCTCCACGCCGACTGACTGAGCCAAGTCTAACACCTCCTCGCAGAGCTCGAAGAGCGCGGTGCTCTCAGGTGGCTGGTAGTTTCCTGTGAACGTTATGAAGTCATATCCGTCGCGACCCAGCAGCTTGTACCATCCTCTCTCGAAGGTGATCGTGCGGCCCCTGTGTATCACGAACGGTGGCCACTCTCCGGTGGCGGTCGCGAGCTCCTCTAGGCCGCAGGACTTGATGAGGTGCTCCATCGCGATTCCGGCTACGTTTCCCATGTCGGGAAGGGCCGCGACCATCACCCTCGTTCTCGGGATTACGCTCCTTACTTTGAACTCCATCCTGAAGTTAGGAGAGCCGCCCACTATAATTTTCTGATGCTCGAATCCGGATGCGTTTTGGTCACTAGGGTGAGCGGAGAACGTTTTAGACCACGAGGCGAGGAGAGACGTCGATGGGTGTGAAGTTGAGGAAGTCCGAGCTGAGCTTCCTAGAGAGGATGGAGCTCTGCAGGCTCGCCACCGTCGACGGACAGGGAAGGCCTCATGTCGTTCCGATCTGCTACGTCTTAATGGACGGAGCGTTCTACATGGTTACCGACATAGGTACGAGAAAGCACCGAAACTTGCAGCAGAACCCCTACGCGGCCCTCGTCGTGGATGTCTACAAGCCCAACAGGGCCGTGATGGTGGAGGGCAAGGTAGAGCTGCTGACCTCGGGTGAGGAGTTCAGGCGGGTCTCGAAGGTCTTCTACGAGCGGTTCGATTGGGCGAGACGCGACTTCTGGGACGAGGGCGAGGTCGTTATGATCAAGCTGGTGCCGGAGAGGAAAGCGAGCTGGGGACTCAGGTGACCGCGCAATCAGAGAGCCGGTGAAGCCACTTGAGGATGCGAAACGTAGATTAGAAGTCATCAAGGGAAACCTGCGGAAGAGGCCCCGGTAGCTCAGCGGTAGAGCGCCGGCCTTGTAAGCCGGTGGTCGAGGGTTCGAATCCCTCCCGGGGCTTCGCGGGAGAACCGTCATCACGAGTCGGGTCGGAGAAGGAGGTAACGGACTGTCCCGCTCCTCTGACCCATCTGAGGAGAGAGCTCTCAGGACCAGCGGAGACTGAGGACTAAACAGCTCCGTTTCAGAGGTACGGCTTTCGGACTCGTGAGGCTTGTCCTAACTCGGAGCGTCCGCGTGGATGTCATGAGAGGCGGAACCGATGCAGTCCGTGAACTCTCATCGACTAGTCCTGTGAGGACGACAGACTCAGTAAAAACGCGGCGAGCCGCTCGGCGTTGTCTCGCAGCGAGTTGGGTTCGTTGATGACCCAGATCACCTCGGCTCTCGAGCTGGTGGCGAACTCCCTGTATCCCTCCCTAACGAGCTCCTGGAAAATCGTGACGTCCTCAAGGAACCCCTTCTTTCTCCCTCTCGAGACTCGAGCGAGTCTCTCGCGCTCCTCAACATCGACGATCACGTAGACGTCCGTGTTAAGCAACGTCCCTCTCCCAAGCTCCTCCACCACCTCGATGAGTCTCGATGCCGTCACATCGCTGGAGACGCCTCTGTACTTGATGTAAGCCAGCCCGAAGACCACCGAACAGAGGTAGTACCTGTCGATGAGGAGGTAATCAGCTCCTGCTCTCCTAACTGCACCCTTCATCACTTGAGAGTCCTCGACGGTGTTGGCCAAGAACAGCAGCATCCTCGTCAGCGGCGAGATGCCTCTCCGGTTGCCGTAACCGACCGCGAAGGCGCCTGTCTTAGTCCTGCTGGGCGTCTTGTAAGTTACGACGACCTTCTCTCTCGCGCGCAGCATCTGAGCGGTGAGCCTAAGCAGCGACGTCTTGCCGGAACCGTCGGTTCCCTCGAAGACGGTCACTACGCACTTCTTATCACCGAGGTCGATCAAATCTCCTGAGGCCTCCACCTTCCCTTCCAGTAGGACTGATAGGTTCCGCGTTCCATCAGGACCACATCGGTATTGACGAAGATCCCTCCCTCCTCGACGTCGAGCGCTGACTTCTCGGCCCTTCCGAGCGCGACCAGCTCGCCCTTGAGCGTCTGGACTGCCACTAGGTCTCCGGGCTCTATTCGACGGCTGAGCCTCGCGATCCCCGCGACTGCCAGAGGCGCCCCGTGACAGACAGCATCAACGGCCGTGTCAAGGACCTCGACCTTGGGGAGATAAGATACGAGTTCCTCCGGGTTCCTAACGAACTCCTCGAGCCACCGGCCTTCGCCCTCCCTGTAGGCCTTCACAGCTGCGAAGAGTTCCAGAAGGCTGACCGCCTGATCCTCCGTTACCGGGCCGCTCCTAGTCCTCCTCAGCTCCACCATGTGAGCCCCAATGCCCAGCAGCAGTCCGAGGTCGTGGCAGAGCTTCCTCAGATAGGTCCCGCCGCTGACTAGGGCCTTGAAAAGGACGTCCCTCCCCTCGAACTCGAGGACCTCCAGCTCGTAGACTACCCTCACCCTAGGCCTCCTCGCGACCCTAGACCTTATCGGCGGAGTCTGGTAGATCTCCCCTACGAACTCCCTCAGCGCGTCAAGCAACTCCTCGCGCTTCACGTCACCGTGGAGCCTCATCAGGCAGACGTACTCCTTCGGCTGCCCTGCGATCGCTTGAGTGAGCCTCGTGGCCCTTCCCAACATCACCGGTAGCACGCCGGTTACGGCGGGGTCTCCCCGGCTTCCCTCAGGCCTCTAGGGTCCCGCCGTGTCCGGCCCTCTCCACGCCGAGCACTCTCCTTACCGAGTTGACGATGTCGTGGCTCGTCGGGCCCGCGTGCTTGTCGATCGCCACGTAACCGAACTCGAGCCTCTCCTCAATCGTCCTCAGCTCGGGCGGCTTGCCGTAGCGTTGATCGGTCTCGGCCTCGATCAGCGTGATCATCTCCCTCGCCTGTTCTCCGAATGGGTCACCGTACCTCAGGACGTTCATCCGGCTTCGGGCTGAAGTGTTGCCTCGGCATGATATCTTTATTGCATCACGTTACGTCAGCGGGCCCTCAGACGGCCATCACCTGACGTCCTAGGACTTCTGGAAGGTAAGGCAAAAGTCATTAGCTCCACGACGTTGTGACGTTGTGCCCTCATTGCCGTACTACGTCGTCCTCTGGTTGGTGATGCTTTTCGGATGGATAACGAACTACGTCTGCAGGATCATAGTGGCTCCCGGTGTTCCTGACATAATGCGAGAGTACGGAACCTCTTATGAGGTTACCGGTCTCGGCCTCATGACCGTTCTGTTGGTCGGATACTTCACGATGCAGCTGCCTGCGGGTCTGATAGGAGATCGATTCGGCAGGAAGAGGGTTCTGGTCCTAGGGCCCGTGCTGTGGGGAACTGCAACGATTGCTGCCGCTCTGGCTCCCTCCTTTCAGCTACTGGCTGTCTCGAGGTTCTTCAAGGGACTTGCCATGGGAACTTACTTCGGAAACGACCGCCCGGTCGTTGCGGCTCACACACCGAAGGAGAAGATGGGGATAGGTCAAGGAGTCTCCTTCTCCGGACTCGGAATAGGGATGGGGCTCGGCATAATGCTTGGCGGTGTAATGACTGAAGCCCTCGGATGGCGAACTACCCTGATGTTAGTCTCCCTGCCGCCCTTTTTAGCGAGCGCCTTGCTGTTGAAGTTCGTCAAGGAGCCACCGGCGTCCTCGTCCTCGCATAAAGTTTCTAAGGCTTCTATCGGAGAGGTCTTCAGGAACAGGGACTTGTGGTTGCTGAACTTCGCGGCCTTCTGCTCACTCTTCTCACTCTGGTCCGTCCTTTGGCTTCCCACGGTCTTCAGGGAGGAGGGCATCGAGACCGAGTGGGCCTCTGTTCTCTCCTCGCTCTTCGGGTTCGCGAGTCCGTTCGGACTCATGTTCAGCGGTTTCGTCTCGGACATGCTAGTGCGACGAGGCATCGGAAGGAAGGCGTGGCTCGGAACGTCGATCGTTCTGCACGGCCTCCTCTGGTCCCTGTTCGGGTATGCGTTGAGCATGAGGGCTCCTCTCTGGGTTTTGATGGTGCTCGTCTTCGGCGCAGGGTTCTGGCAGTGGGGTCTCTGGTCGCCAATGTACGCGATCATCGCAACGATGGTGCCTGCCGGTGTCATGGGAACGGCGTACGGTTTGAACAACTTCGTCGGCCAGATGGGTGGCGTCTCTCCGTGGATAATCGGGTGGATAAGAGACCTGACAGGTAGCTTCATTCCTGCATACTACGTCGTAGGCGCGATCGCGATTGTGGGAGGTTGCAGCGCCTTGTTGGTCAGAAGAAGGTAAGGGTCAAGTGGAGTCCTTCTCTAATCTGGGGTCCTTTGAGTAAGGTGAACTGCTCAACGCGTACTTGAGGTGGGAGCGCAGAGCCTTTCAAAGCACTTATGAACGGATCACGTGCAATGAAGTCCTCGAAAACCTCAACTTACCGTCTCAGACGCTGCCCTTCGTCGACCTCCCGTAAGCGTAGCGAGGGTTCGTCGACCACGCGTGTCTTAGAGCCAAGGCTAAAGCCTTGAAGGCCGCCTCTACCTTGTGATGATCGTTGTACCCTCTTAAGACCTCGACGTGTGCGACCGCGGGGACGTTGATCACCACCGATTCGATGAAGTGAACCAGATCCTCCGCTGCTACGTCCTCGACCCGCGTGCCAGTGAGCTTCAGATCGACTCTCACGTAGGCCCTCCTCACTAAGTCAACCGCGACGCTTGCGATGCTCTCGTCCATGGGGACAAGCGCGTGACCGAACCTGTTGATGCCCTCGCGCTCGCCGAGCGCTTCACCGATGGCCTTACCAAGCGTTATGGCCGTGTCCTCGACGCCGTGGTGGACGAGGTCCCACTTCACCGAGACCCTCATATCAGAAAGGCTGTGAAAAGCCAGCTGGGCCAGCATGTGGTCGAGGAACTTCAACCCCGTGCTGCCCTCGAAGAGGCCCTGGCCGTCGAGCGAGATCGACACCTCCACCTCTGTCTCCGACGTCTTCCTAGAGCAGCTGCCGAACCTCCCAGTGGTCAACCCATCCGAGTTCCAACTCGGTGGATATAGGTTCAACGCAGGGGCGTCCTCTGGATCGTGTTGCCCAAGTTAAAGGAGGGTTCTGTTATGGTCTCAAGAGGAGGTGCTGGAGGAGCGAGCCTTAACGACCTCCATCAGGCTCACGAGCTCCCTCACGTCGTGCGCTATCACGTCGGCCTTCAGCTCGATGAACTCCCTTCGTGCCGAGTCGGGATCCTCCGATAGACCGATTATCCCAGCGAAGAGCGGCCTGACGCCGTACGACTCCGCATAGCTGCACATGTAGAGGTCCTCGGCCGAGTTGCCGACGTAGAGGACCTCACGGACGTCTCCGAGGGCTACAACGGACTTGATGAGACCGTAGGGGCTCGGTTTAGATACGACCTCACCCAACCCGCTGCGGGACTCGTCTGAGAGGAAGACGCACGCTCTCTCATTGAACAGGCCCATCACTTCGTTGAGCACAAGGGCCGTGGTGTAGCGCTCCCTACCTGTCACCATCCCAAGCCCCCCGATGCCGAGCTGCTCCTTGAGCTTGAGGAGCATCGCCTCGTCGACGAGCGGGGTCTCGTTCTGGAAGAGGCCCTTTCCGAGCTCGAAGTAAGGGCCTCTACCGAAGAGTTCCCGGACCACCATCGGGCCGTAGTAGAGGTCGTCGAAGACCGTCTCGAGCAGGTCCCTTCCGTAGACCCTACCAGTACCGATGAAGCGCTTGAAGAGCTCGTACTCCTCGCCGATGCCTTTGTCACGGGCCTCTTCCCCAAAAACCCTCTCCAGCATCTCCCTGCTGACGTGCTTCTGCCTGTCGCCCGTGACCGACAGTATGGCGTCCTCTATGGGGATTGGGTTGAACCTTCCGAGCCGTTTAGCGTGAGATCTCCGTCTCATCATCTCTAATTCCACGGTCCGCAGAAGTTCGTCTGGGCCCTCTGAACGTTCCAGCGCACGTTCAAGGACCTCGCCGAGCTCCCTCGCGAGCGTCGTCTCCGATCCCGAGAACAGCCAGAGCAGCATTACCCATGCTGTGTCGACGTCGTTGTTGAAGCCACCGGTGCTCCTCAGCCTGTACACCACCGAGATGTCGAGCGATGTCTCAGGCACCTCGATGCCCATCGAGCGCTCCAGCACCGTCCTCACCGACTCGATGATCGCCCTGTCGTAGGAGCCCCTCACGTCGATCAGGACGCCGTCGCAGTCGAAGATCACCGCGTCGACCTCTTTCAGCCTCTCCAGCGAGCGGAGGGCCACCAGAGCCCCCGAGACCTTCGCGTAGTTCATGATCTCTGCCAACTAGAAGGTTAGCCCGTGAACAAAAATCTACCCAGAGACTTCGACCACTTGTCCCGATGTCATCCCGCGTACCACAGGTAAACCAAGTAGAGGCCAGCGCCGACGAGCACGATCCTCGAGAGATGGTTCGTGTATTTCATCAGCCTGCCTAACTTCTTGATGAGGCCAGCTCCGATCAGCGATGAGGCAGTCACTAAAGTTGTCAGAGGTGTAGCGACGCCCGTCGTGTAGGCCAGCACCAGCATCAGAGCGCCGTCGGGGCCCAGAGCCAGCGCATAGGTGAACAGGACTGCGAAGGTCGGAACCGCACAGCCTGCAGCTCCCAGCGAGTAGGCGGAACCTGCAAGCACGATCGCGAAGGCCCTAGGGCCCTTGAACTCGGACCCCATGAGGTTGAATCGGGGCGCGACGCCAAGTGCTCCTAACGCCACGCACATAACCCCCGCAACCAAGTTCAGGTTCGGCATCAGGGACCTCAGCGTCTCCCTGAAGGCCAAGGAGATGGCCGTGAGGGCAGACAACGTCAGCAGGGCACCAGTCAACAAAAGCACCACTCTCATAGCTATCCTCGATGGCCGTCGGTCCAACGAGAGTCCGTATATTACGAGCGCGGGGAGGAGGGAGTAACCGCAAGGTGAGAGGGCTGTCGATAGCCCCGCTAGGAACACTAGGGTGACCGTGACGAGGTCAACGTTCAACCGTGGGACTCCTCTATGATCTTCTTGACGGCCGATTCTAGGTCTTGTGGCGGGAAGACGCCGAACCGCTTCTCGTAGACCATCCTGCCCTTCACGTCGAACCCGAAGATCGTCTCCTGAGAGACTACCCTGAGGTCCTGCATGAACTGCAGGTTGGTGAGGATGAAGGTCCAGTCGTCCGGCAGCGAGTGTCTGGTCTTGAAATGGGCTATGTCCTGCTCGATGTCGCCGGGGTCAAAGCTCTTCACCAGCACCGTTATCGCGCCCTTGTACTTGGGGTAGACCTGAGCGAGGTTTCTAACGTTGGTGCTGCAGGTGGGGCACCAAGTCGCGAAGAAGAGCATAATGACAGGCTTACCCCTGGCCAGGACCTCGCCGAGGGTCAGCTTCCTCCCCTCGATCGTGACCAGCTCCCTGTGGAGGTAGTGGAGGTCTTCTGCGTGGGACGCGTGGTCGTGTCTTCCCATTCCGGAACTGACGGCTTCGCCCTTGAGCTTGGAGAGGTGCTCCTCCAGCAGCGCCTCCCACGACACGACCTTACCACCCCTCTTCAACGCGAAGTCTGATGCCTTGCTGATGTCCTTAAAGGCAATCAGGCCCGAGAGCATCGGTGTCCTGATGGGTGCCCCGATGACGTACCACGCACCTGTCGAGCTGATCTGCTCTCTGGTCTCGAGGTCGTAAACGTATACGACTTCAATCCTGTTGAGCCTGAGGCCCTTCAGAACGCCTTCGCCCTCGACCTTTCCGGTACCCACCAAAAGGTATGTGAGCATGCAGCCGATGTCATCGAACTTCCTCCACCTTCCGTCGGCCAGCATGAGGGCGGAGAACCTGCTATCGTTTATGACCATCCCGCAGTACTCGCACCTGTCCGAGCCTATCCTCAGCTGCGATTCACTCGGTTCCAGAAGCTCCCTGCCCACGATGAACGCAGCACCAAGCGCTATGGCAGCTGAGCTCGCAGCGATCAAGACCCTCCTTCGGCCTGGGTTAACGGGGTTCATGATACCACGATTACCGTCCCGGTCATCCACGGATGCAGGTTGCAGTAGTAGTCGAACCTCCCGGCCTTGTTGAACGTGAAGGAGGCCGAGCCTCCGGGGCTGATCGACGGGTAGTTGAAGGAGCCGTCCCGGGCCACGACTGCGTGCACGACATCGTCCTCGTTGACCCAGACGACCGTGTTGTTGACGTTTATCTTGACCCTAATGGTCTGAGGGTCGAAGGTCAAGTTAGGGTTGGTCCCGGACCCCTTCGGGTTCTTCACGATCACCCTGCCCGGAGTAGGTACAGGAGTCTCCTGTCTCGGAGTGGTCCTAGGCGTCGGCGTAGGTGTCGGAGTTGTGGGTGTCGTCGGCGTCTGGGTAGGTTGGGGAGCTTCCTGCTGCGAGACCAACAAGATGTAGGCCGCTGCACCGAGGACCGCGACGAGTATCAGAACGGATATCGCGGACGTTCTGTTCATGTCGATCTAACCCGTCACTCCTCTATTATCAGTATGCCGATCATACCTGCGTCAGCGTGGGAGACGACGTGGCAGTGGAAGAGGAAGACTCCTGGCTTGGTGTAGGTCACCTCGATCGTGTCAGCGGCTCCCGGGACGAGTGGCACGACCTGAGCCGGCCAAGACCTGCCTCCCAGCACCCACTTCGACTTAAGGTCGCCGACATGGAGGTGGAAGCTGTGGTAGATGTCGCCGATGTTGACGATGTGGAACCTGATCTTCTCCCCGACCTTCGCCTTGAAGACCGGGAACGAGCTGTTGAAGAGCTTGACAACGCCCTCCAAACCCTTCAGCTGCGGGAAGATCTTGCTCTGGCCGACGTAGACCAGCTCTAGCTCAGGCTCGCCTCCGGGCAGACCCATCCCGTTCATGATGTAGAAGGGCCTCGGGCCCTCGCCGACGATGGCTCCCTGCACCGACGGTAGCTCAGACATGAAGATCACGAACTCCCTAGCGGGCGGCTCATCGAAGTCGTAGACGATTATCGCACCGTAGAGGCCCATCAACATGTGGTCGACGATCCTGTGGCCTCCCCCGACGAGCGGTCCGCCCGAGTGGCAGTGATAGTACCAAATCCCGGCCTTGGTCGCGGGCCACTCATAGGTCCACTCTCCTCCCGGAGGTATCATCGAGCCTTTGCCGGTGCCGGTCACGAGATTGATCTGGCTGCCGTCGTGCTGGAGCTCGTAGTAGGGCATGTGCGGGTGGAGGCTGTGCGTCAGGTTGAGCTTGTTGACCGCCCTAACCCTGATCAGGTCTCCGACCTTCGCCATCAGCGTAGGACCGGGCACTGTGCCGTTGTAGGTCCATGCCTTCCAGGTCACCCCCGGCGCGATCTCGATGTTCGCCTGCTTGATCTCGATGTAGTACTCCCTCACCTGCCCTGTCTGCGCGACGGCAGGCACGCCCGCCAGCTGCTGGAGCTGCCTGAAGACGGGCGAGACGTACGGCGCCACCAGCACGCCCAACACTGCTCCCAGTGCCACGAAGATCAGGAAGCCGAGTACAATCCTGCCTCTTTCGTTCATGCTCGTATTTTCAATCGATTACCTGAAATACCTTAACAGCGTATAGTACTATACAATCGTATGTAATTCTATACATCACCAGAAGATGGGTGGAGAAGGGCATGTGGAGGTTGAACAGTCCGGGCGTCCTACGCTCAACGCCGTAAAATGTAAAGGATCGGCTCACGTGTCGCGCCTGCCGAGGGCAACCGCGTGGAACTCCAGGCCCTCCGCGACGGGCAGTGCTCCGACCAGCTCGCCGGCCCTCCTGACCACCCGCTCGCTCCCGACGACGACGTTCACCACCCTGACGAAGTCCAAGACGGAGAGTGTGCTCCTCGAGGAGGCCCAGCCCCCGGTTGGGAGGACGTGCGATGCTCCTGCGAAATAGTCGACGGCGACGCTCACCATCCCTCTGCCCATCGTGATCACGCCGGCGTTCACGAGGTCGCTGATGAGGGGCCTTAACCTGTTCGAAGCGATAGATACGTGCTCTGGTGACAAAGCGTTGACGAACTTCATCGCCGACCTCCAGCTTTCCGAGATCATGACTGGACCGGTTCTCTCGAGGCTCACCCTTACAACACTGTCCTCCGGCAGGCTCACCGTCAGCTCCTGCAGCCTCTCGACGAGCTCATAGCTCGCCGATCGGTCCGTAGTGACGGCCAACACCAGAGTGTCCGGTGAGTGTTCAGCCTGTGCCATTATGTCCAGCGCAACCGAGTCGAGATCTGCGGCAGAATCGAAGAGGACGACGAGCTCCGTCGGTCCTGCGGCGAAGTCTATCGTTGTCTCAGTCTGAAGCAGCAGCTTCGCGGCCACCACGTACCTGTTACCTGGCCCGACGACCTTCCTTACCGGTTCAACGGATTGGGTGCCGTAGGTAAGGGCCGCGATGGCCTGGGCCCCACCGGACCAGAGGACTCTATCGAACCCTGCTACGTAGGCCGCAGCGAGCACCTCTCTCCTTCTCTCCTTGTCGAGTTGAGGGGGAGTGGCAAGCGTCCTGCTTTTGACACCAGCGATTGAGGCCGGGACGCCCATCATGACAATCGTGCTGAGGTATACGGCTCTCCCTCCAGGGGCATAGCAGCCCACCGAGTCCAGCGGTCTCACCTCCGACCTGATCACCGTGCCCTCTGAGTACTTCACGGAGAAGGTTAATCTCCTGAGCCTCTCCCTTTCCAACTTAGCCACGCGCCTCGAGAGGGCCCTCAGGGCCCTCAGGAGCTCTCCGTCGACCTCTTCCACCGCCCCCTCCATCTCCTCCCTGTTCGAGACGAGCTCCGAAGGAGTGAGCTGAACGCGGTCGTAACGCGAGGCCAGATCGATGAGCGCGTCGTCGCCCCTAGACCTCACGTCCTCCACTATGCTCCTGACCCTCTCCAAGAGCTCTCCATCAACCGACTGCGAAGCCCTCCTCAGCTCTCTCGCGAGGACCTCTTCCTTGCCCGCTTTCAGCTCAACGACCCTAAGTCTGCTCAATTGTCGACGGAGATGAGACAGGGGCCGGGACGTAAACCTTAACCCGTCAGAGGAGCGGGTGACGCGTATTTTCATGTAGCAGCAGCTCATTGAGTCGCTTGGCTTGAGGAGGACTGTCAAGGAGATCAAGTCTCTGAAGGACGGTGAGTTGATCGAGCTCTGCGGCTGGATCTGGAACAAGAGGGAGCACGGGAAGCTCGTGTTCGTCGACCTCAGGGACGGCACAGGAATCATTCAGGTCGCGGCGAGGTCCGGCCTCACGGAGGAGGCTAGTGTGGAGCTGCTGAAGTCGCTCAACAGAGAGTCGTCGGTCAGGATATATGGCAACCTGGCCAGGGACCCGAGGGCTCCGGGAGGGGTCGAGGTGAGGTGTGTCAGAGCCGAGGTGATATCGCCGTCGATGGAGGACTTCCCGATCAGGAGGGGGATGGGTGCGAAGGCCCTCTACGACCACAGGCACCTCCACATCAGGAGTCCGAGGATGTCAGCGCTGATGAGGGTGAGGTCGAACCTGATCTGGGCGGTCCACGAGTTCTTCAGGAGTAGGGAGTTCGTCGAGGTTGACTGCCCGACCATCATCACGGCCGCGGTGGAAGGAGGCGCGACGCTCTTCGAGGTGAACTACCTAGGGAGGAAGGCCTACCTGACCCAGAGCGTTCAGTTCTACCAAGAGGCTGCGATATTCGGGCTCGAGAAGGTCTACAGCGTCCAGCCCAGCTTCAGGGCCGAGCTCAGTAGAACGCCAAGGCACCTGACTGAGTTCTGGCACGTCGAGGGCGAGATTGCCTTCTGCGACCTAGAGGGTCTCATGAGGACGATCGAGGACTTGGTGAGGTACGTCGTTCTCAGGACCGAGGAGCTCTCGAGGAGGGAACTGGATTTCCTCAGGAGGCGCATCAGGACCGAGGAGGTTGAAGGTGAGTTCTACAGGGTCAAGTACTCTGAGGCCCTAGAGGTTCTCAGGAGGGCTGGGAGGGAGCTTGAGTGGGGATCGGACCTCGGCGCAGACGAGGAGAGGGTCATCAGCTCCCAGTTCGACAGGCCGCTGTTCATCACGCACTACCCGAAGGAGGCGAAGGCCTTCTACCATAAGCCTGACCCCAGCGACCCGAGGGTCACCCTCAGCACCGACCTCCTGGCGCCGAGAGGGAATGGCGAGATAGTGGGAGCGGGTGTGCGTGCGGACGACTACGAGCAGCTCCAGAACAGGATCGAGGAGGTCGGCCTGAACCCGGAGGACTACAGGTGGTACCTCGACCTGAGGAGATATGGCTCTGTTCCGCATGCGGGCTTCGGAATGGGCATCGAGAGGGTGTTGAAGTGGATCCTCGACCTGCCCCACGTGAGGATGGCCTCCCTCTTCCCGAGGACCCCAACAAGACTCTATCCCTGAGGTGCTAGAATCAAGCCGGTCGCGACGAGCTGAAAGAATTGGACGATACCAACAGTTTGACCGAGACATTACAAGGACCCTCATTCGACCCGTTATCTTCCAAGAAGCCTTAATAGTCCCTAGGGGAAAGTATAACGTGCCGAAGTACGTCTTCGTTACGGGCGGCGTCATCAGCTCCGTCGGCAAGGGGACGATTGCAGCATCGCTCGGAAAGATGCTCTCGGTGAGGGGGGCGAACGTCGACTTCCTCAAAATCGATCCGTACGTCAACGTCGATGCCGGAACGATGAACCCATATGTCCACGGAGAGGTCTACGTCACCTGTGATGGCGGCGAGACCGACTTAGACTTGGGCTGGTATGAGAGGTTCCTCGGAACTCCGATGAGCAGGCTGAACAACCTCACCACCGGACAGGTCTACCTAGAGGTCATATCGAGGGAGCGTCACGGCGACTACCTAGGACAGTGTGTTCAGATAATCCCGCACGTCACCGACGAGATCAAGCGGAGGATCAGGGCCGTCGCGGAGAGGCGAGGGGCTGACGTGGTGATCGTCGAGATCGGCGGAACGGTCGGGGACATAGAGGGGTTGCCGTTCTACGAGGCAGCGAGGCAGATGAGACTAGAGGAGGAGACGCTGTTCGTCCACGTGGCGCTGGTCATTTACCACGAATCCACGAGGGAGCTGAAGACCAAGGCGTTCCAGCACTCGCTCCAAGAGCTGAGGAGGATCGGGATACAGCCCGACGTGATGGTCGCGAGGAGCCCCACGATGATATCGGCAGACGTCAGGAGGAAGCTCGCGCTCTTCGGAACACTTCCGATCGAGGCGGTCTTCTGCTCGTACAACGTCCATCCAGTATACAGACTGCCGCTGGTGCTGGAGGAACAGGGACTGGGTGACTACATCGCGGAGAAGCTTGGCCTCCCCAACTCACCGAATTGGTCAAGCTGGAGGAGAGTGGTCGAGCTTTACGACAAGGCGAGCTCTCCGGTGAGGATCGCTATCTGTGGTAAGTATGCTAAACTGGAGGACTCCTACGTCAGCATCAAAGAGGCGATATGGCATGCGGCCGTCACACTCGGCGCGAGACCTCAGATCGAGTTCGTTGAGACGGAGGAGTTCGAGGAAGATCCTTTACGTCTGGAGAGGCTTCGGGACTTCGACGGGATCATCGTCGCGCCCGGGTTCGGCAAAAGGGGTGCTGAGGGAAAGATCATGGCCATCAACTACGCTAGGACGAGGGGCATTCCGATGCTGGGGATCTGCTTCGGCATGCAGCTGGCTGTTGCTGAGTTCGCGAGGAACGTCTTGGGACTCGAAGGCGCCAACTCCACCGAGATCGATCCCAACACTCCGTATCCCGTGATAGACCTGTTGCCCGAGCAGAGGGGCCTCAAGGCGCTAGGCGGAACGATGAGGCTCGGAGAGTCGGAGGTAGTCTTGCTCGAGGGGTCTCTCGCTCACAGGCTCTACGGCTCCAAGAGCATCAAGAGAAGGCACAGGCACAGGTACGAGGTCAACATCGAGTACTGGGACGCTCTCAGGTCCTCGGGCATGGTCTTCTCAGGTTTCACGGTCGACGGAACTAGGATAGAGGTGATAGAGCTGAGGGATCACCCCTTCTACTTGGTGGTTCAATACCACCCCGAGTTCTCCTCCACCGCTGAGCGTCCGGAGGAGTCCTTCGTGGGCCTCGTGGAAGCCTCCATGAGAAGGGCCTATGAGAGGACCAAGAGTTTGACGATCAGCGCTAACCCCGAAGCTGATTACAGGTCCGCGTAGACCTGATCGTCCTCCAACTTAACTAGGTAGGTCCTCAGCGACCTAATCGAGCTCGGAGGTTCTCCGCTGGGGCCTTCTACGACAGAGCCATCGACCAGCTCGAAGACCGCCTGATGGAGCGGACACTTGACCCTAGTCCCGTCCAGTATCCCCATGGTCAGGTCGGCCTTCTGATGCGTGCACCATGCGTCCGCGACGTAAACCCGCTCGCCGATCAGAGCCACGAGATACTCGCCATCGTCCATGTCCACGCGCATAACGCCTTTACGTCTCAGCTCGGTCAGTTCGCAGAGCCTCCTCCAGGTCAACCCTCCGTGGATTCTCAGAGCCTCCTCAAAACTTCTAGCCCTCAGAACCTGACTTGTCCCTGATCAGCTCCTCCGGCGAGCCTCGGGACTCGAAGCCCTCGATCATCGAGAATAACTGCTTCACCCTCTGAGCGAACCTAACCCTACCGTACGGCAGGAGCGCCACGAGCCTCTTAACAGGTCCACTCACTTGGAAGGCGCCGTAGACCTTCTTGACTCCTCTTTTGAGCTCGGAGATGAGCTCCCTGTCCTCGATGGTCCTGCTGAAGGTCCGATGGTCCGGTGTGACGCCCTCGACGATCACGGAGGTTGCCGAGAATGTCACGTTCATCACCGTCACCTCAGTCAGCTCGATCTCGCCCTGCTCCGAGCCCCTCCTTATGCTGTCGACGACGTTCCTAACCCCCCTGGTCGTGACGGCCTCGTGGAACTCGCCCTCGACCGAGACGCCGACCCCCAACCAGTCCGGCGGGTTGAGCACGTGGAACTCCGTGGACTTCCCCTGTGGGTTAACGACCAATATCTTGACCGCCGGCAGCTCCCCTATCCTCCCCAGCGAGATGTTGCCGACTATACCCCTGAAAGTCGCCTGTGTCGGCGCCCTCTTCTCCCTTCTCTTCAAGGTAGCGATCCTGTTAATAGAGAGGTAGAGGTGTTAAAAACCGTTAACTCTGTCCTGATGCTGCAGTCATCCCTGCGTCCGCGTCGTGGACAGCACCGTTATAACTCTGGGCATCGACTTACCGAATGCAGGGTGGTAACTTGTCGTCTAAAGTCGTTGCGGTGGCATTCGGTGCCGAAGAGGTCCCGGAGCTGCTCACCGCAGCCAGACAGTACGGCAACGTAACCGTTCTGACGGGGCCGGAGGTGGATATCGGGGCGCTGAGGAGGTTCGGTGCCGTGGCGGCGTACGTTGCCGAGGACGGGTTCATGGATCCGAGAGCTGCGGGACACGCTGTCAGGCGGGTCTGTGAGGAGGTGGGGCCGGAGCTACTTCTGGCGCTCTCCACGAAGAACAGCAGAGAGGCCTTCACAAGGGCCTCACATTCCCTCGGTGCGCCGATGTTCACCGACTGCTTGGAGCTCACAGTCGAAGGTGGTGTCGTCAGGGCATCCAGGCTGGTGCTCGGTGGTGGATACGTCGCCACGCAGGAGACCTCCGGTTCGCCAGTCTTCGCGACCCTCATGCCTGGCAGGGTCACGCCCTCCGAGGCGCCTTCACAGGTTGATCTGAAAGTCGTCGAACTCGTGACCGGTGGACCGACCAACGGCACAGTCAAGGAGGTCAGGCCTGTGGAAAGGAGCGCCGTTGACCTCTCGAGGGCCGAGGTCGTGGTATCCGTGGGAAGAGGGTTCAAGAAGAAGGAGGACCTTAAGCTCGCCGAAGAGCTCGCGAAGGCTCTAGGTGCCGAGTTGGGGTGCAGTAGGCCAATTGCCGGAGACCTCAAATGGATGCCCGAGGACAGGCACATCGGCCTCTCGGGGAAGTGGGTCAGCCCCAAGCTCTACGTCGCCGTGGGGATATCGGGGCAGATGCAACACATCGTGGGCATCAGGAGGTCGAGGGTCATAGTGGCTATCAACAACGACCCAAGCGCACCCATACACAAGGAGGCCGACTACTCGGTGATCGCGGACCTCTACCAATTCCTGCCGGTTCTGACTGAGAAGCTGAAGGAGGTCAAGAGGTGACTTCTCAGAGTTCTGGTCGGAGAAGGGTTGCCTTTCAGGGCGAGCTGGGCTCCTATAGCGACGAGGCCGCTTCCAAGTTCTTCGGTGAGGAGTTCGAGCCGCTGCCCCAGAGGACGTTGCCGGCAGTGTTCAACGCGGTTGAGTCCCAAAGGGCCGACGCTGGTGTGATCCCGGTTGAGAACAGCATCGAGGGCAGTGTCGGTGAGGCCTACGACCTTCTCCTCTCGACGGGGCTGAGGGTGATCGGTGAGGTCTACGTCAGGGTCGTTCACTGCCTCATCGGGCTGCCGAACTCGGACCTCTCCACCGTAAGGAAAGTCTACTCTCATCCTCAGGCCCTCGGTCAGTGCAGGAGCTGGATAGCGATGACAGGTTACGAGCCGATCAGCTTCTACGACACCGCCGGTGCGGTGAGATACGTCAGGGAGAGCGGTGACCCCGCGTGTGCCGCGATAGCCAGCGAGAGGGCCGCGAGGATCTACGGCCTCAAGGTCCTAGCGAGGGGCATCGAGGACTATGGCAGGAACTACACGAGGTTCCTCGTGGTCGGGAGAGAACCACCTCAGGCAGCTCAGAGGACGAAGACGACCGTAATCTTCTCAGTCAGCCACAAGCCGGGAGCGCTCTACAGAGCCCTCGGACCCCTCGCGGAGAGGGGGATCAACCTCACTAAGATCGAGTCGCGTCCGACGCGTGCTAGGCCCTGGCAGTACCACTTCTTCGTCGATCTGGAGGGTAGCGTCGAGGAGGAGCGGGTGAGGGGGGCGCTTGCGGAGCTCGCAAACCACACGCTCTTCATCAAGGTCTTAGGCAGCTATCCGATGGCGCAGCTCGAGGATCTAGACTGAGTTGCCGTGCACGATCCGTCCGGATAAGCCTTGACGTTGATGTGACACCCTCATCAGCCAGTCCGATTGCGTCGCATGGCCCTAGGGCTCAACAGGCACAGCCCGTGCTGCTTCGCCATCCCTTCGTCCCACGCGAAGAACGCACCATGTTCTCCCACGAGTATCGGCCTCTCGAGGGCCGCGGGGTTCTCCGATAGCAACCTCACGGCCTCTGTAAACGTGGACTTCAGGATTCTCTCCCTGAGATCCTTCGGAGCTCTCCTCCTCACAACCCTCTCAAGACCGTACCTCTCGATTAACTGCTGAATGACCTCTGCAGTAGGCATGTTCTCGGTCAGCTCAATCGGATAAGTCTCCACCCCACGACACTTCAGCTGCTCCCTTACCTGCTCGCATGTTTTACAGCCTTTCCGATAATAGAATTTGAGCAACTCGATTCTCACTCGGGTGCTACACGGAGCGGTACCCTGAGGCTCCTGTAGTACTCCCTCAGCCACGGGAGGATCTCGCGGCCCAGCATGTTCAGGAACTTAGATTCGTCGGGGGAGGAGCTGTGCATGTAGACCCTGTCGAAACCGAGCTTCATGAACTCTCCGAGGGCCTTGTAGATGTCGTCGGGGTCGCTGGTGATCAGCCATGTCCTCTTGATCTTCTCCTCCTCTTCCTTCCCGACCATCGCCTCGAGCACCCTCGGGTCCCAGACCTTCTCCCTCTTCTCCCTCGGAATCGCGGTCGAGCCCCAGAACATCGCGCCCCTCAGGGCCCTGTCGTAGTCCAGGTCGAAGGAGACCTTGAACTCTAGGCACTTCGAGAGCGTCGAGGGATCCCTTCCCACCGACCTCGCACCCTCCTCGAGCGCACTGATGATCGAGTTGAAGTTCTCCATGCCCCTGGGGTTGGTGAGGATGCCGTCGCTGAGCGTCCCGGCTATTCTGGCCACGCCCTCGTTCGACGTCGCGACGAAGAGCCTGATCTTGCCCTTGGGCTTGGTGTAGAGCTTCGCGGTGTTGAGCTGGTAGTACTTGCCCTCGTAGGTGACGAAGTCGCCCTCCCAGAGGAGCTTGATCACCTCGATCGCCTCCCTGAGCCTCTCGACCTTCTCCTTGTACCCAGGCCACTTGAAGCCCAGCGGGACCTCGTTCATCGCGTGCCCCGTCCCCACGGTCAGGGAGATCCTGTTGGGGTAAAGGTTGTCGAGGGTCGCGTATGCCTGTGCTACTATCGCCGGGTGGTATCTGAAGAGCGGCGTGGTGACCGCGGTTCCGACCTCGACGTCCCTGAAGCGCTCCGCGATCGCTGTCAGGACGATCCACGGGTGCGGCGCCTGTCCTCCGGTATCTCTCCACGGGTGGAAGTGGTCGCTCAGGACCAAGACGTCGAAGCCAGCGATTGTCGAATGTGTCGCCAGCTCCATCAGCCGGTTGGGGTCGTGCTGCTCGGTCGCTAGCCAGTACCCTAGCTTCAGAGTCCTGTTCTTAAGCTCGGCCAAAGTCCTCTTCGGCCGGACATCGCCGCGACCCTATAAAAGGTTAAACGCTGTCGGATTGGATGTGCAGACTCGGTGAACGGGAGAACGCCGTCGCAGGGGCTATTGAACTCGTATAGTGATGGTTGGTGAGCCTGAAGGGACTCCGTGAGGTCTGAGCGATTCGTCGTCACATAAGC
>JANXEU010000004.1 GCA_025058055.1 Candidatus Calditenuaceae archaeon
CACTTCGTCTGCGGCGCGGGCACCTACGTCTTCAAGGACGGTGACAGGCTCGTTCCACTAACTTCGTTCGTCGACGTCGAGGGGCTGATCAAGTACCTCCAAGAGAAGGCTGAGGAGATCGAGGCAGGTCGCAACAGGGCCTGGGTCGGAGCGAAGGTCCTCTGGAACATAGGTAAGTTCATCAACGAAAAGAAGCAGCCCACTGGGATGAATCTAAAGAGGATGCTCTTCAACATCCTCGTGAAGCACGACTACCACAGTGTCGGTGAATGGCATAAGAGGTCTCTCTTCCTCGGGATGATGCACTTCCAGGACAAGTACAACCACGACGAGGAGCGGCTGAGGAGATGCGACATCCACTACCTGACTCCAGACAACAGGATCGTGCCGTTCTGCGCCTTCAACGTCATACCTGAATGGTACAGGGATAGAATTCAGTCGATCTACGGCATCTCGATCGAGGAGTGGGAGAGGAGGACCGGGAGGAAGCTCTCGGACGACTTCTACAAGCGCAAACTCCCGGTGAAGCAAGCGTCGATTCCGATGGCATCAACGAAGACTGCAGGGTTTGGCGGGCTGCCTAGCTGAGTATCGTCTTCTCTGACGTGATTCACTTTTCATTTAAGATTACTGAATACGTATCTATGCCTCTCATCAAGATTCTACAGCTTTTAGGTATCGTTGAGAAGACCCTGAAAATACTTCCTCGCCTCCCTTACACCCCACTCTGCCAACCTCGCGTTATGATGGTCACCTTCTTACTTCACGGTAACGCTCTTGGCGAGGTTCTTCGGCCTGTCAATCTCGGCACCTCTCTCCAAGGCTAGGTAGTATGCTAGCAACTGTAACGGCAAGGCCTCGAGCAGGACGGTCGCGTACTTGGAACCCATGCGCGGAAGCCTGATGAAGTAGTCGTAGGACCTGTGGTGCTCGTCGGAGATCCCTATCACCCTCGCACCGCGAGCCTTCACCTCCATGCAGTTGGAGAGTGTGTCGTGATAGGTCTCGTCGTGTGGGTTGAGGACCACGACCGGTGTGCCCTTCTCGATCAACGCAAGAGTGCCGTGTTTGAGCTCGCCAGCCGCTAGACCCTCCGCATGGACGTATGCCAGCTCCTTCACCTTGAGAGCGCCCTCCAGCGCAAGCGGGTAGTGGATGCCTCTCCCTATTACGTAGAGGTCCTTGAAGTCCCTGAGCTCCCTAGCGATCTCCGCAATGGACTGCTCGAGCTCCAGCACCTCCTCCACTGCCTCTGCGACCCTCTGAGGGTCGAACGGTATCGGCGACCCGGAGAGCCTCAGAGCTACCCTGAGGAGCGTTGCGACTTGGGAGGTGAAGCTCTTGGTGGCCGCTACCCCGATCTCAGGGCCGGCTGAGACGTTGAGGTGCAGATCGGAGAAACGCTCGAGGCTGGAGCCTGGCATGTTCACAATTCCTATTATCGACGCACCTCTAGACTTCGCGTCCCTGACTGCGTCGAGGACGTCAGCAGTCTCGCCGCTTTGACTGACTGCCAGCACTACCGAACTATTGTCGACCCAACGTGAGTGCAGCGAGTACTCGCTAGCCAAGACTGGGGTGGTATCGATGCCTGCGATCTCCGCGAAGACGTACTTGGCGATGAGGCACGCGTGATAACTCGTACCCGCAGCGACTAGGAAAACCTTCTTGGCCGATCTGATCGCTTTCGCGATCTCGTCGATCGGGCCGAGCTCGGCTGTCAGGGACCTGAGTAACGTGGCCCGCTGATCATGAATCTCCTTCAAAGTGTGATGGACGTAACCACGCTTTTCGATGTCGGCGACCTCGATCGCCACCTTCACGGGCTTCAACTCGAGCCTCTCGCCTGATACGAGCCATGCTTCGACGTTCCCAGGCCCGATGACGACGCAGGACTCGTTCTCTAGGAAGATCGCGTCATCTGTAAGCTCGAGGAAGCTCAGCACGTCGCTAGACGGAATACAGGCGTCTCTCCTGTACCCCACTACGAGAGGGGGGCCGTGGCGGGCCGCGAGTATTCGGCTGCCGAGAGCACTGCCGATCGCGATGAACGCGAAGCTCCCCTTCAGGGTCGTGACGACCCTCGTGAGGGCCTCTTTTGGGTCAGAACCATGCTTACTCAATTCCTCTTCGAGCAGGTGGGCGATTACTTCGGTGTCGGTATCGCTGGTGAAGGTGTGGCCCCTGGACTCTAACTCCGATCTGAGGGCCTCGTAGTTCTCGATGATGCCGTTGTGAACGACGGCCACCTCACCGTGACACGAGAGGTGAGGGTGTGCGTTCCTGTCGGAGACACCGCCATGTGTCGCCCATCTGGTGTGGCCTATGCCGACACCGGTCCTCGGTGCGTTGAGCTCGCCGACGGTCCTGATCAGCTCATCAACGCTGCCTGCTCTCTTCGCCACCCAAATCCGCTCCCCCGCAAGCAGGGCCACGCCGGCGGAGTCGTAACCCCTGTACTCGAGCCTCTTCAAGCCTCTGAGTACGATGCCGAGAGCGTCTCCGTTACCGGTGAATCCAATGATGCCGCACAAGCTCCGACTACCCAACCAGACCGCGTCCTCCCTTGATTTAAGCTGTATCACCGTCTAATCAGCTCGAATATCGGTTCTATTACTAGAACGGTGTCAAATCAGCGATGTGAAGTCGCTCACCTATATCACGTGCTGGGAGATTGTCGTGACGTGAGAAAGGTTCTGGTTGCGTGCAGACTGGACCAAGCGGGAGTCGAGATGATGAAGGGTGCGGGGATCGATGTAGCTTACAGGGAGGACATCTCGCAGGAGGAGTTCGATGGCATTTATGCGAACTACGATGCGGTCATCGTGAGGAGCAACGTCAGGGTCAGGCCCGTTAGGGGGAGAGGTAACCTGAGGTTGATCGTCAGGGCAGGTGTTGGACTTGACAACATCGACGTCTCTGGCTTCACGAGTCTCGGAGTCAGAGTCCTCAACACACCTGACGCGGTGACTAGGGCAGTCGCGGAACTCACGATAGGGCTTATGCTCTGCCTCGCAAGGGACATCGTGAGACTCTCGGGGGAACTGAAGCTTGGGAAGTGGTCGAAGGCACAGGCCCAAGGGGTTGAACTAGCCGGAAAGACTGTCGGTGTGATAGGTTGTGGAAGGATAGGAGGGGAGGTCGCGAGGCTCGCGATGGCCCTCGGAATGAGGGTACTAGTCAACGACGTCGTCAGGGTCTCCCAGGACTTCCTCGAGCAAGTCAAGGGTCGTCAAGTGGACTTGGAGACGCTGCTGCGGGAGTCGGACTTCGTGACCGTTCACGTGCCACTAAACCCCAGCACGAGGGGCCTCATCGGTGAGAAAGAGTTGAAGCTCATGAAGCGAACGGCGTATCTGATTAACACAGCCAGAGGTGACGTCGTGAGAGAGGAGGCCCTGAAGAGGGCCCTTAGAGAGGGATGGATTGCAGGTGCTGCACTCGACGTCTTCTCAAAGGAGCCACCAGAGGACGTGGAACTCCTCAGACATCCAAAGCTGTTGCCAACGCCTCACATCGGAGCGCAGACCTCAGAGGCCCAGAGGATAGCGGGAATTGAGGCCGCGAAGCTCGTGATCTCAGAGCTAGGTACACGGTCCGCGTAGTCGGTAAACGGGCAAAAGGACATAATTGGGGTCGCGAATTAAATGACGTGAAAGGCAGTCTTCCCATAGCAGTAATCGGTTTGTTGATCGTTGTCCTAGCGTTCTCCGTCGACACCGTATACGCCTCTACGTTCATCAGCTCAGTCCATGATGACAGGTTAACCGTTACCTTGACCTATCCTGCAGAGGTGAAGCGAGGCACGTGCTTTCAGGTCAGGGTTGAGGTCTTCGCTCACGAACCCCTCTCGCACCTGAACGTCACCATCAAGTTGGAGCTGAGGTCCGGAGCCACTGCCTTGACCCTGTTATCTTCTCAGGTGGTGAACAGATGGTCTGGGCTACCAAGCACGGTCACCAACACTCTGGTGGGAGCGTGCGTCACGACCTCTCAACCAACAGGCATCATAGTCGCGAGAGTCTACTTCGAGTACCTCCACTCAGGAGACGAGTTCAATCTCACCAACTTCTTTCAGATGTCCTTTGTGAGGGATCAGACTTACGAGGAACTCGCGACGCTCTACGGCTCTGCGTCCTCCGAGGTCGGCAACTTACGGAGTGCTCTCAACGAAGCCCTCAGGACGATAGGCTCTCTAACGGAGGAGATCCGTAGGTTGAGGTCAGAGGTCGAGAGGCAGCGCGCCGAGATAATCGCGCTTCAGCGGGAGAGGTCTGAGCTTGAGAACAGGTTGAACGCCCTGAGCGCGCTCTACGACCGATTGAGAAGGGCCTACGAGGCGTTGGAGTCAAACCACGAGAAGTTGATCAGGGAACACGCCTCCCTCCAGACTGTCGAGTCAAACCTCAGGAAGTCATACGAGGAGCTAGTGCGGGCACATGGAGCCCTTCAGACCGAGTTCGAGAAGCTGAGAGAAGAGTTAACGACCTTGAAGGCCCTTCACGATGACCTTAAGTCGAGACATAACACGCTGAGCTTAGCTCACGAGGAGTCTGTCAGAACAATTGGGACGTTGAGGGGTGCGCTGGAAGAGAGGGGGAGGCAGATCGAGGTCCTGAACGCGATGCTGGACAACGCCCTGAGGGAGAGGATGGTCTTCAGCAACGTCGTCATAGGTCAAGCGTTGGGACTTGGAGGGCTTGGAGCTCTGTACCTGATGGAGAGAAGGAGGACGAGGAAGGCGAGCGGCCATCAGCCGCGCGAGCCTCTCGATCACGACTCACCGCCTTCTCCACCGGTACGTACTAGCGGTGACGAAGAGAACACCTCGGCGTCGGTGCTGAGAGTGATCTCGGGAAGACGCATAACGATACCCAAGTCCATGGCCGAGAGACTGGGCGTGAAGGTCGGAGACCTAGTCGAGGTGATGATGGTCGACGGTCACTTGTCGGTTAAGCCCTTCACTCAACCAGCAGACGCTCGACTTCCTCCTGAGCCTGCCGAACCTTCTCGGCGCTATTCATCAGTTCAGCTCTCTCGTCCGGATCAAGCTCGATCTCGATCACCCGCTTGACGCCGTCCGCCCCCAACACGGCAGGAACGACCGTGCAGACGCCACTGAGTCCGTATTCTCCCTGGAGGTAATAGGACAAAGGCACGACGAGGTTCTTGTCTCTGACTATGGAGTCGACCATGACCGCTGCTCCAGCACCAGGTGCGTGACTCGCTGACCAGCCCTTCAGCGCGATGACTTTCGCACCCATCCCTTTGGTCTCCCTCACGATCTCCTCGACCTTCTCGCGGCCTATTAGTTCCGTGATCCTTCGTCCCCCGACCAGCGTCTTCTTCGGAAGGAGGACCATGGAGTCGCCGTGCTCGCCGAGAATCGGTGCCTCAATCGAGTTCCATGAGACTGTGAGCTCCTTAGCGATTAGGGTCTTGTAGCGTCCCAGATCAAGGAGACCGCTGAAGCCCATGACCCTCCTCCTCTCGAAGCCGGTGTACTTCAGGGCCACGTATGTCATGACATCGAGGGGGTTCGTGACGATTATGACCTTAGACTTGGGTGAATGTTCTCTGATCTTATGCGATACCTCTCTTATGATGCTCGAGTTCTTGCTGAGGAGGTCCATTCGAGTCATATCGGCCTTCCTGATGAACCCCGCCGTCACGACGACGACCTCCGAGCCCTCGATGTCCCTGTAGTCGTTGGTCCCGACGAACTCGACGTCCAGTCCCAGGATCGCTGCCATATGGTTCAGGTCGAGCGCCTCTCCCTGCGGAAGGCCTTTAACTATGTCAACGAGGATGACGTCGCCCAGCGATTTCATGCCCACGTGCAGAGCAACAGAGGACCCCACTCTACCGCTCCCTATAATTGAGATCTTAGGCCTCAAGGGTTCTCGTTGTGTGAGCAACCAAGTGGTAAAAATATGTGACAGGGAGGTCCGACGGAGCTCACGAGGTGGGTCTGGTGAACCTCACATCCCTCAGCAGCAAGTAAGGGGCCCTTACGGGAACCTCGACCTCCCACCATCTGATCGGGTACTTCTCCATCGAGACCTCTTCGATGTTCTTCAGCAACCTCAGGAAGTTGTCGGAGAGCCTCAGCCCCTTAACTGCGTGCTCGATGGTACCGTTTCTGATGAGGAAGAGGCCGTCGCGCGTGATGGTCGAGAAATCTCCCTTGCTGATGTCCTGATACCTGAGGTACCAGTCGTTGGTGATTAGTATTCCTCTGTCAAGCTTTGTCAGCAGCTTGTTGACGGTAGACGTTCCTCCTTCTACAATTAAGTTGTGTGGATGTGGGACGATTATGCCCGCATTCGCGGTGGAGGACGTATTGAACTTCCTAGCGGTCGCGCTGTTGTGTAGGTAACTTTTCAGTACCTCGCCCTCTATCAGAACTGTTCTCTTCGTCGGCAACCCTTCTTCGTCGAAGGCTTCGGCACCGAAGGTACGTGGGACTGTGGGGTCATCAACGAGCGTCAGCGCCTTGGACGTCACCTCTTTGCCCAGCAGCCCAGCCAAGAAGGACATCCCGAGGTCAACGTAGAAAGCGGACGCCATCGACCCAACTTCCTCTAGAAGGTTCGCAGAAGTCATGGGACCTATCACGGTGTCGTAAGAGCCCTCGCTTATCTCTCTCGGGTCCTTCGCGGTCTTCGCGATCTCACCGGCCTCCCACCCGACGAGCTCCGGGTTGAGCTCATTGAGGTCTCCAGATCCCAAGGCGAATTGTCCGCTGGACTCACCGTCGAGAAACGCCCTTACGGAGAGCTCTATCGTGTCCTTATGAGACTCGGCCTCGACTCCACCGGTGGTAAGCAGGGATCTGTGAGTCTTAGCGAAGACGAGCGATCCCGCTACCCTATTGGCACCTGCACTGAGCGCGTTGTTGACAGCTGCCTCGACCATGTCAACGAGCCTCTCCCTCCCAACGCCCTTGATTCTCTGGTCGAGAAGTCTTGGGTCGTAGCTGAACGGGCCCGCTGGTAGAGGTGCGTACATGTCCGACGGTGGTGTGTTCTTGACCAACCTCAGCGCGTCGTTCACGAGCAATTTGAGGCCCGATGCGGTAACGTCGGTCGTGCCTGTAACGGCCCTCTGTGGACCGATGGCCACGTACAACCTGACGCTCTCCTCCTCGAACCTCTTGGAGACCGTGACCTCGTTGTTCGCGAACCTTATCATATAGGTCCTCGTGGTGAAAGACTCGATCGCGCTGTCTGTAGCGCCATGCTCTTTGACCTGCGTCATCAGGGCCTTGGCCCTCTTGAAACTCAGCACCATTCCTACTTCGTCACCTCAGGCCTCCCGGAGATAAAAAGCCGATCTAGAGATTTAGGTTGATAGGTGTGGGCGAAGGTATACGATCGGAGTTGCTGTTTGCGATCAGGTATCCCGTGATGACCAGAGAGGGCAGCTCCGAGGAGACTCTCGAGGTGGTGGGCTCGAGAGGTAGCGTCGTCAAGACATCACTGTCCGGCGGTGAGAGACACGTTGTCGTGGACATGACGACCTTCTCTTCAGACGTAAAGCGCGGAGCCTACGGCGAGGTTCTGGCGTCGAGGTTACTGACCCCCTTCAGGTTCGAGGGCGATCAAAAAGCGCTGCAGGAGCTCCTTGGGGTCTACGTGAGGAGAGCGATCGAGAGCTCGAACGACGATCTCAGGAAGGACTATGGCAAGATGGCAGAGAAGGTCCTGATCGATCCGAGCTACTTCGTGCTTAGGAAAGTTAGAGGATTGGTGGCGCTTTATCCACCACTCTGGAGGATATTCTGGTGGGCCTCAAGGGGGTCACTCGACGTCTCACTTCTGAACAAGGTGGTTGAGAACGTTAGGCCAGTTCTCGAGGAGCTCGTCAGGAGCCGTGCGCTCTCCCTTGATCATCACTCGGGGCTTTACAGGTTAGCCTCCTCACGGGAGGAGAGCAAGGAGCTCCGTAACTCCAAAGGGGGCGCGCTGATTAAGAGAGTCGAGTCGCTAATGCTGCCCGGCAAATTGGGGATAGGGCTGCCGAGACTGGTCCTCGAGGAGGTCCTTATGGGTGGATGGGAAACGTTGTCACCTCCGGATCCGGAGGAGGCTCTCTTGATCCCAACGGAGTCCGGTCCTCAGCCTCTCTCCTTCGAGGGAGACATTCTCGAAATCGTCTGCAAGCTTTATGGCTCCGACCCCTCATCGGTCAGAGTCTCTAGGGCTGGAAGGCTCTTCAACTCAACCTACTTGGTCGAGGTGCCGCTGGACGGCGAGGTGAAGCGGCTCTTCCTGAAGAGATACTTGGCATGGAGCGACGTCAAGTGGGTCGCGACGAAACTCTGGTCCTTCCCACTCAGGAACTTTCACATATCTCCGACGGTGAGGCTCAGCAACGAGCTCTTCTTCATCTCCTTCCTTAGGGAGAGGGGTTTCAGGACTCCTAACGTGTACGGGGTCAGCTGGAGAAGGCGTGTGTTGCTGGAAGGCGCGATACAAGGCAGCTCGCTCAGGGAGATCTGGACCTGGGACGAGTCCGATGTCGACTACCTCGAGGACGTGACTACCAAATGCGGTGAGTCCATCGCGAAGGCTCACGCGTGCGGTGTGACGCTGGGCGACTGCAAACCCGACAACGTGATGGTGGACCAGAGAGGTACCTTGTGGTTGGTGGACTTGGAGCAGGCGTCACTAGGGGGCGACAGAGCGTGGGACATCGCCGAGTTCGTGCTGTTCATGGCCCGGTACCTGGACCTGAAGAGGAGCAAGGAGTTCGCGAGGTATTTCGGCGAGGGTTATCTCCGATTCGGCAATATCAGAGACGTTGAGCTGGCCCTCGATCCCAAATACGTTCTGGTGATGATGCCGTGGTCTCCTGTCTGGACACAGGTCGCTGCTCTGGAGGGGTTGAGGGAAGCTCTGCGGGGTTGAGGTATCGATTTCGAGGATTAGTCAACCCATGAACTTCAGCGACTCGACACCGGAGCCTTCGTAAGATCCGATCAGCAACTGATAGGAGACCCCACGATTCGACCGGACTTCCTCTAGCTTCGCCCTGATTGAGAGTCTATCGCCAGGCCTCAGTACACCAGCCAACCTGCCGTAGTAGGTGACCAGCCTCTCGACACCGAAAACCTTCTCCTCCACGGTGTAGACGACCGGTGTGTACAAAGAATCGAGATCTCCTCTTATCTCCACAACAGTTTCAACGATGCCCTTTGAGACGTATCTAATTTCGCCATGCTTCTGTGCTGGCTTTTCCCTCACTCCGAAGAGTGAGAAGCGGGTTCCCTCGAACTCACCCTTGTTCACGACCCTAGAGGCCAGCAGCTCTGCGTCCTCTCGCGTCATTCTGAGCTGGGACCTGAGCTGAGAGACCCACTCTCCTCCCACACCGAGCCTGAGCTTGTCGTCTCCGCACTCACTGAGCGTCCTCAGCGCACTCTTCACCCACACCTCGCCGTGTACAACCAAATCCACATCGGAATCCCTGTGAGCAATTCCAAGCAGTATCGAGCCCGTCACTCCGAACGCCTCCAGAGGTATTTCAGCACGGTCAGCCAGCCACTCCATCAGCTCCACCGCTCTCCTCTCAAGTGATCCTTCGGGGAGAGAGCACCTCGACCGTATCAACTCCGACGCTCTATCCTTGGTCCTGAAGGCCTTGATTATGCTCGTAAGGGGCGGTGCAATCACCTCGTTCCCCACGGTGGGGTCATGATAGACGTAATCGGGCCTCACGGACCTCACGTAGTCTAACGTCCTGAGGACTTCCTTGACCGAGTAGTCGGTCATAGCTCTAGAGTAGGTTCTGCCATCGGGTGAACGCCACGGGCCTGGGCCCTCGACGTACTTCAATATCGACCACACGCGGTCCTTGGGATGAACGTCTCCTAACACCGATAACAGCCAGCCCTCCTTAGTGGCGAAGTAGTCCTTGTCCCTGAGAGGCGACTGCACCACAAATTCACGCTAGCCGAGCTGCTATTTCGGGTTCCTGTTCAACGCGTACCTATAGCCGTCTGAGAGTGCAACGAGGCTGGCATCAATTATGTTCCTCGAGACAGAGGTCGTCCTCCAAATCGATTCGTCGTCGGAGAACTCGATGAAGACCCTCACCGCAGCGGCGGTGCCGTCGACTCCGTCCACAACGCTCACCTTGTAATCCGTCAGCCTTACTCCCTCCAGCTTCGGAAAGCAGCTCAGGAGGGCCCTCCTAACCGCGTTGTCAAGCGCGTGAACAGGGCCGACTCCCTCTCCTGACGCGCGGTAAACCCTTCCATCCACTTCGATCTCGACCGACGCCCGTGCAGTCACGCTCTCCGAGCCCTTCACGTCCACCGACCACTCGACAACCCTGAAGCCCTCCATCAGGCGCCCAGCGGTCTTCATGAGCAGCAACTCGACCGTTGCCTCAGCTCCCTCTAAGTGATATCCCTGCGACTCGAGCCTCTTGACCTCTTCGAGGGCCTCGGAAATCTGGTCATCTCTGAGCACCAGTCCTGCCTTGGACGAGACGTATCTGACTGTAGAACGGCCTGAGAGTTCCGATACTGAGAAATTCCTCTCGTTGCCGACCATCGCTGGGTCGATGTGCTCGTATGCTCTTTTTAACTTCAGGACCGCGTCGACGTGAACACCGGCCTTGTGGGCGAAGGCGTTCCTCCCCACGTATGGATGGTTGTCGCTGATCCGGAGGTTCAAGAGGTCTGCCACGAAACCCGATATCCGCGTAAGGTCCCTGAGCTTCTCGATTCTGCCCTTGAGGACCGAGAACCCCATCTTCAGAGCTAGGTTCGGGAGTACCTGACATAGGTCAGCGTTTCCGCACCTCTCTCCTGTTCCAAGCAGCGTCCCTTGCACGTGCCTGACACCGCTCTGCACCGCTACCAGAGTGTTCGCCACACCACATCCTGCGTCGTTGTGAGTGTGGATACCCAGATGCGTTGCCGGTAGCTCACGGACGACGTCTCTGACCGCAGCCTCTACCTCCCACGGCATGGAGCCACCGTTAGTGTCGCAGAGCGTGACCGTCCTAGCACCCCCTTCGATCGCTGCCCTGAGAACACCGATCGCGTACTCCCTCGAGGCCTTCCAGCCGTCGAAGAAGTGTTCCGCGTCGAAAATTACCTCCATACCGTGCTCCCGAAGGTACTCGACCGTCTCGATGGCCATGCTGAGGTTCTCTTCCAGCGAGCACCGCAGGACCTCGGTCACGTGAAGCGTCCAAGACTTCCCGAAGATCACCGCGACGGGGACATCCGACTCGACGATTGCTCTCAGAGATGGGTCTTGATCAGCCTTCATTCCTTTCTTCCTCGTAGAGCCGAAAGCAGCGACCCTGCTGTTCTTGAGGTCCAGACTCCTTACGATTTTGAAGAACTCGGCGTCCTTCGGGTTCGATCCGGGCCATCCTGCCTCAACGACATCGACACCCAGCTCGTCGAGCTTTTCAAGCACCCTGAGCTTGTCCCTCAGCGAGAAGGTTATCCCTCTAGTTTGTGCGCCGTCCCTGAGGGTGGTGTCAAGGGTCTCAACGTAATCGATCCGACCACCCCGTGCCAGTTGAAGAGTTGTACCTCAATATCAAATTATCACAATCGAATGTTGTTAAGGGTTATTGGAGTAAGTAATTAGCTCGGGCTCAATCGATGTCGAGGGGTTGGAAGAGGCTGATACGGATTTTCACGCGATGGAAACCGAAGAGGTCGCAAGTCGACTGAAGGCGGATGTCAAGAACGGGCTTGCCGACGAGGAAGCGAGTGAGAGGTTGAGGAGGTACGGACCGAACGTCATCGTGGAGGAGAAAAAAGCAAATCCCCTCTACGTGTTCGTGAGGCAGTTCGCTAACGCACTTATCCTGATACTCCTCGCTGCGACGGTCATCACCGCCCTGCTGGGTGAGGTGATAGAGGCCTTAGTGATAGGCGTTATAGTCCTCTTCATCGGCGTCGTCGGGTTCGTTCAGGAGTACAGGGCGGAGAGGGCCCTTGAGAGGCTGAAGGAGCTCACGGCACCGACTTGCAGGGTCCTGCGGAACGGGGACGTCGTCATCGTGCCGGCGCATCAGGTCGTGCCCGGTGACGTCTTGGTGCTCGGCGAGGGCGACATCGTCGCTGCTGACGGGAGGCTGGTTGAGAGCTTCGGCCTGAAAGTTGACGAGTCGGCGCTAACCGGAGAGTCGGTACCGGTCGAGAAGGTAACTAGGGCCCTCTCACGGGACGTCCCGCTCGGCGATAGGATCAACTCGGTCTACGCGGGTACGCTTGTGGTCTCTGGGAGAGGAAAGGCGATAGTCACCGCAACAGGCAGGTCAACAGAGTTCGGGAAAGTGGCCGCATACACCCTGGCGGTTGAGGAGGAGCGTACACCGCTCGAGGGTAGGATGAACGAGCTCGGCAGGAAGTTCGGCCTCCTTGCACTCGCCATCATAGCGGTGCTCTTCGTGTTGGAGCTCTCCGAGTCGCTGCTGCTTGGCGAGTTGACCTTCGAGTTCTTAGTGGAGGTCTTCCTCTTCAGCATAGCTCTGGCAGTCGCCGCGGTACCGGAGGCCCTGCCCGCGATAGTGACCGCATCCCTCGCGATAGGGGCGTGGACCCTCGCCAAACACGGGGCCCTCGTGAAGAAGCTGGCCGCTGTGGAGAGCCTCGGGTCAACTCAGGTGATGTGCTTCGACAAAACGGGCACGCTGACCAAAGGCGAGCAGACCGTAAGGGCCGTCTACGTCGACGGTCACCTGCTCCCCGTCACCGGAACAGGTTTCAACACCGAGGGCTCGATAGAGGGGGCTGGTCGGAAATCGAGGGCCCTTGAGACGCTCCTGACAGCATCGGTCCTCTGCAACGATGCTTCCGTCTCAAAGGTCGAAGGCAAGTGGAGGTACTCCGGAGACCCCACCGAGGTGGCCCTGATCTTCTTGGCCTTCAAGGCCGGTGTCGACGTCGATGGGCTGAGAACGAGCTGTCCGAGGGTCTCTGAGCACCCTTTCACCAGCGAGCGGAAGATGATGTCTACGGTCAACCTCGTCAAGGGGAAACGGACCGCATTAGTCAAGGGAGCGCCGGAGGTCGTGATCGAGAGGTGCGTCTCGGCCCTCACCGACAGCGGAGTCCTCCCTTTGACGCCTGCGATGCGGTCTGAGCTGATCGAGGTCAACGAGCGACTCGCGTCCGAGGGGATGAGGGTCTTAGCTTTCGGTTACAGGGACGTTGACGACGTAGAGGGCGACTCCGCGGAGAGGGATCTGGTGTTCGTAGGGATGGTCGGGCTGATAGACCCACCGAGGCCCGAGGCGATAGAGGCCATCGGTGTCGCGAAGTCGGCCGGCGTGAGGCCCGTGATGATTACCGGTGATCACAAGCTGACTGCCATGGCGGTCGCGAGGGAGTGCGGCATCGAGACCGAGTTCGTGTTGACGGGGCGCGAGTTGGACGTGATGACGGCCGAGACTTTGTCGGAGCACATCGACAAGGTCACCGTTTATGCCAGAACCTCCCCAGTACAGAAGCTGAAGATCGTTGAGGGTTGGAAGCTGAGGGGTTCCGTCGTTGCGATGACGGGTGATGGTGTCAACGACGCACCGGCGCTGAAGCGTGCTGACATCGGCGTCTCCATGGGGATAAGGGGAACAGCGGTAGCGAAGGAGTCCTCGGACCTCATCCTCACCGACGACAGCTTGGCGACCCTTGTCAAGGCGATAGAGCTGGGAAGGTGGATTATGGACAACATCAAGAGGTACCTGGCTTACCTGCTTCAGGCGAACCTCGTCGAGATCGTTGTCCTTTCGTTCACGACCCTCTTTCTGCTCAGGTACCTCGGTTACTCCGGTGAGGAGGCCCTTGCTCTACTTCCTGTCCACATACTGTACATCAACCTCGCGACCGACGGACTGCCCGCGTTGGCGTTGGGGCTTAGCCCACCCGACCCAGATTTGATGAAGAGGCATCCCCTAAAGAGGGGTGAGAGCGTCTTCACCAAGGAGGTCGTGGAGTTCCTGATCAGGGCGTTGATCGTCGAACCGCCGATCATGATACTGGCTTTCTACTCAGCGCTGCCGAGCGGTATCGAAGCAGCGAGGACGAGACTCTTCCTCCTCTTCGTGGCGATCGAGCTCGTGGTGGCCCTCAGCTGCAGGTCCCTTAGGCACCCCATAGTCAGGGTCAAGCCCCACAGATGGCTGTTGCTGGCGGTCCTTTGGGAGGCGGTCCTGATCGGGGCGTTGGTCCTGGTGCCGTGGACCCGAGAGGCCCTTCACCTAACCGTACCCACGGCTTGGGACATCCTGTGGATCGTCGCCGGCGGGACCGCGACGCTCACCTCAATAGAGCTGCTGAAGCTGGTCGTGATCTCAAGGCACTCGTCCCAAGAGCGGGCCTCCGAGTCCTCAGGGCGCCTCAGAGCCTCTTGACGTCCCCCCTTCCCGAGGTCAGCCTCATGACACGGTCCGTTACCTCGCCGAGCATCCCGCCTGGAGCCTCCACCTGACAGACCCAGGAGCCGTCGCCCTTCCACTCCTCCTTCAGTATCCTCCCCACGCCGCGCAGATAACCTCCGACCCTCGGCTGGAACTCCCCGGGGACCCGGACCTCGATGGTGATCAGGGCCATCTTGATCGGAAGCACGGTCCTCAGCCTCTCGATCACCTTCGCGACCTGCTCGGAGGCCTCCACGAACGGTTCGATCTGAACACCGACCTCCTTCATCGCAAGCTCAACCCTCTGCGGAGGTATCGGCGCATTGGTTCTGGGGTCGATCGCGTTCCTCGCTATCAGGTCAACCACCTTCTTCCTCTTCTCCTCTATCAGGGCCCTCCTCTGCTCCGCGGTTAGCTGGACCTCGCCCTCTCTCACGATCGTCAGGGCTATCTGGTACGGGTCTGTTGTACCGAAGGCCTTCTTCAGCTCCTCCTCCTTCGCCCTGATGCCCTTCTTCGCGTCCCTGTAGACCTCCGGATAGACAAGCACTTTCTGGGAGGGCTGTGCCTGCCCGAGCCTGATCTTGAGAGCTAGGTCTGGATCGACCAAAACCTCGTAGGTCTCGCCACGTTTAGTTATCCGCGCGATCGTGTAGTTCTGTGGCACCTCCTCACACCTCATCGACCTGCTACTCGGGGGGCTTTAGCAGTTAACTCGTCGGAGTTCGCGTGAGGGCTTCTGAAATCCTCCACGGCGACCCTCGCCTTCTTAGCGACCACGAACCAGAGGCCTCCTCCGGAGTGGATCAACTTTTCGATCCTGAACCCGGCACGCTTGAGAAGGGAGGAGAGCTCTCGCTTCGAGAGCATTGATCCGCCCTGAAGGGCGTAGTCCAGCGCTAGGAACTTCAACAACCGGTCGTGCCTGAGGCTATCGGTTCTGTCCGAGAGCCCCTCCGCTACGATCACATGACCTCCTGGCTTAAGGGCCCTGTGTGCAGACATGAGCAGACCTAGCCGGTCCTCCGCTACGCACAGCACCTCTCCGAGGTAGACGAGGTCGAACTCGTCCTTGAGACCGAGTGACTCGCCGTAGGCTGCAACGAACCTAACCCGACCTGATAGCCCAGCCTCCTTGGCCCTCCGACGCGCTTCAGCGATCGCTCCCTCGTCCAAATCGACTCCGACCGCCGTGACGTTCGGGTATCTCGAGCACAACTCCATCGCCCATCCTCCGGTCCCGCAGCCCAGATCGAGGGCCCTCGCTCCGTCGTCGAGTCTCCTCTCGAGCCCCCGAACATCGTGGACGACGTGCTCGAAGAACACGAGATGATCCCACTTTGTGGCCTCTCTGAAAGCCTCTGAGAGATGTCGCGCCTTTCCCTTCGTGCCGCTCTCCGGCCTGAAGAGAACATCGAAGAGGTGGAAGTCGAGACTCCTCAAGGCCAAGTAAGAGAGTGCCCCTCCAACGTAGCGTGGATCACGCTCGTCCAGCAGCATCGATCTGATCCTGCTTGGCAAGTAGTAACGCCCTCCTCTCTTGCCGATTAAGCCGAGTTTCGACGCTGCCTCGCACCATAGCCTCACCGTCTCCGGGTTGAGCCCCGTAGTTTTTGCAAGCTCGGAGCTGCTCAAAGGTCTGCGTAGTTCCCCCAGAACCTTGAGAACACCGTAACGCCTACCGAGGTGGGCCGTCCAGATCGTCGCGAACCCTACGACGCTCTCCCAGGGGTCCATCAACTCGACGCCTACCTTCCCATCAGCTCGAGATCCACCAAATTAACAGCTCTCAGGTGCAGACCCTGCGTGACGGTATCTCGTTTACTAAGCGGCTTGACCTCCTCATGAAGGTACGGAGTTGAGCCATTTCCAGAAGCTTAGGGTCGCGGTGTTGGAGCTGGAGAGGTGTCAGCCCGATAAGTGCGGGACACCCTGCATAACCTTCTGCCCTCCGGTGAGGAACGGTATAGACGCGATCAGGCTGGCCTCCAACGGCTTCCCCGAAATCAGCGAGGAGCTCTGCATAGGGTGCGGGATTTGCGTCGCCAAGTGTCCATTCGACGTCATCACCATCGTCAACCTCCCCACGGAACTCAGCGAGGACCTAGTCCATCAGTACGGCGTGAACGCTTTCAGACTCTACAGGCTTCCCCACGTCGAAGCAGGGAAGGTCGTCGGTGTGTTGGGCCGCAACGGCATCGGCAAGTCGACCGCGTTCAGGGTGCTCTCGGGGCAGCTGATCCCCAACCTAGGCAATCTCGAAGGACAGGCCAAATGGGAGGACGTTCAGCTGAAGTTCAGGGGCACAGTCCTCCAGGAGTACTTCAAGAGGGTAGCGTCAGGTGACGTCAGGGTCGTCCTCAAACCGCAGCAGATAGAGCAGATCTCGAGGGCCGTAAGGGGAACGGTGAGGGAGCTGCTGAGGAGGGCGGCCGGCGGCGACCGGTACGAAGATGTCGCGAAGGAGTTCGAGCTCACACACATCCTCGATAGGGACGTCTCCGTCCTCAGCGGCGGGGAGCTCCAGCGGCTCGCATTAGCGGCGGCCATCCTCAGGGGCGGTGAGGTCATGCTCTTCGACGAGCCAACGAGCTTCCTCGACATCAGACAGAGGTTCAGGGTCGCGAAGACGATCAGGGGATTGGCGACCGAGCAGAAGAGCATCCTCGTGGCGGACCACGACCTCGCGTTCATGGACTACGTCTCCGACGCGGTCTTCGTCCTCTACGGTGACCCCTCCGTTTACGGGATCGTCTCCGGGCCATACAACTCTCGGGAGGGGATCAACGACTACCTCGAGGGCTACCTGCCGTTGGAAAACGTTAGGTTCCGGAGCTACAGGATCTCGTTTCAGGTGAAGGGCCCCGAGGAGCACCGCGAACAGGCCGGATATGGGCTCTACTGGCCCGAGATGACCAAGACCTTCAACGGGTTCAAGATGAGGGTCTCCGAGGGGGACGTCGGGCGCGGTGAGGTTCTGGCGGTGGTCGGTCCGAACGGCACCGGGAAGACGACGTTCGTCAAGCTCCTCGCGGGTCAGCTGGAGGACGACCGTGGCCTAAGGCTCAACTACGCCTCAGTCAGCTACAAGCCGCAGCACCCGCTCCCAAGGCATGAGACTGTGGAGGAGGTCCTGAGGGCCGCAACCGGAGAAAGGTTCGAGGGCGAGTTCGTTCAGTCGGAGCTGATCAAACCTCTGCGGATCGACAAGCTGCTGGAGAGGAGACTCGATGAGCTCAGCGGCGGGGAGCTCCAGAAGGTCTCGATAGTTGAGGCGCTCTCGAGGGACGCAGACATCTACCTTCTCGACGAGCCCAGCGCCTTCCTCGACGTCGAGGAGAGGTACAACGTCGCGAAGACGATTCGGAGGATCGCTGCGGACTTGAGCGCTCACGTCGTCCTCGTCGAGCACGACCTGATGATCGTCGACTTCGCCGCGACCAAGGTGATGGTCTTCACCGGCGAGCCCGGCGTAAGGGGGGAGGCGCTACCGCCATCCGACCTGAGGACGGGCTTCAACGCGCTGCTCAAGGAGCTCGGAGTGACCTTCAGGAGGGACCATGAGACCAAGCGGCCTCGGGTCAACAAGCCCGGATCGAGGCTTGACAGGCTCCAGAGGGAGGTCGGTGAGTACTACTACCTCTCGACCTGAGCTCCGTCTCCCTGCACGGTACCTCGCCCTCTGCGGTCTTGGCCCCTCCTTCTCCGTCCGCTGGTCCCACCGGAGCCTGCCCTCTTGGACGGACTGCCCTGGGAGTCGGCAACGATCACGTACCTCCTCGGGTAGGGGATCTCGATCCCGTTAGCCCTGAACTCCTTGTGGATCTGGTAGAGGAGCTCCCTCGCCAGCTGGACGCCCGTGGTTTGGTCCTTTGCCCTCACCAGCAGCCTCAGCCTTATCCCCGACTCTCCAAGCTCCATCACTTGGACCTGCGGGAGCCCTTGCGCTGGTAGGAAGAGCGGGTGCCGCTCCGCGAGCTCCCTCATGATGCTCATAGCCTTGTCGAGGTCGCTCTCGTAGCTCACGTCTACGAAGACCGGGACCAGCATCGTCGGGTCTATGGCCGAGTAGTTCACGATCACCTCTGACTGGAAGACCGAGTTCGGCACCACGAGCCTCCTGTTGTCCCATGTCCTGAGAACGGTGTGGAACAACTTGATGTCCTCGACGAAGCAGAAGTCGTTCCTGAACATCAGAGCCTCACCTATTCTGAACGGGTGCGAGAGCGAGATCATCAGACCCGAGATCAGGTTCGAGAGCGTCGACTGGGCCGCGAGGCCTATCACGATCGAGAGGAACCCGGCCGCGATCAGGGACGAAGTGGCTATCCCTAGGAGCTCTGGAAAGGTCACCAGCAGCGCCGCAAGGGCCCCGAGGAGGCCGACGGAGATCACTAGCACCCTACGGATGAAGGTGAAGGCGGTCATCGAGCTCTGGTCGGTCGCGACCCTCTCGTAGAGGGCATGGGTCAGCAGCAGGTCGAGGACGGCCGCCGCGATGTAGGCCACCAGCAGGCCCGTGAATAGGTTAAGGACCCTCCACCAGAACTCGGAGACTTGGGGCGCGACGTGGGAGCGGAGGACGATCTGCGTCGCCGCGATCACGCTCAACAGTAAGACTCCCGCGTTCAGGACCCTCCCTATGCCCCTCTCCGCGACCCTTCCTACCGTGAGGTCCGAGACTTGACTGATCAGCGCCCTCACCGCTAGCGCCAGCGCTACGATCCCCGCGACGAACCTCGGGTTGTTCGGGTCCAGATAGGGCGAGAGGTCAGGAGGGAAGACTTGAACCAATTCAGCGAACGCCAGCGCGACGAGGTTGCCCGCGACTAAGGCCAGCAGCGCGGTCCTCAGCCTCATCAGGAACCTCTTAACGCCCGCAATCACCTGCAGCTTCTGGGCGAGCCTTCCCATCAGGTACCATGCGCCGACCGCGAAGGCGACAGTCACAGTCGTCTCGACGATCAACTCCAGAGGTATCATCTCAGCGACTTCGGAGCTCGTAGCTATTTACCGAATGCGTCGCGGATTTCTGCTGAGGTTGGGATTCGAACCGACGAGCCTACGAGAGTTGGTCCCGAGCCGGCCACCGTCGGTGAATTAGCCTTCGGAACGTCGCTCACGCCGCCTTGACGGCCCGTCACCTACCTTGAAAAAATCTGCGGGGGGTGGGATTCGAACCCACGAACCCCCTCCGTCTTCTGGCCTACGGGGAGCGGCTCTCTCATGAGGATCTTGAGGCCGCCGCCTTTGACCGCTTGGCTACCCCCGCTCAATCGACGGTATAGCTCGGTCATGATATAAGTTTCTCACGAGGACGACCCAACTCTCTGCCTGCGATGAGGTTTTAGGTGACGCCGGCGTTGGGGCTGTGGAGTGTCGATAAGGAGGGCGATCGAGGAGGCGAAAGAGGCGCTGAGGAGGGCGGGGGTCAGGGAGCCCAAGGTCGTGCCTACCAAGAGCTTGGCTTTCGGGGTCGTTACGAGTACGTCCGTTCTCGAGGAGGCAAGGGAGAGGGGACTGGACGCCCTAGCTCATGCAGAGGCCGTCTCGGAGAGGGCTAGAGGGCATCTCGGGGGCCTGCTCGCGGATGTCCGCGCAGCAACTCCCGGCTACGTCAACTTCTTCCCCGATTGGTGGAGGTTCTCCGAGTCGGTGATCAGGGGCGTCCTCGAGGACGTGAGGTCATTCCTCTACGAGGGCCTCGGTGAGGGAGAGGTAGTCATCGAGCACACTAGCGTCAACCCGAACAAGGCGCTGCACGTCGGTCACGCGCGGAACGTCTGCATCGGTGACACGATCTCCAGACTCATGACCAAAGCAGGAAGAAACGTACGCGTCATCAACTACGTCGACGACAGCGGTGCCCAGATGGCGGAGCTCCTTCTCGGGTTTGCGGAGCTCGGCTTCGACCTAAACCCTCCTATGGGCATGAGGTTCGACGAGTACTGCGGTGATATGGTCTACGTGGAAGTGAACAGACGCGCAAAGGTTGACCCGGAGATCGAGGTGAAGAGGCGCAAAGTCGCAAAGGAGCTCGAGGACAGGGGATCAGAGTTCTTCAGACTCTCTAGGGATATAGCTCTGAGGGTGCTGAGGGATCAGTTGAGGACGTGCCACCGGCTGGGTGCGCGATACGACATGCTGGTGAGGGAGAGCGATGTAGTGGTCTCGGGCCTCTGGGACGAGGCCTTCACGAGGCTGAAGGTTAGCGGTGCGATCTACTTAGCGAATCGAGGATCGAAGGCAGGTTGTTGGGTGGCAGACCTCTCGGGCCATCCTGTGCTCTCCAAGGAGGGAGACGAGGTGCTCGTGAAGAGCGATGGCTCGACGACATACGTCGCGAGGGACATCGCGTTCGCTCTCTGGAAACTAGGTGAGTCTAGAACCGAGCTCAGGTTCACACTCTGGGAAGTTCAAAACGGCCGAATCACGTACATTTCCTCAGAAGACGGCATACCTGCAAGACTTGGACCGCCAAGGCTCGTGATCACCGTGGTCGACTCGAGGCAGAAGAGGCCGCAGGAGGTGGTCAGGTACGCACTCTCGAGAATAGGTGTAGGCGCCGATAGGTACGTTCACTACTCCTACGAGCCCGTGCTGCTCTCCAAAAGGTCGGCCTCCATGCTTGGCGCCGAGGCAGAGGGCGAGGCTGTTCAGATGAGCGGTAGGGAGGGCATCTACTTCAAGGTGGAGGAGGTGCTCAACGAATTGGTCGAGGTAGCGGTGAGGGAGACTTCTGCTAGGAGACCTGAGTGGTCTAAGGAGAAGGTCCGCGAGATCGCGGAGGCGATAGCGATCGGTGCGTTCAGATACGGTGTGTTGAAAGTCGACAGCGACAGGCAGATCGTCTTCGACATCGAGGAGTCTCTCAAGCTCGAGGGAGACACAGGCCCTTACCTTCAGTACTCTGCGGTGAGGGCGAAGAAGATACTCTTGAAGGCGGAGGAGATCGGCATCGAACCGTCCCCGACGCCCTCCGGCGACCTCACGGACGCGGAGATGCGGCTCGTCAGGGAGATCTCGATAGTTCCCCTCACGATTGAGGACGTCGTGAGGACACTCAGGATAAGGTCGCTGGTCACTCAGGCAAGGACGCTCGCAACGGTCTTCAACGAGTTCTACGAGAGCTGCCCGGTCATCGGCGGAGGGTCGAACGCAAGCTTCAGGTTGGGTCTGGTCGCCTCATACCTGAGGGTCCAGGAGGAGCTCATGGAGACGTTAGGAGTACCTGTTCTCGACGAGCTGTAACTCTTGGACAACACAACTAAATTATCCGACCGAGCGCTGCAGTTGGGGCCGGTAGATCAGTGGCAGATCGCCCGGTTCGCACCCGGGAGGTCGCGGGTTCGAATCCCGCCCGGTCCATTCATTCGCTATTCCGGTAGACCAATGCTTATCCCTAGGAGGGCTTACTTCAGAGCAGATTGACAGAGGAGGTACCCAAGGAGGTTGAGGAGCATCCGGAGCTCGGAAAGCTGGAGAGGAAGGTGGCCCTTGCAGCGGCCATGATCCTGACCTCTGGTCACCGACAACCCGGCGTGAGGGGATGGGAGCTGAGGAGGCGGCTGGGAAAGAACTACGAGAAGGTGTTGGAAGCTCTTGACTCAAGGCTGAGGAGAGTTGGGCTGAAGATCAAGTCCGTACAGGAGGAGGGGTCTGACGATCCAGACAGGACGAGGTACTACGTTGTCATCTCAGAGCCTCTGGCCCTCTACGACCTCGGCACCATGGGGTATTCAATGGACGAGGTGGCCATACTCGCGGTCACGCTCGCCTTCCTCTTCACCAACAACGACAGAGCGCCGTACAAGCAGGTGGTCGAGCTGCTCGAGTCGAAGTATCCTAAGTGGAGGGTGGAGAGCGTCCTAGAGCGTCTGACTAGGCGCGGATACCTCATGAGGACCGAAGACGACAGCCTCGTAGTCGGATGGCGTTCAAAGGTCGAGGTCGACCGGCAAGAGCTGCTGAGGGCCATAACGGCTCTGAGCTCGCCTGAAACCTCACAGAGAGCTCAAGAGGAAGATGCTTCACGCGAATAAGGGCCGCATGAGATCCGTCACCTCGTTAAGGCCACCGACTCTAGAGGACCTCGTAATTTCTAGGTCGGTTTGACCGATCTGTCGTCTTCCAGCTTGTAGGGGACGGAGTTGCAAGGAGGAGTGAGACGACTATTGCTGATGCTGCAGAGAGGGAAAGAACTATGACTTTACCGCCCACAGTGAATAATCACGGTTCCGGCAATTGGTGGATTGACCGGCAACACGATCATGCAGCACGTCATTGAACCGGCCAATATACGAGACTCACCACATCAATAGTCCTTACACCAAGAACGCGCGACAACGAATCCAGTATTAATATCGCCCTGAGCCTATTCCTCGTGAATGGCGAGGGCATTGGACTACGTCTCCCTTACAAAGCCGAAGATCGCCCTGCTCAACCTGTTGATGGCCCTCGTGTGTCATTTCTCGGCCGGTGGTAGCGTTACAGGGGCCCTTGCCCTATCGGCCTCCGGATACCTCGCAGCTGGGGGCTCAGCAGCGCTGAACAATTACTTCGATGTCGACCTGGACTCTAAGATGAGAAGGACGTCCAGAAGGCCGCTACCCGCCGGCAGGATATCGCGCCAAAACGCACTTGTATTCGGATTGGCTTGCACAACGACTTCGCTTTTGATCTCGTGGTACGCCCTAAATACAATAGCAACACTCTTCATAGCTTTGGGTGCTATTTTTTACGTCGTTGTCTATACAATTCTCCTTAAGAGAAGAACAGCTTGGAACATAGTGATAGGTGGTGCGGCTGGCAGCTTTCCCCCTCTGGCCGGTTGGGCGGCCGCCACAGGAGAGATAGGCGCACCTGCGGTGGCTCTCGCAACGCTTGTGTTCCTGTGGACACCAGGACACTTCTGGAGTTTAGCGATCAGAGGAGTGGACGAGTATAGGGTCGCTGGGCTTCCGATGCTCCCGGTTGAGGTCGGTGTGAAGAGAGCTTCCAGAATAACCGGCGCCTCTAACCTAGCGGCGGTACCAGTTTGGGCCATAGCCGCGTTCACGTTGCCGAACCCTCTGCTATACTTCCTTCTCTCACTTCCACTGACCGTCTTGGTCGCGCTATACAGCGCAAAACTGCTAACTGAATGTGACCCGCAGCTGGCATGGAAGTCGTTCAAGGCTTCATCGCCGTGGTTAGCCGCGGTCTCTCTAGCACTCCTCGTAGCTAGCAGAACGACGTCGTGAAGCAGTTGTATCCCTGAAGCCCCTCACCAGGGCGGCAGTCGGGCTGAGTCCGACCTTCCCTTCCTCAGGGACTGACGCCTGTAAATGGCCGCGACCTCGGAGAGCGTCGAAACGTCCTCCGGACCCTTGTCTTCCCTAATCCTAGTTACCCTAGCGAACCTGAGCGCGTAACCAGACTCGTACTTCGGACTACGCTGGACTTCGTTGAAGGCGACCTCGACAACCACTTCCGGCTTCACCTCGATGCCCCATGGCCGCTCAACGGTTTTGAGCCCCATCAGCCTTCGGGTCATCCACTCGAACTCATCGTCTCTGAGACCCTTGAACGTCTTCCCGACGACCGCGTAGCCCTTTCCGTCAACGTCTCTGACCGCTAGATGGTAGTTAGAGAGCCAACCACTCCTCCGTCCATGTCCCCACTCGGCTGCGACGATCACAACGTCCAACGTCTCGGGTGGCTTCAGCTTCAACCATTTCGCGCCTCTCCTGCCGGGTAGATACCTGCTATCGGGGTCTTTCGCGATTACTCCCTCGTGACCCATCCTCATCGCCAAACTGAGCACGTCTTCTATCTCCGATCTCGTAGTGCAGAGCTTAGCCGGGGTCAAGAGTTCGTGATCGACTGCAGACTCGAGGGCTTTCCTCCTCTCCGAGAGGGGGAGGGCGATCTTTGGAGAACCGTTGATCAGCATTACATCGAAGGCCCAGAACCTCAGCGGAATTGAGGAAGCTAACTCCTCGATCTCCCTCTCTCTACCGACCCTCCTCATAGTCTCCTGAAAGGGGAGAGGGTTCCCTTCCTTATCGACCGCGACGACCTCACCGTCGATTATGAACTCGCTCCACGAAACAGAACGCCTGACCGCATCACAGACTTCAGGCAAGGATGACGTAACGTCCTTAAGCCTTCTGGTGAAGACCCTAACCTCACAACTCCGGCAGTGGACCTGAACTCTCACACCGTCATACTTGGGTTCAACCAGCGTCCTCCCACCGTGAGCGGAGAGTATCTCCGAAGGGTCGTAAGCCATCTCCGCGAGCATCGGCCTCACGGGTTTCATGACCTCCAGCCTGACCTCTTTGAGCGTCCCGGTCAGAGCTCTCCTGACCAGCTCACCTACATCACCGAGAAGCATGTCTGCCACAGTCACCTCTTCCAACATCATCGATGTCAGCTTAGAGGCCGCTTCGAGTAGCAGGCCGTGACTGACGCCGTGCCTCATCTCGCCTGAGAGGACCCTGAGGAGCCAGCTCTTCTCGAGATCGTCACACCTCCTGAGCAGTGCCGCCAGCGCTCTCACCTTCCTTATTCTCGACCCCAGTCCTGTGTACTTCTTGAGCTCGTTGAGCGCCGACCAGACTTCGGCAACCGTGAGAGGTCGATGTTCTATTAGGGTCGAGTTACCGACAGCCTTCAGGGCCGAGCTAACGGCGCTCCAACCGATCGCAGCGACGTCCTTCTCGCCCTCCTTCACGGTCATACCTATCAGCAGCATGGCTGCCGTGCCAGCAGCCTCAGGGGTTAGGGACCGCAGGTACTGAGCGACTATCCTGACCTTCTCGGACCTACTCGGTGTTGACTCGAGAAGTCTGCAGACGCGTGCGAAGGCCCTAAACGACTCATCCTCCTCAGTCACGTCTAAACCCCGTAGAGGACCTCGAACACTGCAGTGGGAGATTGGACTCCTTTCACACTGATCGTGCTAGCCTCGGATGTGTTCAAGAGGTGAGTGCAGTTACAGGACATCGCGATGACGCCTTCGGCCGCGACGACCTCATACCCCTTTCCCCTTGGAAGCCTTATCAGGTTATACGGTTCTCTGACAACTCCTTGGAGCCTCAGCGTCTCGACGTGAATCGACTCCATAGCTTCGTCCTTCTTAGCGGTTGAGTGGGTGGCCTGTTCCAACAGTCTCAGAGCACTCTCGACCTCCTGCAGCTCTCTGGTTGTCCATGGAACTCCGACGCGGACGTTAGCCCCTCATCATCGATTCGTGAGGTTGTCCGGTGCCTAATCGCCGTGTATCTACTCTCCCAGCCGGTGGTCGCCTTAACCTCTCCGTGACGGCCGGTCCCTGACGCGAGCTTGCTGCAGTGCATCAGGACGTTGTTGAGATCGATGACCTTCTTGACGCTAGACTCCGCTCTCTCGGCGACCATCGCGCCAACGTCGCTGGACTGTAAACGTCTCTTCGGACGCGTGATGGCCTTGTCAAGCACTACGTGGTCGACGGACTCGGTCCTCGGCGCGTATCTCGGGACGCATACCTCACGCACCCTAACTAGTGCGTCGTCGAGGTATGGTTGCTCGGTCGGTGGGAGATCGCTCTCAACCCGCTCGGGCTCCAACAACTCACGGGCCCAGCGATGCACCAACCGAAAAATCATCCTCCTCATTCTAGGCCGATTGATACTAGCACGGCCCTGAATTCCTCCTCCGACAGCGTCCGTTTGTATCGCCTGAGGAGAGCTACGTCCACCACTGGGTTCAGTCCGGCGCACTGCATCGCTTCTTTCACACCGCTCCTAGAGAGGAAGCTTGCGATCGAGGTGAAGTTCTTCGGCCTCTGCGAGTACCGAGCGGACCCGAAGTCTATTATGACCACAGTCCCACCCTTGGAGACGATCACGTGCTTGGACGGGTCACCGAGCTCTCCGTGGTCTATACAGGCCGCGTCGAGGGCCCTGCACTGATACATCAGCGATCTCATCATCGAGATCAGCTCGTCTCTGGACGCCTCCCCAACCCACTCGGGAAGACGGGCGCCCTCGATGACCTCCATTGTTATGACTACACGAGCGAAACCGTGAAGCTTCGGACCTATACCTAAGGAGTTCGCAGCCTTGTGCACACTCACCTCCCTCCAGACCTCTTTGTGTGGCCAGTCGTCGCGTCTCACCTTAGCCGCCAGAGGCTTCTCTTCGACCCGCACTAAAAGAACGACGTTCCTGAAACCCTTGCCGAGAAAATAAGGCCTTCCGTCGTCAGTGAACGCGATCTCCTCAACGCCCAACGAGTTGAGTTCATCCAATACTTGGGTTGAGTACCGAGGGTCCATGTTGGGATACGAGAGGGCCCTAACCTCTGGCAGATCGAGGTCGTGAAGGCTCTTCCACTTCATGGGCCTCTTAGGTATGGAGGACGGCCGTCGAGGAAGTTGTCGAGGAAACGTTCGAAACCCATTGATCTGAACCTCATCAGGCTCTCACCGTCCAACCTCAAAACGTCCGCTCTCTTGAGGGGTGCTTCTAGGTCCTTCGGGATAGAGACGGACTGGTCGCGAAGCCAGCGCTTCGTCAGCTCTACAGCGCTCCTGACCTCTCTTCGCTTGAGTACGTAGAGACGCTCGCCACTCACCCACGGCCCAGCGACGGTGAGGACGTCGGAAGAATGCTTCTCAAGGAAGTCGAAAGCGCTCTCCATCCATACCGGCGGGCCCACTCTGAGCTCGTTTGCGGGAAGCTCATGGCTGTCCAGCTCGATCAACGCCAGTACCGAGTCCTCGACCCCCTCAACAGCCCACCTCCTCACCTCGAAACCCTCCCTCGAGAGTCTCGATGAGACGCTCCTTACGAACCTGAGGGCCTCTCCCCACAAGGTATCAACGGGAAGGCCCTGAGGACGGTCGAAAAGGATCGCAAGAACGTCTCGGTTAGCGTACGTGGCGCTCGGGTTAGGTGGTGAGAAGAACCTGATCGAGGGAAACGTGAAGAAGAGCTTCGACGCGAGGACGAACTCCGAGAGCTTAGTGAGCGTGACCGCCGAGGCCACGTTCCTCATCGGGTCAACCGGATCCGTGACCACGAGTGAGCTCCTCGGGAAGAGCGTCAGCGCCTTCCCCTCGCCGAGCTCACCGGTCAACTCTATGACCTTCGGAGCCCTCCATCTCGAGACGTCCTCAAGCAGGTCTATGAAGCCGCCGAACCTCAGCACCAGCAGCTCCATAAGGTATCCGCTGAAGCCGCCGATCTTGATCTCTGCACCGTAAACACCGGTCCCGATCGCGAAGGCCTTCGCCAGCCTGATCTCCCTCCTCAGACGGTCATCGAGCCTCGAGGCGACGTACCTCGTGTGATACGGCGTTCTGTCGACCGCGCTGATCCACCCTCCCTTTTGGACGTCGTAGCATCCAACCACGTTGACAGCGACACCTGACAGGACGCCCTCTACGTAGGGGTGATCCGCGTACCGTAACCTCCATGAGGCACCTGCAGACTCTAGGGCCTGAATTCCGTATCTGACGACGATCTCCTCCAACTTCTCTCGCGAAACGAGCGGGGAGAACCTCACGAAGACATCGACCTCTGGTCTCGATTTCACCCAAGTCCTCTTTGCTGCTGAGCCCTCGACCGACGCATCAACGAACCCATCGAGTGCCGAGAAGACGGACCTCACGGCATCGAGGACGCTCGTCATGACCGTGTTCAGCCTCTCTTGTTCTTCCTCGGTAGGGACGGCGAGCCTCTCCGCCTCCCGCAGCACTTCCTTCAACAATTCAGGTGAGGCGCGCCTCATGATCACCGAGCCCAGAGTGGGTTAACCTTCCTCATGACCTCCGTGAGTTCCTCGAGGGCCCTGAGTGACTGCTCATCGAGCCTGTTGGTGAACCTCGTGATGAGAAGCCTAGCGTCCCTCTCGGGGACTCCGACGTAGAGCGTCTCGCCCTCCTTCACCTGCCTGCCGACCGTAACCCCTCTGATGGAGATCGCCACCTTCATGCCTGAGCTGGCTCTAGAAAGCGGCCTCCCCATCTCCTGAATCTGATGTATCTCTCCAACAGACCTTCCCACGGAGTTGACCAGCCTCACTCCGGTTGCTATCTCACCGGCCAGGACCTCGACTCCGAATATCGCGGGGTCGCTTCTCCTGAAGACGAAGCCCTCCATGAACTTGATCTTGCCCGGCTTGACCAGCTTCCCGAACTCCGCCTCCTCTTCCTCCCTTCTCCTCTCTGCGACCCAGTTGAGGTACTCGTCGACCAACCTGAACAGCACGTTGCCCTTGAAGACTCTGATTCCCTTGCTGTTCGCCTCGAGCTCGGTTCGCTCGTCGACGTCCACGTTGAAAGCGATTACGTTGCCCAAGAACTTATCCTTCAAATGTACGACCTCAGCCTCTACGATGTCACGCTTAGAGACGCCACCGATGTCCGCGAGCCTTATCGGGACCCCTCTTTCCCTCAGGTAGTTGACGAGCACCTCGAGCGACCCCAAAGTATCGGCCTTTGCGATCACGCCGACCTTATCGGTTGTGACCTTGAACTCCTCGAGCTCCTCGCGAAGCCTCGCCACGACGTCGACGAGGTCCTCGTCTCGCCTCAAACCGAAGAGAGGCGATCCCGGATAGACCTCCTCAAGGCCCTCCGCCACCACCTTCACTCCGGCTGCCGCTCTCACGAACTGAACTCGCTTGAAGAAGTCCTTGGGATCCCGCATCTCGTCGAGAGGCTTCGGAAGGAGCAGAGCCCTTACCCGCGTCGCCACTGGTCCTCTCTTGCCCATCATAGCGATCCTGTCGCCCTCCCTTAGCACACCGGAGCTGAGGATTACGTTAGCCGTCGCGCCGAGGCCCGTCTCTTCAACTACCTCGAGCACAACGCCCTCGACGTCCTCCGAGACCTCGAGCTTCCTGCTCATGTAGACCTGCGCGAGCCCCATCATCAGCAAGAGCAGATCTGGGACCCCTTCCCCTGTTCTTGCGCTCACCGGAACTATCGCCAAAGTCCTAGTGAAGTCCTTGATCCTAGTGTAAAGGTCCGCTGTGAAGCCGTACTTAGAAAGCTCTCCAACCAACGAGTATAGTCTCCTCTCCAAGTCCTCAACCACCTTCGAAGGTTGCGCCGGTAGAGTGTCCTTCAGGGGAGCTCCTTGTACGGGCCTCCAACCCGGGATCATGTCTATCTTGTTCAGGGCAACAACGAACGGTGTCCTTCTGGACCTGAGAAGCTGGAGGCTCTCAACGGTCTGTTCCTGAACGCCCTGAATCACGTCCACCACGAGTATCGCCATGTCAGCGACCGATCCGCCTCTCCTCCTTAGGTTCGCGAAGGCCGCGTGACCCGGTGTATCGATGAAGAGGAGGCCGGGGAGTCTGATCTCTGCCCTTACCTCACCCAGTAGCCTCCTGCAAGTCTCCACGATCGCGTCGTACGGAAAGAAGCTCGCCCCTATGTGTTGGGTGATGCCGCCGGCCTCGCGAGCCGCAACGATCGTTCCCCTCATCCTATCGAGCAGGCTGGTCTTGCCGTGATCGACGTGCCCCAGCACCACCACTATCGGCTCCCTCACCCACCTCTCTACCATGCCTTCATCACACTGATCAGCCACATCATTAATTGTCAAGCCGTCCCCGAGGACTTATCTTCGCCAACCATACCGTCATAGGGACGGACCGTATTGGAATTTCTTACTTTTATCGGACTATATGACAAAATTTCCCTCATATAATGTCACCATGACGATCAAGAGGTTCTTATTATCTCGTAAAACCGAAGAAATGACCGTATTCCCGATTAAACGACATGTATATTAGAAAGCTGGGTGACGACACGTCATGGTGCTCGAGACTAAAAAGGTGGACGAAGAACTGCTGGAGGAGCTCTCGAAGGTAGAGTCGATAGGGTCCAAGAGGAGGATGGTCGCGTACAGAGCAGGAACTGTAGTACTGCGCTCGATGGTGGAGGATCTTCTCGACATGGGTTTCGAGTGGATGTTGCCCGTGATGCTCTCGAGAACGACAGACCCTCTATGGCCCGATCCGGGTGCGAGCATAGAGTACAGACCGGAGCTTGAGATCTACGGTGCTAGAGTGAGGACGATGCAGTCGATGATCGTTCACAAAAGGGTGCTCGTCTCACTCGGGCCTTCGAAGTTTTTCATAATCTCACCAAACATTAGAATAGAGAAGAGGGAGAGAGGTAGGTCGGGATGGCACCTTTACGAGTTCACACAACTCGAGACCGAGATCGCTCACGCCACGATGAAAGACGTCTTCAGAGTTTACGAACGGTTGGTGACCAGCGCGATTAGGGCTGTCAAGACCGAGTTGGCTCAAGAGCTTCGGGAAATAGGCAGAGAGCTGAGGGACTTCGGTACGCCGTTTGAGGTACTCAGCAGGAGGGACTTGGAGCGGAAGTATGGAGCGGAGTGGGAGAGAGTTCTGCCCCTTCAAATACGCGAACCGGTCTGGGTTACGGACATCCCTAGGGAGTTCTACGACTACGAGGACTTCGGATCGGGAATATGGCACAACTACGACCTCTTCCTTCCCGAGGGTTACGGAGAGGTCCTCTCAGGCGCTGAGCGTGAGTACGAATACGAGAAGATGTTGGCGAAGATCAAACGAGACGGCCTTCGGGTCGAGGACTACGAGGTGCTGCTTAAGCTCGCGAAGGAGGGGAAGCTCAAACCTTCCGCTGGAGCAGGGCTCGGTGTGGAGAGATTCACTGCCTACGTAGTCGGTGCGAGACACGTTGCTGAGGTACAACCCTTCCCGAGGGTACCGGGCTTTATCAGCCCGCTCTGAGCTCTGACCCTTTCCTTTCTAGGAACATCTTCGCCACTCTTTGACCCAACTCCTTCGGCTCCGCCCCAGCCTTGAGCTCCGAAGACAACCAGCTGCTCACGTGTTCGGATTGGAAGAGCTCCTTCAGAGATGCCTGAAGTTCCATCATGGCCGCCTCCATCACCTCCCGTTCGAAGATCGTCGCCCTTCTACGTGCCAGCTCACCGGTCTTTGAGAGCTCCTCGGTCTTCTGCAACATCATGGAGGCTACCTCCCCAACACCTTCGCCGGTGGACGCGGTGGTCTTCATAACGGTCGCGGTCCTCTTACTGCTTGAAAGCATGCTCTCCAACATCGCTTTCATGAGGCTTGAGGCGGGATTGTCAGACTTGTTGACGACGTAGAGGTCTCCGATCTCGAGCAGTCCGGCCTTCACAGCTTGTATACTGTCACCGAAGTCCGGAGTCACCACGACGACCACCAGGTCCGCGACACCCATGATCTCGACATCTGACTGTCCGGCGCCGACAGTCTCGATTAAGACGACGTCAAAGCCCGCGGCGTCGAGGACTCTTGACATGGCCCTCACGTTCCTAGCTACCGCGCCCTGAGCACCTCTGCTAGCTAAGCTTCTGAAGAAGACCTGATCGTGAGAGACTATGCCCGTAAGCCTGATCCTGTCACCGAGCACAGCACCACCCGTGATGGGACTTGAGGGATCGACTGCTAGCACAGCGACCCTCATCCCTCGAGACCCGAACTCACCGACGAGTCTCGCGACCAACGTGCTCTTACCAGCGCCGGGCGGTCCAACCAGTCCGATCACCGGGACCCCTCTCACCAAGGGGCCCACCCTCTTCAATATCTCCAACCCAAAGGGGTCTCCTGCCTCGACGAAGGACAGGGCCTTCGCTATGTGAACCCTGCTCCCGGAGAGCAGTCCTGCGATAAGCCCCTCGAAGTCGTTAGCGGCCTCGTCGATCACAACGCCTCGCCCTCCTCAGGGACTATTGACTTGAGTTGCGACCTATACATCTCCACGATCTCGTCGACCGTCGTGGCATCCTCCGGCCCCTTATCAGACCTGTACCGTCCGGTGAACCTCGGAAACCTTATTGCGAGTCCAGCGTTCGGTTGTATCGTACCCCATCCGCATGTGTGAATTGGACTGACCGTTATCTCGTCACCGACTATCTCGAGTACGATGTCAGGTCTCACCCACACATCAGGTTGCATGAGCGAATCGACCCGCGCAGGTCTCTCTCGAACCACGCGCTCTTCTATCATCGCCTTCAACCTCTTGAGGTCCTCCTCCTTGAAACCGGTTCCGACCTTGCAGACGCTCTTGAAGGTGTCGGACCTCGGGTCGTACGCGGACATCAGTAAGGTTCCGTACCACCCGCTCCTCTTTCCTTTGCCGTGAAAAGCTCCTATAACCACCAAATCGACCGTGTCGGTGAGCTTCGATACGTACGACCGCTTGTACTTTATCCACAGCCAACCCCTTGCGCCAGCCCTGTAGACGGACTTCGGCGAGACGTCCTTGACGATCACACCCTCGCATCCGTCCTCGACAGCTCTCTGCATGAAAGAGTCCAGATCGCTAGGGTCCTCTACGAGCTTCGCGACGGTCAGACCGAATGTTTCGTCAGACACCACGACCTCCTTGAGCCAAGATCTCCTCTCTGGAAGAGGTCTGTTCATCAGGTCTTCACCATCGACGTAAATGGCGTCGAAGAAGAAGAGGCCGACCGGATAGAGCTCAACCGCCTTCTCGACTTCGTATTTTCGCCTCCTGTGCATTAGCTCCTGGAACGGGAGCATCGATCCGGTATCGGGGTCCATCGCGACGGCCTCACACTCAACGATCGCTTGATCAGCACTAAGTCTCTGACCGCACTTCTTCACGACATCTGGGAATTGGTGAGTTATGTTCTCTTGTCTCCTAGAGAAGATCATTATGCGGCTACCGTCCTTGTGAATCTGTAACCGCTCACCGTCGTACTTGTATTCCGCGAGTCCCTTACCGCCCAGCTTATCGAGGATGTCCTTCGCCGACGTTAGCCTCTCGGCAAGCATCGGTCTTACAGGCATCCCGATCCTAAGTCTAACTCCTCTGACCGCCTCGACGCCACCCACCTTGACCAGCTTGACCACCAATCCGATGTCCGATGTGATGTTGTAGGCGCGCTCGATGTCTTCTCTGAACGATGAGATGTCTCCGAGTACCGCAGAGGCAGCGTCTATGAACGTCATGTCGGCCACGCCCAGCCTCATAGTACCGGTCACCAGCCTGACGATGTACTTCGCTTCTTTGGGCTCTGCCTTAGCCAAGAGTCCCGTCAGCAACTTCACCTTGTTCTCCATCGCACCTTCCCCAGTCTCACGTGCTATTCTCTCAAAGGTCGTGTAAACTTGATCGACCGTCAGGGGCTCCTGGAAGAGGATCGTCTGGGCCTTCCTCTTTGAGAGCAACTCTTCAGCGACCAAGCCCAAGTCACCCTTCTTTGCCAATAGCTTCTCTACCTCAGCCTCGGAGGCGCCAGTAACGGATCTCAGGGCCCTTATCGCTAGCTTCTCGGCCATACCCAGTTCTATTCCAACGTACGGTGGGTAGAGCTTACCCAGAGAGAGCATCGCTATCCTCTGGGCCTCATCTGGCGTGGCCTCTCCTAGGAGCTGCACGAGGATCTCTCTCATCTCGAGCCTCTTCGTCGTGGCCTCGAGCCTGTCGTAGTACTCGGCCAACTTCCTGAACTCCATCCCAACCCAACAACCTCATACGTCCGAGATAAAGCGAACTGCTCTGTGACTCTGAGTAGCTGACTGCGTCGGAACCTCGGTTGGCGAACCTAAGAGGATGATGACACCGGCGACATGATGCGTAGCGGGGTCTGATAAACGACAGAAATCTAGACCCTCGCACGACTGTCTCAAGACGCAAGGGCGCGCGAGCGGGACGCGACATCATCGGGGAACGATGTACCAGGACCTAGTGACCCGGTTGATGAGTTCCCCCCTATGTCGACGTGGGGGACGAATTTGAAAAGGCTGTGAAGAGTGAGCAAGACTTCTCTGACCACTTTGTCATCGATGTCATCACGGTGGAGAGTCATGACCTTAAAGCTTCCTAACCTCGAGGTAGTACGGGAGGCCCTTCGCCTTCTCGATGAACCACTTGACCTTCGCCTCGGGCCCCGTGAGCGTCATCGTGACCTCGTGGAGCTCGCCGTCCCTCACGATCCGGGCTTCGAGGACCTCGAGCCTCCCTTGCTTCACCAGTATGAAGGTCTTGATGAGGCCCTCATTTCCTCCCCTGATTCTGAGAGCGATCTCGTGGAACTCTGCGCTGCTCTGCACACTCCGTCTGCTATCGGCCTGCTAAAAAGCCGCACGTTACCTGCTCGCCCTCCCCGGTCTTGATGGGTGGAGATTTTTAATTGCCAGAAGGGGTAAAGGGAGATGGTGCTGAAGGAGTTAGCGACGGCCTACCTCATACTGACGACGCTCTCCTTCTACCCAAGCGAGCTCGCCTATCCGCCATTGAGGACAACGCCCTCATGGATCGCCTCGTTCGACAAAAGTTCGGTGATAATTGCTCTCCCTGCAGAGAGGTCGATAGCCCTTTACGACCTCAGCTCGGGGAACCTATGGAGGGTTGAGTTGGGGTTTGCCCCTGAGGGCTTGGCTGTGTCCGGTAGATCGGCCCTTGTCTACTCGAGGCTTGATGAGGTCTTCGCGGTCGTCGACGTTGACCGCCTGATACCGGTGTCGGAGGTCAGGATGCGGATAGAGGGCGTGTGGCCCATCAACGACGGTTTTATCGTTCACAAGGGAACGGGACTGAGCTTGGTGGACCTGAAAGGTGAGGAGCTTCGTTACCTCAAGGTTGATGCTGTGAGTGACCCGTGGTACGTTAGTGCCCACGGCAGGACTGTCTGGTTCGTCGGTGGAGACTTGAGGACCGTTTACGTGCTGGACGTGGAACGATGGGAAGCTCGCAAAGTGGCAACTCACAGCAAGATGGTCTCAGCAATCGCGGCGTTCTCTGAGGACACGGTGGCGGTCGCGTCGGAGGGCTGGATAGGTACCTATAGGACAAACGGCGAGTCGAGAGCCTTCGAGCTTCCATATCAGGTCTCATCGAGGACCAAACTCTTTCCTGCCAAAGCCGGGAGGGTGATCTTCATCGACGAGGCTTATCGATCGATTGGGTTGCTGGGAATAGACCTCAAATGGCACTCTCTGCTCGAGATAACTCCGTCGCTGACTACCTCACCGTCACCCTCGAAGGTGTACGTTTTTGATCTGGCCCAGAGGAAACTGAATTACTACGACGTGACATTCAAACCAGAGATCAGGGACGTCAAGCTAGACGTTAGGGGTGGACAATGGTTGCAAGTGGAGGCAACCTTGAGGGACTTGGATGGCGACCTCATATCATACAGTCCAAGCGTTCTACTCAAGGCCGCTGACGGATCCGTAACGATGGCTGCGATGAGATCCATCGGTGGTGACAGGTTCGCCGCGAACGTCGACCTACGCGAGTTCAGCGGAGAAGTGGAGATCACGATAACTGCTGCCGACACGGAGGGAAATCAAGCGGAGAGCCAACCTTACAAGGTCAAAGTTGATAGAGGGGGAGTTGAGGTTGTGACGTTTACTACAGCTGCTACGGGCACCGCTCAAACAACACCTCAAGCTGGAGCGTCTTCGCAACTCACCGATCTGCTCATCTTCTCAGTCGAACTCGCCTTCTTCGCGGTTATTGTAATGAGCATTGTCCTGATCGCATTGAGGACTAGGAAGAGAAGCAGAAAGCGCATTAGGCGAGGATGAAGGTTTTCGCACTAAAATCTTTTATTAAACAGTCTTGGTATATTCTATCAGATGCCAAATCACAAGATCCTCTGGACTCCTTCTGAAGAAGATGTCAGGAATTCTAACATCGCCGCATTCATCGACTTCCTAAACAAGAGGTGGTCGTTTGAGCTCAGAGGGTACTTCGACGTCTACGACTGGTCCATCAATAACATATCTCAGTTCTGGTCAGAGGTCTGGAAGTTCCTCAGAATCAAATCCTCCAGAGACTTCGATAGGGTCGTCGACGATCTGAGCAAGTTCCCAGGTGCTACGTGGTTCGAAGGCGCGAGGCTCAACTTCGCGGAGAACCTACTTTGCTGCGGTGACGGAAGAACTGCAATTGTTCAATGCGACGAATCGGGGTTGCGAGACACCTTGACCTACCGAGACCTTCACTTAGAGGTTGCAAGGTACAGGGAGTTCATGAGGGAGGAAGGAATCGGTTTAGGAGATAGAGTGGTCGCCTACATGCCGAACGTCTCCGAGACGATAATCTGCATGCTAGCAGCAACCAGCCTCGGGGCGGTGTGGGCCTCTACAGGTACCGAGATGGGTTATACCGCTGTGGTCGACAGGCTAGGTCAACTGGATCCCAAGCTGCTGGTGACAGTCGACAGAACTCTGTACAAGGGCCGCACTATCGACTTGAGAGAGAACGTCGAAAGGATCTCGAGGGCCATTCCCTCTCTAAAGCGCGTTCTGATCATCAGCAGGCACAAAGAAAGGGTCGGGACCTCAGACATACCCAACTCCGTGGTATCTACGGAAGTGTTATCTGGAAAGGGTGAGGCCGAGTCGGTCAAGTTCGAGCAGGTCAACTCCAATCATCCAGTCTACGTTATGTTCTCCTCCGGCACAACTGGTAGACCGAAGTGCATGGTACAGAGCGTCGCAGGAGTGCTTGTGAACCATCTGAAGGAGCTCGTACTTCACCACGATCTTAAACCCGATAACGCGATAACCTACATCACCTCTCCGAGCTGGATGATGTGGAACTGGGTTACGTCCTCCCTCGCGGTGGGATCGAAGCTAGTCGTCTTTGACGGAAACCCGCTTTATCCCGACTGGAAGACGATGTGGAGGATCGTAGAGGAGGAGGGGATCAACGTGTTGGGGTGCAGCGCCAGTTACATAAACGCTCTGAGGGGACTGAACGCTGAACCCGACAAGCCCCACGATCTCTCATCGCTGAGGGAGATCTCACAGACAGGTTCACCGCTCACCGCGGAGGGCTTCATCTGGGTATACGAGCACGTCAAGCGCGAGCTCTGGTTCAACTCGATCTCAGGTGGCACGGACATCAACGGTTGCTTCTTCGCTGGAAGTCCCATGCTTCCGGTATACGCGGGCGAGCTTCAGGCGCCTGCCTTGGGAATGAAGGTCAAGGCCTACGACGAGCACGGAAATCCCGTGTACGACGTTGAGGGCGAGTTGGTCTGCGAGGAACCATCACCCTCGATGCCGATCTTCTTCTGGAATGATCCCGGCACCAAGAGATACATCGAGAGCTACTTCGAGCACTTCAGGGCATACGGAAAGAATGTCTGGAGGCACGGTGATTGGGTCACGATCTTCTCCGACACGAGGAGCGCGATCATCCACGGTAGGTCCGATGCCACACTGAAGGTAAAGGGCGTTAGGATAGGGACCGCCGAGATATACAGGGTGGTGGAGACGATACCTGAAGTCGCGGACAGCCTCGCTGTGGGCTACGGTGAGGGTGACGACGTTCAAGTCGCGCTCTTCGTCAAGCTGAAGGAGGGTCAAGAAATGACTGAGGAGCTCAAGGAGACGATTAGGAGGAGGCTTAGAGAGGAGGCATCGCCGAGACACGTCCCCAACCTCATAATTCGCGTCCCCGACATTCCCTACACCTTCAACTTGAAGAAGGTGGAGATCGCGGTCGCGAACATCTTGAAGGGGAAACCGGTTACAAACAGAGAGGCGATCGTAAACGCGGAGTGTCTGGAGTTCTACGAGAAATTCGCTGAAAGGTTGGCGAGAGGGGAGTACTGAGTCGTTGCGGTTCAGACGGATTCGAAGCAGATCAGGTCTAGGACGCTCCCAATTCGCCTCTCCCTGAACTTCGGCCTGACCCTCATCCCGATGTACGGCTCCTGAGCCCCTGAGAACCTATGCAGAACGCCGCCCTCGAAGCCATCAAAGCACACTAAAACCCACCTGTTGCCATCAGGCTCAGAGGTCCAAGTGACTACCCTGCCGATATCAGGTGCCTCGACGAACCTAACGTCGTACGATATGCAATTAGTACAGAAGCCGAGCGGAGGAATGATCCGGTGACCGCAGCTCTTGCACTCCGAGCCGATCAGCTTACCGTCCCTCAACCCTTCGAGATAAGCAGTCATTCCTCTGCCCGCAGGGTACTCGTAAGCGTTCTCGATCGAATGTCTGTACTCCATCTCACCTCACCGGCGCGAAGTACAATATGTCGGTTATGTCGCCTCTTCGTTGCTCTCTCGAACGCCACACCGGCCTCACTCGCATGCCGATACTGACCTCGGATGGTTCGACCTCGCCGAGCCTGTGCATAAGCCCACCAGCGTGGAAGACGTAATTGGAGTTAGGTCTAGTGACTTTGGTCCCCTCGAACCAGATCACCGCAACGACTTCTGGCCTCGGGAGCTTCTCCTTCGGGTTCGTACCTATGTGCGCAACCGAATACGTGGCCACCTCACCGAAGCCGTTGTGCTCGATGAAGGTTCTAACCCGCTTGAAGCAGATCTCGCAGAAGGACCTCGGTGGGATGAAGACCCTGCCGCAGCTCTCGCAGTTGGTTCCGATGATCCTGGCGTCCTTCAGCCCCTCTAGGAACCTTGCGATCGCTTCACCAGTAGAGCGCCTGTACCGGAAGTCGAAAAGCCACGGCAGCACCAGAAGGCTGGTGAAGCTCATGTCGGGGACCCTTTCGTTGAACTCCGAGACCGCCTTCGCCCAGGATGACTCCCTACCCGAAGATACCTCGTCGGTCGCGCGCTTGAGTAACTCGCTGAAGGCCTCAGGAAGTCCTTCGAGCTGCTCACTTCCGTACCTCAATACCTTCGCGGTCATCTCCTGCACACCACTACCGTTCCGACCTGCATGAGGTCGCCCCACGCCTGAGCCACACCGATCTCCGCGTCCGGCACCTGTCTCTTGCCTGCTCGACCGGAGAGCTGCCAGTAGAGCTCAGCGACCTTCATGAGTCCGGCGGCTGCGATCGGATTGCCCACACCGAGAAGACCTCCTGAGGGTGAAGTGGGACAGTCGCCGTCGCGTTCGAGCTGCCCCTCCGCCAACAATTTGGGTGCGATGCCCGGTTTACCGACCAATCCGTCGAGGTGATGGAGCTCCTTGTAGGTGAAGGGGTCATAGGGCTCCCAGACGTCGATCTGCTTGAGGGGCGCGGTTACCCCGGCCATCCTGAAGGCCCTCTGCGCCGCTAGGTAGACGTAATATGGATAAGTGAGGTCTCTGCAAGTCCAGAACTGAGAGTCCAAACAGGTCGCGACGCCGTCGAGCCACACCGGGTTATCAGTCAACCTCTTTGCCGCCTCCTCAGACGCTAGGAGCAGCGCTACTGCGCCATCGGACGTCGGGCTGATGTCGAGCCTGTTGACGGGCCACACCATGATCTCCGAGTTGAGGACGTCATCGACGGTTATCCTCCCACCCAGCTGCGAGTACGGGTGATCGAGGGCGTTGCGCTTGTTCTTCACGGCCACCTCAGCTATTAGCTCCTTCTTCAGGCGATGGGCCTCCATGTAGCGCATCATCTCCAGAGCGAATATCCAGATGAGGTTAGGCCCAAGAGGCTTCTCAAGGACAGGGTCGAAGATCGTCTGGAAGAGCTTCTGCGCATGTGGATAGGGGTGACTCATCTTCTCCCACGCCACCACTAGAAGAGTGTCGAAGGCACCGGACGCAACGTGATACCACCCTGCGACTCCTGCTGCCACACCGCTCCCTCCACCCACGAAGACTCTAGTGATAGGTTTCCCGATAGCTCCGGCCGCCTCAACCGCGATCGCCCCCTTGTCGTGATAGCCATCAAAAGCATCTGGTGCGGAGGTCGCGAGCACACCATCTACGTATCTGATGGAAAGGCCTCCGCAGTCATCGAGACAACGCTTCACAGCTAACCGGATCATCTCCGGCGAGGTCATCGGGAGCATCGACCTGAAATCAGTCATCCCGGCCCCGATTATAGCCACCCTTCTCATTCTCCCACCCCCTGAAGGAGAGCGACTGACCCGATGTCCGAGATCTCCGAGTGCATCGAGACCACGAGTCCCCTATGCGCGTCCTTTCTCTGGACCGGTCCCGCCTCACCCCTCAGCTGCTTGACCGCTGCGATGAAGGCCCTCATTCCAGAAGCCGTCAGGGAGTTGCCGTTGCCGAGACAGCCGCCGGACGGGTTGAAGACGGGCGTGGTGCGTTCGTCGGCCGTGGCTCCAGCGTCGACTCCTAACTCCGAGGCGATCATCAGCTCCTGATGCGCGAAGAACTCCGTGACCTCGACCAAATCCACGCCCTCGGTCACAACCTTGTGCTTGGACCTGATACGATCCAGCGCGCTTCTTACCCACCGAGCTCTCCCCCAATCTCGTAGCCAGAAATGAGGTGTGGAGCTGAGACCCGAGTTCTCTACTGCGACCAGCTCAACGCAACGATCCGATACTGCAACCGCGTCCTCCGAGGCCATTATGATCGCGCCTGCGTAATCCGAGAACTTAGCTACGTGCCTCTCTTTCAGAGGCGCGTAGAGGAAATCGTCGGCCTCTATGTCCTCGACAATGACCCTCTCGCCGTAGGGAGCACCGATCAACGCGGCCCTGTTGATGTTCTTAACAGCGATCCGTGAGAGGACCGTTGCAGGCAACCCGCTCCTCGCTAGGAAGGCCCTCGCCTCGAGGCCTGCTATGACGTAGGGATCTAACCCCAACGGTCGAGTGCAGTATGGATCTAGGGAGCCGCGTAGCACGTCGCGGTAGTTCTCGATCTCCGAGGGTTTGGCGTGGCCGTCGACCACAACAACGTCCAGCAACCCCGACTTCACCATCATGAATGCGTGATAAACTGCCTCCAGCGCGTCTCCGGAGACAAGCATGTTGAACTTCAGCCTGCCTCCCATCTGATCCGGCGTGAAGGAGTCGGTGATGCTCACGCCCTCGTTGAAGTCGAGCCCCGAGGAGACTACGCCCTGCACGTCGTCAGGTGTCATGTCCGCGTCGAGAAAGGCCCTCTCAGCGGCCTCGAAGGTCATCTCCCTAATCTCAAGGTCAGTTTCACGCGCTCTCGGCGAGAACTCTCCGAGTCCAACGACTAAGACTCGCCTCATCTCGCGATAAAGGGACAGTGGCGTTATAAAATGGATTCTCCTGCGCGGGTGCGGAGGCTCAATAGGACTTCGGGAGCTTCAGGACGTGAGTTGCTATGAAGCTGAGGACCAGCTCGTTAGTAACGGGAGCGGTCTTCAGTAGCCTCACGATGGAGTAGAGATTGATCATGTCGGTCTCATACTCATACGCGTAACCACCGAAGGTCTGGATCGAAGCGTCGATGGCCTCAAGGGCTGCCTCGGAGGCGACGTACTTGGCAGCGTTGGCAAGCTCAACACCGCTTGAGTTGCTGTCGTAGAGGTGAGCTGCCGAGTAGATGAGCGACCTCGCTGCCTCGAGCTTTATCGCCGCCCTAGCCAGCGGGAATTGAACGCCCTGATGCGACCCAATAGGGACGTCGAAGACTATCCTCTGCTTCGCGTACTCGACGGCCTTAGAGAGCGCATGAGTTCCCAGTCCGACGGCGATCGCAGCTATCATCAACCTCTCAACGTTGAGGCCCTGAAAGAGTGCCCTGTAGCCCTCGTTCTCCCTGCCTACGAGGTTCTCCGGAGGTACCTCCACGTCGTCGAAGTAGACCATGTACTGCCATTCAGGAGACTTTGTGTCGATGTTGAGCCTCTGGAACCTGATGCCCGGATTGTCGGTCTCGACGACGAAGAGTGAGATTCCGTCACGCTTGTCCTGAACTTGGTCGTACCTTCTAGTCCGAGCGACGACGAGCATAAAGTCGGATTCCTTCGCACCACTTATGAAGACCTTCTGCCCTCTCAGGACGTATCCGCGCTCCTCTCTCCTAGCGAAAGTCGTGATCCTCCAAGTGTTTGAGCCGGCCTGTGGCTCGGTGAGGGCGAAGCTCATCCTCTTTCCTTCGACGCAGGTAGGCCTCACGAACCTCATCGACTGCTCCGGTGTCCCAGCCCTCATCACGATGTCCCTCGAGAAGTGTGTGACGAGGAACTGAAGGACTGGCAGCCCCTCTAACGCCAACCCCTCCTGCACTAAGACCGCACCCATCAACCCCATGCCCGAGCCTCCGAGAGCCTCTGGGACGCCCGTGCCGGTCAGCCCCTCTTCCCTCATTCTCTCCCAGAGCTCTGATGGCTCCTCGTTCCTCGACCACTTCTCGAGCCAGTACTTCCTTCCGAAAGCACCAGCTAAGGATCTGGTGGCCTTTAGAACCAGCCTCTCCTCGTCGTTCAGCAGTTCATGCGAGAGTACCTTAACGTATGTCATTGGCCTATCGACCTGCGAACAGCTTCGAGGATGCGGTCTGGATTCGGAAGGTAAAGGCGCTCGTGAACGAGCGGATAGGGCGTGTCATATCCTGTAACCCTGATTATAGGAGCTTCGAGGCTGTATATCTCCCTCTCAGCAATGGTGGCAGCTATCTCCGCCCCGAATCCCGCAGTTCTAGGTGCCTCATGGACGATGACAGGTCTTCCAGTCTTCTTGACGCTCTTAGATATCGCGTCCCAGTCGTACGGTACCAGAGACCTTAGGTCCAGCACCTCCACGCTGACCCCCTCTTGTGCGGCCCGCTCCGCGGCCTCAAGCGAGTCATAGACCGTTGCGCCGTAAGTAATCACGGACACGTCGTCACCTTCCCTGACCAATCGCGCCTTTCCGAGAGGGACGGTGTGTTCACCCTCGGGGACGTCTTCCTTCATAGAATGATAGAGTCTTTTAGGCTCGAAGAAGATCACGGGGTCGTCGTTCCTGATCGAGGATAACAGTAAACCCTTCGCATCGGACGGCGTGGACGGTATGATGACTTTCAACCCTGCTGTATGCGCGAAGTAGGCCTCTGGACTCTGAGAGTGGTACATACCCCCTCTCACGCCCCCTCCAACCGGTGTTCTCACGACTACGGGTGCGAAGTAATGACTGGCGCTCCTGTACCTCACCTTCGCGAGGTTGGAGACCAGCTGCTCAAAACCGCCGTAGATGAAGTCGGAGAACTGTATCTCAGCGATCGGCCTCAGACCGTTCATGGCCATGCCTATCGCCACACCGATTATCGCAGACTCAGAGAGGGGCGTGTCTATCACACGCGATGGCCCAAACTCCGCAAGGAGGTGTTCCGTGCACCTGAAAACTCCCCCGTTCACACCGATGTCCTCCCCGAGGACCACGACGCGTTCGTCGCGCCTCATTTCGTAACGAAGCGCGTCGTTGATCGCCTTCGCGAAGGTCATCACAGTCATCTCCTGACCACCCTCTGAATGCCAATCATTCTCTTAAGCTCCTCCATCTGCTCTAAGACGGTCCACGGAGGATCTGAGTAAACGTCCTCGAATATCACCAGCGGGTCTGGACCTGATTTCTGTAGGACCTTCTCGACCTCGGCAGCGACCTCCCTCTCCACCTCGGACCTGAGGACAGAGTCCGCCTCCTCATCCATCACGCCCTTCGAGATCAGATAGTCTCGCATACGACTCACCGGGTCTAACTTGGCCCAACTCTGCGTCTCATCCTCCGTCCTGTACCTCTTTGGGTCATCACTTGTGGTGTGCGCACCCATTCTATACGTGAGGGCCTCGATCAGGACAGGAGGAGCGCCCTCCCTTATCCTGTCGACCGCGGCCTTAGTCGTTAGGTAGACAGCCAAGACATCGTTGCCGTCCACCCTGACACCCTCGAGTCCGTAGGCGACCGCCTTCTGGGCGATGGTGCTCGAACCGGTCTGTTTGCTGATGTGCGTCGAGATCGCGTACTGATTGTTCCTGCAGACGAAGACCACAGGTGGTTTGTGGACGCTCGCGAAGTTCAGACCCTCATGAAAGTCTCCCTTTGAAGTGGCACCGTCACCGAATATCGTCAAGACGACCATCTTCTCGCCCTTGAGCTTAGCAGCCATCGCGTACCCTACTGCGAGTGGTATTTGGGTCGAGACTGGTGTAGGCGCTGGGACTATGTTGAATCGCTTGTCGCCGAAGATCGCGAACTCGTGCCCCTTCAGAGGATCGTCTACCGTGCAGGTCATCCTGTCGAGGATCTCAGCAACCGGAACCCCTCTCGTCAGATAGATACCGAGCTCCCTGTAGGTCGGGAACACCACGTCCCGCGGTTGCAGAGCCTGCGTAACTCCGACCTCTACGGCCTCCTCGCCGAGAGACTCAGCGTAAAGGGCTACCTTCCCCATTCTCTGCAACCGCAGGATGTACCTATCGAGGACTCTGGTCAGTACCATCGCCTTGTACATCTTCAGGAGGTCATCGCTCGATACGCCTATCTTCTCGGGGTCAGGCAGGACCTTTCCCCCTAACACCGCGATGAACTCATACCACCCCCAATGACCGTCAATTCGGTTGCAAATAATTAGCTTTCGTCGAACACGAGTTCTCACGAACGGAAGGCTCTCCGCTAGGCCCAACGCAAGAATCGAGTGCTATGCCCGATAAGAGGCCGCGGAATACCCTGCGATTATCAGGGAGTGGCCATAGGATGCGGCAATTACATTCCTAATATCGGTGTGGGGTCGTTGTGCCGTTGATGCGACTCACTGGTTGGATGCGAAGGGGAGATGGGCTCAGAAGGTTCTCATCCCTCGAGGCCAGCCTCAACAGGACGATCTCCGTTTTGAACGCCAGCATAACGCGCCTCAATAGGAAGTACTCAGAGCTTGAGGAGAGGGCTAAGGTCTACTTCGAGCGCTGTGTCTCTCACCTCTCATCCGGTGACGAGGAGCACGCGAAGCTTTACGCGGAGGAGATAATGCAACTGAAGAGGTTGGCTAGGGTAATCATGAGCAACCTTCTCCTTATGGAACAGGTAAAGATCAGACTGGAGACGGTTGCGGAACTCACGGAGGTGTTGGCACTAGTCGTGTCGATAAGACAGTTGCTGTCTCATGTCGCGAGCGAGGTCTCCTCCGTCTCGCCTGACGTCTCGGAGAACCTGAAGCTGCTCTCACAAGAGATAGAGACGATCGTCGCCACGACTTCAGCTGGCATCCCCACTCCGTCACCAAGCCATACTCTCGTTCTGGAGGACGAGGCGCTGCGTGTCTTGGAAGAGGCGAAGAGAATCGCAACCGAACAGATCCGGATGTCCTTCCCCGACGCGCCGGTCATGACTGACAGGGAGAAGATAGTGTACGACACCATCACATCGATGGATGAGACCGATGGGTTCGATATCGATACGGTGTGCGGGGTTACCGGCCTGACCAGAGGGGAGGTTGAGGACGCTCTCGAGGAGCTAGCTAGAAAGGGACTCATCGAGATCTCCTATACTGAGGATAACTGAACTTAGCTCACACAGCTCCGAACGTCTTATTCCACTCTTCGTAACGCTTCAGCGTCTCTTTCGAGATCGAGGGCCTCCTCTTCTTTATCGCCTCTAGAAAGTCCTCTTGATTGATCTCTGGGACCTCGTCCTTACCTTCCTCGAAGACCCTTCTCAGTGCTGTTGCCTGAGAGTCCAGACATATCGAGAAGATGTCCGCGGGAGAGTAACCCTCTAGCTGACAAGCCAGCGACTCGAGATCGACGTTACTCGCTAGCCTGAGGCGTCTGGTGTAGTGTTGAAGGGTCATGAGCCTTACCTGCTCGTTCGGTGGAGGGACGTAGATCCTCTTCTGGAACCTCCTGATGAAAGGCTCATCGAGGCTCCAAGGCTTATTCGTAGCCGCTATCAGGAACAGCAGCGATCGATCGAACTTGCTGAGAATCCCATCCATCTCGGAGAGAAGCTGGGCCCTCACCCGTGCCTCGCCTCCGACCTCAACAGCCCTGTAGCTGGTTATCCAATCGACCTCATCAATGAACACCAAAACCGTCCTGCCCTGCATCGCCTCGGACCTCGCCGAACTGAAGACGCGCTGGAGGTTCTTCTCGCTCTCTCCGAGCCATTTCGACATCAAACTCGCAGAGTCGACGACGAAGAGCTTAGCGTCTACTTCGTTTGCAGTCGCAGCCACCAAAAGCGTCTTTCCGCATCCAGGGGGACCGAAAAGCAGGATGCCGTTATGCCATCCGAGTGGAAAGAGGTCGGGCCTCTTGACTGGGTAGACGATGCTCTCCTTCAGAGCCCTCTTGGCCTCCTCGAGGTCGACGACGTCGTCCCACTTGACCGGGGGCCTGAAGTCCCTAACGGCATTCTTGGGCCGTTGGTGGTCTTGATCGAGGTTAGGTTCCTGTTCCGCTCGACCCTCTTGAAGCTCCCTTATCCTCTTCTCATAGGCCTCGATTCTCTCCCTGTAGACCTCGCGGTTTATCGGGCTCTCGGTGAGCTCCATGAGCTTCCTCAGCATACCGATCACCTCCCTGTACCGCTTTATCGCCTCCGACTTGGATCCGGATCTGTCCAGCAGCACCGCCTCCCTCGCCTTGGAAGCTGCAAGCCTCTCCAGCTCGCTCATTCGGAAGACCAATTCAGCGGCTATATTCGTGGGTTGGGAGACACACCCACGCTTCCCATCACTCAGGTAATACCTAGAATATGGTTGCGATAGTGGGAACTAGACCTCCAGATCCTTCACGGAGCTGCCCAGATAGGAGTAGACGCCCACCTTCATCACTTTAAGGCTGAGGGTCGCGCACTTCACCCTCACCGGGCTAAGGTTCACACCAAGCATGTCGAGGACGTAGTTCCGGTCCAGAGACCTAGCCTCTTCTAGGGTCATCCCCTTGAGCCGCTCGGTGAGCATCGAAGCGGAAGCCTGACTTATCGCGCACCCCTTCCCTCTGAACCTCACGTCCACGATTTTGCCGCCATCTACCTTTAGGAACATCTCGATAACGTCGCCGCAGAGCGGATTGGAGTCCTTCGCTCTCACGGTCGCGTCGGCCAGCTCGCCGTAATTCCTCGGATTCCTGTAATGGTCAAGGATCTCGTCTATCGTCTCGGAGTACTCCATCCACCTTCAGAGATGATCGCCCCCCATTTAGCTTATCGTCACGGCTCAACTCGGTGGATCGGTTCGCGATGTGTCTGCTAGGGTTAAGTAAAGGCCGGGTCGGCATTGAGAGGGGGCCGTGGCCTAGCAAGGTATGGCGGCGGGCTCCAGGTGCAGGTCGCTGGCCAGAAGTCACCCGCAGGTCGTGGGTTCGAATCCCACCGGCCCCAGTCATGGTATTCTACTAGCAGTTTCTGACTCGGGATCGTAAATTATTTCGCCCCTTACCGGGTCATCCATCCGTACGAACTCTGAGGTGTTGCTTATTGTCCTGAAGACAGCGAATCCGCGGATGTCTGCGTTAGGGTATAACTTTATGACTCTCCAAGCAGAGCCGAGCATCGTGTGCCCTCTTGTTATTACATCGTCCATTGAAATGATCCAAGTGGATACCTGCTTAACCTCTTTGCATGTTAAGGAGTCGTAGTGCTCCGTAGGCGAAGGTCTTCTGCTTGGAGGACTGCGGGGCGGCTTCCTAAGTGGAACGACTCGCTTAACAACTCATGCTTTACGCTCAGTCACTTCCTCAATCTTCCGCGCTCAATGTCAGAGAACGCCGGGGGCGGGACTCGAACCCGCGCGCCCCTTATCGGGGCAACGGCTCTCCATCGGCGGACTCCAGGCCGCCCCAATGGCCGCTATGGGACCCCGGCTACATGGATGAAGTCCGGCTCTTAATTTATGCGTAACCCGCGTCTTAAGCTCCTCTGCACTCAACGTTCGAGAGAGCGAGCGCCCTTGGGCAATAGGCCGTCCTCTTGAGCGAGGTGACAGAGCGACCAGTGCAGCATCATGTCCGCGTCCACTAGTGCTTTTCTGAGTGCAGGTTGTTCCGCGAGCTCTAGGGCCCTCGAGACCAATTCCCTGGCATTCCTGATCAAATTGGCA
>JANXEU010000038.1 GCA_025058055.1 Candidatus Calditenuaceae archaeon
GTCGATCGCCCATCCCTTCATCGAGTTCCTGACGGGAGCGCTCACTTTACCGTCCCTCAGAGTCACGATCTCGTCGCTGAGGAAGGAGGCCTCGAGCGGGTCGTGCGTGATGAACAGCGTCGGTACGTCGATGGACCTCAGAGCCTCCAACACCAACAGCTTGTTGGCGAAGTCCAAATGGGAGGTGGGCTCGTCGAGGACGAGGGCCCTGGGCCGCTTCAGGAGGACCGTTGCTAGATTCAGGAGCTGCCTTTCTCCGCCCGAGAGCCCCTCCTTTCCGATCACCCGCCTCAACCCCAGCCTCTCCACGACCCAGTTCCAGTCTGACCCGTGCAGCCTGGCGACGTACTGAAGCTGGGAGAGGGGCTTCATGGGCAGGGAGACCTGATGCTGGGGGAGGTACCCGATGGGTCTGAGCTCCGGCGGCAGTTCGGTGACCTCCTCGCCCTCGATAAGCACCCTTCCCCTCTCTGGTCTCAAGAAGCCCAGAAGCGACCTTGCGAGGATAGTCTTGCCCGAGCCGTTCCGCCCCAGCAGGGCCGTTGTGCTGGAGACCCGCAGCTCCTTCACCTCGACTCCGTGACCGTAGGCCCTCACCGCGTAGTCAACGACTTCCAGCACCCTCCGTCCACCTCTCGAGCAGGAAGGCAACTAGCAGCGCAACCGCGAGCAGCGCCAGCGAGGCACCGATCACAGGCCCAGCACCTCTTTTGAGGAACTCCTCGTAGACGTAGACACCAACCGTCAAGGGCCTCTGGGCAAGTATGAGGAAGGCTCCGAGCTCCGAGAAGCATCTGAACCACGTGAGCAACGAGGCCGAGATCAGCGCGGTCCTTGTCGACCGCAACATCATGAGCGCCACTCCCAAACCCCTCACGCCTATGCCCCTGAGGAACTCTACGTAACCGACTCCGAGCGACGCGAACGCTCCCCTGAGGACCGAGAAGCTCATCGGTAAAGAGACCACGACCATCGCAAGGGTTATGGCCGCTGCTGTGTCGGCCAGCCCCGCGCCGAACACCGAGGGCGCGAGCAGCACTCCGATCGCGGTGTGCGGTACCGAGACGGTGAACGTCACCAACGGTGCCGTGAGCCTCCATGACCTAGGAAGCGCACCGTACGCCATCACCGTACCCACAGGCACCGAGACCGATGTCGCTAGAGTAGAGAGAAGGGCCGTGTTGAGGAGCGCATCGAGGAAGGCCACCTCTAAGCTCGGAGGGTACGCGATCAACGCTGGGACTGTGAGGAGGGAGAAGTACGCCAGAGCGATGAGGAGGCAGAACGCCTGAAGCCTATCCACCTCATCCCACCAACCCGAACTTGGTCCTGTCGAGCGACATCAGGGCCTGAACGTAGGAGTCGCCGAACTCGGAGAAGGAGATGACGACTGCTTCGAACCTCCTTACCTCGATGCGTCCGAGCTCCGTCACCGCAACGAACCTCATGGGAGGGTCCCTCAGGAAGGTCAGATCCTCAGGCATCTCCGTCACCCTGTACCTGCCCTCCAGCCTCCTCGAGACGACGAAGGGCGAGTGTGCGAATATGCAGTCCACCGCGTTGTTCTCAAGGAGCAGAAAGGCTCCGGCTAGGTCGTCCCTAGAGAGGAAGTTGCCCCTGGCCGAGAAGGACTCGAGCCCCATTACGACCTCTCCACCGTCGGTAGATGGATCGAACCTTATCGAGAGCGATCTCTCCAGCTCGTTGACGTCGATCGCGTTCCGTGTAACCGAGAGCCAGTAGAGCGCCGCGATTGCCCTGTAACCGATGGGGGCCGTGTTGGGGTCCGCTAAACCAAACCTCACCCCTCTGAGGTCGCTCAGGTTCACCTGATCCCTGCAGACGAGCACCAACCTGAAGCCTCCCAAGCTCTCGACTCTTCTGTACCCCTTGAGGAACCGAACCAACTCGGAGTCCACGCTGATCACCACGTCCGGCACCCTTCCCAGCTGCACCTGTCTGGCCGCTGCCACACTTCCCACCGAGATCACCCCCACTCCGCCCCCGAGCTGCCTTCCCGCCTCGACCGCGAGCTCGTACAGCGTCGGCGCAGAGAAGACGACGACCTGTCTGCGGTTCAGGGAAGGCCCCATGAAAGGGCTCGACCCAACCAACGCCGCCAGACCGATCGCGACCATCAACAGGAGCAGCCTGAATCGTAACAACGCTACTCGTCAATCCTAGGATAGAGATTTAAAGGTAGGAGGGTAACTACACAACGATACATGACGGTCGCGAGGGTCGAGGGGAAGTGGGTCGATGTTGAGCTTCCGTCCGGTTCCGTGAGGCTCAGGAGGGACCTCTTCGAGCTACTCGAGGGCATCAGGAGGTTCGGGTCGATCTCGAGGGCCTGTAATGCGATGGGTGTCACGGTGAAGACGGGGCTCAGCTGGCTGAGGGCCGCAGAGGGGGCGATTGGACAGACGCTCGCCATCAGGTCTAGGGGAGGGAGGGGTGGAGGTGGGGCACAGCTCACAAAGGAGGGGAGCGAACTACTCGTTGCGTACTACAACGCCATGTCGGTCATGAAGCCGGGGTTCGTCGCGTCGCTGATGGAGGAGGTCTTCAGCGCCCGCAACAGGTTACAGGGCAGAGTTACGTCGATCACGAAGGGTGACATCGTCTCTCTCGTCGAGGTAGAGCTTTACCCTCAGCAGCAGATCAAGGCAATCGTCACGACGCACTCTCTGGAGAGGTTGGGCCTCAGGCGTGACAGCAAGGTGGGCGTGATCGTCAAGGCCACGGAGGTGATGCTAATAGCCCTTTGATCTGAAGCCATCGGACCGAGCGGTCTCCTCGTGACTAGGAACTTGCTGGCTTCCCGAAAATCAATCGAGCTCGCTCGGCGGTCATCTGTTCGAACGTTGGAGGGGTGAAAGTTCGCATGAGTCTTTGGAAAGCAGTCAACAAATATTCGAAGGGCGACGTAGGGCCGCGGGATGAGCTGCGAGCGGGAAGTAAAGGTATTGAAGGTCTTCCAGGACAGGCCGGGTCATCACTTCAGGTTCAACGAGCTCAGGCTCCTAACCGGTCTCCATCAGGAGGTCCTATCGAGGGTCTTGAGGCGATTGAGGGAGGCTTGTCTGGTCTGCCGCACGACAGACGGTTACTATCACCTCTGCGCCTGCAGGTCGCCCGACGACTGTCCGCGTTGCGAGTCAGTCAATAAGTCATACCTTTGATCAGGTCTTGGTGGAGGTGATCTCGGTGGGTTGCCCCTGCTGCGATGTCTGCCCGTGCTGCGGGCCCCCGCGCGCTGTGAACACGTTTAGCTGAGATCGGTTCTCCACAAGAGCATCACGTGAGATCACCTACTTCTCTTAGATCTGAATACCGGTAGCGACCTTCACCCTACAGCCCGGGAGGGGATTCGAACCCCTGTAAAGCGGCTCTGCAGGCCGCCGCCTAGCCGCTCGGCCACCCGGGCTCAACCTTCAGAGGTCTCCGTGAGCATTTAAGATTGTCCCCGAAGAGCCGCAAGGCACCCGGTTCTGCGATTTGACCCCGTGATGACAAACTTGAATACTGGTTCAGTTTGATGTGGTTGCGCTGGACATGAGTCAGAGAAAGGTCGTTCTGGACGAGAACGAGTTGCCGAAGAGGTGGTACAACATACTCCCGGACCTTCCGGTGCCTCTGCCACCGCCCATAAACCCGGCCACCAGGCAACCTGTCAACCCGCAGGACCTCGCGAGGATATTCCCCAAGGAGCTGATCGAACAGGAGGTGAGTCAGGAGAGGTGGATCCAGATACCGGAGGAGGTCAGGAACGTCTACAGGCTCTGGAGGCCGACGCCGCTTTACAGGGCCGAACGTCTAGAGAGGTACCTGAAGACGCCCGCAAGGATCTACTACAAGTTCGAGGGCGTCAGTCCTCCGGGCTCTCACAAGCCCAACACCGCGGTCGCTCAGGTCTACTACAACGTGAAGGAGGGAGTTCAGCGCCTTACGACGGAGACCGGTGCAGGTCAGTGGGGGTCGGCGTTGGCTTTCGCGACGATGCTCTTCGGGGTCAAGTGCACCGTGTACATGGTTAGGGCCTCCTACCAACAGAAGCCCTACAGGGCGCTCCTGATGAGGCTCTGGGGTGCGGAGATTCATCCCAGCCCGAGCGACAGGACCAACTACGGCCGTGGTTTGCTCAATTCCAACCCCGATCACCCTGGTAGTCTCGGAGTCGCTATCAGCGAGGCGCTCGAGGACGCGGTCACCCACGACGACACGAAGTACTCTCTGGGTTCGGTGCTGAATCACGTGCTGATCCACCAGACGGTCGTTGGCCTAGAGGCGAGAGAACAGCTAGCGCAGCTCAACGAGTATCCAGATGTCGTCGTAGGTTGCGTGGGTGGAGGGAGCTCGTTCTCTGGGTTGTTCTGGCCCTTCTATCACGACGTTCACGCATCGAAGAAGGCCCCGAAGAAGACTAAGTTCGTCGCCACCGAGCCTACCGCCTGCCCCACGATGACCCGAGGCGTTTACACCTACGACTTCGGTGACACCGCGAAGCTCACACCGCTTCTGCCCATGCACACGCTCGGATCCGACTTCATACCTGCACCGATTCACGCAGGAGGTCTCAGGTATCACGGTGACGCACCCACCCTCTGTTTGCTGCTGAAGAAGGGTTACATCGAGCCTCACGCGTACAACCAGACTGAGGTCTTTGAGGCAGCGACCCTCTTCGCCAGAACGGAGGGCATCGTGCCGGCTCCCGAGTCGTCTCACGCGATCAAATACGTCGTAGACGAGGCCATCAGGTGCAAGAAGGACGGTGAGGAGAGGGTCATCCTCTTCAACCTCTCCGGCCACGGCTACTTCGATCTTCAGGCCTACCGCGATTACTTCGAGGGGAAGCTCCAGCCTCACGATTACCCGGAGGAGATGATCAAGGAGTCATTACACAGGCTTCAGCTCGAACTCCCGTGGGTGAAGGAACTCCCTTACCTCAAGGGAATTTAGGTAAACGCGTCCTTCAGAAGAACTTATAGAGACGGCCTCTCAGAAGACGAACGACTCGGGCTCAGCTCTCCTGTTCCTTATCCCCAGCCATGAGACCGGCAGACGCTCGCCTGTGTAGAGCACCGCCTCCTCCTCACCGAACGCGAGTGAGGCGACCACCCTGCTCATGGCGTCGTACTTCATGACACCGCTCCCGCTGCCTCCAGTTACTACGATCAGGTTGCTCCACCTGAAGGCGATGGGGTTCTCGTCGATCGTGTTGATCGAGTAGCAGCCGGCCCAGCTGCTGGTTGGTCTAACGTCCTTCAGGACCGGGAAGACTTTGCTGAGAGACGGGTAGATGTTGTCGTAGTAGAAGGTCTCCTCTGGAGCGAAATCGATCCCCCAGGACCTACCGACGTCGTCGCTGAGGCCCGTCCAGAGCGCTCTCTCCCTCACCCTCGGCGTCAGATAGGGGCCTCTAGGGAAGAAGGTCATGGGCAACGTGGAGTACTCGTTGAGACCGTCGACCTCGAAGAACTTCCGCAGCTCCCCCTTCGCTTCGATCGAGAAGACCTGCCGCTTCTTGGGTTTCACGTGTGAGTCCAAGCCCAGAGGATCCAGTAGCTCGTTGATCCAGGCGCCCGTCGCGAGGACAACAAGATCCGCCCGCACCTCAGACTTGTCAGACTCTATGACATCGATTCGCTTCTCCTGCCATGCTAAGGGCTCTCTGGGATGGCCTATCGAGACAACAGGCCCGAGCCTGAGCCTCTTGACACGCTCGCCGAATCGGAGTTCAACTCCTGCGTCGACTATCTCCTCGTGGAGGTAGTTCACGAGCTTCTCCACGTCCAAGTAACCCGATTGATCCGAGAGGAGTGCGGCCTCTACGTTCTTCAGTCCCAGCATCTCAGCCTCTTCATCTCCTCGGAAGTCGAGCCTCATCCACGGCACAAGTGATCCGAGGTCATCCGAGGAGAGGAACCTTGCATTCCCCTTCCTCACCATTTCGCGAATAGCTCTTTCATGGGTTTCGAGCTGATCTCCATTCAGGAGCACGAGATACCCAACGTTGTGCATACCTAAGTCCACTCCCGACCTCTGGAGGTCGCTCATGAAGGAGACCGTCGACTCTGAGAGCATCCTGTTGAGCTCCGATGTGAAGATGCCCTTCCTGTAGCCGCCGACGCTCCTGCCGGTGTTGCCCTGACCCGGTCCTGCGAGCGAGTCGATCAGAGCTATACTTCCAGCGCCCCTCCTCGCCAGGTGATAGGCCGACCCAAGTCCGAAGGCGCCTGCACCGATCACGACCACGTCGTACCGATCCAACTCAACCGTTCAGGGCGCATCGGGCTATAAGGTCGTATCTCAACGGCCTGTCGCGTTAAGTTCAACACCGAGGGGGGCGATCACATTTTATAACGTCTCTGGTTGCGGACGTGTGATGAAAGTCGATTACGACGCGGTCGTGGTCGGCGGTGGGCCGGCCGGTGCCCACACAGCTATGGCCGTCTCCAAGTTCTCCGGAGGGAACCTCAGGGTGCTGCTCATCGACAGGAACACCCGCGAGGAGTTCGGCAAGAAGACCAAGAGAGGATGGGCCTGCGGCGACGCGGTCAGCAAGAGGAGCCTCGACCACGTGATGAAGTCGCTCGACATCAGGTACGAGAGTCCGGAGATCGAGCACCACGTGGATGGCGTTCTAGTGATCTCGCCGGATCACGAGACCGAGGTCCTCTTCGACGGTGAGGGGTACCTCCTCAACAGGAAGCTCTGG
>JANXEU010000021.1 GCA_025058055.1 Candidatus Calditenuaceae archaeon
CGGCTCGTTGATGATCCTGACAGCCTCGAGCCCAGCGATCGTTGCGGCGTCCTTCGTGGCCTGACGCTGGTTGTCGTTGAAGTAGGCGGGCACCGTGATGACGGCCTTCGTGACCTTCTCTCCGAGGAAGGCCTCCGCGTCCTTCTTTATCTTCTGAAGGAGGAAGGCTGAGAGCTGCTGCGGCGTGAACTCCTTCCCGTGGAGGACGTACTTGTAGTCCGTGCCCATCTTCCTCTTGAACCCAGTCACCGTGCCCTCGGGGTTCATCACGGCCTGTCTCCGCGCAGGCTCTCCCACCAGCAGCTGGCCGTCCTTCGTGACAGCGACGTACGAAGGGAAGGCCTTGCCGTACATCGTGAAGCCCTCACTTGCCGGGATCATCACAGGCTTTCCCTCTATGACCGCCGCCGCGGCCGAGTTGCTGGTACCAAGGTCTATCCCAATGACCCGCTCTGGCATATCTTCTCCCGCTTTTCATAATGTATCGGTGAGCTGCATTTTAGCTTAGCTCAGCCTCCATGTGTCAGTTTAAAACGAGGAGATTGACTCCTCCACGAGGATGCGGTTTCATCTCCTCAGCAAGTCAGAGCTCAAGAGGTTGAGGGAGGGCCTCCAGAGTCGAGGGTTCGCGGTGGAGGGGAAGACCGGGGCGTTGCTTGAGGAGGAAGACGTCAGAGTCATCGTGATCGACGGGAACGTCTTCTTCGAGGAGGGCGAGAGGGCGTTGCCGGTAGCTGATGAGAAGCTCAACGGGCCGCTCCTCGCAGGTATGCCGTCGGTATACGTCGATGTAGGTGCGGTCAAACACGTAATCAACGGGGCTTCCGTCATGAGACCCGGGATCGTGAAAGTGACAGGCGAGTTCTCTCAGGGAGACTACGTGGTGGTGAGGGAGGAGAAGGGCGGGCAGGCGATAGCAATCGGTGAGGCCCTAATCTCTTCGGCTGAGATGGCCTCGGTGTCCAAGGGAAAGGTGATCAGGAACGTCCAACATCACGGTGACGCAGTACACGTCAAGGCGAAGGAGGCTCTATCGCTGGTCTCCAGACAGCGCTGACCTCAGCTTCCTCAGCTCCTCCACGAGCTCCAGATATGAGGACTTGACCTCATCGAGCACAGGGAGCAGGTCTTCTACCTCGCTCTCCTCTGTCGATTCCGGAGCTATGCTCTTGGGCTCTCCCTGTACTTGGACTGTTGGTCTATCAGCTTCCGGGGCCGTCTTCTTCTCCTCCTTGACCTCAACCGCTTTCGTGGTCTGAGGCGTCGTCTGCTGGAGGAGTGTGATGTTCTCCTTCCTAGTCGGTGTCTCCTCGAAGGTGCCCTCCACCTCGCTCTCTGACCGTTCGCTGGAGGAGGTAGCGGCGATCTGACGTTGGTCACGCTTCGGAGGTCTGCTGATCATCCACATGACTATCAAGACAGCACAAGAGACAACAGAGAGCAGTATGGCGACGAGCTCTTGCACCGCCATCACCCTACCGGTATGAGATTCTCGTAATGGATCGTGAGGGACTTGAGGAGCGCGGTGGTGCCGGTCATGGTGAGGAAGTGAACGAGTGATCCCACCACCAAGAACGTCGCCAAGTCCACCAGCAGTCTGGTCCTTGAGGTCCCCGAAGCCAGGTGAATCAGTAACGATGAGGTCGCGGAGAAGGCTATGAGCATGATGATCGTCACCCTCCACATCAAGTCGATCGGCATGTCCAGCCTGAGAGGAAGGAAAGTGCTCACGACTGCTGAGATGTCTTGAAGCAGCGAGTAGAGAGACCCGACTACCCCGAAGACGGCTGCCGATGTACCTACGGATGGAAGCGAAATTCCCTTCACGTATCCCGCCAACTGAAGCCTCTTCCTCCTGAGCACCAGCTTGTCGTTCAGATAGACGAAGACCTCGTTTCCAACCGCCCTTGTCGACCCGAGGAGTCTGTTGCACTCCAAAAGCAGCTCCACCGAGTCTGTGGCCAGCTTGCTACAGGTCCTCCCGAACGTCGACCTCATGGCAACTCCCAATTCGACGCCGCTAGAGAGGAGGGACTTCAGCTCCTCCAGCGTCCTCCTCACCCTCCCTCTGTGACCGATCATCACGACCTCAACGGATGCGGCCGGGTTCTTGATGTGAGACATGATCTCCGCGAGGGACCTGAAGAGCAGCGGCAGCTCCTCATCGAGGGCCGGGACCTTCCGAGTCTTGAACCAGCCCACCGACCCTATGGACAAAGAGACCGCAGCTGCAGCAGCGATCGTCAAGTCGGCGATGGGCGGGTCGAGCAGCATCACGGAGGCGATCGAGGTCCCGAGAAGTGACAACGCAATCAGCATCGACAGCGACTCGATCGTCTTCACGAGCAGAGGCGCGTACTGACTGGAAGTTATGATGGTGTCGGGTTTGAGGATTCGCCAGGCGACGAAGGATACTCCGATGGAGGAGGCCACGGCAGCCAGAGCTATCAGCGTCACCACCTCCGCAGCTGAGATGCCGCTGAACGTCGACGACGCCACCACGAAGGCCGCGAATAGGAAGGTGAGAGTGCTGATCAGGGTGACGTAGAGGTCGCTGAGGGTCCTCGCCTGCTCGAGGGCCCCCTCCATCTCCCTCCTCCCGAAGTCACGGAACCTCTCGTACTCCAGCCTCACGAAGTTCACGACCCTCATGCCGGCCTCAACGGCCTTTGACATCTTGTCGACTAGGGACTTGGAGTTGCGCTCCCTGACGGCCATCGCGACCGACCTGAGGGCCCTGCTCAGCGGATAGCTCCACTCCTTCAGCAGGTACCTGACGGCCCTGAAGGGTGAGACCTGCTCCCTCAGAGTCCCCTCCGTGGAAGACACCAGGTCGAAGTAGGTGACGTCGTCGAGTTCGTCCGTCGCCAGCGCCTTCAGGTACGTGATGGTCAGATGGTGGTCGGCGGTGCTGGACCGCAGCAACCTCTCAAGCAGTTGCCTCTCCCTCAAGCGCCTTCTCCACCCCGATTGAGGAGGCCAGAGAGACGGCCCTGAAGACCTCCCTGTAATCGAAGACCCCCCTCTCCATCAGTGTCCTCAGGAACCTCGCCCTCGTCTCCAGCTCCCTGTATATCCTCCTGATCTCCCTCCGGGCGATCCCGCGCATCTTCGCGATCTTCTCCTCCAGCAGGTAGCTGGTACCCTCTCCCCTGAACTCGTGTGTATCGTAGACCGGGTTCCAGTTGAAGACCTCGACGTAGTTCATGCCCTCGGTCTCCGGGTCGACCCCGAGGATCTCGTTGATGCCGATCACCCTCCTCTCCAGCTTCCGAGTGACAGGGTGTAGCACCGCGCTCTGGAGGACGACGCAGTTCAGGTTGTCGATGAAGGTCTTCGGGACGTTTATCGGGTCGCTGACGAGCCTCTGTATCAGCTTCTGGACGCTGCCGGCGTGGAACGTCGATATAACTCCGTGACCTGTGTCCATGATCGGC
>JANXEU010000032.1 GCA_025058055.1 Candidatus Calditenuaceae archaeon
TCAGGGTCGACGATCACGCGGGTTATCACGGTGATCACGTACTTGTCGATACCTCTCCTCTTCAGCTCGGTCCTGAGGGCCTGCTGGATCATGTAGCCGATGAAGCCCTGAGTCTCTGCGCCGCAGACGTCCATGGGGAAAGGAGGTATGTTGTAGAGCTTGAGGCCGGCGTCGTGTCTGAGCATCGTCGCACCGATCTGAGGGCCGTTGCCGTGCGTCACGACGAGCCTGTAACCCCTCTCCACTAGGTCAGCTAGGTACTTCGAGGTCTCGACGACGTTGTCGTACTGTTCCTCAAAGGATCCCTTCTGTCCTTTCCGGAGCAGCGCGTTACCGCCGAGAGCCACGACGAGGAGTTGGCCGGTCACAGAACCATCACTTCACTTGCCACATCAGACCCGCCTCCTCGATGGCCCTCAGGACCAGCTCTGGCTTCAGGGGAGTCTCCCTGATGTGGACTCCTGTCGCGTCGGCCACGGCGTTAGCGATCGACGCCATTGGCAGGACAACCGGTATCTCGCCCATCGCCTTGGCGCCCAGCGCTCCTATCGGACCGGGCGACTCAACGACCTCGTGAACGATCTCCTCCGGGGCCTCTGCGGAAGTTGGTATGAGATACCCTTGGAAGCCCAGAGTGACCGGGACGCCTTCGACATGTACCATCTCCTCGGTCAACGCGTGACCCAGACCCATAATCGACCCACCCTCTATCACAGCCTGAAGTCCGAGGGGGTTGATCGCGCGTCCGACGTCGTAGACCGCGGTCATCCTGACGACCCTCACCACCCCTGTCACGACGTCCACTTCGACCTCGGAGACCAAGGCGCCGAACGTATACTGGTTGTAGGGCGCTCCTTGGCCGGTCTCTTTGTCCCACTTAGTCTCGGGGGCCTTGTAGTAACCCTCCGCCGACGTGTCGACACCGATCGACTGGGCAATTTTCACGAGCTCCCCGAAAGCGACCGATCTGGAAGGATCGCCGCGTACTCGCACCCGACCTCCGACGAACTCGACCTCCTCCCTGCTGCATCCGAGCACTTCCGTCGCCACCGCTTCCAGCCTCTCCTTCAACTTCGCAGCCGCAGCTAGGGCGGCCCTTCCGCCGATCACGGTCGTCCTCGAGGCGACTGTGGGACCCGGGTTCTTGACGGCACTGGTGTCGGGTCTGAGGACCTGAACGTCCTTCAAGTCGAGGCCTAGGACCTCTGCGGCGATTATCGCCAGCGACGTCAGCGCGCCCGTGCCGTACTCAGCTAGGCCCGTGTGAAGCTTCACCTTTCCCGCAGCATCGGCCTTCAGGTGAACTATCGCGTAGTCTTCTCCTTCCGGACCGAGGGTGTTGCCGTGATAGAGGAGAGCGACCCCGATGCCCTTCCTGTAGCGGCCTCCCTGGGCCCTGAGCGTCCTGTATTCGGACCTCCTCTCGGACCACCTGGAGAGCCTCTCGGCCCTCTCGATGCAACGCATGAGTCCATCGTCGTCGATCCTTTGGGAAGTTGCAGTAAGGGAACCGGGCCTGAGGGCGTTCTTGATCCTCAGTTCCAGCGGGTCCATCTCGAGCTGCTTGGCGAGGATGTCCATCTGGACCTCCGCGGCGAAGAGGGCCTGCGGCGCGCCGAACCCCCTCGTGGAACCGGCGATGGTGTTGTTCGTGAGGACGGCGTAACCGTCGGCCCAGACGTTGGGAACCTCATAGGGACCTGTGCAGTGGAAAGTGGCCCTCTGGATGACCAGGTGGCCCTTGGAGATGTAGGCGCCGGTGTCGGCGTAGAGCGTCGACCTCCACGCCACCAGCCTTCCATCACGGGTGGCACCGGTCTCGTTGACTATGATGAACCTGTGCCTCTTGGTCTG
>JANXEU010000039.1 GCA_025058055.1 Candidatus Calditenuaceae archaeon
AGAAAGGGGCTTGTGTGGGCCTCAGCTTCACAGGACTACGACTCGATCCTCTTCGGCTCTCCGAGGCTAGTCAGGAACCTCTCGGTGATCGGCAGGAGGAAGCTACCGGGGAGGAGGGAGTACGTCGAGGTCAAGCCAGAGGTCGTCTACACGAACAGGCTGCTAAACTCCCTCAACCTCACAAGGGAGCAGCTGATCGACGTAGCGATGCTCGTCGGTACCGATTACATCGAGGGCATTAAGGGCGTGGGCCCAAAGAGGGCTCTTCAACTGATCAGGGAGCACGGCAGCGCGGAGGCCGCTCTGATACACCTGAGAGTCGAGCCCAAGGCGAACCTGAGGGTGGTGAGGAAGCTCTTCGTGGAACCAGCCGTAACCGACGACGTCAAGCTCGAGTGGAGACCGTTGGACCATGAGCGGGTCAAGCGTGTCCTATGTGACGAGCACGACTTCAGCGAGGAGAGGGTCGATAAGGCCCTGAAGGGGCTTTTGGAGCAGCAGAGGAAGAGGTCGGGTCTGACGAGTCTGGATCAGTGGTACTGAACTCACTTTACGCCAACGACGCTGATCAGCTTCCGCTCGTCGTCGAGGCTGTGGACTCTGACGATGCCGTTCAGCTCCATGACCAGAAGGGCCTTTCTAACCTCCATCAGCGTAACGTCCCGATATCTGCTCTGAAGCGTCTTGATTAGACTGGACTCCATCATCTTTCCGCTGTTCTTGCGGAGAACGTCGAGCACGGCTTGAATGAGTTCGCTTCTACCCATGGCAGCTCTAACCGAACATCGTCAACGGCCTGTCGGAGGCTCTCAGGAGCTCTGCTATCTTCTCGTATTCCTTCAGCATCTGCGGCGTTATGCTGGGCTTCACCAGTTTCAAACCCTCCTGGAAGTCAGCCCAAGACACGTGCTCCGCATCAGGGTTCCTCCTCAGGGCTGAGAGACCAGCCTCCCTGCAGAGAGCTTCTAGGTCCGCACCGGAGTAACCCTCCGTCATCGCAGCGAGCCGTTCAAGGTCTACGTCAGGCGCGAGAGGCATCTTCTTCGTGTAGATCCTCAGGACCTGGTATCTGCCCTTCTCGTCGGGTGGAGGCACGTAGATCAACCTGTCGAACCTCCCAGGCCTCAGGGCCGAAGGGTCAAGGAGGTCAGGTCTGTTGGTCGCGCCTATTATTATGACGTCCCTCAGCTCCTCGATGCCGTCCATCTCGGCCAGGAGCGTGCTGGTTACGCGGTGGGTGACGCCGGAGCTGTCGTCGAGCATGTCCCTCCTCGGTATCAGGGTCTCCACCTCATCGAGGAAGATGACGCAGGGAGCCGCCTGCCTAGCCTTCCTGAAGACCTCCCTAACAGCCCTTTCCGACTCACCGACCCACTTCGAGTAGACCTCGGGGCCCTTGATCGTGACGAAGTTCGCCTCCGCCTCAGTCGCGACTGCCTTCGCGAGGAGCGTCTTACCACATCCGGGTGGGCCGTAGAGGAGCACGCCTCTGGGCGGTTTGATGCCCAACCTCTCGAACTTCTCGCCGTACTTTATGGGCCACTCGATGGACTCGATGAGCCTCTGCTTGACCTCCTCCAGGCCGCCGATGTCTTCCCAGTTGACCGTCGGTGTCTCGATCTCAACCTCTCTCAGCGCGGTCGGTGTGATCTCCTTGTAAGCGTCCATGAAGTCCTTCATGGTGACCACCAGTTGATCCAATATCTCTGGTGAGAGACGCTCCTCGTTGAAGTCGATGCTGGGGAGGATGCGCCTTATGCACTTCATCGCACCCTCTCTGCAAAGGGCAGCTAAGTCCGCGCCGGTGTAACCCTTCGTGACGTCGGCAAGCTTGTCAGCGTCTACGTCCGGTGCCAACGGCATGCCTCGCGTATGAATCTGAAGTATCTCCTTGCGGCCCCGTTTGTCCGGTATGCCGATCTCGATCTCCCTATCGAACCTTCCAGGCCTCCTGAGGGCCGGGTCTAGGGCGTTGGGCCTGTTGGTGGCACCGATGACGATCACCTGCCCCCTTCCCTCCAGCCCGTCCATGAGTGCGAGCAGCTGTGCCACGACCCTCTTCTCCACCTCACCCGTGACTTCGCTCCTCTTCGGGGCGATAGCGTCCAGCTCGTCGATGAAGATGATGCTCGGGGATTCCTCTTCCGCCTTCCTGAAGACCTCCCTGAGCTTCGCCTCGGTCTCGCCGTAGTACTTGTTCATGATCTCGGGGCCGTTGATGAGGAAGAAATTGGCCTCCGCCTCGGTCGCGACTGCCTTCGCCAGCAGCGTCTTACCGCACCCGGGTGGGCCGTAGAGGAGCACGCCCTTCGGTGGATCGATGCCGAGCTTCTGGAAGAGCTCAGGGTACCTGAGGGGCAGCTCGACCATCTCCCTGATCTTCTGGATCTGCTCGTGGAGTCCTCCGATGTCCTCGTAGGTGACGTTGGTGCTCAGCGACTTCTCCTGGACTGGCCTGCTGTGAATGACGATCTTGGTCTTCGGGGTGATCTTGACTATGCCGGTGGGCCTGGTCTGGAGGACCGCGAAGTTGAACAGGTTCCCGAAGAAGAGGACGGGGATGACGTTCTTCTGGACCAGCGGATACTCGATCAGCCTGCTCTTGACGAGCTTCGTGAAGTTCTCGTCGGGCTTGATGGTGTTGTTCACGGGTGCCAACACGACCAGTTGGGCTTCCTTGACGTTCGCCTTCCTGACGATGACGTACTCGTTCAGCGAGACCCCCGCGTTGCTCCTGATGTAGCCGTCGATCCTGACCACGTCCTTCTCCTCCTCAAGATACCCGAGCCAGAGCGTAGCCGCAGCTAGCTTCCTTCCCCGAATTTCTATTATGTCTCCTGTTGCTAGACCTGCAGAGGACCCGACCTCCCTGTCGATTCGAGCTATTCCATATCCGACGTCCCTCTGGCGCGCTTCGGCAACTCTTAATCTCAGCTCCTTCAAAGGTTGTTGTTCCTCATCCATTCTGGTATTACAACCCAAAAGGTGCTTATCAAGATTGACTTACCCGACTCGTCGACTGGTCTGAGAATTTCCCTTTCAATTGAATTGGTGAGAGAGCAGGCTATCACGTTTTCGGACCCGGGTCAACCCTTATGAACCGATGAACTAACTCAACGCACAAGGTGTTGAAAAGGTGCGCGAAGATCTGTTGCGACGTCCCCTCAAGGCTATCGAGGTGAACGCAGGTAAGAGCGTCTCCCGAATCCTGGAAGAGATGTCGGAGACGGGGTTCCAGGGCCGAACGCTGGGCGAGGTCGTGAGGGTTTGGGAGAGAGCGATCAGGGCCGGAGACACGGTCATTTTCATGGGGCTTGCAGGTTCAATGAGCACCACCGGCCAGTGGAAGGTCGTGAAGTGGTTGATAGAGAAGAGGTTCGTTGACGTCCTAGTCTCAACGGGTGCCAACGTATCCGAGGACCTCATCGAGGCTATGGGGATGAAGTACTGGCAGGGCTCCCACAACCTCGACGACGCAGAGCTTAGGTCTAGGAGGATCTACAGGTTTCACGACGTCTTGGTCAAGGAGGAGGACTACCTGAAGATGGAGGAGATGGTCGCGGAGTTCATGCTCGGCCTCGACAGGACTAGGACTTACACCTCCGCGGAGCTCCTCCACCTCCTAGGCAGGTGGCTCGACAGCAGGGGAGTCGACGGCATCCTCGCGTCAGCCTACAGGGCAGGGGTCCCGGTCTTCGTACCAGCGCTGGTCGACAGCGGCTACGGCGTCGCCTATCTCTTTAACAGGTGGAGGGACCGGTCCTTCAGGCTCCTGATCGACCATTTCAAGGACTTCGAGCAGATGGTGAGGATCAGGTCTAGGTTCGGGGACGGCGCAGCCGTCTTCATCGGCGGTGGCGTACCAAAGGACATCATCCAGCTTGTAGCGGTGTCGGTGGACGTGCTGACCAACGGGGACCTCACCAAGACCAGGCCTCACAGGTTCGCGATGCAGGTGACCACGGACAGTCCGCATTGGGGAGGGCTCTCGGGTGCCACGCTGGAGGAGGCGGTGAGCTGGGGAAAGGAGGCTAGGGACAGCTACAAGGTACAGTGCTTCGCGGACGCCACGATAGCGCTACCACTGGTCGCGCATGCCCTTGCAGAGAGGGTGCCCGAGGGGAGGAAAGGCCCTGACTTGAGCTGGGTCTTCTCGGGGACGGAATAGACATTAATTGAGGACTTGGGAGACAACAAGACGAAATGCCGGTGCTCGACGCCTCGCTGATACAGCTCGCCCAGAGGAAGAGGTTGCACTACAAGATCTGCAGGAAGTGCGGCGCAAGGAACCCGATGAGTGCCGAGAAGTGCAGGAGGTGCAGGAGCTACAACCTCAGGTGGAAGAAGAGGGAGATCGCGCGCAGGTGAAGCATAGGCATCATGAGCGAAGGCTGGTACGAGCTGCTCAAGTCAGCGGGCGAGATAGCTCGGAAGGTTAGAGAGGAGGTCAGGTCTAGGGTCAAGGAGGGGACCAGCGCTCTAGAGGTGGCCGAATGGGTCGAGTCCAGGATCGTGGAGCTCGGTGGAAGGCCTGCGTTCCCGTGCAACGTTGGGGTTGACGCGATCGCTGCCCACTCGACGCCAACCCGCTCGACTGACTATCGGCTTACGAGGGGATCGCTGATCAAGGTGGACCTGGGCGTCTCGATAGAGGGTTACATAGCCGACACCGCTGTGACGGTCCCTCTGCCCGGTTCCGATGAGGGCATGGTGCTGGCTGCGGAAAGGGCGCTTCAGGTCGCGGTGAGGGTTTCGAGGGCAGGCGTCCCCGTGTCGACAATAGGTGGTGCGATCGGTGACTCGATAACGTCGCTCGGCTACAGGCCCATCAGTAACCTCTCGGGACATCAGATCGAGCGTTACAACCTGCACGCGGGCCTCTCGATACCCAACGTGAAGGCCGGAGAGGGAAGGCTCGAGAGGGGAAAGGTCTACGCGATAGAGCCCTTCGTCACGAAGACCGACGCCACCGGCAGGGTAGTCGACTCGAACTCGGTAGAGATATTCAGGGTGCCTCAAACCACTCTCGAGAGGGCCAGCAGACTTCCCAAGGAGCAGAGGGAGCTCTTGAGGGTGCTTTACGACGCTACGGGAGGACTGCCCTACTCCATCAGGTGGTTCAAGTGGCTTGACTCCTCTCTTCACGAATCGCTCTACCGCAGAGGTTACGTGCACGGTTACGCGGTCCTCGTCGAGAAATCAGGAGCGCCGGTAGCGCAGGCCGAGCACACTGTCCTGATCTGGGAGGACGGTGCAGAGGTCCTCACCTGAACTCAGGTCTTCTGCTTCTTCTCCTCGACGTGAATGCTCACGACCACCATCTCGGTCTCTGCGTTGCACTTCGGACAGAAGGACTTCAGCTTCTTGAAGACGAAGTCCTGTTCCTGATGAGGTCTCGTGTGGTTGGTTCCGCACACCTCGCATCTCATGACAGTTATGGGGACCGCTATCTCCTTCGGAAGCACCTCCTTCGGACCGCCCCACATCACCAAAAGTCTTCATCTGATCTAAATTTAATTTTAGTGGAGGAGAGAGCTGAAGGCGGGCCCGCCGGGATTCGAACCCGGGACCTCCGGGTCTCTTCGACCTTAAAAGCCCGTCGCTCTTCCTGGCTGAGCTACGGGCCCACCGGATGAACATGGGATGTCCTGTGTGATAGCTGTTGCCTTAGCAATCTGACCGACTCTGGAAGGTTTATAGTCAGACCGAGGCAGAAGACCGGTCGGGGGCCGTGGTCCAGCATGGAGTGGACGCTGGCCTGGGGTCGAGCGAGAAAGCTCGACATAACGCCAGAGGTCGCGAGTTCAAATCTCGCCGGCCCCACCTTGCGGAGAGGAACATGAAGATCGCAGAGAAGGAGCTATACAAGGGCGTGGAGAGACGAATGAGAAATGGATGTAGGATAAACCACGCCCCTCGAAAGTGTTTCGTGAATTAATGTGGATTGAAGCAATTAGAGTAAAGAGGATAACCGTGAGGACATTGGCAAAAATAGAGGGGGAGCGCATCGTCGGAATCACCCCGGTGTCGCCGGAGTTATCACGAACGACATCTCCTCTTTTGTACTTAGAGGTATACTCGGAGCCTCAAGCCCGGAGACGTCCGCATCGACGCTTTCCTCCTCAACTACGACGACAACCTCTTCCTCGACGGTCTCTTCTTCGCCATTTTTCTTCCGCCTACGATTCCGCCTTTTCATGACGAGCACCTGCAACCTCTGCTGTTTCCGCCTAATCGAGAACCCAATTTTCATCAGAAATAGCTCTAAGCTGTAAGGACGAACAGTAATGGCGTAGAGGTCCTTCTTTGTGATGTATTTTCCGTCGGCACCGGCGGGTCTACCACCGGCTCTGTTCAACTGCGGCTCAGAGCATTCGATTTTCAGAGCTATCAGCTGCTCTCTAACGAACTCCAGAATCCTTGTGTTTGTGTTGTACGCTCTCAGACCATTCCTGAAGACGCTCCCCTCCGAGTCGAAGAATCCCCGTAGGAAAGCGGCCGGCAAGAGTCATCGAATTCGATGAACCTCCGTATTCTTTCGACATCTCTGCCAACAAGAAGTTCGGCTAACGTCACGTCTTGTACTCTAACGACATAGATTGTCTTCCCTCCTCTAATCACCTCTCGAATCGGCGGAGGCTCCCTGTTCAGGACTTTCGATAGTGCCTGCGAAAAGCTGACGGCGAAGTCTAGGTCCCTTACAGCTAGTGTGACAATCCCTGTCCGGCCGTGTTTATGATAAGTGGTGAAGGCTGAACCATCCCCGAAGACTACGCCTATTATATAGGCGAGCTCCGGAGACGGTTCCAACTGATGGACAGACGCGAACCTTCTTCGACTCTTAGAAGTAATCGGTTTTCCGCTGCCGTCATTGTATGGTGTATGTATTCCTCTTGTCCAATATGATATCAGTCCTCGCGAAAGCCATACTCCGTAGGTCTCCCAGATTCTCTTGGCGATCTGCCGATACCCCAATCCCTGATCGTGCAGCCTCAGGACCTCTTGGTAAAGTTGGATATTGAGGTCCCTAGGCCTGTACCGGCGCTGTGCAAGAAGCATTCTCAAGAGCTGACCGTTCGACAGCCGAATTCTGTACCGTCTCCAGATCTCCTCCCGGATTTGTTTAAATGTGTAGCCTTTTCGTCGTAGTCTTCGGACCAACGGAATCAGCCATCGCCTGTCAGCTCGTCCTCTGCTCCCTCCGTGTTTGGTTTGGGCCCCGCTCTCTGGACTTAGAGGCGGGACACTGGACCGAACACTTCTTGCGGGTTTCATGGCCGTTCCCGGGAGGCCCTTCTCTCCTCTCTCCTCCGAACAAGAGGTAATACCTCCCTGCCGGGAGAGAGACCGGCAGGTCGCAATTTCAAATCCCACCGGCCCCAGACGACCGAACTCCGCCTCACTTCTTCTTTTTCTCTCCAGACTTCTTGGGCTTCTTCGACTTGGTGACTACTGCCCCTTCGCCGGCGGCCTCGACCTGCTGACCGGGTGATGCGGTTGCCTGAATTCTCGTAGGGGCCTTGCCGCCGACGACCGCGTAGATCCGGAGCCTGTTGGTACCGCTGACCAACCTGAGGAGGCCCTGCGAGGCAAGTTGGGAGAGTAGGTCCTTCGCCAGCGAGAGCCTCACCTTAAACCTGTCAGCGAGCATAGAGGGCGTCACGTAGCTGAGGGACCTCACGTACTCCTCAAGCTCCTTCGCGGCCGGCGTCTCAACGGTCCTGATCACCTTCTCCCTGACCTGCTCCTTCCTCGCCTTCGACAAGCCGCTCCTACCATCCAGTTCCTTCAGATAAAGCGTTCACTCAGCTGAAGTAAGTGCCGTTCGATGACATAGCGAAACGCGTAGCCCGGGGCGGATTCGAACCGCCGTCTCCGGGGATCCCCTCTCTGAGACCCAGAGCCCGGAATCCTTGGCCCTCTGGCCAGTTTGGCCGCTAGACGACCGGGCTTTCGCAACACAAGTTCCTGGCGGATCGATTTAGACCTTTTCACGAGTTCTGGGCGTGAGCGTCTCAACGACGCTGACGACAGTATCGGGAAACCGATCGAAAAAAGGGCTACAAGGTCTCCGTAGGGCGACTATATCCAGCTGCCCTTCTCCCGCATCTCCTTCGCTGCCGCCTCGACGGCCTTGACGATGTTGACGTATCCGGTGCACCTGCATAGGTTCCCCGAGATGCCCTTCTTGATCTCCTCCCTCGTCGGGTTCGGGTTGATCTTGAGGAACCCTAATGCGGAGAGTATCATGCCGGGTGTGCAGTAGCCGCACTGGAGAGCGTGGTGTTCCCAGAAGGCCTTTTGGAGCGGGTGAAGCTCGCCGTCCCTCGCAAGGCCCTCAATCGTGATGATCTCGGCGCCGTCGACCTGAGGAGTGAAGAAAGTGCAGGACTTCACAGCTCTCCACTCGTCTCCCCACGGGCCCTTCATCAGAACTGTGCAGGCACCGCAGTTGGAGGTGTCGCATCCGATGTGTGTACCCGTGAGTCCGAGGACGTCCCTGATGTAATGGACCAGCAGAAGCCTCGGTTCGACCTCATGTGAGTACTCGACGCCGTTGACCTTCACTCTCACGGAGACCTTCGAGAGCGGACCTGCGGCCTTGGCACCACCAGCCCTACGAGCCATTCACCTCACCTCCGCAACTTGGGGCCTTATGAGGTTAGCGCGCTCACAGGCCTCCACCAACGCCCTCCTCACGAAGACCTTCACCATCTCGCGCTTGTACTCGGCGCTTCCCCTGAGGTCGGACGCTGGCTCAGCGATCTCCGCGGCCTTCTCCGCTGCGCTCCTCAGCAGATCGATCGTCGGGACCTTTCCAGCCAGCATCCTCTCGGACTCGGTGGCCCTGTAAGGCTTTGTGTGAACCGCACCGACCGCTATCGAAGCTCTCTCTATTCGACCGTCCCTTCCTGGAGTGATGAAGACCGCCGTGTTGACGGTTGCGAAGTCGCCGGCCTTCCTCTCGAACTTCTTCCAAGCCCATCCGTGTTCCGGTGGGGGTTTCGGTACGGCTATCTCCGTCAGCACCTCGTAGTACTTCAGCGACGTTGTGAAGGGCCCTTGGAAGAACTTGACAGCCGGTATCCTTCTGGTTCTGCCGCTGTAGGCGACCAGCGTCGCGTCGGTGGCCAGTGCCACCACAGGCCAGTCCGAGGCCGGATCTGCATGTGCCAGCGACCCTCCTATGGTGCCCATGTTCCTGACCTGCATGTCGCCGATCCACTCGGCCGCTGCCGGGAATATCGGGAGCACCCTCTTCAGCTCGGCAGAGTGCTCGATCTCCGCGTGCCTCGTCAGCGCACCGATCCTCACTTCCTTACCGTCGGACTTGATGTAAGCGAGCTTGGGTCTCAGATGCCTCATGTCCACGATCACCTGCGGATTCGAGAGCCTGAGCTTCATCAGCGGAACGAGGCTGTGTCCTCCTGCGAGCAACTTCGCGTCTCCTTTGTACTTCCTCAGAGTCCTCACGACCTCGGGCAGAGTCTTAGGCGCGACATACTGAAAGGATCTAGGAATCATACGCCTTAGAGGAGGTTAAACGATTTAGTTAAACGTTTCCATGGAGAGGGCCTACGGGTAGAAGGTATGTGCCTACACCTTCGCCGGTCGTTTGAGGGAGATGATTTATCTCGATCGAGTGCGGTGATAGGGCGTGAGCCGACAGTCCCGAGGCGCGCGGCCCGATAGGTACGGAGGCATCGTGGAGCGCGTCGAGAGGTACGAGCTCGTCGAGGGCTACGGCGAAGTGGTAAGGAGGGCAAGGGAGGCGAGGTTCCTCACTAGGGAGCAGTTGGCAGAGCTCGTGGGCGAGAAGGTGTCTACCATCAAGAGGGTTGAGAACGGCGAGCTCAGGCCCTCGATGGAGCTGGCTAGGAAGCTGGAGAAGACTCTCAAGATCAAGCTCTTGGTCGAGTCGACCGATGAAGCGATCGAGAAGGCCCTGAAGAGAGTCCCCCGACAGGCCCCCACGCTCGGCGAGATGCTCGGAGAGGATGACCCCCTCGGTTCCGAGCGAGACACCTCAAAGAAGTGAGCCTGACCTGCGTGCGTGACGTCGGTCTCCACGTTCCTCGGAGGCGACGCTCTGCATATTCTTAAGAGCTGGATGAGAACCCACTCATCGGGTGGTGGGCTTAGCGGGGAACAGAAAAGTCGCGATCGTCCACAGGCTCTACCCATGGGAGGAGGAAGACAACCTCGACGAGCTTGAGGATCTCTGCAGAACGGCCGAGTATGAGGTCGTCTACAGGTTGGTGCAACACAGGTTCCCCCATCCTGTCTACAACATCGGACCCTCGAAGTTGCGGGATCTCAAGGAGGCGGTGAGAAACCTAGGCATCTCGAAGGTGATCTTCGAGAACGAGCTGAAACCCGTGCAGGAGTACAACCTCGCTAAGGAGCTGAACGTCGACGTGATAACGAGGGTTCGGCTGATACTGGAGATCTTCACCATGCACGCAACCAGCCTCGAGTCCCACCTCCAGATCAAGCTGGCCTCGCTCAGGTATGAGCTCCCGAGGGCGAAGGAGAAGGTGAGGCTCGCGAAGCAGGGCGAGCAGCCCGGTTTCCATGGTCTCGGCGCGTACGAGGCCGATGTCTACTACGAGGAGGTCAAGAGACAAGTGGTGACGATCTCCAAGAAGCTCGAGGAGATCAAGAGGAGGAAAGGCTGGGAGAGCAGACAGAGGAGGACCTCGGGGATACCAACGATCTCTCTTGCTGGGTACACGAACGCCGGCAAGTCGACGATATTCACTAGGCTTACCTCTGTTCCCACGGAGATCTCCGAGGCCATGTTCACGACCCTTACGACGAAGAGGAGGCTCACGCGACTGGACGGAAGGCCCGCCTACGTCTCGGACACCGTCGGTTTCATCAGGAACGTGCCGACTCTGCTTATCTCCGCTTTCATGTCGACGCTGATGGAGATAGCGGACTCCGACTTGATTCTGCTGGTGTTGGACGTCTCTGACCCTATCGAGCAGCTGAGAAAAAAGCTCGAGGTCTCGATCAACACGCTCAGACAGATCGGAGCCAGTGGGTTGCCGATGGTCGTCGCACTCAACAAGATCGACCTTCTGACGGAGGACGAACTGAGGGAGAGGATGGAGGACCTGAACTTGGAGGGGCTTCCGGCGGTACCTGTCTCGGCGATGACGGGCAGGGGGATGGAGGAGCTGGTAGATGCGATCTTGACTCATCTACCGAACTTGGTGAAGTTCGAGGCCAAGCTCGAGTACGGAGACTCCTGCAACGCGCTCCTCGAAGACCTTTACAATTACGGCAGAGTCGAGAGCGTCGAGTACCTCAGCGACGGCGTTAGAGTTGTAGCGGAGGCTCCGTCACATCTGGTCGAGAGGGTCAGGGTCCTCGCACGGGGAAAGTGGTTCGAGATCGTTCCACCGAGGAGCGTTGAGCTGCGAGATACCAGCTGACCTGCACGGTCAAACTCTATTTAGCAGCGCATACCTCCCCGCACCGACCCGCTCATGTACAGAATCGCTGTAATCCCTGGTGATGGAATAGGGCCGGTTGTTGTGAGGGAGGCGAAGAGGGTGCTGGAGCTCGTTGCGGACGTTTGGTCTCTATCGCTGGAGTTCGTCGACGCACCTGCAGGTGACACCGTCCTCGGCGAGAAGGGCGTTGCGTTGCCCAAAGATTCATTCGCGAGAATCAGGGGCTCCGACGCGTGCCTGAAGGGTCCGGTCGGAGAGACCGCAAGGGACGTGATCGTTCTGCTCAGGAGGGAGCTGGACCTTTACGCGAACCTGCGCCCCGCGAGGACCCTGAAGGGCGTTTCGTCAAGGTTCGGGAACGTGGACCTCCTGATCGTGAGGGAGAACGTCGAGGACCTTTACAAGGGAATCGAGGACGTTGGGAGCGATCACGCGTTCTCGGTGGCCGTTTACACTCGGAAGGGTACTGAGCGAATAGCCAAAATCGCATGCAGGTACGCGTCCCAAAGGGCCAAGAAGATAACGGTCGTAGACAAGGCGAACGTCCTCCTCTCTCACAGGTTCTTCAGGGAAGTGGCGGCTGAGGTGATAAGGGCCCATCAGGGGATCTCCTACGAGTTCATGTACGTCGACAACGCCGCTTACCAGCTCGTCGTGAGGCCCGAGAGGTTCGACGTGATCCTGACCACCAACATGTTCGGTGACATACTCAGCGACGAGGCCGCGGGCGTGTGCGGGACGCTCGGCGTTGCGCCCTCCGCGAACGTGGGTGACCGCTACGGGCTCTTCGAACCTGTTCACGGCTCAGCTCCAGACATAGACCCTGAGACCTCGAACCCCACGGCTATGATACTGGCCGCGTCGATGATGCTGACCTGGCTCGGCGAGAGCAGGAGCGACGAGAAGGCTCTAGCTGCAGGAAGGGCTGTGGAGAGGGCCGTCGAGCACACTCTGGAGGACGGTAAGGTCAGGACCAGAGATCTGGGAGGGAGCGCGCCAGCAGCGAAGTTCACCGACGAGGTCCTCAGGAGAATATCACAGGGGTCCAGGTGATGTGACGGCGCCCTTGCTCGCTGACTGAACAAGCGCTGCGTACTTCGCCAACAGTCCAGCCTTCACTCTCGGAGCCATCGGCTTCCAACTCTCGAGCCTTCTACGCAGCTCCGAATCCTCGATCAGCACGTTGAGCTTGCCGGCCACCGAGTCGATGAGCACTCTGTCACCGTCGTGAAGGGCTGCGATAGGTCCGCCCACAGCAGCCTCTGGTGAGACGTGTCCGACCATCATTCCTCGTGTCGCACCGCTGAACCTACCGTCTGTAACCATGGCAACCGAGCTCCCGAGACCTGCTCCCACGATCGCCGAGGTCACCCTCAGCATCTCCGGCATGCCGGGCGCGCCCCTCGGGCCGACGTACCTTATAACCACCACGTCGCCATCGGAGACCTCGTTCCTCTTAACCGCCTCAAAAGCAGAGTCCTCGTCGTTGAAGACTCTGGCCCTCCCCTCGAAGCGCGCGAGACCGGTCGCAGCGACCTTGAGGACCGCGCCCTCAGGTGCCAAGTTGCCCCAGAGGATCCTTATGCCTCCGGTGGGCTTGAAGGGCCTCGACGGGTCCCTTACGATGTGTTCGTGTGATACCTTCGCGTATCTGTACTCCTTGAGAGACTGCGACAGTGTCTTGCCGGTTACCGTGAGCGCCTCTCCTCGGAGGTAACCTCTATCCAGCAGCTTCTTCAACACAACAGGAACTCCTCCCACCGCATCGAGGTCTGCCATCACGTGGTCTCCAGCGGGCTTCATGCTCACTATGTATGGGACTCTGTTGGAAATCTCGTCGATGTCCTGAAGGGTGAAGTCGACGCCGGCCTCATGGGCGATCGCGAGCAGGTGCAAGATGCCGTTGGTGGAACCTGCACTTGCCACCAGCAACACGGTCGCGTTGTAGAGCGCGTCGTAGGTGACGATGTCCCTGGCCTTGATGCCGTTCTCGATCAGCTTCCCCAGAGTCTGTCCGCTTAGGTAGCAGTACTGCGCCCTCCTAGCGGAAGTGGCCACGGGCGTTGAGGAGCCGAGTAGCGCTATACCAAGGGCCTCGCTGATGCTTGCCATCGTGTTAGCAGTGAAAAGGCCGGCACACGCTCCCACGGTTGGGTGAGCCCTCCGCTCTATCTCATAGAGCTCGTCTTCTGTTATCTTCCCTTTGATGTACGAACCCATGCTCTCGTAGATGTCCTCAATCGTCAGCTTCCTATCGCCGAGGAAGCCGGGCTCTGCAGATCCACCGTAGATGTAAACCGATGGCATGTTCAGCCTCACCATAGCCATCATGATGCCCGGTTGAGTCTTGTCGCAACCACCGATACCCACGAATCCGTCGAAGGCGTGAGCCGAGACCTGTGCCTCGATCGTGTCGGCTATCAACTCTCTGCTGACCAGACTGTATCTCATTCCCTCGGTTCCCATGCTGATGTTGTCGTTGACCACTATAGTCGGAACCGCAAGGCCGGTAACGTCTGCGGACTCCATCCCTGCCCTGACGTGTCTGACCAGCTCGAGCGTGTGGAAGTTACAAGGCCCTGCCTCACTCCAGGCGACGACGATGCATCCAAGCGCCCTCGTTAGCTCCACATCGGTCAGTCCAATCGACCTGAGGAAGGCTCTGTGGTTGGCGTTGAGGACTCCATGGTACCTCTGACGGCTCGGAAGACGCCTCTCCCTGAGACTTGACTCCATGACCGGTCGACGAACTCTTGCCGATATTAGCGCTTCGGCACCGGCCCATTTCGATCTTTGCAGGACTTCCACCCGACTCAACGAGGGCCTCAACGGCTCGGGTTTAAGTGAACGTAGCACAGGCTCACAGCGACGCGATGGGGATAGTCAAGCTGGTCAAGGCGAGGGTGCTCACGACCAGACGCAAGTCCGAGGCGGTCTTGAACGAGCTCTACAGGTTCGGCGAGTTCCACGTCGAGGAGGGTGAGGGCGAAAGGCTCAAGGAGGTTGAGAGGCTCTACGCCAAGGCGAGGGAGCTACACCTAGAGCTCGAGGCTGCCGTGAGAGAGCTGAACGTCTCCGCCGAGAAGGGCCCGCTGGAGGTTTTGATGAAGGGAGACCTTCCCGACCCCGAGATCGTCGAGGTGAGTAGAATAGAGGAGGCGCTGGAGAGGCTCGAGTCCGAGGCTAGGCCGGTACTGGAGGAACTCAAAAGGCTCGAGAGAGAGGAAGAGGAGATTATCGCTAAGATCAGAGAGCTACGCAAGAAGCTGGACGAACTCGAGGCTGTTGCGGCCATAGGGAGCGAGGCGAGCGTGCTTAGAGGTTTGCGACGATTCAGGGCAACGGTCTTCGTCGTCTCCAGCTCCATGGTCGAAGAGGTCAAGAAGGCCTTTCAGGACTTTGTCGTGGTCGATCAGCCAACCGGTGAGGGAAGGTCCATCGTTCTGGTCCTCTCGAGGCCTCAAGACGCTGATAGAGTCCTCAGAATATCGCGGGGCATGAACTTGACGCAGCTCAAGCTGGAGGGAATACCTGATGACTCAGCAGAGGAGGCCTCGAAGGTGAGATCGGAGATCGGGTTACTCGAGTCCAGGCTAACTGAGATCGAGCGACAGGTTCTGGAGATCAAGCTCAAGAGAGGACCTAGGATGGCCGCGCTCAGAGACCTAACCATGAACCTAAGGACAGGTCTCGACAGGCTGAGGGAACCGGAGCTCAAGAGGGTGGTGGTGATAGAGGGCTACATCCCCGAGGAGCGAAAGGAGGAGTTCAGAAGGACCGTGGGGAGAATGGCCTATGCGGAGCTTGAAGAGGTCGAGGTCCACGGCCATCACGGCGATCTTTCGGGTCACGGAGTCCCAACTTTAGTCAGACACGGTAAGCTCGTCGAGTCCTTCAGCCCCATCACCTCTATGCAGGGCGTTCCGGGATACACCGAGGTCGATCCCACACCTTTCATCTCGATCTTCATCGTCATCTTCTACGGAATGATGTTCGCAGACCTCGGACAGGGGCTGGTGATCATGGGCGTGGGCCTGTTGCTGTGGAGGAAGGCGAGGGGTTACCTGAGGACCTGGGGAAAGCTCCTCACATTCCTCGGCGCGGGTGCGGCCTCCGTCGGCTTCCTGATACAGGAGGCCTTCGGGTTCGGGATCTACGAGTACACAGGAATCAAACCGGTCATCGAGCTGTTGGAGAAGCACGGGGCCACCAAGACGCTCAGTCAGAGCGCGATACTCACGCTCTTCACCTTCGCTCCCTTCCTCGGCGCGGTCCACATCATGCTAGGGATGCTCCTCGGAGCTCTGAAGTACGCGAAGCAGGGCGAGCTGGGCGAGGCCATCTTCTCCAAGGGCGTCACCATGGTGATGTACCTCATGGGCATACTCTTCGCGATAGCCTTCATCGGCGCAGGAGGCTTCGAGGGGATGACCACGCTCAACGACCCGGCCCCGATAATAGGCCTGCCGATTGCGACCGTCGGGACCGTAGCGCTCTACGGGATAGTGGCGTGCCTAGTGCTGCTGGTGATAGGAAGGCCTCTCTCCTCAGCGCTCGGCCTCGGCCCAAAGACCTCGCTCGTCGGCGGGATCGGTGCAGGGCTCCTCGAGATACTCGAGAACATCATCCACTTCATGTCGAACACGCTCAGCTACCTCCGAGTCCCGATACTGATGGTCATTCACGCGGCCCTGATGCTTCTGGTCAACTCGACGTACGCGGGCATCGGTTTGGCGGCCCTTCCAATCTTGGTGATCGGCAACCTAGGAGTTATGGCCTTAGAGGGGACGCTGGCCTTCATTCAGGCCCTGAGGCTTCACCTCTACGAGTTCTTCAGCAAGTTCTACGAGGGAACCGGTAGGCCCTTCGAGCCCCTGAGAATGGAGAGCAGGCTGCTCAAGATACTGATCCGCTGAGGACGTAGGCTACGTTGCGCTGATGCCGCCACAGCGTTCCAAAGACCACGTTAATTACGGTGCCGGTTGAGTATCGAAAGGCTTTGAGCATCGAGGAGCGACGCACTCCAAGCATGAGGAGCTGGCCTCTGTGGGGAGAGGAGGAGGAGAGGAACGTTCTAGAGGCTCTTAGGTCAGGCTTTTGGGGGCTTGGTGGAAAATGGGCATTCGAGTTCGCTAGGGACTTCGCTCGCTACTGCGGTTGCAAGAGGGGCGTGCCCTGCGCTAACGGCACCGTTGCGCTCAAAGTGGCCCTGAGGGCGGTAGGTGTGGGAAAGGGAGACAGGGTGGTGACTTCACCGTACACGTTCGTCTCCACGGTCTCCGTGATCGCGGAGCTCGGCGCGGTGCCCGTGCTGGTTGACTTGATCGAGAACGGCCTTCACATGAACCCAGTAGAGGCTTCTGAAATCGCGGAGGCACTCGATGCGAAGGCCGTGATACCCGTCCACATTATGGGCATGCCAAGCCCGATGGACGAGCTCCAACACCTCATGAAGTCGATGGACCTCGCGGTCATAGAGGACGCTGCACAAGCACACGGCTCTGAGCGGCGCGGTAGGAGGACGGGATCGCTCGGGACAATCGGTTGCTTCAGCTTCCAGTCGAGCAAGGTGATGACCGCGGGGGAAGGCGGCTGCCTGACGACCGATCGCGACGACCTCGCCGACCTCTGCTGGTCCCTCATCAACTGCGGCAGAACGTCCGAAAAGGACTGGTATGAGAGCGACCTGCTAGCATACAACTACAGGATGTCTGAGTTTCAGGCAGCGGTCCTCGCGGCACAGCTCTCGAGGCTCGACCATCAGATCGAAGTCAGGCAGAGGAATTACAGGCTGCTGCTGGAGGAGCTCGAAGACGTCGATGGGATAGAGCCTGTACGTCCTCCAGAAGGCACGACGAGGTTCAACGTCTACACGGTCCCTCTGAGGTTGGAGAGGAAGCGGATAGGGAGCGTCGACAAGAGGCACGTCGTCGAGCTGCTGAGGTCTCGAGGCGTACCTGTATCACCGGGCTATACGGTCCCTCTTCACAGGCATAGTGGCGTCGTTAACTACTGCGCGTCCCTGGGCATCGAACTGACACCCCTACCTAACGCTGAGGCCGCTGCCAGAGACGTGCTGTGGATACCGCATCACGCGATGCTGACCGATGAGGAGAGGGCCCTCCAGATCGCCGACTCACTGAAAGAAGTTATTAAAAACATAATTTCATAGACAATCTATGTAAGTCGGGCCCATAACGAACCGGTCGGAAATTATATTTAAATACTAGTTACCGGTAAACGAACCTCTGAAAAAGAAAAAGTTAAATATTCAATATTTTCTATCCGGACCGGAGATGAATAGATTATCTATAGAGAGGGGGAGGGCGCTCGCCATTCGAGTCTGCAACTGGACGATCGGCGCTATGCGGTGGATTCATAGCTGGGGGTGAGCAGGTGGGAGCCGTAGAACCTAGCCCCGGAAGACAGGCTCAGGGTAAGAGGATGGACCAGATCTTGAGGGAGATCAACGACCTAAAGGGCCCCATCGAGAAGACGCTGATGGACGTTCGCGAGATACTCTCAACGCTTGATAACCCTCTGAGGACTCTGCAGACCGTCGACGAACCAAAAACCAGAGCGGAAACGAGGCAGGAGGCTCCAGAGAAGGAAGGCAACCAACGACCTCAGCCGAAACGCGTCCATTTGCCGACCACGGGGACGCATGAGGGCTTTGACACGCTGACGTTCAACGTCTTCGCCTGTACGGAGCTGCTGACGAAGCTGCTCGGCCGGTGGCAGCTCGAGAGGTTGCTGCTGGGGATGGAGGGGGAGGACGTGGAGGAAGTCAGGAATCAGGTGAGGCGGGCCCTCGAGGCCCTCTCGGCCGTCGAACCGCTTCCCGACCAGCCGATCTTGGGCATACCGATGAAGGACGCGCTCCACCTAGGGCTAGTTCTGCTCAACCTTCTCCTCAGGGACCCTAGGAACCCGGTGATCGGCGTGGTGGTTCTCCTGTTGGACAGGATCATCTCACCGTTGTCGGTGAAGAGGTGAGAGCGTGGCCAGCGCCTCGGTGATCGTGGAGGGGATCGCGCTGGTGGCGGCCGTGATCGCTGCGTCCTCGCTAGCCTCGGTGGTGCTGAACAACTTCTCGATGCTGGAGGACGTACAGAGAGGTCTGCTCAAGGAGCTTCGCGACAAGGCGATGACAAGACTCATCGTCATGGCCGTGGTCTATGACGAACCTGACCAGGTCCTGAGGGTCTACCTGAAGAACGTCGGCCGCAAGTCCATACCGGTCAGCGAGTTGACCGGCGCTAGCGTTCTACTCACGTCAATTCAGAGTTCAGAGATCTACGTCCACGACAGGTCTCCGAGGAGGGGTGCGTGGAAACTGGAATATCCATCGACCGAGCTGATGAGGGGTGGAAACGCTGAGCTTACCGTGTACCTCAAGTCACAGTTGGAGACCGGCGAGTACTCGCTGACTCTTTTCCTCACGAACGGCTTCTCTGTGGAGACCAAGTTCTCGGTGGTGTGAGAAGCATGACGAGCCTCGCTACGGTGGTCTCCGGTGGCATTCTGTTGATCACGCTCTCGATCGCATCGTTCAGCGTCATCACGACCATCACAGAGCACTACAGGAATCTGATCTCGGCGATAGACGAGCTGAGGGAGGACGGAAGGTTGCTCGGGACATCAATGGCTCGAAATTCGACCCACATATTAGTGACGATGCGGTACGAGGGACGGGACGGCATACCCTTCAGTCAGTTGAGACAGGCCGACCTCGTACTGCGATACTTCAGCCACTCCGGGAGGACTTCCGTGATCGTACTGAGAAACGGGTCGGGCTGGGAGATAGCTGCGGTGGGACTCAACGGAAGACAGGAGGTCCGAAACCCGATATCGCTCTCTGCGGGCACCGGAATCTTAGACCCGTGGGAGGAGGTCACGCTCTCGCTGCGAGTTCCGCCAGACATGGACCTCACGGCCCCGATCTCCGTGGAGCTCTTCTTCCCCAACGGCGTAACGGGGGTGATGGCGGGCTGAGCGAGTTCGAGGGGACAACAGTCCTCAAGACCTTCAACGAGGAGCTGGACAGGAGGATCAGCGGCGTCCCTCTCCCCTCTCTGATACTGATCGAGGGGCCCAACGACTCCGGGAAGAGCGTCCTCCTCTACCACTTGCTCAACGGCTGCGTTAGGTTGGGCCAGAGGGCGTGCCTCTTCTCCAGCGAGGGAGGAGGAAAGGTCCTGATCGAGTCGATGAGGAACTTGGGACTTGAGATACAGCGCTACTACCTCTCCGGCGACCTGACGGTGATCCCCTTCGGCCTCGACCAGCTCGAGGTCTCTCCGGAGACCCTTAAGCGGATCCTGGGATATCTGTTGGCCTACTTCAGGAGGAGAGGCGACAAGTTCGCGCTGTACGCGGTCGACTCGCTGACCGTGCTGATCACTGGACTGCAGGAGAAGGACACGCTAGCCTTCTTCTCGGACGTCAGGGAGCTCAGGGAGCGGAGCGGGCTGAGCTTCGTCTTCACCATCCATCCCTACTCCTTCTCACAGGACTTCATGGTTCGGCTGAGGTCGATGGCAGACGTTCACCTCTCCCTTAACATCAGAGAGGTCTCGGGCCAGATACTCAAGACCCTTCAGGTCCTGAAGGTGCGAGGGGCCAACAAGGCAACCGGCGACGTGATCACCTTCGAGGTCGAGCCGGGTTTCGGAATCAAGGTGCTCCCCTACACGCAGGTGAGAGTCTGATGGCGAATCAGGGTAACGTCCAGCTGCCCAACCTTCTCTCTCGCTATCCGCACCTCAAGGAGTACCTGACGATGTGGCAGAGGGAGGGGAGGAGGCCACCGGTCTTCGCGGTTC
>JANXEU010000030.1 GCA_025058055.1 Candidatus Calditenuaceae archaeon
TTTACGAGGGTGGTACAGGCAGGGTCGTCTTCAGGTCGGCCGACGTGCCGGTGGAGGGCGGAAGGATCAGGGTCACGCTGCCGACGGCCACCACGTCACAGCTGAGGAGAGGCCTCCTAGTTGTAGACGTAAGCCTCTACAACCCCGAAAACTTGGGCGTCATCAGGACTTTCCGGTTCACGACGGAGGCCCTTCCGGCCGGTGCGCTTCCGACGCCAGTCACCCAGACTCCGGGAACCGTCACTACCCCTCAGCAGCCCCAGCAGCTTCCGCTGACCACCGTCGCGATCGGTGTCATGGCGGCAATCGTGGCGGCAACAGCCGTCCTCTTGTTGGTGCTGAGGAGAAGAAAGGGTAGCTGATGTTCAGAAGGCTGCTCTCCCGTGCCCTGACCCTGACGGCCGTCCTCATTACGGTCCTCACGCTCCTCACTGTAGTCCTAGGGGCTACGGGTTACTCCGACAGGATCATCCAGTCCCTCATCGGCGAGCAGCTCAGGTCGATGCGCGAGAGTCTGGCGCAGAGGATAAGGGACCCCGAGGAGCTGGAGAGGGCCCTATCCGGTCTCAAGTCGGAGATGGAGAGGGCCTACGGGCTCGACAGGCCGTGGTACACGAGGATCCCCGAGACGGTCCTCAGGGTTCTGACGCTGGACCTGGGCGACTCCAGGACTGCCAGGAGCACCACCGGCAGCACGAAGGTCATCGACGTCCTCTCCGAGAGGATCCCGAACACCGTCGTCCTCGTCACGACGGCCATGCTGATCTCCTCCCTGCTGGGCCTTTACATCGGCGCGACGCTCTCAAAGCGCGTCGGGACGCGACTCGAGAGGTCCGTCACGTACCTCTCCGCGGTCTCCAACAGCCTACCTAGCTGGTGGACAGGCATACTGCTGCTGATCGTCTTCGCGTATCAGCTCAGATTGTTCCCGGGCTCTGGCATGTTCAGCAGTCCACCTCCCGAGGGGGCGCTGGAGAGGGCCATCGACGTCCTCTGGCACTCGGTGCTACCCGTGACGACGCTCGTCCTGATATCGATAGGGCCTTCGATCTACGCCAGCAGGACACTTCTGCTTAACGTCGCACAGGAGGACTTCGTCTCGGTCGCGAGGTCCAAGGGCCTCCCGGAGAGGGTCGTCTCGCTCAGGTATGTCCTCAGGCCCGCCTCACCTCCGATAGTGACCGGCCTGGCGCTGTCGCTGCCGGCGTCGCTCGGCGGAGCGATACTCACGGAGACCGTCTTCAACTGGCCCGGGATGGGGAGGCTCTACTACAACGCGGTCATCATGGGCGACGAGGTCTTGATCGTCGCGCTCACCTACCTCTTCACGCTGATGTACGTCGTGGCGAGGTTCATCCTCGAGGTCCTCTATCACCTACTGGATCCAAGGGTGAGGGTCTAGTTGAGCGCGTCCGGTGCCTGGAAGCTCCTCACCTCCACCTGGTCGGGAAGGGTGGGCGTCTCCCTGCTGGCGGCGATGGTCGTCGTGTCGGCTCTGGTGCTGATACTCATGCCTCCGGACTTCGGGACGAAGTACTGGAACGACCCTGCCTACTGGATAGAGCTTCCAAAGGCCGTGCCTCCGGAGTGGTACGCGTGGTTCACCGGTTCTCCTTACTTCCCCCAGACCGAATTGGAGCTCCGGAGCGCGGGGGAGGGAGCGGGGTACGTCACATACGTCAACAGTCTCAAGTTCGATTACGACGCTCTGCCGTCGCACGTGCTGGTGATCGTACGTGGCGTGAGGTTCTCCGGCGACCCTCCCACGATCGCGGTCGACCTCTTCAGGCCTGACGGGCTGAGCGTGCCCTTGGCTAGGGTACTCGTACCTCCTCCCTCACTTCAGGAGAAGGGCCCCTACGTCAGATGGTCGGACCCGCCGCTGAGGGTCGCGCCGGAGAGCTCGCAAGACTTCGTCATGGCGCTCGAGGGCTGGTTCTCGGCGACGTACGGCCTCGAGGTCGGCAGAGTCTCCTCTAGAACGGCCTTCGCGATTCCCACGTCCACGGGTCCGGTGCCCTTGAAGGGCGAGTACGTTGTGGTAGCTAGGTTCTTCGGTTCACCAGGTGACGGTGTGGACTCTGTCTCGGTGGTGTTGGGCGGGTCGCACTACGGCCTGGCCGGTACTGACGTAGTCGGCAGGGACCTCTTCCTGGGCCTCCTCTACGGGTTTCCGGTAGCGCTGGGCATAGGCGCGTTCGCTTCGGTTCTGGTCACGGCCATCGGGACACTCCTGGGTCTACTCAGCGGTTACTACAGAGGACTTCTGGAGGAAGCGATACAGAGGGTCGCGGATGTCGTCGCCAACGTCCCCCTATTGCCTCTACTGGTCTTCCTCTCTTTCCTCCTGAGGCCCAGCATCCTCACCATCATGGCGATCCTCGTGGTCTTCTCTTGGCCCGGGCTCACCATAATAGTTAGGTCGATGGTGCTTCAGGTTATAGAGATGCCGTTCGTCGAGGCCGCGAAGGCTGAAGGTGCAGGTGACCTGAGGGTGATCTTGCTTCACGTCCTTCCACAAATCGCTCCCTACGTCGCTGCCCAAATGGTCTTCTTCGTGCCGTCGGCGATCCTCGCAGAAGCGGGGCTGAGCTTCCTCGGGCTCGGAGACCCCACCATTCCAACGTGGGGTCAGATACTGGAGCTCGGGTTCAGGACTGGGGCTGTCTTCACCGGCTACTGGTGGTGGGTCATACCGCCTGGACTTCTGCTGGTCCTCACAGGTGTCGCTTTCGCGTCGATCGCGCTGGGCCTCGAACCGCTCGTCAACCCGAGACTGAGGAAGGCCTGATCGACGAACTTTGAGGTTCAGGTCTCTCAGAGCGTCAGCAGGGAGTAGATGAAGAGCGGTATGAAGACCAGCGAGAGCGTGTTCAGGAGCTTGATCAGTATGTGCAGGCTCGGAGCGTAGGTGTCCTTCATCGGGTCTCCTACGGTGTCGCCGACCACCGCTGCCTTGTGTGCTTCAGATCCCTTTCTCCCCTCGATCTCGAGGTACTTCTTCGCGTTGTCCATCGCGGCCCCTCCGTAGAACCCAACTATCGCCAGCGGTATCGCTGAGATCGTCGCTCCTATTACCAGCGCGCCTACGGCACTCCACCCGAGCAGGACTCCGACTAGGATCGGTGCCAGCGTGACCACGAGCGTCGGTGTGACCATGAGCTTGAGCGCCGTCCTCGTAGAGATGTCGACGCACCTGCCGTACTCGGGCCTCGCTGCTCCGTTCAGGAGTCCTGGAATGGTCCTGAACTGTCTCCTGACCTCCTCGACCATCTGGAAGGCGCCAGTTGCGACTGCGTTGACCGCGTAACCCGAGAACAGGAACGGTATCATCGCACCGATGAAGAGCCCTATGAGGACCGTCGGGGAGTTGAGCTGGAGCTGGTTAGAGAGCTGCTCTATCTGGACCAAGAGCATCTGCGACTGTTCAGGCGTGAGGTGGCTCAGCTCGATGATCCCTGCGAGGTACCTCCCGACCTCCAGCAGGAAGGCTTGGAAGAGCAGAAGGGCCGCTAGAGCTGCCGAGCCCATCGCGTAGGACTTCGTCAAGGCCTTGGTGGTGTTGCCCAGCGCGTCAAGCGGCTCCAGTCTGTCCCTGGTCTCCTTCGGAGCGTTTGCCATCTCGGCGATTCCGCCGGCGTTGTCGACGATCGGGCCAACGCCGTCCATAGTGAGGACGAAACCCGCGGTCGAGAGCATTCCCATGGTGGCCATGGTCGTTCCGAACACACCTCCTAGGAAGAGGTCAGGCAGGCCAGCCGCCCTGGCCCACTCTATCCCCAACAGGTATGATACGACTATCGCGATCACCACAGTTATCACGGGTAGTGCGGTGGAGATCATTCCCACCGCGAGCCCCGATACCACCGTCAGAGCTGGGCCGGACTCGCTATTGCTGGCTATCGAGCCCACGTACCTAGACTTCAGGCTGGTGTAGATCTCGCTGTAGAACATGATTAGTATTCCAGCTATCAGCCCGACGATCATAGAGACGTACAGCGGGAGGAAGTCGTCCCCGAAGATCGTGGAGGAGATCAGGTACATCAGCACCGCGGCAACGAGCGAGGTGACGATCAACCCGTTCCTGAGCGGCTCTATCGCGTCCCTGAATCCTCTCTGGAAGACGGCCCACCCGACACCTGCTAGCGTCGCGACTACACCGACCGCCCTTACGAGCAGCGGCATCACGACGTAGTCCTCGTTGATCCGCTGGAAGAGCACGATCGAGACCATCAGCGCGATTATCATTCCTCCGAGGTTCTCAGCAGTCACGGACTCAAAGAGGTCTGCACCCCTTCCGGCCTCGTCGCCGACGTTGTCACCGACCTGATCAGCGATGACTGCAGGGTTCCTGGGGTCGTCCTCCGGTATGCCGACCTCAACCTTGCCCACCAAGTCCGCACCGATGTCTGCGCTCTTCGTGTAGATCCCTCCTCCGAGCTGGGCGAAGAGGGCCGCGAGGCTCGCACCGAACCCGAACCCCGCGAGTACTCCTGGATCCCTGAAGACCGTGTAGAGTATCGAGAGGCCGAGGAGGCTCATCGCGATCACCGCGAGGCCCAAGGCCGCGCCACCTAACGTCGCGACCCTCAGGGAGGAGACTGAGTCCTTCGACGCCGCATAGGCGGTCCTCACGTTGGCCCTAGTCGCTGAGTCCATCGCGATGCTCGCCGCGATCAGCGAGAACGTCACGCCGAAGATGAAGCTACCACCGATCGAGAGGCCGTAACTCAACCCTCCCATCGCGGGGAAGGCCCCGAAGCTGCCGACGATCAGCAGGAAGATGAAGGCCGCGATCACGTAGATCGTCTTGTACTGCCTCCTCAGGTACGCCCTCGATCCCTCTCTGATGGCTGCCCAGACCGAGACGAAGGCCTCCGGGCCCTTCGGATACCTGTTGACCAGCAGAACGAAAGCGATCGCCGTCAGCGCACCCAGCGCTCCTAAAGCTGTCGTTAGGATCATCGGGTCTATCCACATCGCTTCAGGTCCCTACTTTTCGGTGGATTTAAACCAAATCCAGTCCGTGGTTGGGTTTGAGTTCGGAGCGAAAGAGCGTTTTACGAGGTGGGAAGTTCTGAGGTCTCTTAACTGTTGTGGACAGACTCCAAGTTACGGCGGATAGATCTTAATCGCAAGGACCGGGCACGCAGACTCGCACGCCATGCAGAAGATGCAATCCGACTCCCTGACGGGGTCCGACTTGTCGGTCCTGTACTTCTCCCAGAGCTCCTTGTCGTTGTTGGGGTCTATGACCCTGTCCTTTCCGGATCCAGACTGTCCGGGGTTGAGGAGCCACTCGAAGACGTTCACGGGGCAGACGTCCATGCAGGCTCCGTCGGCGACGCATGAGTCGAAGTCAACTGCAACGAAGGATCCGTGAATTCCGAGCTTCGTCGGGTAGGGCTTCCCCTCAGCGTCGAGCCTCTGGACCCCCTCTCCCCAGACCTCGTGAGCGTGGTGGGTGGTGGTCTTCGTGAGCTTGCTTTTGAAGTCGGGATCGATGGGAGCCGACTTGAAGTCTACTTGCCGAACCATTTCACGTCTCGTTCACGAGCGCTCCGTGATATAGTTTACATCAAGGAGCAGATCCGGAACTCTGTCGTCGTAAGGCGAAAGGCGGATAAGATCGGCTCTGCGGGAATGAGTGATGAGGATAGCCCTCGACCTCGATGGGGTGCTGGCCAGCACGATGCACGTCTGGCTACGCATCTGGAACGCAGAGCGCCTCCCAACCCTGACCTATGAGTCGATCGATGAGTGGGACTTCTGGAGGAGGTTGGGGATCACGGAGCGGGAGTTCGCCGAGATCTTCTCGCGTGCCTGGAGCCGCTGGAGGGAGGTGCCGCCGGCCGAGGAGGAGCTGAGGGAGAAGGTCAGGAGGTTGTCGGAGGTCGGTACGGTTGACGTGGTGACCGGCCGACCAAGGGAGGACGGACGCTACATCAGGTCGTGGCTGGAACTTCACGGCATAGAGTATAGAGCTCTGCTGATCAGCGTTTCCAAGAAGGCCGAGCTCGGATACGACGTCTACATCGACGACTCCCCGAGACTTGCCGAGGAGCTCACGGGGAGAAGGGGGCTGTTGCTGCTGAGAGATCAGCCATGGAACCGCAGCGTCCCCGACAACTCGAGGGTTCGGAGGATACGAGGACTTGATGACGCCGTGGCCGTCCTGACGACGTGAGGCTTTCACTGGATAGCCGCGACTGCGTAAGCCTTGATCCTCTCCGCGAGCCTCGGCCCTATGCCCGGAACGGATTGGAGCCGTTCGATCGATGCCTCGGCGACGTCTCTCACGGTCCTGAAGCCGCTCCTCCAGAGCTCCCTGCCCCTCACCCTCCCGATCTCCGGTAATGAGACGAGCTCCAGAATGTCCGGCCTGACGCCATGCCTTATCCGCTCGGTGAGCACCGCGAACTTCGATGAGAGTCCACGCCTCCCGACCACTCTCAGCACTTGACTGGCTGAGTAAGCAATCCACTCGGCCCTCTCCCTGAGTACCGCGAAGTCTCCGGGCTCGATCCTCATCCTCTCGTAGATCTCCTTCTCTCGGACCTCCTCTATCCACTCCCTTAACGTGAGGGCCGTTGCCAAGGCGTCCTCGTAGTCCTCCGGTGATTCTTCGAGGTCCTTCACATCTCCCAGCAGTTGATCTCGGTGCTTCTAGAGTGTCTCGCTGACCACAGACTTCGGGACGCCGGGTTTAGGGACGTCCTGCATGTCTGGTACCATCGCGATCAGCTGAAGAAGTGTTAAGTCTAGTGTTCCCACGTCACCAGAAGTCAACTCCATTATTCGGACGGCCGTCAAGGGATCGATGTAGAGCTCGGAGACCCGCTTTCCGAGCGGCGTCACCTCAAGGACCTCGCTCCGGCGCATCATCCCGTTCTCCTCGAGGAACTCCAGAACCGGCTCGACCTTCGAGGACAGCACTTTCGTGCCGTGCTGGTGGGCGAAGAAGGACCTCCCGAGCGTCCTGAAGAGGGAGTTCTCGCTCTTGGCTATCCCCGAAGCTATCAGCGACAAAACGTGAGACCTGAGGTGCCTCTCGCTGGCAAGCGCAGACCACACCCTCTCGGGCTCTCCGAGAACGTATTCGCTCATCAGCTTCTCAGCTTCCCTCCCGGACTTGGCAAGCAGTATCGCGTACCCGACTCTGTCGTACTTCGGCCTCCCGGCTCTGCCGCAGAGCTGCTTGTACTCCATCACGCTCAGCTCCTCCGACCAACCCCTTCCGGTGTACTTCCTGTACTCGGGGATCACAACGGTCCTCGCTGGGAGGTTGACTCCGGCTGCGAGCGTCGTGGTCGCGCAGAGCACCTTGAGGGCCCTCGACCTGAAGGCATCCTCGATCAGAGACCTGTGGAAGAAGCTCAACCCTGCGTGATGGAAGGCGAGTCCCCTCGCTATGAGAGACGCCAGCACCTCGCTGACCGGGGACTCTCGATCCTCCAGAGCCCTCGCGGCGTATCTCGTCAGGACCTCTGAGTCTCCCATCTCGAGTAGCGAGTTGGCGATCCTCGAAGCGTAACCCTCGGCCCTCTTCCTAGTCATCGCGAAGACCAGCACCTGTCCATCGTCGCGCAGGCCCTCCTTCACCGCAGCCAGCAGGCCGTCTCCGGAGTTGCCGATGGGTCTCGATGACCCGTCGGGGAAGACGATCTCTCCCTCACGCTCGACGAGAACGCCTTCCTTGAGCGGGACGGGCCTGAAATCAGACCTCACCAGTCCGGCGTCGAGCCACCGCGCGATCTCCTCAGCGTTCCTTATGGTCGCGCTTAGGCAAAGCATCTGCGGCTCCTCGAAGACCTCCATCAGCTTCGCGACCGTCATCTCTAATGTGGGGCCCCTCTCACCATCGCCGATCATGTGAACCTCATCAACCACCACCAACCTTACATCTCCGAGCCACCTCGCTCTGTGACGGACAAGGCTGTCGGCCTTCTCGTAAGTCGCTACTACGAGGTCGCTGTCGGCGAGCCAGTCACCCCTGTCGTCGTAGTCGCCTGATGCGGCCCTTACCTTCACGTTCATCCCGGCCTCTTGGAAGAGGGAGGAGAACTCAGCGACCTTCTCGGTCGTGAGGGCCCTGAGCGGCGTCAGGTAGAGCACCTTCCTTCCCTCGGACAGATGTCTGTAGGCCGCGAGCACGGCGAGCAGCGTCTTCCCTGAGGCGGTCGGTGCGGAGACGACCATATTCCTGCCCTCCATGAGGCCCTTCTCGATGGCCTCGACCTGATGGGGGTAGAGCCGCTCGATGCCCTCCGACCTGAGCGCCCTCTTCATGCCCTCAGAGACCCGAAGATCGTCGACTTCCAACCTCAGAGGCCTCCTTGGTCAGGTGACCCTGTAGGTCCCGGGCTTTGGCGAGTAGATGCGGCCGTCGGAGATCATCCTGCTCAGTATCCTGTCGATCTCTGACTTGCTTAGCCCCTTCTCTTGGAGCTCCTGACGGAGTGCGTTGTCGTCGGCGTAACCGTGCTGCTGTTGGAGCTTCTTGATGACGTCCAGCACCATCGTCAGCTTCTCCCTGACGCTCAAGGGCTTCCCCGACATGATCACGTCGATGTCCGGCTTCCCGGTCTCCACGTCTATCCCGACCTCCGAGAGGCTCTTCTTCATCAGCCTGATCGCGGCCCTAGCGTCCTCCACCGTCACGACGTCCCTCAGCAGCGCCCTAGCCCTGGCCTCCGCGAGCCTCACCAGCGACTCCAGCTGCCTCGCCGTTATGGCAACGGTCGATGTCCTCTCGTAGACGGACCTCATCTGCAGGTAGAACTGCTGAACCTCTCTGGCCGCCTCTTCTGTCAGGACCGGATTGAACTTCTTCGCGTAAGCGATGTACTTCTTCAGCGTCTCGGGCTGAATCGGTGCGGCCTCAGCTGGTTCCTTATTCATGTGTAGTGATATCATGTGGGAGGAGATCCTCTTGTCCACCTCGGGGTTAGGCTCATCCCTGAGCACGAAGATCAGATCGAACCTGCTCAGCAACGTAACCGGCATGTTCACGTTCTCGTTGAAGGGCCTGTACGGATCGTACCTCCCGAGTTCTGGGTTCGCAGCGGCCAGTATGCTACACCTAGCGTTCAGCGTCGCCACGATCCCTCCCTTCGCGATGCTCACGGTCTGATTGGCCATGACCTCGTGCATCGCAACCCTGTCCTCGGGCCTCATCTTGTCGATCTCGTCCACCACGCAGACTCCCATGTCCGCCAGCACCGTCGCTCCGGCCTCCAGCACCATCCCTCCGCCCTGCTCCCTGATCACAGCAGCCGTCAGACCTGCGGCAGTCGAACCCCTGCCCGTCGTGTAGACTCCCCTAGGTGCTATCTGGGCAGCGTGCAACAGCAGCGTCGACTTCGCCGTTCCCGGGTCACCGACTAGGAGCAGATGTACGTCTCCGCGCACCCTGACACCGTCGGGGAAGACCTTCTGCCTGCTGCCGACCAGCGCCAACAGTATCGCCTCCTTGAGCGTCTCATGTCCGAAGATCGATGGTGCGATAGACGTCACGAGCCTCTCGTAGGACTCCGGCTCGGAGGCCATCCTCCTGAATTCCTTCTCGTCCTCAGGTGATATCGCCAGCGACTCGAGCTCCTTGCCCCTCGTCTCAAGCGATATAGCTTCGATCCTCATCTTCAGCTGGCCCTGTGCAGCTCCGCCCTTGAAGTCGGAAGCGGCCCTCACGATGCCGCAGACGGTCACCCTGTCTCCAGGCGCGGCGGTGTCAACTATGTCCTCGGTAAGGGCAACCTCCACGGTCCTAGGTAGCTGGCCTGGAGGGAGCTCCTCGGGTTTCTCCTGAAGTCCGAGAAGCTGGAAGTCCGTGTACTCGGTCTTCTCCTCGAGCCTCTCCATAGCGGGCCTTCTCTCGGCGCAGCGCGGGTTCGTGCATCTCGGCGCCATCCTCCAGCCCTCTACCTCGTACTCCCTGCCGCAGTTCCTGCAGCGGTAGTAGGCCCTTACCACCATCGGCCTGACCGTCGTGGCCCTGACTACGATGCCGTCGACCATGACGAGCTTGCCCAGATGTGCGGACCGGATCGCCCTGACGCTCAGAGCCTCGGGAAGCCCCCTCACCCTGGCCCTGAACTTCTTCCCGCTCTGCTCCGGAAACTCGATTCTCACCTGCTCTGTTAGGGCAGCGTCCAGCATCGTCAGCAGCCTGTCCGGATGCTCGAGTAGCGCCGACGCGAACTCCGGGTCGAAGACCACTAGATCAGCGAAGTCGACGGGCACGGAACGTCTGTTGGAGAGGACGGCCCTCGCTATCAGGTCCCTGTACTTCTCGCGCTTGAAGATCTCGATCAGCCTCTCCTCCATCGGCCGCTCAACCATCTCCCTCCGACCCCAGCACCTCAGAGAGGAACTCCTCAACCAACTCCCTCACCCTCACGTACAGCTGCCTCTCCTCTGGGGTGAGGTTCCCCAGCCAAGTGGGCTCGGTTCCCTTCGCAGCGGCCACGCAGACCTTGTAGAGCCTCGGAACCGCGACGTCCCTCAGGGCCTCCTCTAGCTTCAGGGCCTCCTCGCTGGAGGAGCTCCTAGTCCTCTTCAGCTCGTACTTGGCCCTCGCGTAGAAGTCCTCTCGGAGCGGGACCGGCTCGATCTGGCTCCTCCTCTCCCTGAGGGAGATCTGACGGAGCTGATGTACGCTCAACTCGTCGACGACCTCTGCCACCCTGCTCCTCAGGAGCGCGTCGGCGGCCCACAGTGGCACCTCGATGACCGTGCCTGCCCGGAGGCCCTCGTAAGTCCTGTCCGCGATCTCGACCCTTGCCACGTCGGACGTCAGCCTCACCCTCGTCCTAGCGACGGCCTCCATTCTAGATCCCCTTCGGGACAGCTCACGTAAAACGTTGTCCCCGTTCGCTCGCGGCTATAAGGGCTGGACATATGGATCGTCTCTCCGAGGCAATACCCCAAGAGTTAGCTCAATGGAGGTCGGTCACAGGAGCCTAAAATTCGGCCCCATCCGTCGAACAGCATGCCGGGGTGCCCGAGTGGACCAAGGGGCAGGCCTTGAGAGCCTGTGGCCCCTCGCGGGCCGCGCGGGTTCGAATCCCGCCCCCGGCGAATCGAGCCGTCTTGAGATCGTCCATTTGAAGTCAATCTGATGGGAACGTGATCGCTGCCAAAAGAACCCTTATGTCGGGATTACCTTATTTAGCCGAAGAGGAGCGTAGGAACAGCAATGAAGGTGAGGATAGTCCCTGCGGTAGGAGGAGGACCACCCCTTGAGATCGACGTGCCGCCGAACACGACCGTGGGCGCGATAAAGCTCAGGGTATGCGCGATGAAGAAGCTCAGACCTGATGACGCCAAGCTGACGTTCAAGGGGCGAGCATTGGGCGACACGGAGACTTTAGAGTCGGCCGGCGTCTCCGATGGTGACAAACTAGTTCTCGTCACGAGAACGGTCGGAGGGTGAGCGCTTGTACAGTGAGGAGGTGGGCCTCCTACCTGAGCACCTCTGGTACAAGAGGCTGGCCCAGGAGTACCAGCTCGTCAGGAACTACGAGCCCACCTTCGACACAGTCAGGGGCGACCTCACCCACTACAGGGGCGTGATAGTCGGAAGCCAGTTGTACGAGGGAGGGATGTTCCTAGTAGAGTTGTTCTTAGACCGTACCTTCCCATACACCCCGCCGAGGGTGCTTTGGTTGACGCGGATCTGGCACCCGAACTTCACCGACGAGGTCCCTGCGAGGATCTGCGAGTCCATCCTCACCAAGGACTGGTACCCGAACATACACGTCGTCGCCGTCCTTGAGGCCCTCAAGAACCTCCTTTCGAACCCAAACCCGGACGACCCGCTCAACGCGTGGGCTGCGTACGAGATGAAGAACTCCTTCCACACCTTCGTCGCGAGAGTGCGTCAGTACATCGAGCTTTACGCTACCTCCGACAAGGTCCTAAGGGGCTAGTCATGAGCTCCGACGATCTGGGGCGCTACGACAGACAGATGCGGATAGACGGGTGGGACCAAGAGCTCGTGATGCGGTCGACCGTTCTGGTCGCTGGTGTGGGAGCACTGGGCTGTGAGGTCGCCAAGAACCTCACGCTGGCCGGTGTGGGGAGGTTAATACTGGTTGATAGGGACGTCGTTGAGCTGAGCAACCTCAACAGACAGATGCTCTTCGTTGAGGGAGACATCGGAAAACCCAAAGCGGTCGTGGCCTCGGAGAGGCTGAGGTCGCTTAACCCGCACGTCTGGGTGGACGCGTACCACTCAGACCTCAGGGACCTGAAGGAGGACGTATTCGCCAGCGCGGACGTCATCTGTTCCTGTCTCGACAGCTGGGGAATACGGAGATGGTTGAACTCGGTCGCTGTCTCCCTCTCGAAGCCGCTGGTGGACGGCGCCATGGAGGGTTTAGTGGGGAACGTCCAAGTGGTCCTGCCCTACAGGACCGCGTGCCTCGAGTGTCACAGCACGTCGCTCATTCCAAAGGAGGAGAGGCTAGCCGAGTGCACGCTGCGCAAGAGGGTTCCAGAGGAGCTGAGGAGAGAGCTCGAGGAGCAGGGCGTCCATCTCCCCCTTGAGGTGGTCCAGAGGCTCTTCTCGCACAACATCAAGACCATATACGACATAAAGTACTCCAACCCACGCGAGTTCAACGACCCTCTGGTAGGTTCGGTGCTCGAGTTGTTGAGGGATAGGCTGAGGCCCAAACTGCCCGCCCTTCAGAGCGTCTCCTCGGTTGTGGCAGGTATCGCGTCGACGGAGGTCCTCAAGTTGATACATCGAGGAGCGATGGGAAGAGCACAGAAGGGTTTGCTGGTCTATGACGCCAAGTCCTGCAGGTTCACGCGGGTACCGCTTCGCAGGTCGGAGGAGTGCATCGTATGCGGTCAGAACGAGGTCCCACCGGTCCTCGAGGTCGAGCCCAACAGCACCGTCTCGAACCTCAGGGAGGCCATTGCTCAGCGGTTCGGGTTTCCAGACGCTGAGGTGCTTCTAGGTACCAGAGTCCTCTCAGACGGCGAGCTTCTGGCCGACGTGCTGCGGGACCGGAGATCAGCATTGGTCTACGTGATCTCCTCGAGGCGCCACTCTCCACTCCCTCTCCAGATCCTGATGGTCCAGCCTGCCGAATCGAAAGACCCATATTCCTCAACCGGTCAACAGGCCTAGAGGAATGGCTCATGGATTACTCTGAGGAGAGCGAGAGGTCTCAGGAGCTCGCAGAGCTGAAGGCGTGGCTCGAGCGGAGGATCTCAGAGCTACAGTCGGAGCTGGAGAGGTTGAAAGCGGTCGTGAAGTACGTCGACGAGGCTCTCGCCAAGTCGAGCTTCAAGAGGGCAGACGCGCTCGTTGCTAGGAGAGCACTCGAACAACAACCCCCGGCCGGACCTGAGGAGAGGCCCACTCTGAGGACGGTGAGGAGCAGGGCCGGTAAGACCTTGGCGACCGTGACGTTCACCGCCGACGTAGCGAGGTTCGTCCTGAGCCCCGAAATACAGCTGATGAGAGACCACAGGCCGTTTTCGTCGTTCCTGTTGAGGAAGGTACTGGACGGCTTCGTAGCGCAGGACCAAGAGATGGTGAGCAAGGGCTACTTCGACCAAGACCAAGCGTTCTCCTACGAGGTGACCTACGAGGGCGACGTCGTAAGGCAGATCGAGGTCAGGAACTACAGGAACGAGGCCAGGCTTCGGGAGATCATCAGTGCTCTACGGTGGACGCTGGAGACCGCACCAGCCTGAGCTACTCCTTCGGCTCGGACCACCTATCGCCTATGGACTCCCTGAGCGTCCTCCTGAGCCTCGAAGCGATAGTTCTCGATACCTCCACGATCTCCTCGAGGACCTCCATCGGCAACAGCCCAGGCGTGTTCTTTTGAATCGCCGCGAGCTCGTCGTCGGTGCCCCATCCCATCACCACGGATGTCTCGAGGGCAGCCTCCTCGAGTGCGTTAGGGTCGACGATTACGCGCTCCCTCAGGACGCCCATCATCACCGCAGTCGGCAGCTTTACAACAGGGAGAGGTACTTCCTCGCCCTCAACCCTCGCCAGAACTCCGTTCCTGACCTCGTGCCTCTGGACCCGAGCCGTTGCGATCGCTGCTGTTGCGGCCAGGACCGCGGGCGCGAAGTAGTTGCCGTCGTAGTCGAGCACGTAAACATCGACGTACACCACTCCCACCTTCTGACCTGGGATGAGGGCCAGCCGGTCGAGCCGCAGCGCTTGGGACTCCCTCAAGCACCTGTCGACGAACCGAGAGAGCTCGATGGCCCTCTCATCTGGAGGGCCGGGCTCGAAGGAGGCAGAGGCCAGAGGTAACAGCTCCGCGTTCACCGTGAGGTTCCCCTTGTCTGGCGTGTCGGGGTACGGTAAACCCAGATCGAACTTGACGCCTGCGATGACCTTCGTCCCGCCCATCGAGACCATCGCCGAGCCCTCGGCCTTCTGAACGACATCGACCTCCACCTTCACAGGTCTGTGCTGGTTCGGAGCCCTGCCGTCTATCCTTCGGCCGCTGGAGATCAGCTCGTAGAGCTTCTGCTGGACGATCTGCGTTGGATATGGCTTCTCTCCCAACCTGTACAAATCACTCTGGCACCTCCCCGTAGGAGGCGAACCTCTTCTGAAGGGCCTTCTTCTGCAGGTCGTAGAGCAGGTCGGTTCCCTTCTTCGCGAGCTGTAGGCCAGCCTTGAGCTCGTCCTTGGTCAGTCGGCCGTTGAGCTGAAGCAACACTATCGAGTTGAGGGAGGGGGCCATCGCGACGGGCAGATCGGCCTCGCAGTGTTTGTCCTCGTCCTCGCTGAGGTCGAGAACCAGCGTCCCCGCGACCTTTCCCACCGCAACACCAGCGCAGAGGTCGGCCATTGGTATGCCTGCGTCAGCTAGCGCAAGCGAGGCGGCTGTCAGACCCGCGGTCCTCGTCCCGGCGTCAGCCTGAATCACCTCGACGAAGACGTCTATCACAGACCTCGGGTACTCCTCGAGGAAGACGACGCTCTCGAGGGCCTCCTTGATCACCTTCGAGAGCTCATGCTCCCTCCTAGTCATCCCCGGCGACTTCCTCTCGGTGACGCTGAACGATGCCATGTGATACCTGCATTGAATGATCGCCCTGTGAGGCTGGGCCAGGTGCCTGGGGTGGGCCTCTCTCGGCCCGAAGATCGCCGCGTATATCTTGGTCTTCCCCATCTGGACGAACGCTGAACCCTCCGCGTTCTCGAGGACACCGGCCTCCATGTGAGCCGGCCTCATCTCGTCTGGCCTGCGTCCGTCTATGCGAGTACCGTCCTCTTTGATCAGAACCAGCTCGCTGGTCAAACGGCGCTCACCTCCTCCCAGAGCTGTCTCCTGATCAGGCCGGTGACCTTCTCCTTCAATCCTTCCAACATTGGTTCGCTCTCTACTAAGTTTATCGCAGCGACTGCGGCGTACTCCTTGACTGAGGACTGTCCCACGAGCGCTATCAGGCCGTTGAGTCCGACGTAGAGCTTGCAGCCGGTCTCGCGTTCGATGGTCTCCTGTAGCTCCCTGTTCCTGACGATCAACCTAGGTACCCTCGCTGGTGACATCCTCACCAGTATTCCCCTCTGAACCTTGACGACGTCCTTCCCGGATCGGAGCATCACGCCCTTGACGCCTGCGAACCCAACAGCCGTGTAGATCACGTCACCGACCATCAGGGCCTGCCTCGTGCCACCTCCCTTCTTCTGTTTGACCCGCAGTATACCCAGAACCCCCCACCCCAAGTCGAGCTCGTAATAGCTGGGTTTGACGTCAACGACTATCCCAACCACCCTGTCTCCCTCTCGGGGCTTATAGGGACCCTTGGCAGGGATCACGTCGATCTTCTGACCGGCTAGACGTGCCGTTCCGGAGACCGCTGAGTAAACCTTACCTCCCTGAACGTACGTATGCCGTCCAGCCCTGTTGACCTCATCCGAGAGAGGCTGTCCAGGGACCACGAACTCCTTGTCGTTCACGAAATCGGTCAATCGCTACACCTAACGTTCCCGTCCTCACCGAGATATTAATCCCTACCGAGCTGTGAAACGGTGAAATTGGGCCTTGTAGACGTCGTGGTGAGGATGAAGAGAGCGGGTATTTCTGACCGAGCGGGATGAGGTGAGATACCCGATCTGACGATCATCCCCTCAACTCCACGTAGTCACCTACCGATACTCTCCCCTCCCTGACAACAGAGCACACGACCCCCAGATGACCGTGATTGATCTCAACGATCGAACTGAGGACCTCGGGCTCCCTCGAGACGAAGCGCTGGGGAAGCGTCGTTACCGCGCATCGAGGGTTCCGGGCCTCGACCTTGAGCACCAGATCCTTACCGATGAGCAGCTCCTTACCGACCCAGAGGTCTTCACAGAAGTCCGGAGCGCCCTCACCTACGACGAGGTAGAGGTTGGGCCTGAACCTAGCAATTGAGAAGTCGAGGTCGTTCTTCCTAGATCTGAGGGCATCGATGCTGCTGGTGGTGAGCAGATGGATGGCCCTTCCCCTCAACGACCTAGAGCGCATCACCCACGGTGCCTCCAAGACCTCGACCTCTCTGCTCAGGAACTCCGAAAGGCCCTCGTCGATTTCGTCTTCGGAGAGTGTGATCCCGGCCGGAAGCTCGACCTCGAGTCTGCCCTCCCGGAGGCTCGCGTTCAGTAGCAGTAGCTTCGGCTCCGTTATCGTCTTACCCCAGTCATAGGACTTCCCCACAGGTTCGAGTATCGAGTTGGAAGACTTCTCCCGCAGTGCGTAAATCCTGTCGCCCTCAACTCCAACGTCTAGCACCTGAGCCTCGGACAGCTCCTCGCCCCCGCAGCCCAGCAACGGATAGCGTCGAATCGACGCGACCCTTCCAACGTTCACGTCACAACAACGTCATTCAACGGAAAAGCCTTTCTGCGGATGGATGAGTCGCGACCCGCGAATCCGTTCTGTTGTTGTTGAGGTGACGCTGAATGGCCGCTCTCCTCTGGGCCCGCTTTGCCTCGTCCTCGGTGGTTTCCTTCAGGAGACTTAGTACATCGCAGTAGTCCCTCTTGGTCCTAGTGCCCACGATTACGATAGGTGGATTGAAGAGGTTCGATTGTAGGCCGCATAATACTCATATTACGAGTTTTGGTTGAAAAGCCATGGTGACCGTTAAGGTTGGAATAAACGGAATGGGCCGGATCGGGAGGCTCTTTCTCCGCGCTGCACTCAAGGACCCGCTGTATGGAAAGGCCTTCGAGGTCGTCGCCTTCAACGACATAGCAGACGCCAAGACGACCGCGCACCTGATCAAATACGACTCCATTCATGGGAGGTTAGCTGAGGAGGTGAAGTCCACCGAGTCCGGAGGGATAAGGATCGGAGACAAGGAGTTCGCGTTCTTCAACGTCTCGAAACCCTCCGAGATCCCCTGGGACAAGGTCGGCGTCGACGTCGTTGTTGAGTCGACCGGCGTCTTCACGAAAAGGAAGGACGCCGCAGCCCATCTCGAACGAGGGGTGAAGAAAGTCATCATCTCAGCACCGTCGAGCGACGCGGACGTAACGATAGTCCCCGGTGTGAACGACAGAGCCCTCGACCTGTCGAAGCACGTGGTGATCTCGGGAGCCTCGTGCACGACCAACTGCCTTGCGCCGATGGTGAAGGTTCTCCTCGACAACTTCGGGTTGGTGAAGGGCTACATGACCACGATACACGCGTACACGAACGACCAGCGGGTTCTCGACCTGTTCCACAAGGACCTGAGGAGGGCTAGGGCCGCTGCGCTCTCCATCATTCCGACGACGACCGGTGCCGCTTCAGCCCTCCATCTGGTAATACCTGAGGTGAAAGGGAAGCTCCACGGGATCGCTATGAGGGTCCCCGTCCCCAACGGCTCGGTCACAGACCTGTCGGCCGTACTCGAGAGACCCGTCACGGTCGAAGAGGTTAACGCCACCTTCAGGGAGGAGGCGATGGGCAGGCTGAAGGGAATTATGGAGTACACGGAGGACCCGATAGTCTCGGTCGACATCATAGGCAACCAGCACTCCTGCATATTCGACGCCACCCAGACGCTCGTCCTCGGTGACAGGAGCGATTTCGTCAAGGTCTTCGGGTGGTACGACAACGAATGGGGGTACAGCAACAGACTCGTCGACCTCGTCCTGATGGTGTCAGGCCGCGGCAGGGCCAGGTGAAATCCGATCCGGGACCGTCGACCGTCCCGAAGCGACCTACGAGCGCATAGCGACACTCGACCCTGTGACTGAAGGTGTTCAGACTCGCGTCACCGCCAGAACGACTTCTCCTATGGGTCATCTCTTCCTCCTGTACACATCGAGCGTGTCTCACTCAGTGATAGTCTAACGTTTATTTCCCGCGCACAGGATATGTAATTGAGGGGTGATTATGTCATCCCATCTTGAGATCTTAACGATAGATGACTTCGATCTAACGGGGAAGACGGTCTTCGTGAGGGCCGACATGAACAGCGCCATCGACCCGAAGAGCGGGAAGCTGCTTGACCACTCGAGGATCTCGGAGGCCGCGATCACGGTCAGGGAGCTTTCAAGGTCCAAAGTGGTCGTCGGGTCGCATCAAGGAAGAGTCGGCGGCTACGATTACGTCTCGCTTCACGAGCACGCCAAGGCGCTCGGGGAGTACGTGGGGAGGAAGGTGAAGTTCGTCGAGGACGTCATAGGAAGGGCCGCGATGGAAGAGATCAGGTCTCTCAGGGACGGTGACGTGCTGCTCCTCGACAACCTGCGGCTGGCAGCGGAGGAGAACTTCGAGTTCACCATCGAGGCCGCGAGCAACACCCATTTGGTCAGGAGGCTATCCTCGGTGGTCGACTACTGCGTCCTCGATTCCTTCCCCACCGCCCACAGGGCCCATCCTTCGATCGTGGGCTTCGCGAAGGTGAGGCCGACACTCGCGGGCAGGCTCGTCGTCAAGGAGGTGAAGGCCCTCAGGAACGTCCAGCAGGTCATGAAGGCTCCCTTCGTGACGGTGCTCGGAGGAGCGAAGATCAGCGACAGGCTCGAGGCAATGGAGGCCCTCATAGAAGGCGGCAAAGCTGACAAGATACTCATGACCGGACTGATCGCGCTGGTCTTCCTCAGGGCCGTGGGAAAGATCAAAAGGCCCATCAACATCAAGGACGAGGAGCGGTTGATCGAAAAGGCCGGCAGCATCTACTCCAAGTATTACGAGCGGATCGAGCTGCCGGAGGACCTCGCGATCCTCTCCGGCGACAGTAGGGTCGAGCTCCCCGTCGAGGGGGTGGAGGACCCGAGTCTGGTCAGGGACATAGGCACCAACACCGTACGGAGGTACGTGAAGGTGATCAAGAGCGCCGGCACGGTCTTCGCCAGCGGCCCTCCGGGCGTCTTCGAGGACGACCGGTTCTCCTTCGGGACCAATGAAATACTTCAGGCGGTCGCGAGCTCACTCGGCGTCACGATCGTCAGCGGCGGGCACCTCAGCACGGCCCTTCAGAAGCTCAACATCAAGGACTGGATAGACTACGTCAGTACCGCCGGAGGCGCGCTGGTCATGTATCTGGCCGGGAAGAGGTTACCGATGTTCGAGGCCCTGAAAGCTTCCTCCGAGCTGTGGAGGAGTAAGGTGGCCTAGTGGTCTCCGTCAACGCGTTCGGTATTTTCTAGATGGGGGCACGGACCCGGTTAGTACTCCACGAGGCGGCAATCTGGCGCGACTCGATAACCTTCTCCCGAGACGAGGGCCGAAAGGCGCTGTTATGGCTCACCGGACGAGTCTGGTCCCCAGAACCGGATAGCTCAGGAGGGCATGCACCACCCTCTCGGGGTGGAGTCCGTTCACGATGAGGACCTCGACGCCAGACGCTACCGCCTCGAACGCCTCCTCCACCTTGGTCGCCATGCCGCCGGTCGCGTCGTTCACGCCAGCGTACTGGACCCTCTTGTGGCCCTCGTAGTCCAGAACCTCGGCCACTCTGGTGGAGCCCTCACGGTCCCGTATCAGAACTCCGTCCACATCGGTCGCGTGTACGATCTTTTTAGCTCTGAGCTTCACAGCGAGGTAGACCGCTATCGAGTCGCCTGAGAGCACGGTGTATCCGAGCTCCCTGTCGAAGACTACGTCGCCCATCGTCACCGGCACCAGTCCCTCCTCGAGGCCGCTAAGGAAGGGTTCGAGGTTTGCAGACCTTATCTTGCCTCCGGATGTCCTGAAGATCGTGGACGCGGGTATCGAGAACGCCGGTATCCCCTCATCGACCAAGAGCTCCGTGATCCTCTGGTTGAGCCTCCTGACCACGAGCGCAGTTTTCACGAGGCCCTCTGGCGTTCCTCCGCCTCTGCCCAGGTGTACCCTCCCCTCCAGCGCAGTCCTGTGGACCTCGGTTCCACCGCCGTGAATCAGGATCAGTTGGTCCCTGACGTGATCGCGGAGGAGTCTCGCGATCTCCCTGAGTAACTGCTCCCTCAGCTCGGAGCTTCCCGTCCTCTTATCGGTCAGGACCGACCCACCCAGCTTGACGATCGAGAGTGCCACTCCGGTTCCCTCAGCCGTCGGGCTCTCAAATAGTTAGCACTGCTGCTGGTTGGGGTCGTCCCGTCAGCCGTCGGCTCGAGGGGTTAAATGCGACCGATTCGTGTTCGGAGCGTGTTCGAAGGGGGACGCCTTCTCGAGGCGCTTCGGGTGCTCTCCAACGCCTACGGCCCACCTGCATGGGAGGAGGACGTAGTGGGGAAACTGAGGGGGATGACCTCAGAGGTGGTGGAGAGGAGCTGGAGGGACAACCTGGGGAACCTCTTCGTGAAGGTGAGGGCCGGAAGCGGCCCGAGGGTGATGATGGTGGCCCACGTGGACGAGGTCGCGATGATCGTCAGACACGTCGACGACTCCGGGTTCCTCCACATCGCACCGCTCGGTGGTCTCGACGCCAGGGTCCTCATAGGCCAGCGGGTCGTCGTTCACGGTAACGGTCCCGTCGAGGGTTGCATCGGTGTGAAGCCTCCGCACGTCATGACGCCCGACGAGATGAAGGTCGTGCCCAACTTGAGGGAGCTCTACGTTGACGTCGGCGCCTCCAGCAGGGACGAGGTAAGGACCCTCGGGATAGGAGTCGGGAGTTACGTCACCTTTCCCCCGAACTTCGCGGTCA